>JANNWZ010000113.1:0-5025 GCA_031409295.1 Mariniblastus sp.
CTCGGAAGTCGTTGATGTTCCGCGATCGCCCATTCGGGAAGGTTGATTTGGAAGTTCATGCGCGTAGTGGTTCAGTTTTCAGTATTCAGTGTTCAGAATTCAATGGTCAGCGGCTGCGACAACGTTGTACGGTTAGCCATAGGCGACGCAGCCGCATTGTCGCGGACTTTCGATTCACACCTCAGGTTGAATTATTCAATGCGAATATCCAATAATTACGAATCACGGGACGAACCGGCCGCTGTCTAACTAAGCATTGGCTAATATTGAATTCAACGACTTGCTTGGACACATGGCAGCGGACGCTTTGATCGGATCAGGGAAATAGTATCCGCCGATGTCCTGGGGATGACCCTGTACCGTGTTCAACTCAGCGACAATTTGGGATTCATGGTCGGACAGCTGTTGCGCGAGCGGGGAAAAATGTCGCTGCAGGTCGCGATCGGCCGTTTGAGCGGCCAAAGCCTGCGCCCAATACAAGGCCAAGTAAAAATGGCTGCCCCGATTATCGAGTTCATGAACGCTACGCGACGGCGAGCGATCGTGATCCAGCACTTGTCCCGTCGCGGTATCCAGGGTATCGGCCAAGACTTGTGCCCGCGGGTTGTGAGTCGTTACTGCCAAATGTTCCAGTGAGACCGCGATTGCCAAAAATTCGCCTAATGAATCCCAGCGTAAATGATTTTCTTCTACAAACTGTTCCACATGTTTGGGGGCCGATCCACCAGCACCTGTTTCAAACAATCCGCCGCCGTTCATCAGCGGCACGATCGACAACATTTTCGCGCTGGTGCCGAGTTCGAGAATCGGAAATAGATCGGTTAAGTAATCGCGCAAAACATTGCCAGTGACGGAAATCGTATCCGCACCCGCTTTGACGCGAGCCAGTGTGAAATTGGTAGCTGCCAGTGGAGACATGATTTCGATCTGCAGTCCCTTGGTATCGTAGCCGCCAAGATATTGCTTGACTTTTGTGATCAACTCAGCGTCGTGCGCGCGATTGGCATCCAGCCAAAAAATTGCTGGAGCGCCCATTGCGCGAGCGCGAGTCACGGCCAGTTTCACCCAATCGCGAATCGGCGCATCTTTGACTTGGCACATCCGCCACAGATCACCAGCGGCGACGACATGTTCCATTAAAGTGTGGCCCGAGCTATCGGTGACGCGCACGATCCCGGCGGCCGGAATCTCGAACGTTTTATCATGCGAGCCATACTCTTCGGCTTTTTGTGCCATCAGCCCCACGTTGGGTACGGTTCCCATCGTGGCCGGGTTGAAAGCGCCATGTCGTTTGCAGAAATCAATGGTTGCGGTGTACACGCCGGCATAGCTGCTGTCGGGAATGACAGCCTTGGTATCTTGAAGTTTTCCGGCCGCGTTCCACATTTGGCCGGAGGTCCGAATCATGGCAGGCATGGAAGCATCGACAATCACATCGGAGGGAACATGTAGGTTCGTGATTCCGAGATCCGAGTTGACCATCGCCAACCCCGGGCCGTTGGCGAGCGCGGTTTGAATTTCTGATTCGATAGCGGAGCGTTTGTCGACTGGTAGTTTTGCGATTCCTTCCAGCAAGCTGCCCAAGCCGTTGTTCACATTAACACCCGCCGCATCGAGATCGGCGGAGTACTTGTGGAAAACGTTTGGAAAAAACGCGCGCACGGCCTGTCCAAAAATAATCGGATCGGAGACCTTCATCATTGTGGCTTTAAGGTGCAACGAAAACAGCACTCCTTGTTGTTTCGCATCGGCAATTTGGGCCACTAAAAAAGTCTTCAGTGCGGCCATGTTCATCACGGTCGCATCGACGATCTCATCTGCCAATACCGGAACGGAATCCTTCAAAATGACCACTGTGCCATCCGCACCGACCCATTGGACTGTCAATTTATCAGCCGTTTTGATCGTCACCGATTTTTCATTCGAGAAAAAATCGCCGCCGCTCATCGTCGCGACATGAGTCTTCGAATCGGCTGACCATTTGCCCATCGAATGCGGATGTTTTTTGGCGTATTCTTTTACCGCCTTGGGAGCGCGGCGATCGGAGTTGCCTTCGCGCAGGACAGGGTTGACGGCACTGCCAAGGACTTTTCCGTAGCGGGCTTTGATCGCTTTTTCGGCGTCGGTTTTGGGTTCGTCTGGATAACTGGGAATCGCGTAGCCCTTGGCTTGCAGTTCCTGAATTGCTTCTTTGAGTTGCGGCACGGAGGCGCTAATGTTGGGCAGCTTGATGATGTTCGCGTCCGGTTGAGTTGCCAACGCGCCCAACTCGGCCAAGTCATCGCCGATTCGTTGCGTCTCAGTGAGGGCGTCGGGAAAATTGGCGATAATGCGACCCGCTAGTGAAATGTCGCGTGTCTCGATTTTAATTCCGGCGGCCGCCGCAAACGATTGGACGATTGGCAACAACGAATAAGTCGCCAGGGCAGGGGCTTCGTCAGTAAACGTGTAGATTATTTTGGACATCGTGGCAGTGAACAAAGTGGATAAAGGATAATTGTCAAACAAACCCCCGCGCAGCGCGGACCGGCGACCCTTAGTTATAGTGTTTGGCGAGGTGTCTTGTCACCGTCCCGCCGTAGGCTAACCAAGGCGACTGATCCGGCGGGGTGTGAAGATGGTGCGGACGTCGAAGCAGGACATACCGGCTCGATGAGCCGCTTCGACGCCCAAATCGGCATCTTCAAAAACACAGCACTGGCTGGCGCGAGCGTTGATTCGATGAGCCACTTCGAGAAACACATCCGGCTCAGGTTTGTGGCGCGTCGTGTCTTCCGAACCAACTACCGCATCGAAAAAATCCGCCAGTCCGATTTTTTCCAGAATCTGAAAGACCACCGCTCGATTCGATCCTGAACCCACACCCATCCGATGAGTTGCCCGATACCGCCGGGCAATATCCACGACGGGTTCGATTGGTTGCACTTCGTCCAGCATCGCCAGAAATGCCAGTTCTTTTTCGTGAGCGATGGCGATGGCGTCACCGCCGACCTGGTTCTCAGCCAATAGAGTTCGTACGATTTGCACCGTCGGCTGGCCAGCCAGCGAATAGAAATAGTCTTCGTCAAACACGATTCCATAGTTCAGTAGAGTGGAGCGCCAAGCGAGATAGTGCAGCGGCATCGTATCGGCCAGCGTTCCATCGCAGTCGAAAATCAGGCCGGTTGATTGAGTGAAGTCCACTGCGAAATAGTTCCTTTCAAGTGTTTGCAATATCGAAGCTGTTTTACACGTTCGCCGATTGGTTTGCGAGACAGTCAACGACGACTCGAATCTGGTTGTAGGAGATTTTTTCCTCGAGTTCAAAAAAGATCGGCTTGAGTGGTACCGGTCCGACTTTTTGAATAGCGGCCTGGATCTGGCCAGCTGTTGCTGGATCAACCCAGCGGCTGGGATCGGTGACTCGATGATGCCGGATGTACTCCTGCAAGTAACCCCAAGTCGTCGACTCGGCTCGCCCGATTTTGGTCGCCGTCTCAGGAACCGAAAGACCTTGATCGAAAAACGGAAACGCCGCGACCGCTGGGGAAACCGACTTGGGGGGCGGGTTGTTTGGCGATTTGATTGTGGGGGCTTGATTAACGGGCCGGATGTTGTCTTGGCTTAAACCTTGTGCTTGGCAATGTTCGTTGATCGACGCGAGAAAAGACGGACCGTAGTCGGTCAATTTCTGTGAACCCACTCCGGAAATCAAACGAAAGGAATCCAGTGTCGAAGGTCGTCGCTGTGCCATTTCGCGCAGCGAGCTGTCACTGAACACTACGTACGTGGGCACGCTCCGACCGCGAGCTTCTTCGCCCCGCAGGGCGCGCAGTTTTTCGAACAGGTCGCGATCGACCCCTTCCCAGGAAACCTCCTTGGCGGTGCCGGAGATTTTTCGTGAAGTGGTGTTGGCGGGCCTGGTCAGTAGCGGTGTCAATTGCCCGCGCAATAGTTGATGTCCCTTGTCCGTGATGTTAAGCACGTTGAATTCACCGACTTGGGCAAGGAAATCTTGACTAATCAATTGACTGATCCAGTTGCGAATGTCTCGGCGGTTTTCACTGGCCAGCAAGCCATAGGTACTGACTTGATCGTGCCGGTTGGCCAAAATGCGTTTGTCATTGGAGCCGACCAGTACTTGCGACACATAATCCGCGCCAAATCGTTGATCGACTCGGTAAACACAGGAAACGATTTTTTGCCCCAGCACTAACGGCTCTTCGACCTGCGGAACTTCGTTCAGGCACACATCGCAGGCACCACAATTGTCGATCACCAGCCGTTCATCGAAATGAGCAGCGAGAGCGACATGTCGACATTGGGCACTTTGGCAAAAATTGGCCATGGCATTCAATGCCTGGAATGCCGATTCGCGACCCTCCGGCGACTCAGATTGTTCCAGTAATCGTCTCCAGGACATGATGTCGGCGGCTGAATGGAACAACCAACATTCGGCTTCCAGCCCATCGCGGCCCGCGCGACCACTTTCCTGTTGATAGGCCTCTACTGACTTGGGCATCGTGGCATGAATCACGAACCGGACATTCGATTTGTCGATCCCCATGCCGAACGCCACGGTTGCGACGATGATATTTACTTCTTCTTTGAGAAACGCATTTTGATTCTGTTTGCGTTCCTCGGCGCTCATGCCTGCGTGGTAGGGCAACGCCTGCAGTCCCAGTTCATTCAAAGCCGTCGCCGTGGCATCGACATTTTTTTTTGAAAGGCAATAGATGATGCCCGATTCATGGCGATGTTTTTCCAACACCTCCAGAATCTGTCCCAGTCCGGATTCGCGCTGTCGCACTTGGTAAATTAAGTTCGCTCGATTCATTGAACCGATCAATGAATTCGGATTGACCAACCCCAATTGACGAATAATGTCTTGCCGGACGATTTCCGGGGCGGTGGCGGTATAGGCATGCACCGCGACGCCCGGATATTTTTTCTTCAGGATCGACAGTCCGCGATATTCCGGGCGGAAGTCGTGTCCCCATTCGCTGACGCAATGCGCTTCGTCGATCGCAAACATCGACAATTTCA
>JANNWZ010000114.1:0-24194 GCA_031409295.1 Mariniblastus sp.
TCTATTTCGGCTTGGTCTAGCCTTGTAGTCAGGGCGTCCAAAAAAGAAGCGGACGTTGGCCCTGCATTGTCACGAAGTAGCAATTTCGGTCGGCCAGCAATCAGGCCCCAAGGCACACAAATCTCAATTTCAATATCAACCTTTATTTGAGGGTCAACAATGGGAAACACGGAAAAATCCGTTTTGGGATTTGTCATTGCTAAGACCACTTTGCGTTTGAACGTGGTCGATCCAGTAAACGGCCCGCCGATGTACTCGATACGCTCGTTCCCAGGATCGAGATAAGGTAGGTCACCGCCAGCATAGATGAAGCCCAAACACCCCGGCAGATAGTTCGCTTTGAACGCGCCGTATGTTGGGTTTTGTGCAGCCTCGGATTCAAACTCAACGAATAGTCGACTCCGAAAGCCTGGATACACATCATTTAGAATCGCATCAACCGTTGTATCGACCTTACGCACTTGCCAAATTGCATTTCGGTGCGAACCGCAACTGCCTATAGCGAATCCCAACAGGGAGGAGAGCAGGATAAAGGAACTGATCCGAAACCGCATTGAAATAGTGATTCTTTTATCAGATAACGACCAAGATAACCTAGCGGCGGCAAGCGGGCCGCCATTTAAAAATCCGCGATAAACCGCCGCTTAGGTTCATCGCTTTGTTCTGCTTTTAGTCAGTTTCAAGCCCGTCCAGCCTGCCGTTTAGGTTTTGGTAATTTTGTGAATTATCGTCTTCAAATCAGTCAAACAATTAATGTACCTCATATGAAATTTATAATGATACTTAACATATTCATCCCATTTTTTATCTATTTCGTTTCCGTCTTTTCGGTTGAGTTCCAATCTGAAAGCAGCGTAAGACTCTTGAGAGACTTTAGAACTTCCAGTACAACCCTCAGAGATACAATTATTGACTTCAGCAAGAAGTTGGGCGGATTTGTCGCGGCATCTGAGTCTGTAATCATATCTACGTTTGTAGAAGTAAGCGATAACAGCGAAACACGACCCAAGAAGCAAGAGATAGAGTCCGATTGGGATCATACTAAAGAAGTCACAAATGATATCAAAGGTCCTTCTTTTACGTCAGGGATGATTATTGGGTGTTTTTTAGGATGGTTTTGGGGGTACTTTATCTTCGGAGATACTTATAAAGCAGAACAATTATTATACGGAACGCAGTATATACCCGAACCTCGGATTGCAGCACAGTGCAAATAATCTAACTGTTTCCAAATCAATTGTCAATTTTTTTCCTTCGTTCCTCGAACCAAAATTTCTCGCTGCAGAAATATACGGACGTCCGTATAATCCGGGATTATACGGACGTCCGTATATAACCCTTAATTTGACGAGGATAGGAACAATGGCTAGTTCATCCAATCTTCTCGATGGTGTTCGGGACGCATTGCGACTTCGGCACGATTCGATTCGGACTGCGGCGTCGTACCTTCGCTGGATTACCGAGTTTCTCAAACTTCACTGCGAGAAAACCGGCCAGTGGCATATCCCAATCGCGCTGGCCGGAACTTTTGCGAGATGATTCCGGACCCGTTTGGCGGTGAGTTGTGGCGTTGCAACTAGTGCTAAGACCAAGCGCTTTCGGCACTCTTGTTTCTCCATAAACAGGTCGTCGATTCCGAAATCACCATCGGCGCGGTGCGCGCGAATAATTTGAACTGCCGCCGGTGGTCGTGTCGATCGAGGTGGTCCACTGGTTCGGTGGTTCAGCCTACGGGCGCAGCAAGGTTTATGGTTGTGATTGGCTTTGTGGTTGGCTTTGTGCTTTTTCGATCGAAATGTAGTCGCTGGCTGACTTGCTTCGCGTTAAATTTGCAATTAAAACCAGAACTTGCCGGAAATTCAACGCGGCTCGGAATGCAATTTTGAACGCAGGTTAGCGTCCCCATCATTTGGTGGTTGGGGTGCGCCCGAGTGACCGTGAAGTTTTCGGACGTGTCGATTGGCGGATTGATTGTGAGATTTCCAGACACAGACTGCCGTTTGGCTAAACCTGTGCCATGATGGAAATTTATTTGGTTTCCTTGCATGAGGAGTTGATTCATGGCCAGCGTTAAACCGTTCCGGTCGATTTTGTTGTTTGGTCCTCCGGGAGTGGGCAAAGGGACGCAAGGCAAAATTTTGGGAACGATTCCAGGTTTTTTCCACATGTCGGCGGGTGATGTCTTTCGGTCGATCGACATTGGTTCCGAGGAAGGCAAAGAAGTCTATGGCTACAGTTCGAGTGGACAACTGGTGCCGGACGAGTTGACGATCAAGATCTGGAAGAAAGCGCTGGAGGCCTTTGTCGCGATGTCGACCTATAAACCGTGGGAAGATTTATTGGTGCTCGATGGCCTGCCTCGCAACGTGGCACAAACCGAATTAGTCAAAGATCACTTGGACATTCGGCAAGTGATCAATCTGGACTGCGGTAGTATCGAGGCCATGATCCGTCGATTGCGGCGCCGAGCGATTCGCGAAAACCGCTCGGACGACGCCAATGAGGAAATTATTCGTCGACGATTTGAAGTCTACCGTGAAAAATCGGCTCCATTGCTCAATTGTTACCCACCCGAGATTGTCGCGCACATCGACGCTACGGGCTCTCCGGCATCCGTACTGGCAAGTATTTTACAGCACATTGCGCCCATTCAGGACGAACTGTTTCGTGAACAAGCCAAAATGCGTTAGCACCGATCCGAAAACCGGTGGGAGACGCCTCGCGCAAGTCTTGACAAAATTGATACGCCGAAAAAATATCGCGGGTTTCGGTAATGACAATTGTTAACCGCACGTTGCCTGGCTGCGGAGCCTTTATTTTCTTCGACTGACGATCTAGCATCTAGATCGCAAAGCGAATTGAAGCGAACCCATCCCCAGATCTCGGACTCCATGATACATAAAACTACCTTTGCTATTCGCACGTACCACACCGATGCCTTTGGGCACGTCAACAACAGCCGCTATCTGGAATTGCTGGAAGAAGCCCGGTGGCGGTACGCCGAAGAAATTGGCTTGGTCGAGTTATTGGCGGCGAAGGAATTGGGGTTCATCATCATGGACATGCGGCTACGATTTCGCGCCCCGATTCGAGAAGGCGAAACATTGGAAATTCAGACCAGCCTGATCACACTCGGTTCCGCCAGCGGCGAAGTCCGGCAGTGGGCGAACAAGCTCGGTCACCCGCAGTTCGCTCTCAAATCATTGTTTCATTTCATCCTGATTCAACGGCAGACCGGCGCTTCCGTTCCGATTGAAGGGGACATTCGAAACCTGTTGCTCGACGTGATCGAAGTCGAATAGGAATTTCCGCACCAACGCTATCTCCCGAGTACGTTGGTCCCCAAAATGGGCCGCAAACACGGGGGAACGGTAACGCTGCCGTCTTCATTTTGATGGTTTTCCAAGACCGCAATGACTGCGCGGCTGAGTGCGTAGGCGGTGCCATTGAGCGTATGGACAAAGTGAGTGCCCTTTTTGTCTTTTTCCTTGTACCGGATATTCAAGCGACGCGATTGATAATCGGTGCAGTTGGAGGTACTGGTCACTTCGCCCCACTCACCGGATTCGCCGCGGCCGGGCATCCAGGCCTCGAGGTCAAATTTTCGGTAGGCCGGTCCGCCCAAATCGCCGGTGGCTGTATCGACAACTCGAAACGGAACTTCGAGGGCGTCAAACAAATCGCATTCGATTTGGCGCAAGTGATTGTGCATCGCATCGCTTTGTTCAGGAAGCGTGAACGCAAACATTTCGATTTTGGTGAACTGGTGAACGCGGTATAATCCGCGCGAGGCACGTCCGGCCGCACCGGCTTCCGTCCGATAGCAATGACTGATGCCGCACAATTTGATCGGCAATTCGTCATCATTCAACGTCTTGCCGCTATACAAACCACCCAAAGTGATCTCGGCGGTGCCGATCAACGACAGGTCGGAATTTTCGATGCTATAAATCTGCGTCTCGGGTCCACGAGGCATGAATCCAATCCCTTCGAGGACCGAATCGCGCGCCAAGTCGGGCGTGATTGTGGGAATGAAGCCCAATTTCGACAATTCCCGCACGGCGAACTGTTGCAACGCCATTTCCAACAGCACTAATTCACCCTTCAGAAAATAGAATCCATTGCCGGTCGTGCGGGCGCCTCCTTCGAAATCGATCCAGCCATGTTTTTCGCCGATTTCCACATGATCCAGCGGCTGAAAATCAAACGTCCGCGGTGTGTATTTCCCACGCGCGACTTCCAGATTCGAGTTGTCGTCCCCGCCTATCGGACACTCGTAGTGAGCCATGTTGGGAATCGTCAGTTGGATTGCATGGATTTCTCGATCGAGTTGGTCGTGCTCGTGTTGCGCGGCGTCTTTTTGGTCGCGAAGTTTTCGACCCGTTTCTTTTAGTGATTCGCGTTCCGTATCGGATTTGGCCGAACCGATCGACTTGGAGGTGGCATTGGCTGCTGTATTCAACTCCTGGACTTGTTGCAATTTTATTTTGCGGGCGGTCTCCAGCTCGACCAATCGGTCAACGTTGGCAGATACATTTCGATTGGTACAATTCTGTTTGACAGCGTCGAGATTTTCGAGGATAAATTTTCGATCTAGCATGTTCAGCAATCGCGATTAAAATACTCGTGGAGCGAAAACGACAGTTGCTGCTGAATATACCCGTCTTGGCCGGGATCGACTATCGTGGTTCCGCGCGAACTGTCGGTGTATCGGTTGTGGGTAAGATCATTCAATCAGGTAGAAATCAAATGTCCGAAGAAGGATCCTCAACTTTGGTGGCTGATCCGGTTGTCCGTCAGTCACCTAAACAAAAAAAAGACCAGCGGCCCAAAAAGCAGCCTCGTTACCAAGTGATCCTGTGGGATGATGACGATCATTCCTACGAGTATGTGATCTTGATGATGCGGCAAGTTTTCGGACACCCGATTTCCAAGGGTATTCAGATCGCCAAAACTGTCGATTCGGTTGGACGATGCGTCTGCCTAACCACTACTCGCGAGCATGCGGAATTGAAACGCGACCAAATTCATGCGTTCGGTCGCGATTTTTTGATCAGTCGCTGCGTCGGGTCGATGTCGGCAACGATCGAAGCGATTGAATGAACGCCAAACTCAAGACGGTGACGTTGGGTTGCAAAGTCAATCAGTACGAGACTCAGTTCGTTCGGGAAGGACTGCTCGGAATCGGCTACGAAGATGCCGGTGACAATCAGTTGGCGGATTTATGCATCGTCAACACCTGTACGATCACCGGTGAAGGGGACGCCAAAAGTCGACAGATTATCCGCCGCTTGCATCGAGATAATCCGGATGCCCGGATTATTGTGATGGGTTGTTATGCGACCCGGGAACCGGCAGCGGTTGCGGCGTTGCCGGGAGTCGCCGAGGTCATCAAAGACAAACGTGAATTGCCGGACCTGTTGGGTCGGTTTGGTGTGATCGATATTCCCAACGGTATCTCGGGATTGAACAACCGCCACCGCGCGTACGTCAAAATTCAGGACGGGTGTTTGTTGAGATGCAGTTACTGCATCATTCCTACCGTTCGCCCCGAAATGTTCAGTCGGCCGCTGATCGACGTGTTAGCCGAAATTCGGCGCTTGCGCGACAATGGATTTCGCGAAGTCGTCTTAACGGGAATTCACCTGGGGCATTACGGCGTGGATTTCAATCGCGGCAAACCTAAATCGGACTGGACGCGACTGGCGGATTTGGTTCGAGCGATATGTACTACGGCTCCCGAAATTCGCGTCCGATTATCCAGCATCGAGGCGACCGAAGTGACACGGGAGTTGATCTCGGTAATGCAGGAATTCAAGGATCGGGTTTGTCCGCACTTGCATGTCTGTCTGCAAAGTGGCAGTGATCGAATTTTGCGGGCCATGAAACGGCGGTGGACGCGGCAACACATCATCGACCGGTGTCAGTTGGTAAAAAACGAATTGTCTCTACCAGCGTTCACCACGGACGTGATCGTCGGATTTCCCGGTGAAACCGCACAGGACTTTGATGAAACGCTGGACGCCTGCCGGCAAATCGGTTTTTCAAAAATACATATCTTTCCATTCAGTTCCCGCCGCGGTACGCCGGCCGCTGAGATGTCGGACCAAATTTCGAAGCCTGTAAAATCGGAGCGCGGAGCGATTTTGGCGAAATTGGAAATCGAATTGCAACAAAACTATTTCCAAAGTTTAGTCGGACAAAATCTACAATTGCTAGTGGAAAGTGTCGACACCAAAGGGATCGCTGCAGGAACGTCGTGTCGTTACGCACTAGTTCGCTGTCTGTTGCCGACGGCCCAGGAAAATGACCTGACGACGGTGCGTGTGCAACATGTTGCCAGTGGTCACGTTGTGGCCGCCAAGATCGACCGCGAGCAATAGAGATGCTGGCTTATCTCAATGGCCAATTCATGCCACTGGAATCCGCCACGATTCCCGTGTGGGACTATGGATTTACGATGGGCGTCGCAATTTCGGAACAGCTGCGAACATTTGGCGGTCGGCTGCACCTGCTGGGGTTTCACTTGGATCGATTGGCAAATGGTTTGGCCATCTCGGGAATCGAACCGGGTCTTTCTACGGATCAGATCAGCGCTATCGCGACAGAAGTGGTTTCCAGGAATCTAGGAGCGCTGCCCGACGGTCAGGACCTGGGAATCGGGATTGTAATTACTGCTGGTGGACACGCCGTGCGGGCGCCTGCTGAGATCCTTGACCTCGCTGCCGCGACGGTCCTGATCTATGCATTGCCATTAAATTTTTCCTCCTGGTCGGCGGACTACGAAAATGGCATACGTCTATCGACAGTCAACACGCGCGAGATTCCGTCCGAGTGCGTTCCGCGCGAATTGAAATGTCGCAGCCGAATGCACTATTTTCTGGCTGAGCGAGAAGCCAACAAAAAATCTCCAGGTTCCCGCGCGATACTGCTCGACACGCGGGGATTCGTTGCGGAAGGGACAACGGCGAGTTTGCTGGCCGTGAAAGATCGCACCCTCATCGCGCCGCACGCAGAATATGTGTTGCCCGGAGTGTCGGTGCGATTTGTCGAACAGGTGATCTGTCGTCGTTTGGCGATTCCATTTCAACGAACCGATCTGACGATCGCCGACCTGCACGACGCGGATGAGCTGCTTTGGTTAGGTACTTCGCCTGGCATCTTGCCTGTTGCGGAGTTGGACGGGGTTGCAATTCCGCAGTCGAAAACCAAGCCCATGTTTCGTCGCTTGATTACCGAGTGGTCGGCGCAAGTTGGTATGGATCTGGTTTCGCAGGCACAAAGTGTTTGAGATTTCGTAGCTTGATCGAATCCCTCATTGGCCTGTTCGTCGGGCGAACAACGGCTTGAATTCTGAAGTGTGCAGGTGCCCGATGGCTTACCACTCACCCGCTACGGCGCGGGGGTTTTCCAGACCGAGCTTCTTCATTTTCTTGTATAGAGTTGTTCGGTTGACTCCCAATTGATCGGCAGTCTCGTTCCGATTCCAGTTATTCTCGCGCAAACACTGTAGAATGATCTGCCGTTCGGGACCTTCGAGTGCATCTTTTAGCGTCTGTCGGCTTCCGGCGGGCGCGA
The DNA here is from genome assembly GCA_031409295.1 of Mariniblastus sp. Taxonomy (GTDB): domain Bacteria; phylum Planctomycetota; class Planctomycetia; order Pirellulales; family Pirellulaceae; genus Mariniblastus. Next base: position 7,579 of record JANNWZ010000114.1, read on the forward strand.
TGACCATTGTATTGGAGGTGCAACTATTGACGTGCGACGGCAAATCGAACACACCCAGCAATGGCCCAGTCCCGAGCAACACGGCGCGTTCGACAATGTTTTGTAGTTCGCGAACGTTTCCTGGCCAGTTGTAGGCGGTCAAAGCCTGCAGGGCCGCGGCGTCAAAACCCTCGACTTGTTTTCCTTCTTCCTCGCAAATCTTCAATAGGAAGTGTTGCACCAACGTGGGAATGTCAGATACGCGCTCTCGGAGACTGGGAAGTTCGATATTGATTACATTCACGCGATAGTACAGATCTTGTCGAAAGCGTCCTTCGGCTACAGCTTTGGCCAGGTTTTCATTGGTGGCCAACACGATGCGGGTATCGACTTTGATCGTTTCCGTTCCGCCGACTGGCTCGAACTCCAATTCTTGTAACACGCGTAGAAGTTTGACCTGCAGACTTGGTGAAGCGGTACCAATCTCATCGAGAAAAATTGTGCCGCCGGCGGCTTGTTTGAATTTGCCAATTTTGTTGCCGGTCGCGCCGGTAAACGAGCCGGCCACATGCCCGAACAATTCGCTCTCCAATAGATTTTCTGGCAACGCACCGCAAGCGATTTCGACAAACGGGCCTTTACGACGGTTGGAGCGCTGGTGGATCGCTCGCGCGATCAATGATTTGCCGGTACCGCTTTCGCCGGTAATCAACACCGTCGCGCGCGTGTCGGCAATATTGTCGATCATGTCAAACGTTTTTTGCATCCGTCGATCATTGCCGATGATGCTCGAGCGACCAAACCGTTGATCGAGTTGGGTTTTCAGTTGTTCGTTTTCTTCGAGGACCTGTCGTTGCGACAGTGCTCGGTTGATGGCGAGCAGGATCTCATCATCAATGAGCGGTTTAGTCAACAAATCAAAGGCTCCCGCGCGAATCGCTTCGACACCGGTTTCGATGGTCGCATAGCCGGTCATTAGCAACACGGCGACTTGTGGGCAGTGCCGCTGGCAATATCGCAGGACGTCGAATCCGTCTTCCGAACCGAGGCGGAGATCGACCAGCGCCAAATCGATGGGGTGGTTGGAAAGGTGTTTTTCCGCAGTCTGGCAATTGGCTGCCAGGAAGGTCTTGTAGCCCTGCTCATGAAGCCATTGGCCCATGGATTGAAGCAAATGTTGATCATCATCAACCAATAGAATCTGTTTTGGGCTGTCAGGTGACATAGTGGGTTTTTGGCTGGCGGAATAGGATTTCATGGGTCTGACGGCGAAACAGCGATGAATTGAAACAGCGAAACGGATCGATGGCGAGACAAATGCAACACGCGCACTCGACGCTGCACAAAGGCAACGTCACAATGATTATTTAGGTCACCCCAAGCAACAAAGCAGCGAAATGGCCTCAACTTTAGTAGATTTCCCACGCTGACTTGCCATGGTCAGCTTCCAAATCCGACCCACATCGGAGAACCGGTACATTCGTACCTGACGATTCAGTATGCCAATTCGAATATTAGTCGCCGATGACCAGCCGTTAATCGCGGATGGTTTGCGTTGGGCGATCGCCGATACTGATCTCGAGATTGTCGGGCAAGTCGATTCGTGCGATCAATTGATTCGGGCATTACAATCCCTACGACCGCAAGTCTTGGTGACGGAAATCCGGTTGGGACAAATCGATGTGATCAGGGAATTGGAAGCCTATGCGACTGAAGGGGGCGGCTGCGCTATTTTGTTTTTTTCGATGCACGTTAGCCCGATGCATATCGCGCGAGCTGGTTCGCTGGGATGTCATGATTACCTTGGCAAAAATTCAGCAACGCAAGATTTGATCGCCGCGATCCGCCGAGCGGCGGCCGGTGAGCCGACCCCGGCATCGAGTCAGCTAAGTAAGACCCGGGCTAAGATTCGAACGACCACGAACTGGGCTGAAGTTGATACACCGTTGACGCAACGCGAGAAACAAGTTTTACAGCATCTGGCGATGGGGATGAGCAATCGCGAAATTGGACGGTCATTATCGATCAGTTCGGCAACGGTTAAAGAGTATGTGCAAAAAATCATGCGCAAACTCGACGCCAATGACCGAACACAAGCCGCCGTTTGGGCAGTTCGGGAAGGCTTAATTTGAGAGCCACGGTACCATATTTGTATTGGCATCACTTCGTTGACCGTAAATTAACAAGTAATTTCAACTATTCATTCGCGGCGTAGTTTTTGGTAGAATTTCGGGCGGGCAAGCGATTCGTTTTTTCAAATGGGTGAAATCATGCGATGTTCCGTTCGGCATTTGAAGTTGTTGTTGGTAGCATTCGTTTTTTGGTTAGGCGGCGGATGGCTGCATGAACTCCCTCGCGCGGCAGCCCAACAACAGCAACCACTGCAAACCACGATTCAACTTCCTTCGGTGAATTTTTTCAGCATCAACACGGTCGTCAGCGTCCCAGACGCGGGGGTCGCCCGATTGGGCGGAGTTTCGCGAAGTGGTTACGGCAGCTCTAGCTATGGCGTTCCCGGTTTGGGAAATTTACCGCTGGTCAATCGTCCGTTTCGCAATCAAGCAATCGGAGGATTCGGTTCGGCCAATCAATCGAGTGTGCGGGTACAGATCATTTCGAATCGGGAAATCAGCGATGACCTACTCGCCGAGGCCGAAAGACGTGATTTGACGCGTCAATCGGTCGATCCAAATGGAAGTCCCACCGTTCGGCGGCAAGCCGATTTCATCAGCCGGAATGTTGGGCGGCGGCGCTAGACGCACTGGCGTGGATGCCGAGCTGCGCCGGTTGCGGGCTGAGACTAATTTTTCATGATTACAATTAACCACTTGAAATTCCGTTACCCGGATTCGGAATTTCAGTTAGTAATCGATGAGTTGCAGATCAGCGCCGGAGAAAAAGTGGCGATTGTCGGTCCTAGTGGCAGCGGCAAAACAACGCTGCTGAATTTATTGGCGGGCATTTCAGTACCGGAGGCCGGCCAACTGCGGGTCGGCGGAATTGAGTTAGGGCAGTTATCGGATGCGCAGCGTCGTAACTTTCGGATTTCCAACATCGGTTTTGTTTTCCAACAATTCGAACTGATTGATTATCTATCGGCCAGCGACAATATTCTGTTGCCCTATGCGATCAATTCGACGTTGAACTTGAATCGTGAAATTCGCCAGGAGTCCCTCGCCCGCGCTACCGCCATGGGCCTGAGCAGCAAACTGGGACGGCTGCCGTCGCAACTCTCTCAAGGCGAACAACAACGCGTCGCCGTATGTCGCGCGTTGATCAATCGTCCCAAATTGATCCTGGCCGATGAGCCGACTGGCAATCTTGATCCGGCCAATAAGCGACTGATTCTCGAGATTCTGTTTGAACAAGCGACAGCCAACTCGCAAACGTTAATCGTGGTCACACATGACTTGGGGATTCTGGCCGGATTTGATCGGACGATTGACTTCAACCTGTTTCGGATTGCGAATGCTGCCGTGGAGTCGGCAACATGAACGGAACATTAAAGTTAGCGTTGAAGTACATTGTGTACAATCAATTCAAGTCGTTGATCCTAATCGGCTGTATTTTTCTGACGGCGTTGTTGCCGATCGCGATCAAATTGTTGTTGTGGCAGTTTAACGAAAAGATCCTGGCGCGCGCCGATGCAACTCCAGTCGTAATTGGCGCAACGGGCAGTCGACTTGATCTGGCGTTACACGCTTTGTATTTCAAGACTCAGTCTCCGGCTGATATCAGGATGGGTGAGACGACCCGCATTCGCGAGTCCGGTTTGGCCAATCCGATTCCGATAATTTCAAAATTCACGGCGAGAAAGTACCCGATCGTGGGAACGACGGTGGACTATTTTGAGTTTCGCCAGTTGCAGTTGAAGGCGGGGACGTTGTTCGCCATGCTCGGTGAATGTGTGCTTGGCGCGTCCGTGGCTGAAGCGTTGCGGTTGCGAATCGGTGATCAACTGTTATCGGATCGAGAAAATGTGCTCGATATCGCGGGACTGTATCCGCTAAAAATGCGGGTCGCCGGTATTTTGGCTCGGTCTCATTCCGCCGACGATCACGCGGTGTTTGTCGATTTGAAAACGGTGTGGGTAATCGCGGGATTAGGACATGGTCACCAAGATTTGGCAAACGAGACGGACACTGGGAAGATTCTGGCGAGGACGGATAATCGGATCATTGCCAGCGCGGCAGTACTGCCATTTACCGAAGTTACCGCTGAGAATCTGGAGTCGTTCCATTTCCATGGCGATTTGGAGCAGTTTCCGCTAACGGCAATTATTGCGATTCCGCCGGACATAAAATCAAAAACATTGTTGGAGGGACAATACGACGTTGGTGATCAGGCTCTTCAATTTGTCCGTCCCTCGGAAACGGTGCGGGAATTAATGGAGATGGTGTTTCAAATCAAGTTGTTTTTCGATGCCAATGCCATCTTGATCGCAATCTCGACTCTGTTGTTACTCGTGTTGGTCGTCATGTTGTCGCTCCGTTTGCGACAACGGGAAATGCAAACGATGTTCAAGATAGGATGTAGCCGAGGCACGATTGCCATGTTGCAATGCTGGGAGCTAGCCATTGTGTTTGCAATCGCGATGGTCCTGGTAGCGGTTGCCGCGTGGGGAATCTGGAGCATTTCTGGCGATTTGGTGGAATCTTTGTTATTGCGGACATGATTTTCATGGTTCTTTGGTTGCCGGGATTAACGATACCGCGACGTCAAAAAGGGGCCAGCCGATCGACGGCGGCCGATTAGCAGATGAAAAAGTGGCTCTGATGCATTAGAATTGAATTCGACCATGGTTTGTCTCCACACCATCGTCATGGATTCCAATGGTGTGTCGGCCAGCGTTTCCTACTTCCAATTTCCGCGACCAATTCCATGTCAGACTTCGATCCCTATTTGCAATGGCTAGGCATTCGCGATCCCGAGCGCCCGATCAATTACTATCGACTGTTGGGCCTGGATTTGTATGAAGTAGATCAACAGATCATATCGATGGCAGCGGACCGGCAAATGGAGCACGTTCGTTCCTTTCAAAATGGTCCGCATGGCCGCGCGTGCAACGACTTGCTCAACGAGTTGGCCGTGGCGCGGCGGCGGCTGTTGACCGTTGAACAAAAACAGGAATATGACAATCAACTTCGTGCCGGTTTCGACGGTCCGGCACTGCTGCCGACAGGGAGTCAGGTCATCAAGACCGATCCCAACAGCCGCCAAAAACAAGCCCGACGTGAGCGGCGAGCGGTGGCGTGGGGACTGATCGGATGGGTCGCCGGTGCCATTGCTGCGGTCGGCGTGGGCGGCTTCATTGTGACCTCCGGCATCATCCCCGGGGTCGGTATCAGTAAACTAATTCCCGATTCGCAGTCCGCTAGTGGTCCCTCCACCAGCGGCGTCGATTCGGCTGCTAATTCGAACGACAACTCTCCCAACCTGTCGCCGGCAAATTCGCCCACGGACACGACAGCAACTGGCGCGACCAATTCGGAACTCGACGATCGGCCACCGACGTCGCCAGCCAATGTTCCGCGAGAATCCGGAACTCGCCCGCCCGCCGTTAACTTGGCGGCTAGATTTCCTTTGTACAAAGGACCGGGCGATTTCGGAAAACACCGAAAACCAGATTCGAATTCGATAAAACTGATCGGCCAGGTTGCGGGGGCGGTAGAGCCTGCGAAGTTTGAGTTTTTCGGGCAGACAATCGATGAGAAAATAGGTAATCGGGATTATCGCGAGCTGGCAAAGGGTGGCGGGTTGTTGATTGGTGTCATTGTTTCGCAATTCCAGAACGGGGACTTGAAATCATTGCAACCAGTTTTTCTGGAACGCGACGGAGCGCAGGTCGGCAAGGAATTCGGCGTTCCTTTGAATCGACACTTGATTTTGGCTCAGCCTGGGTTCGCCGTTGGATCGCTCGAAGTTGCAGGTTCCAATCCGGTCAAGGGAATCCGATTAACATTTATGAAAATCGGCGCCGCTGGACTTGATACCAAGGACAACTATGTCAGTGCTTGGTTTGGAAATTCGGATGTCGCGACAACCAAGTGCGAAAATGCACAAGGCATGCCGATTGTTGGAGTCCAGGGCCGGCTGTTAATTCGTTTGAATGTCTGTTCGATAGGACTGATCGGCATTCGCGATCTTTCGGTAGTTTCGCCGTTGGCCGCTCTGCCAACCAAGCCGGTCTCTCCCGAGGCGGTACCGGGGAATACTGCTGTGGTGAATCCCGATCCGGCTGCCAATTTACCACCCGCTTCGTCGACAACTCCGCCAGGCGATCCGACGGCAACCATCGGCAACACACCACCGATTCCAACCAAACTATCGGTGCCCAGTGCCAAGGAGATTGGCCAGGAAATGAACAAGTTCATGTCGGCATACCGAACAAAATTCGAGAATGCAAAAACGCCGGAAGCGAAGACTCGATTGGCGGGTGAGTTATTTCAAGATGGACGCATGTCAACCGAACCGGTTGAACGTTATGTAATACTGAATCAAGCGTGGGAGTTGGCGATTGCGATCGGCGATGCCGAACTGGCCTTGACTCCTCTTCGAGAAATTAATGAACAGTATGAAATCGACTTCGTGGAACTTGCCAAGAAAACGATGGTTGGGGCCGTTAGAAACGTTGCTCCGGGAACGGAAGCGGCCTACAAGCAGGTGCTTGATAATTTGATTCAGGAAATGCTGGATCAACAGAATTTTGATGGGGCCGGCTGGTTTGCCAAACAAGGGCGGGAATTGGCCAAACTCGCGGGCCGAGCGGAGGTCTTCAAGACTTACCAAAAACAGGAAAAAATCATTTCCCAGTTGGAGCAAATGTGGAAAGCAAACACGAAGGCGGAAAAGTTGCTGAAAACAACACCCGGTGATCAGGCGGCCCATCAAACACGCGGAGATTTCTTGTTCGCGATTAAGAAAGATCTTGTCGGCGCGGTCGCCCACTGGGCCCAATCAGGTGAACCACTCTGGCAGGAAATCGCCGCACTGGAAATCCAATTGAAGTCCGTTGACACGCCGAATAAAGAACTCGTCGAAAAACTTGCGGCTGCTTGGGATGCGTTGGGTGCGCGAAATTCTTCGCCTCGCGATGCGGCGTGTTTGAACCGCGCAAAGGAGCTGAAACAAGAATCGACGCAGCCCGCGACAAAGTAATAACGGCTTGTCGATATGAGCGACCAAAAATTGAACCGCGTTGCCGCAACGGCAAAATCGTGGCCGAAAATCGACGTATGAGGCGATTGAGCTGCATTCAAAGCTGTCGACACGCTCCGCAATCGCTGTTCGTCAACTCGCTCAAATCCAGCCAATCATGCCTCACCAGGAGCTCTGTTTTTGTCCCCGTCCAAACGATCGCGTTGATCATCTTGTTTGGCCCGGCACTGGGGCCGATAATCGCGTGCAAAAAATCTCCACTAGTAGATCTCCAATTTAATTGAAAAAATCCTCATGATACGACGACCCGACTCAATCAAACGAGCATTCGCATGGCGGTGGTTGATCGTGAATGGATTGATTTTGTTGCCGCTGGTTGGTTGCGAACCTGGTGGGGGCGACGAAGGTTCGTCGCCCCGTCCAACATCGACCGTTGACCCGGGTACAAAACGGCAAATCGTCGCGGTCTCCTATCCGTTGGAATACCTGACTCAGCGAATTGCCGGTAGTGAGATGGAAGTCCGCTGCCCGGTGCCGGCTGGTGAACGAGCTAGCCAGTGGCGACCGCAGCGCGATGCTATTTTGAAAATGCAACATGCCGACTTGATCGTAGCCAATGGTGTGGGCGCGCGATTCGCGAAATGGCTCGACACCGTTTCGCTGCCCGATTCCAAGATCTGCAATTCAGCGACCCGGGGACTGGCATTGGCCGATTACATTTCGGTGGATGATGTTCGGCTGGTCCATTCGCATGGTCCCGAAGGGGAACATTCCCATCCGACGACGGTCGCCTACACTTGGCTCAGTCCGTTGATCGCGGGTAAACAAGCCGATTACATCGCGACCGAATTGGCTCGAGTTGATCCAGCTAAAAAAGAGATTTTTTCAGCTAATCTCCAAGCATTGAAAAAAGACTTGACCGAACTCGCTGAAGCTTTCAAGGTGTTGCCACAGTCGCAAGGCGATCAACCGCTGGTCGTCCTTTCGGCGAATCCCGATTTGAAATTCTTCTCACAAGCCGCTGGGTGGCAGGATCATCATTTGACTTGGTTCGAACCACCCACCGCAATCGTTGCCGCCGACGAATTGGAGAAATTCCTGGCGCTGAACAAGGATCATCAGACACTTCGGCAACAGGGTCAAACGGTCTTGCTATCGAATTACCCGTTTTCCACCGAGCTGCTTGAGGTCGTGCGATTGCAAGGTGTTACCGTACTGGTCGTCGACCCGATGGATGTTCGGCCAAACAACGGGGACTACTTGATGGTGATGAAACGTAACCTCGCGCAATTTCAGCCAGCCAGCGAAATTCCCAGTGTCCGTGAGTAGCGGTTTCGCGCAAACTATTTCACCGAAGACTCCGGAAATTTGCTGTCAAGCTCGACCTCGACTCCGTCGGCAAAAATAGCATGAGTGACGTTTCGATATTCAATTTGGAATTCAGCATCGTCACTAACGCGAATGCGTATTCGGTTGGCTTCAAACGATGCGGACGAGATTTCGAAACAGGCCACATCAATAAGTCCGAATCCATCTCGGCCATCGATGAAGATCACGTCGTTGGCCGCAGCCCAAAAAACGCCTGGATCAGAAGCGGTACCGTCTGATTTGGCGGCGACGATTGCGGGTTGATGGAATGTGTTGTGCGAAAAATTTCCGTCGCGAGTTTCGATCGCCGCATAATCAAAAAAATCCGGATCGAATTCAAAAGCATTGCGAATAGGTGCCGGGGCGGCCAATGGTTCTGGTACTACTGCCGGCTCTTCAAACATCCGAACATCGAACTCCAGCACCGGAAAATTCTCCTCGGCTGTTTCGCCGAATTGTGCATCAGGCTGGGCGACAATCGCCACAGGAATCCGGGATGAGTTGTTGGTTGGGCGAGTGCCAATCGCAGATTCTACGCGATTCGAGTCAGGGGCTTGAGCAACCGTTTGCGGACCAGCCGCCAATCGAACCGGCGCGATGGAACTCGAACCGTTCGGCGAAATCTGAAAGCCATTTATCTCCTGCAAGATTTGTTCGATGGATTTTGGACGCTCGGGTCTGCCTGGATCCGCCAATGGGTTCGGGTACGCAACGAATGGATCGAGCGCAAAAGGTGAAGTCGTATCGTGCAGTTTTTTCGTGCGATCCATCGCCGCTACCGATTGGAAATAGTAAACCCGTCCATGCCTTAAATCGGGAGTTTACAGCTGGCAGTTGATGTTAGCGGTGGTTTTAGGGGTTATGCGGGTTCTTGCAAGAAATCGATGTGGCTCGGTTATTTCCAACCCGTTGACCGTGCAAATTGAATCTCCCTATAATCTCGGACTTAAACTTGCCCCTCACTCCTGCGCAGCCCATGAAAATCCACGAATACCAAGGGAAACAGCTGTTCCAAAGGTTCGGCGTCAAAGTCCTTCAAAACCGGGTCGCCCGCACTCCCGCTGACGCCGCTAAGGCGTTTGATGAGTTGGGCGGGAAAGTTGCGGTCGTGAAGTCCCAAATTCACGCCGGTGGCCGTGGCAAAGGCACTTTCACCGAGATGCCGGCCCAACATGGCGTGCAGTTGGTCCGGTCCGCTGCTGATGCAAAAACGGCCGCCGCGAACATGCTGGGCAATCATTTGGTGACGATCCAAACTGGCCCGGAAGGCAAGGTTGTCAATCAAGTCATCATCGAAGCGGGTTGTGATATCGCCCGGGAACTTTATTTGGGCATCGTGCTTGATCGTTCGGCCCATCTGCCGGTCGTGATGTGCTCACAGGAAGGTGGCGTGGATATCGAAAAAGTCGCACATGAAACACCAGAGAAAATCTTCAAAGAACACTTTGATCCAGCGCAGGGAATCGAGAGTTTTCAAGTTCGAAAGCTCTGTCAAAAACTGGGTATCTCCGGTAAATCCGTGCGAGCGGCTGATGCGTTTCTGAAAGCGTTATGCCGATTGTATGTCGATCTTGATTGCAGCTTGCTCGAAATCAATCCGTTGGTCGTTACCAAATCAGGTGAATTGGTGGCCTTGGATGCCAAAATAAACTTTGATTCAAACGCGCTGTTTCGCCATCCGGATTTGGAAGCGCTACGCGACCTGACTGAAGAAGAAGAGTCCGAAGTCCGCGCCTCGAACGCTGGTTTGAGCTATGTCAAACTCGAAGGCAATATCGGCTGTCTGGTCAACGGAGCGGGTTTGGCCATGAGCACGATGGACATCATCAAATTACACGGCGGTCAACCTGCCAACTTTCTCGATGTCGGCGGCGGTGCCAACGCCGACCAGGTTACCGAGGCGTTTCGAATCATTTTGTCCGATTCGAATGTGAAAGCCATTTTGGTCAACATCTTTGGCGGAATCATGAAGTGCACGACGATCGCGGAGGCGATTGTCGTGGCGGCGAAATCGGTCGGGTTCACGGTGCCGCTGGTCGTCCGGCTGGAAGGAACCCAAGTCGAGGCGGGGCGCAAAATCTTGGAAGCATCCGGTGTGAATTTGATTACCGCGACCGATTTGACGGACGCCGCGAAAAAAGTGGTGGCGACCCTGGGGTAGTGTTCCGTGGATTCGCGTGCCGTTTCTCGAATTTTGAGATTGCCGTCACGGCTTGGAATTCGAATCATGTTGCTTCAATCTCGATCGTTATATTTTTTGGTTGGACGTTAGTCCTGTTGGCTCTGGCCTCAAATCTCAACAACTGTTAACAACTACTACGCTGCGAAAAGACAATATCATGAGTATCCTCATCGACAAAAACACCAAAGTCATCTGCCAGGGAATCACCGGCAGTGTCGGTGAATTTCATACGAAAGGTTGCCTGGAATATGGCACCAAAATGGTCGGCGGTGTGACGCCCGGCAAAGCGGGGCAAATGGTTCTGGGATTGCCGGTGTTTGATACCGTGGTTGAAGCGGTCGAGCAAACCGGCGCCAACGCCACGATGATTTTTGTTCCCCCGGCCTTCGCCGCCGATGCGATTTTGGAAGCAATCGACGCGGGGATTGCGGTCGTCATTGCCATCACCGAAGGCATCCCTGTTCTCGATATGGTGCGAGTTTCGCGCGCGGCCCGAAATTCAAAGTGTATTTTGATCGGCCCCAATTGTCCGGGCGTGATCACCGCAGAAGAATGCAAAATCGGTATCATGCCGGGCTACATTCACCAAAAAGGCACGGTCGGCATCATGAGTCGTTCGGGCACCTTGACCTATGAAGCGGTTTGGCAGACTTCAAATCTCGGGCTCGGTCAAACAACCTGCGTCGGTCTCGGCGGCGATCCGATTGTGGGAACGTCGTTTATTGATTGCTTGCGAATGTTTCAAGCCGACGATGAAACGGAGGCAATTCTGATGATGGGAGAAATTGGTGGTTCCGCGGAAGAGGAGGCGGCTGCCTATGTAAAAGAACATGTTACCAAACCAGTGGCCGCTTTTATCGCCGGCCGTACCGCTCCGCCAGGAAAACGGATGGGTCATGCCGGGGCTATTATCAGTGGAGGAAAGGGAACCGCTGCGGAGAAAATCGCGGCACTCGAAGCTGCTGGTATTGAAGTCGCCCAAAGCCCGGCGGACATGGGGACCGCGATGAAACGGGCGATTGCACGGGCCTAGTGGGCCTAGTCGTCGGTGAACTATTGTCGTTGAACAAAAAACAAATGGCCCTCGCGAACCGCCATGAACTGACAGCGATTTTGACTGTCGAACGACAGGCCTTGTTCCCAATCGCGAACTATTTGATCATATTGTTCGCCGGCACGACCATTTAGGTAAACTGACCACCGTCCGTCGCGACTGCCGGGTAGCGCCACGACTTTGCCGTCAGCACTAAAAGCTGGTGGACCCAGCAGTTCTTCCATCCGGTATGGTTGTTCCACTCGATCGATCACCAAACGCCAGTCGCGGTCGTTGTCCCAAACCACCCAAGACAAACGTGTTGAATTGGGGATCGGACGAATGAAGCCGACCACGTCGTGCTCGGTTTGCTTCTGGCCGTTGATGACCACGTAGTCCCGGTCGTCCAAGACTGCATTGTAGGCGACCGTGTGGCCGTCATCGCTGATATAGGGTCGGAAGACTTCATCACTCTCCATCTGCCGCCGTCCGTTGACCAGCATGAACTGTTTGCCGCCAATTTCGGCATAGTAGGCGATCATGCGACTGTCGGGACTATATTCGGGTAAACCAATCATGGCGTATTGACGAGATTCCTGGCCATCGAAAACCAGCACCGGCGACTCACCCTTCATGGCTAAGAATGACACGTGGGTACTATCGGGACTGAACTCGGGCAAGTCGACAGACTTGTAGGCAGAGCTGCCCCGACCATCGATGATCGCTACCTCGCCCTGCTTTTGAGTCGCGACGAACCCCCATCGTTTTCCGTTGGGACTAATCGCAAGTGTCCCATCAAAGACCGTTCCGTATTCGAATTGGTTGTGTTCGTAGACCGTCGCGCCGTCGACCACCACTCCGACTCGCACGGGGCTGAGCGACGCCAGGAACCCGACATGTTTCCCATCGGCAGTAACGGCCACGTTTTGCGGATCAATTTGTTCAAATCTCGGTCCCAGCTCTTGTTCATTCCACACAACTCCGAATTCGCGTTCGCTGTAGCGCGCCACATAGCCGACATGTCCGAGTTTGTCATGAAAAAACACCTCGGCGTCGGCTGCAAACGAATGCGGCAAGTCGGTTGCGGGTTTGTCCGAAGAAACAGGACGAACGTGGACTTGTTTTTTTCCGTTTCGATTCGTGCCAACCAGGACTCTGGCGCTGTCGGCCGTAAACGACAACTCGGATGTCATGTTCTCCCAAGGATTACCCGGTTTGCCATCGACCACTAAGAAGAATTCCAAACCCGAGTCTCCATTTCGATTAGAAACAAACGCGTGATGTTGATTGTCCGGGCTGAACACGACGTGCGATGGCACGGAATTCCACTCTCCCATCGAAACGCCATCGACAACGACAGTGGTACCCGACGCAGTCGCCATCCGCCGGGCAAATCGTTGGTGGTTGGGGCTGATCCACCAGTCTCGCGCCGATTCTGGATCAATTTCCCAATTGACTCCCGCAACCGAACCAAGCCATGTCTCACCTGGCCGCGTGTTGATCGGAGCCGAGGTCATGGGGTTGTTTTGCGCTGTCGGTACCAATTTTGCTGATGGCAGATCGACGCCAGCCAACTTCAAACAATTGTCCGAATCACAAGAGACTAGAATTTCGTCAACATCGATCCCGGGACTGTCCAGTTCAATAGCCAGTGTTTGGGCGCCGCGTTTCAGTTGATACTCGGCGGACATGCTGTCTTGGTCGACGAGTTCGATTTGCCACCCGGCGGATCGAAACTGGGTCAACCAATTGGTGAGGGCTGCACTCCCAGTTCCGGTCGGCAACTCGAGATCAATCGAATCTTCGTCTTGATCGGCAATGACGGCGTTCGCGGGAACCTGGATCTCAATTACCGGTTGCGGCGACTGGAAAGCGAAACAAGCTCCGGAAATTGAAATGGCGGCTGCAAATAAAAGGTAGGGCAACATCACGATGAAAATGGGGCGGCGATCCATGGGTGGAACCATCTTTTCGGCGATTGTGTTTTAGTGAATTTTGGACGAATGGGCGGACAATTGACCGGCCAATCGAGTCTAAACGAGGGCACTGATGTCGATCTGAACGCACAAGAATGAACAGGCCCATTAAGCCTATCGCGAATAGTGTTTGGTCCCGGCCAAAAAAACTAGAAAATTTGGTTCGAAGAGAAGTTATTTCGTCCAGATCGGTCGGTCATCGATGTTTGCGGCAACATGCAACGTCAATCCGGCAGTTAACGTACGAGTCAGGGAAATTCGAACAATGGAATCCTGTTGGTTGATCCAGCCAAACCAGCAGCTCAATCTGCCAGTAGCTTTTGATAGACTTCGACGCGCGCCGACTTCCATCGCCGCCTCAACGTTCGTTCGGGCGTTCCGGTTAGTTCCGCCGCCTCGCCAAGTGTGAGCCCTTGGTACCACAGCAGATCGAACAAGGATCGCTCTGCATCAGGCAGGCTTTCGATGTATTCGTGAAACTCGGTCCAGCGTCCTAAATCTTGGGGTTCGTGAGTCTCATCCGCCGCAAATTCCGCCCCTCCTAAACGATCCCTTGCTGCGATATTTCCCGACCGGAGCAGGTTAGCCCCCATGCCCTCGGGTCCGAAGTAATGCCGCGAAAGATCGATCAATTCTCGCCGAATCACGGCTGCCGCCAGACGAAAATAATCTAACGTGGTTGGCGGATGATGTTTCTCGAGCGCTTTCCACAATCGAATCGAGCCGTTCTGCAACAAGTCGTCCGTGTCTTCCCAGCGTTTGACGCCGGGAATGTCGGACAAAATTTTTCTCGAAAGATGACGCAACCGTTTGGTTGAAACATCCAACAACTGTTGCGGCGCATCCGGATCACCCGCCCGCAGCCGGTCCAATAGGCGCTGGACGATCAAGGTGGATGTTGGTCCAGCCGCATCAGACATTTCAAAGGACCTGTGAATTAAGGGGGAGGCATAAAAAGTCTAGTCTAAATCGGGCGTCCGAGACCCACAACTAATTTTCATTCATCTTGAAATCTTCCGTTCCAACCGCCGACGACGGGGGTTGCAATACGTAACCAGCAGTTGTCACCAAGTTTCGCTGGAGGCCATTAGACATTAAATAGGAAGTGGCAAATGTCACCATCCTTCACGATGTAGTTTTTTCCTTCGACCCGTAACTTTCCCGCTTGGCGAATTTTGGCTTCGGTTCCCAGTTCTTCTAAATCAGCCAGTGAATAGACTTCGGCGCGAATGAAGCCTCGTTCAAAATCGGAGTGAATTACTCCCGCAGCCTGGGGACCGGTGGCTCCTTTGGGAATGGTCCAAGCACGGACCTCTTTTTCGCCGGCCGTGAAATAACTTTCCAGTCCCAGTGTTCGATAGGCTTCGCGGGCGAGCAGTTCCAGTGCCGGCTCCTTCAAACCAACGGCTTCCAACATCTCGGTCCGCTCCGCCGGGTCAAGCTCGGCAATCTCGGATTCGATTTTGGCACAAACGGCGACCACGCCTGCGTTGACTCGTTTGGCATGTTGACGAACTTGTTCGACGAGCGGCGATTGGCCATTGAGGTCATCCTCCGCCACATTGGCAACATAAAGAATGGGTTTCAACGTCATCAAGCCATAGCTGCGAATCGACTTGCGTTCGAGTTCGGTCAGATCGAGGCTGCGAAGCGGCTGTTCGGTTTCCAGATGAGCCAAGCACCGATCAATGACGCTGACCTGCAGGAGCGCTTCTTTGTCGCCCGAGCGGGCGGTCTTGGCAGCTTTTTGTTTGACGCTTTGCAGTTGCTCGATGTCGGCAAACATCAATTCCATTTCGATAATTTCAATGTCGGAAAGTGGATCGACATTGCCACTCACATGGATTACGTCGGGATCTTCGAAACAACGTACCACTTGCATGATCGCATCCACCTGACGAATGTGGCTGAGAAACTTATTGCCCAGCCCTTCGCCCACACTCGCGCCTTTGACGATGCCGGCAATGTCAACCAGTTTCAAGATGGCCGGGATGATCTTTTGCGGTTTAATGTACTTGGTGATTCGTTCGAGGCGGTCGTCGGGGACGCTGACGATCCCTTCGTTCGGTTCGATCGTGCAAAAGGGATAGTTCGCGCTCGCTGCTGCTTGCGAACTGGTCAAAGCGTTGAACAACGTGCTCTTGCCTACATTGGGCAGTCCGACAATTCCGGCTTCCATCGACTGTGTGACCTTCGTGAAATTATTACAAGGGTGGGAATATTAAATGCTGCAAATCGAAAATTCGAATGCGAATCCCCTCGGCCCAGCCCCAAAAACTCCATTGGCCAGCCGAGGTTGAACATTGTAAGGATTAAGGCCGCGAGGTAAACGCGGGCTGCAATCATTATTACCCCGTCATTTATTTGGCGAACCACTGATTCCGTGTGGACTATTCGATCGTCGGCTCACTCCCAACCGACCTCGCTCGACGTCTTAATACCAGCGGTGGCAGGGAATCGAGTCCGCCCATCTCGGATTGGCCTTGCTTAAATGGTTGCATTGTGGCCGCGATCTCGGCCGACCAGTGACGCGGCCGGGACGAAGTGGCGGGAACCAGGGCCGGTCGTTCCGGATGCGCCGCGATCGGCAGCTCGGCTTCGCCGGATGATCGAGATTCAGGGACCCGGTTCAACAATGTTCCTGTAGACGCAACTAAATTGCTGTGCGATCCGAACAGCTGGGTCCAAGCACAACTGAACGACGCACCAAAAAATACGACCAAGCCGGTAATGTACACCCAAACGAGCAGCACAACCAACGAACCAGCCGCGCCATAAACTTCGCTGGTGGTGTAAAATTGCAAATAAAAATAAAACAAATCGCGACTCGCTGCCAACATTGCGGCGGTCAATCCCGCGGCCGGCCAAACGTCGGTCCAACGCATTTTTCGAGTCGGAAAGAACCAGAAAATCAACGACA
>JANNWZ010000115.1:0-3561 GCA_031409295.1 Mariniblastus sp.
GGGAGTGACCGGAAAGCCGAGATCTTGCAGTGTCTTCTTTTCGTTGATTCGATCTTGGGCCACCGCCAGTACTTTGACTCCCGGGCGAACGAGAGTCACTTCCGCCGCGCGCGCAACCGCTTCGATGGCGATGTTTTCAAACTCCAGCGTAATCACATCGACCTGTTCAGCGAACTTGCGAACTGCCAGTGGATCAAGGTAATCACCAACAATGGTATCGCCAACAACCTGCGCGGCCGGACAATCTCGCTGATCTGAAAAAACTACCACGCGATATCCCAGTCGTTGTGCTGCCTGAGCAAACATCCTGCCAAGCTGCCCACCTCCAAATATTCCCAGGGATGCACCTGGTGCAATAATCTTCTGCTGGTCGTTCATGGTGGGCCTATGCCAAGTCCTGATCGTCTAATACAGATTGGGTTTGTTGCGCTGCAAACGCCTGCAGTTTCTTGGTCAATGCAGGATTGCCGAGAGCCAATATTCGGGCAGCCAGCAGCCCTGCATTTTTAGCTCCAGCGGCACCGATCGCCAACGTGCCCACCGGGATTCCACCCGGCATTTGCACGATACTCAGGAGCGAATCGAGTCCCTGCAAACCTGAGGATTGCACTGGCACGCCGAGCACGGGAAGTGTTGTACAGGCGGCGACCATCCCTGGCAAATGGGCCGCTCCGCCCGCGCCGGCAATGATAACTTGCAGCCCTCGCGTATGAGCCTGCGTCGCATAATCGATCATGAACTGGGGTGTTCGGTGCGCCGAGACAATTTTCGCTTCGTAGGGAATTTCAAAATGGCTGAGCATATCGCACGACGGCTTGAGTGTCTCCCAATCGGATCGGGAACCCATGATGACACCCACGAGAGCTGTTGTTGTCGTCAATTTTTCCGACATAGGATATTTCCCGCCTTTTTTCGTACTGGATTAATTTCGCGAGGTTTGAAACTCGACCGCGAAAACGCGAACTCGATGAGTTCCGTTTCAGATTCCGCCGTGAACTCAATTCATTCTAGCGTTCGAACTCGAGTTCATTAAGCCGACAGGTGATCCGGGGTTGAAGACGGAAGAATTGAGACAGTTGATACTGAAAACGGATCAACCCGATGGCGCGGGTTTACTGGTTAGGCAATTGCCTCGCCGAGACTTCTAGCATAATCGGCAAGTGATCCGATCCAATCGCGGTCCCGACGGATCTGTGGTGCACAAATATTCCATCGGACACAAACGCATGGTCGATCGGGATCTTGAATATTCCAAGATCCCGGTGCCAAGTCGCCTGAAATCCAAACCCCTGACGACTGTCGCGAAATCCAGTCGTTTCAATGAAATCACTCAAAAAGGGCGACCACGGCGTACAGTTAAAATCGCCCATGACAATGGTGGGTTCATTAATCGTCTGGAGTATTCGCGCCGACTCGACTAGCTGCTGATTGCGAAGTTCCATTCGGATTGGGTTGGTGGGCGATAATGTATGCAAGCCAGCCACGCAGATTTTTTGCTGGCCCAATTTCAAGTGGGTAATTATCATTGGGCAATCGACCACCGAGCCGGCCAACTGGTGAATTCTCGTTTCCTCAAGTGGAATTTTGCTGAATAGGCCAATTCCAAATCCATGCCAACGGGGCTCGAGAACCCGAAAGGGATAGCGATCATGCAACGGTTGCATAACCTGCTCCCAATCATTGGCGAATTCAATCAGCATCACCAAGTCCGGGTCGTCCTCGAGGATTCGCTGGACAGCCAATTGAGGAGTTGGGTTGGACGCGTAAACATTGGCCGACATGATCTTGATGGTCGGCGATCCGCGCGGCGGTTGTAGACCTGGCAAAAACACCCAGACGATACCGATCATGCTCCAGGCTGTGGCAATTCCAAACAATAGTGCCAACCTCCAGCGCCGCAACAGGAGCAATATCAAGGCAAAGGGAATTAGCAGGCACATGATTTGGCAGCGAAAATTGTTTGCCAGTTCGGCGACAAAAAAATAGCGGCCCGTCAAGGAAAAAACAAACAAGCCGAGCGGTACGACGGACAACGCAACGACTACCACGGACAGGCAGGCGTTCAACGATGGACGAACCGGCTTGTTCGCCAATAAATGTCGTTGTTCAAACGAATTGTGCATAAGAAATCAACTCGGATTAGGCTCGCGCCACCGGGTCTCGATAAAGATAAGGGTTCAAATTAGGATCGTTGTACATTTTTAGTTGCCGATACGTCCGGTGACGTTTTTGGCCAGAAAAAATCGCGTCGATCAACTGCTGTAACGACAACGTGAGTTCATCCTGTTGCAATAAACAGATCGCCAACTTTTGATGCACTGTTTGCCTGTGTGCTTCGGTAACCTCCAGCCGTTCCAGTTGCTCCCTTAAGTGATAAATTCTCAATGCCAGAATCGACAATCGATCAATGGTCGACCCGGGCGTTTCCGTATTCATGGGAGCCCCCATTATGGAAACGGTGTTTGCCTGGTCCAGCATAAAAGTGATCTGGTCATCGACCCGCTCAATCATGTCATTGCGCTGCTGATTATAGCGATCGATTGACCGCTTCACGCGCGCAATTTCGGCATCGCTGACATCGCGACTCCGGGCGATATCTTCCTCGTGCCACAGCCAATAATTGAATTGATGTTGTTGGCGAACGAGCTCCAACAAATCATCTCCGACCGGCGGATCATCGTCGATTGATTCGTGCCAACGAATAACGGATAGACTATGAAGCTGGACAATTTGTTGGATGACAATCATGACTTAGATGCACTTCGGCAGAGTAAAAAAGCTGGAAAACTCCGAATCAACCAACGATAGGGACACCGATCCGTCTCATCAGTTTCGCAAATTCTAAACGGATTCGCCGGATTGAAGTATCTCAATTCGAGTCTGAAATATCTCAAAAACTGGCGTTACGTCGCACTTCGCCGTTGGATTCATGCGAAAACTCCCCTATGATTGGTTGTCGGTGGGTATCCACATCAGGGACTGACTCAAATTTAGAGTTTTTTGCAGGAGCTAAGCCGTTGTTTTCCAAAAAATCTTTTTTTGTCTTCCATCGAATCACCAGCGTTTTGATATTAACTGTGGTCGGCCCTGGATTCACGGGGATGGCGGCATTTGCCGCACTAGTTGCTCAGAACGATGCACTTGGTCAGCCGACAAAAGATCCGATTCACCTGCCACCAAACGCTTCAACGCCAGACGAAAAATCGGCCCCGATTCCGGCCGCAGCGACCGACTTTGATGGTGCGGCGGCCTATGAGTACCTAAAGAAAATCTGCGACATCGGCCCGCGGCCAAGTGTCTCCGTCGGCATGACGCGTCAACGTGAATTGTTGACCAAACATTTTGAAGAACTTGGGGCGACGATTATTTTGCAGAATTTTAATGCAAAGGATCCCAACACGGGCAGCCTGGTTCAATTGACCAACCTGATGGCGCGATGGCATCCGGAACGAAAGAACCGGCTGTTACTGTGTTGCCACTATGATACGCGTCCGTTTCCCGATCGCGACACGCAAAATCCAACCGGTGTATTTCTGGGCGCCAACGATGGCGGCAGCGGAG
>JANNWZ010000116.1:0-30596 GCA_031409295.1 Mariniblastus sp.
AGGCCGATGCCGAGGCCGCCCTGCGAACGATCCAAGGATCGTTCTGCTTGTGTGAATAGATCAAAAATTCGCGGAAGTAATCCAGACGGAATTCCGATACCTGTATCGCGGACTCGTATGACGCATTGGTTCCCTTCCTGATTCACTGTCAACCAGACATGGCCAATTTGGTTGGTATATTTCGCTGCGTTGGTAAGCAAGTTGACGATTACCTGCTCCAGCCGGGACGCGTCCGCCTGTAACCAAATTGACTGCGAAGGAATTGACACGGTGAATTCGTGCCGGCGTTCGTCGATGACGGGACGACTGGTCTCAATTGCTGCTGCGACGATGCTGGCGATGGTAATGCGCTGTGGGCGAAACTGGACATTGCCAGTCGTAATGCGGGAGACATCGAGTAGATCATCAACCAGGTGTCGCAGTTTTCCTGTTTGGCGTTCGATGATTTCACGCGCATGTTGCTGAGCCGTGTTTTCACTGTCATGTTCCAGCGCCAGCAGTTGCACGGCGTTGGCGATTGGTGCAAGAGGGCTGCGTAACTCGTGGCTCAGCATCGCCAGGAATTCGTCTTTTCGTCGATGAAGATCAGACAATTCCGATGCTTGCGATTGCAGTTGCTGCTCCAAACGTCGGCGTTCGCTGATATCGCGGATGTTGCACTGGATAACGGAAAGGTCACCTTCATCATATTTGTTGGCTACCATCTCTACCGGGTGTTTGCGACCTTGGCTGTCTTCCAGCGGCAAGCTTTCGTAACGAATGTAGCCTTGTTCATCCAATTGTTGCATGGCGGATACGCTGGCTTGTTTGTCTTTCAAAAAGCCGATTTCCCACAATTCCCTTCCCAAGAAGTGTTCCACTGAATAGCCGAGCAGGTGCATCAAAAACGGGTTCACCTGCGTGATCTTTCGAGTCGCGGCGTCCAAAATCAGTATGCCATCGTGCGCCGCTTCAAATAGTCTGCGGAATCGGATCTCAGAAACCTCCAGTTTGCGTTGCTCCCTTCGACGCTGAGTGATGTCGACGTGGCTGAGAATGACGCCAGGCGGACCTTGGCTCACTCGCTGCGAATGCATGACGTACCATGGCTCTTGGCCTTGGACATTGCAGGCGTATTCCAGCACGAATTTCTCGCAACGACCAGCCAACACTGAATCGAGCCCCGCAATCGTTTGAACTGCAACAAGGTCACCCTCGGCGGCCGCTTGACGGCAAACGTTTAAATAGTTCACACCAACCGACGTATTGCGATGCTTGCCACCGTTTTGGAATGCGTATCGCTTCCACGGCTCATTGACCGCGGTAACAACCCCGATTTCATCGAGTACCACCACGCATTCAGGAAGGGAATTGAGAACCCCACGCACGAACTCACTGGCGACTCTGACTTTCTCTAACGCGTTTTTCTCGATGGTGACGTCAAACGCGACCAGCATCGCTCGCCGCGGTTTGCGTGACGTTCCGTCACCGTCAAAGAGGACTTGCTTGCGGACTCGCAACCAGTGAACCTCACCACTGGGCCATACCACACGATGATCCATCGCAAACCAGCCCTCACCGTCGGGCGAAAGCGACTGGGCAATTCGAACGGCCAATTCCTCACGATCATCAGGATGGAACATGGCGTGGACTGCCTCGCGCGGGACAGCAACGGCAACTTCACCAAGTCCAAACAAACGCGCGGCGTCGGCTGAAAGATGGTTTAGCCCAGTGCTGTAGTCAACCTCCGCGAGTGACAGCCCTGCGACGTCCACACCCAAGCCAAGTCTCGCCTCGCTGGCTTGCAGTTTGCTTTCGAAAGCCTTGCGATCAGTGATGTCACGGATTGCACTGGAAACCAGCAGCCCATTTTCCGTCTCCAAAGGACCGAGGCTGACCTCGATTGGGAATTCAGTTCCATCCTTTCGCCGACCGAGAAGGTTCTGCTCGACACCCATGAAACGCGATCTTGGACTTGTTGAAAAATCGGCTCGGTGGCCGGTGTGAGCTAAGCGAAATCGACTTGGCATCAGCATTTCTACCGGTTGACCAAGCATTTCGTCGCGACCGTATCCGAACAACTGCTCGGCTTGTATGTTCACTAGGGCAATTTCGCCTTGCTGATCAACGATGACCATCGCGTCGGGAGCGGACTCCAGCAATGAGCGGAACGTGGCAGTGCTTTTTCGCACGGCCTGTTCTCTCCGCTTCTTGTCGATCAGCATGGCAAATCGATAGATCGCATTCTCGACCGCGTGAGTTAGGCTTTCTTCATTAAGCCAAGCCTTGCCGAGAAAATCTTGAGCCCCTCCGAGAATCAGGCGTGGTCCAGCCTGGCGATCGGAGCCAATGATCACCACCACGGGACAGGGCGGCAGATCGTTTTCACCGCACAAGGCCGTCAAAACTTCATGCGCGTCCAGGTCGGGAAGTTGATATTCAAGCAACACACAATCGAATGGCTCGCTCGCGGCGGTCTGGATCTTCGTCAAGCCCTCCGCCCCCAGCTCCGCTTCCGAAAACTCGTATCGTTGATCGGAACCGCACAGCAGCATCCGCCGGATGTCGGCACGACCGTCGGGGTCGTTTGCGATGATGAGTATTCGGCGAATGGACGAACTCATGAGTGTGAAAGTCTTTCTGGGTCAGGCAGCACAGCGCAGCAGCGCCAGTAGTGGAAAATGTTCAGCGGTATCTTCAAATGCTCAGAGGCGAGCAGTGGGATTTGAGATTCAATCGCAGCATGGTGACTTGCCGTTTCACTGCGCAATCGCTGAAGGATCATTGGAGCGTCTCCGAAACAGAGGCCAGAATCTGCCGTAACTCGACTAAGCGAGCTGGTTTGATGAGATGATGATTGAAGCCCGCCTCGATCGATGCCTGTCGATCGGACTCCTGGCCGTAACCGGTCAGAGCGACCATTACAACGTTTTTTAGTGATGGCTCCCGTCGTATCTGTTTTGCGACTTCGTAGCCGTTGAGGCCTGGCAAGCCGATATCCAACAACACGACATCCGGCTGATACTCGATAGCCATTCGCACACCTTCAGGACCGTCGTTTGCGGTTTGAACGTCGTGACCAAGCTCTGTCAACAAAACTGAGAAACTAAGCACGGTGTCAACATTGTCATCTACCATCAATATCCGCAGCGGTCGGGTCGAGGCCGAGCTAGCCTCGGTTGTAACCGCTGCGGTCGATGCCAGCACTGTTGTTTCCAGTGGAAGACGTACGACAAACTCGCTGCCTTGGCGTAGCGTACTGTGGACTTCGACTTTACCTCCATGAAGCTCGGTCAATCGTTGTACCAAAGCTAATCCAATGCCCAATCCGCCCTGAGATCGGTCCAGTGAACGTTCAGCTTGCGTGAAGAGCTCAAAGATGCAAGGTAGCAATTCCGGTGTAATGCCAACCCCAGTATCACGAACACGAATGACACATTCGTTGCTTTCAATTTGAACGGTAAGCCAGACTTGGCCGCCTTCATCGGTGTACTTCGCCGCATTGGTCAGCAAGTTGACGACGACCTGTTCGAGCCGCGCGGCATCGGCGTGAAGCCAAATCGGCTGATCTGGCACCGATAGGGTGATGCAATGTTGACGGGCATCTAACAAGGGGCGAACCGTCTCGACCGCACCATTGACGATCTCACTAATCTTGACCGTCGTCCGGCGCAGTTGCACCATGCCGGTTGTGATGCGAGATACTTCGAGAAGATCGTCAACGAGATGTTGCAGTTGCCCGGCCTGGCGTTCAATGATTTCGCGAGCTTGCTTTTGCATTTCGCTTTCGTTTCCCCTTTGCAGTCCCAGCATTTGGACGGCATTCGCAATCGGAGCCAGCGGGCTTCGAAGTTCGTGACTCAACATCGCAAGAAATTCGTCCTTGCGTCGATGCAGGTCCGATAGCTCCACCGCTTGCAAACTAGTTTGCTGCTCCAGGCGGCTGCGTTCGGTCACGTCACGCGCGGCCGCAAACACGCCTTGCAGCTTTCGATCGCGATCATAGAACGTCGTGGCATTGTAGGATACGACGGTTTCTTGGCCATCTCTCGCCCGCGCGGTGAGTTCGTAATCGGTAACCTTGCCTTCCGCCAACACCAATTTGATGCCAGCCTCTGCACGATCGGGATTAGTAAAATAATCTTTGAATGGGGCTCCGATAAGCTCATCACGAGTGCACCCGGTCAGCTCCTCCATCTGTTTGTTGACGTCACTGATAATCCCGCGCGGATCAGTCGTAATCAACGCATCGATGTTGGATTCAATCAACGACCGCGTATAGAATTGTTGGTCGCGAACGCGTTGGTCCAGTAGCATGCGTTCCGCTTCGACTTGCTTGCGCGCGGTGACATCACGCGCGGCGGCAAAGACTCCCTGAAGCTTGCGATCACGATCGTAGAATGTGCTTGCATTGTAAGACACGACGGTTTCCTGGCCGTCTTTGGCGCGAGCCGTAAGTTCATAATCGGTTACTTTTCCCTCGGCCAACACTAGTTTGATGCCCGCTTCGGCGCGATCTGGATTGGTAAAGTAGTCTTTAAAGGGAGCTCCAATCAATTCGTCGCGAGTTGATCCGGTCAACTCTTCCATCTGTTTGTTGACGTCGGTGATAATGCCGCGAGGGTCAGTTGTCATCAACGCGTCGATGTTGGATTCGATCAACGATCGCGTATAGAACTGTTGATCCCTAATGCGTTGATCAAGCAACATGCGTTCCGCTTCGACTTGTTTGCGGGCGGTGTTGTCGGTACCGATCAGTAGATATCCAATGATGCCGCCTTGCGCATCGCGTAGCGCCGTGACCGACACGATGGCTGGAAAGCGACTTCCGTCTTTTCGAATGTAGGTCAGCTCGTAGATATCTTCAATTCCACGCGATGCCTTGACGACCAGGGCTTCAAAGCCGGGCGTGATTTCGGTCAGGAGCTCTGCGCTTAGCGCCTTGGCTCGCGAGATGACTTCCTGTGGATCGGAGATGTCCGCAGGCGTGATCTTGTTCATGACTTCCGAGGCTTCGTAACCTAGCATTCGCTCCGCACCGACGTTGAAGATCTGGATGACTCCCTTTTCATCCGTTGCAATGCTCGAGAAATTGGCGCTATTGAAGATCGCATTTTGCAAAGCGTTCGCATCGACGAGTGCTTCCTCCGCTCGCTTTCTCGCGGTGACGTCTTCCATCGCGAGGACAAGCAGTTCGCCATGTTGGCCGGCCTGCAACTTTCTTGCATTGAGCAGAATGACCCGGCGGCCAATGTCGGGAAAGGTGTGTTCCAATTCAAAGTCGTCAAAGAACGAACTTTTTGGAACGATGTCTTCAAGCAGAGTTCGCAGGTCAGGAATGTCCCATTGTCCATTGCCAAGTTCGTAGATCAGCCGTCCCTCGGTCTCAGCGGGCGAAACTTGAAATGTCTGATAGAAAGCCCGATTTGCCGATCGTACTCGCAGCGTTGCATCAAGAATCAGGAGTGGTTCGCGGACGGTATCGACAATGTTTTGGGCATAGTTCTCGATGTCTTCCACAAGTGGAAATGTTTTATTCATGGACAATTTTTGATGGTTAAAATTCTGCTAACGGCTGGCGGAATACCATGGACGGTCGACCGTGACCAGCGAATGATTTTGGTTACGGATCGCCGAATAGATTGTCAGAATCGATTGATCGTGAGCAAACGCTGTGCCGTCGACCTGGCAGAATGCCGACCGTTCGCCGACCGTGAACGGCGGAAACATCAGTTTAACGCGTGAATTACGGTTAACGGCAGCGGACGTACACGTCCAAAGTCCTAGGATTATTTTTGTCCATTGCCGGCAAAACGCAACGAGATGGTCTGCCATCGACCTATGTGGTGGCTCAACTGCCCAAATATCGCAGCCGCGATCAGGTCTGCCCCCTGAATGCCAGGATCAAAAGTTTGATGACGATCGACCCGCCGCTGCCGCTCGAGCAGTAGGCCAGATTCTGCTTTGGGGCCAGGCGGGATTGCAACAAACAGCATCAGCACCCTAAGTAGTATGGTTCCAAGCATGATTTAGTTCGAATTCAGTATTAGGCAAGTAGGTGTCGCCTCGGCATTGCCAGTACTTGGATTGCCACTGGTTGACAGATTTACGACAAACGGCGGCGACGAGAAAGTCATTGCCGCCGTGGTCAAAACAAGTATTGGTATTCGCTGTGGCACCGTTGCGGCAAAACTCTTTATTAGATCGCCAACGCTTCTAGATTTATCGCCTGTGCCAAGACGGTCAAATGTTTATCCGCCGCTTCTTCGTCATTGAGGTTTTGTTTCAATAAATCCAGGGCGCGCGTGTACCCCAAGAGTTTTGCCCAAGTGCAAAGGGTTCCATAGGTCGCTATTTCATAGTGCTCAACTTTTTGGGCGGCAGCAATTAAAATCGCATCTTTTACTGCTGGTTCGCCATTCATTTTGAGTATCTCGTCAGCCTCTTTCAGCAACCCCTTCATCGCTTCGCAAGTTTTGGCTTTGGCTACCTTGCCGGTTTCCTCAAACGCATCGGTAGTTCTTTGGACATGGTCGGCAGTTTGCACAAGATGATTATTGAAAGCAGATTTGAGTTTTTCGCAGGTCGCGCTTTTTGCCATTTTGGGAAGCGCCTTAAGCAGTTGCTTCTCGGCACTCAAAACGTCGCGTAGTTCATCATGAAACAGATTTGCCAAGTTATCGAGTGACATCGTTTTCTCCAGGGGGGGTCAGGGTTAATCACGCAGAATTACTGAGTCAACTCTCAAGAATTCCACCTGAGATGGATCGCGATGATCTTTACGACGCAAAAGTCATGCCATCCTGAGTTCTCGGATCCGAAATAAGCCCGGGACTTCGAACTCGCGCTGTTTCACTTTCGATTCGCCAATTGACGCACAAGTGGTTCCATCGAACGAACGGTGAAAGATCGTATTGAACGTTGGTTCAGCGCACGGCTAGGCCGCGTGACTCAAACGACTCGCGCTTCAAATCGCAGTGATATTAGATTTTATGAGCAACAACAACGAAACAAGCGACGTCGAGAAATTCTGGTTAGGAAATGACCTTCACGTCGAGGCACTTCAAAGGTGTCTCGGCAGGGCCGGCAAGGACTTTTCCCGAAGTGTCGAACCGGGAACCATGGCAGGGGCAATCCCAACTCGTCTCGGCCTCGTTCCAATGGACAATGCAACCGAGATGAGGGCAAACCGCAGATAGCTGGGTAACTTCACCGTCAGCGGCACGAAAGGCGGCAACTTTTTTCCCCTTGAGTTTCAGGATTTTGCCCTCGTTACATTTCAAATCTTGCAAAGAAGTTCCTTCACTGGTTACCAAGCGGTCCTTGACCATGTAGTAAGGGTATTCAATGTTTTCAGAAATGTAGTTGAACAGTCCACCGCGAATTTGCGTTCGTTGAGGATCAAACAATTCGCTCCACGGATTTTTTTTGTTCTGGATTAAATCACAGTACATCATGGCGGCCAACGTCCCAAACGAAATTCCGTTTCCCGAGAATCCTGTAGCGACGAACTGATGTTTTGTTGTCGGGCCGATCAGCGGAAGTCCGTCGTGGCTCTCAGTGACTTGCCCCGACCATCGTCGGTCGACTTGGGCGCTTGGAAGAAAGCGTATCAGTATTTTTTCCAGTTCATCAAACAATTGCGCTGTATTTGACGCTTGTCCGGTTTTGTGGTCCAGCCCGCCGAAAATTGCGTAAGATCCCTGTTCGCGTTGATCGATGCGGAGGTAGTAATACGGCACTCCGGTATCCCAAAACAAAGCTTGGGGGGCAGCTATTTTCGGTAACTTCGCGCCGATTGCGTAACTGGTGTAGGGCGTGATTTTGGTCTGAAGCATTGTAGCGAATATCGGGTTGTTCAATCCATTCAAGGGGACGTCTGTCGCAACAAACACGCCGTCGCACGTGATCGTATGGCCGTTCGCCGTGACTTTCACCGGTCGACCCGCGTCGCGTTCTGCAAATTCTACGGTTTCTGTTTGCTCAAAAACATAACTTCCATTGCCCGGAATTTTTGCGACCAATTCAGCAAGATACATCAGCGGATGGAATTTCGCCTGATTCGGAAAGCGGATGCCCGGCCGATTGAAGACAGGAAGGTTCGCAACAAATTCAGCTTCGATACCCAGTTGCTTGGCAACTGCGACATCTTTCCTGAACTCTGCGGATTCATCTGTTTCAGTGATTAAATTAGAAACCAGGTAGCCGGGAGTTCGAGCAAATTCGCAGGAAATGACTTCTTCCTGTATGATGCTGTGAATCTGTTCAATTGCAGCCGAGCCGGCATCCCAGATCGCCAGGGCATGGTCTGGACCAAAGGTGTCGACAAGTTGATGCAACCGCAAATCGGTCATGGAAGTGAGATGTGCCGTCGAATTTCCTGTGTTCGCTTGACCACAGCGGTCTCTTTCAACGAGAGCGACCGTCTTGCCGGCCTGTTTCAACAACCAAGCCGCGGTAACTCCGGTAATCCCTCCGCCAACAACCAGTACATCAACTTCGATCGATTCGCCCAATGGGGCGAATTGGGGAACAAATACATCTTTCCACGTCGATTGAGTAGCCATTGTTTTCTCTCAAAATTGAAGACTGATCGTCACGCCGCTCGTGTGAATCAAAAAAGCAACCAGGGGCATGCTGGTTGCTGGACGATTCGCGATGATAAAACTGTACGAACCTCGCTGAACTCCGCGATTAGTTGAATATCGTTTGGTCGAATTGTTCGATGGCCTGATCGACCAAAGACTGGCTGGTTTTCCATTGCATTACTTCGGCAGCTTTCACCGCAGCGATTGCGTCGGACAGGATTTTCCGTTTGCCTTTCATAATCTCGGTTTCCGTTTTAACGGTTTGCAATGCCTCACCGGTCAATCCGACCTGTTGAGTTTCCAAAGCCGCGATCCGTTGGTCGACGATGGCCAATTTGGCGTTAGCGTTTGCCAAGTAGGCGTCACGCTCCTGCGTTAATTTCAATTCAGCTGCGAGGCTTGCTGCTTTCAGACGGGCATCGTTGGTATCGGATTTTTGTTCGATCAGATCTTCTTTGGCTTCAAGTTTTGTGTCGGCCAAATCTTTTTCGGCTTTAGCAACATCCAATTGTTTGCCTTGGTCATAAGGAACTCGCAAGGCCCGTTGACGAGCGGCGGCGAGTTCGGTTTCGCTTTGGTTCACCTCGGCTTGCCCGTCACGGCGAACCTTGTCGGTTTTTTGTTGTTCTTGGCGGATATTGTCTTTTGCCGCCGTTACATCCGCTTCATCGACTTGGCAGCCGGTGAAAACAACCGCACAACAACAAGCCGCCGACATGGCGATCATTCCAATTTTTTTGAACCCGTGAGACATGTGTTTTCCTTTTGATTAAAACTTTTTTCGGACGAATCTCGCAGTCCTTCGAGGACTGTTTTTCATTCCGAATACATCAGAGCCAACGACCGAACGAAATCATTGAAGAATTCGTGGTCGTGAAACCGCCCGACGATTCTGATTTTTCAATGTTGCAAAATCGATGCCAGAGAAAATTGCGGTCTGGAATAATGAAGAGGTGAGTCAATTCCCTGCCGGGATGACGCATAACTTACGCCAAAAAGGAACGGCAACTTTTTTTCTGATCGGCTACCGTTCAACAAGGAAGCTGCCCTACCAGCCAGGAAACCAATCGTTGGGGAAGAGTACAGGTGATTAGGAAACAAAAATTTATGCTGAAAGAATCAAAAAAAGTCTCATTCGTTCTTAAATGGCACACTGGTTGCATTGGTGGGACCGATCGCGACTGTTTGAGGTTTATCAAAGCAGATCGAAGAAGACGTTTCTCGGCGATAGCCGAATCGTTTATCGCGAGTTCAAAAAAACTAGGAGAGACAAAATGCTCGGTACAATTTTGCTTGTGATATTAATACTCATGTTACTGGGTGCGGTGCCAGCTTGGCCCCATAGTCGAAATTGGGGATATGGACCAAGTGGTGGTTTGGGATTGGTTGTCGTCATTCTGCTAATTCTAGTTCTCTTGGGTCGTATCTAACTGAACGGATGTAACATCCACGGCAGGGGTAACGCAGTGATACCGCTTTGAGGATCATAGCCCATTGAGGCACGGCACTACGCGTCGTGAATTCACGACGCGGAGCGGCGCGCCACGCTAAACACCCTCACTGGCGATAGGCTTGGTGGAGCGCCAGGTGCTCGTTCAATCCGGGCTCGCAAGATTTTGGGCGATCACAAGCTGTCAAGCTGGCCAGATCCCGCAACCACAGCTTGAGCTTCCCGGCGATGCTGAGACAACTGACTGCAATAACGGTTGCAGGGGCACCTTCGGCACGTCGTGTTTTATCTGCATCAACATAGGGCCTCTGCTTACCTGCAACTAACGTCAAACATTAATTGACTACCAAGGCTTGACTCTCCAGCCGACATAAAATCCAGCCATGAAGATTGCGACTGTCACGACCGTCGGGTGCTTGCGACTATAATTCTCCACAGCGTTGAAAATGCTGTCGGTCACTTCACGAAGATCTGCCGCCTCGCCTCCAGAAATAGCTCCGGTCCTGACATGTGACGTCGCGGTTGGATTTGCACTCGAATAGGGTTTATTTAGTTTCATTTCGTCGTTCCTTACAGAGAATTGGAGCAGCAGATTATCAATTCTGAGACCCACTGCGAATCATACTTTTTAACCAGTCCAGATTTTTGACGAGTTGCGCCGTGCTGGTCTTAAAAGTGGTCAATGCAACCCGTAGCTTTATTACCGCAATGCTCATAACCAACGCCGCTATGCCAACCACAACCGCCCCAACGATCAGTTGCGCCGCGCCAATAGGCAAGTGCATTTGATCGGCCAACAAGTTCGCCAGGCTATGTAAGATTATCTCCGTCGCGCTCAATGCCAGGGTAGCACCCAGGATCAACCCCAAAATCGACGGTATTGATTTGCGAATAAGCTCGTTGCCATCGGATTTAGCCAATTGGATTTGCAACTCGGTCAACTCTACAAGGTCACTGGCCAGTTCCTTCGCTGAAGAGACAATTCCTGCAACGGGACTGGTAACGCGAGTTTGATAATCGGTCTGCGGTGCAATCATTTGTTCCTCGAAATTAGCCACCCTAGTATCCCTCCAACTACCAAGCCCGCCAAAATTGCGGTACCGGGTCGTTGGATCACCAATCTCCTGACGTTTTTCATGGTCGTCGAGTTTTCAAAATGTTCAGTTAGCGGATTGTCTTCACGCATACCGCCACTGTCTCCGAATCCATTCCCGGACGTTGACTGACTAAATTGACTCATTCGGTTGTTCGTCACGTTTTTCACTCCTAGTGCTAGTCAAAGATTGCAATACTGCCGTTAACTGTTTCTGAAACGCATTCGCCAACAACGGCATCGCGAGGGTAGTAGCTGTACCAAGAGCATTTTCGAACACCGAGTGACGTCCAATACCAGGTGCAGGGTCAGGATGCAGCAACGAACTCGCGTTCGTCCTACCCTGTGTCCCTTTCGGTCGCATAAGTAATTTCGAGACACATACCATTCCCGTGAGCACCGACGCAGTTATCGCAGCGAGCGGTGCCGCCCGAACGTGTTCTCGCCAATCGGTCAACCGTTGAACCTCGTGGCCCAAATCGGCCATACGTTCGACACGTTTGACACGCACTCGCTCCATACTTTCGACAATCAACCGCCGCTCGTCGCTCATTTTTAACCTATCGTTTTCCACACAGGGACAGTCCGATCAACACGCCAGCAATGAGCGAGACACCTGCCACGAGAGCCACCGACTCCAATGGTCGACGTTCCACAACATCATGAGCCTGGTCGTAACCGCGCTCAACGGAGTCGGCGGCGTACCGAAAGCCATCGGAAACGTATCGCCCGGCCTGTCCCGCCGTCGCTGCAACGCTTTCAACCGCATTGGAAAATGTTTTGCTCGACGAACTGCAGCACTCTTCCAGGAACTGCTCGACTTGCTCGCGAGTCTGACCGGCTTTTTTTTGCATCAGTCCGACAAACTGGTCGAGATTCCCTTGAACTCTCATTAGATCATCGCCGGTGATTTGCCCGAACTTTTCTTTTACCGCTCCAACAATTGAATTCCAATTGCCGCGTAACATTTCTTGAGTTGCCATGATTTAGTTCTCCATTAATTGAGTTAAGTAGCTTGAAAGTAAGCAATATCGCTCAGAAACGTGAACGAGAATTGCTCGGAAAATGTTTTTTAAAGTGTCAAACCGGAATCTGAACGATGGTTCATCCAATGACCTTTAGGCAACCGGACGACCACGCAACGCGTTCATCATCAGGCTGACGATGAACATCACCAGGAACAGAAAGAACAGAATTTTCGCAATTCCAGCTGCACTGGAGGCGATTGCACCAAAGCCAAACAACGCGGCAATCAGTGCCAGTACCAAAAAACTCAAGGCCCAAGACAACATGACTGTGCTCCTTATAACTTAACTGTGCTGCCACCAAATTTTCGTCGAAGCACCAATCGGTGCCCGACAAAAACACAGTTACACACTTAGGCAACCCACGTGCCATTCGATCAACAGGCTGTGATTTCCCTGTTTTTCTGAAATTTCAGCTTAGCGCATGTTCGTTCATCGTTCATGTCGGCAGATGGCCGGTCAAACGATTGAGTTTGTCAATCGGATGATCCGTCGGCGATTAATTCCGCCTGCGATAACTCGGAAACGACCCGCTCAATCGTTTCGCCGATGGCGTCCATGGAGGAGAGGACGAATTCCCATTGTTGAGCCTGGCAGGCAACTTCAATTTGAGAAAATAATTCGACCGCTTCCCGATCGAAAAACGACGCTACCAATCCCTTTAAACTGTGGATGGCCAGCTGCGCCTGGTGTGCGTCGCGCAGGGCCGTTTTTTCGACAAATTTTGCCCATAATTGGGGTGAGTCTTCCTGGAATATCTTCGAAATCAATTTTAGGAGAGCCAAATCGTCTCCTAGGGTATACAATGCGGCTTTTGTGTCGATCGCCATTTAAGTGCCATGACAGGGTGTTTTGAATAGCGACCCAAGTTTAGGCGCGTCCGGTACAAATTTACTGACATTCGCTCGAATCGACTACGGCCTCAAATACTCAACGCTGACCATTATTCGACCTAT
Organism: Mariniblastus sp.; assembly: GCA_031409295.1. Classification (GTDB taxonomy): domain Bacteria; phylum Planctomycetota; class Planctomycetia; order Pirellulales; family Pirellulaceae; genus Mariniblastus. The sequence continues at coordinate 13,092 of JANNWZ010000116.1, forward strand.
TGGCAATTGGGAACTCGCTCCGGTATGGAAATGTGCAAAATACTTGTCATTGATGACGACCGAATGATTCGGCAAATCGTCTCCAGTGGATTGTCACAGGATCCATCCTTGAAAATCCTCACAGCGGCCGACGGCGATGAAGGACTCGAAATAATTCGGCGGCAGAGTCCCTCCGTTGTATTGCTCGATGTGTTTCTGCCGGAGCACCATGGCTTGGAACTGTTCCGAAAAATACGGGCAATTGATCACAAGGTCCCGATCATATTTATAACGGCGGATACCTCCAGCGAAACCGCAATCCAGGCCATGAGCGCTGGGGCGTTCGATTACGTCGCCAAGCCATTAAATGTCGAACAGCTGCGACAGCTCACGGCCTGCGCGATCCGCGCTCGCCAATCGATGGACGAGCCAGTCGCCTTCAACATCGGCGAGGGTGTCGACAAGATTGAACGATTTGTCGGGTGTTCCGCCTCCATCATCGAGGTTTACAAAGCCATTGGTCGTGTCGCTGCACAGACGGTGACCGTACTAATACGTGGCGAGAGCGGCTGCGGTAAAGAACTGGTTGCGCGGGCACTATTTCAAAACAGTGAGCGACGAGACAAACCGTACATTGCCGTTAACTGCGCCGCGATTCCCGACCAGTTGCTTGAAAGCGAGTTGTTTGGACATGAAAAAGGTGCATTTACCGGAGCTGAGAAACGGCGGATTGGTCGCTTTGAACAATGCCATGGTGGCACCCTTTTTCTAGATGAAATTGGCGATATGTCACCACTCATCCAGGGCAAGGTCTTGCGGATTCTCCAGGAACAACGGTTCGAGCGGATTGGCGGAAATTCCGAGGTGACGACGGATGTTCGGATCATCGCCGCCACGAATCGGCCGCTCGAAAAAATGGTCGAGGATAAAGAATTTCGGGAAGATCTTTTGTACCGACTGAATGGTTTTACGATCGAAATTCCACCACTGCGGGAACGTGTTGAGGATATCCCTCTGCTGCTGGAATATTTTTTGCGCAGGGCGAAACATGACATGAAACGGCCCGACCTCGAAGGACTATCCCTGGAAGCATTTCAATTGCTACAGGAATTCGAATGGCCGGGAAACATTCGGCAATTGCAATCGGTCGTTCGACAATCGGTATTGAATTCGACCGGCGCTGTAATCGATGCGCGGAATTTACCACCCTTGATTCGAGATAGTCGTCGCGAAGTGGCGCCTTACAAGATTTTAAGCAGGCATCGGAACGCAGAATCGATTCCGGTGAATTCACACAGCGAGAACCCACTGAAATCGACTGCCAATTCAGAACTGTTATCGCCGGCAGGACCGACGCAATCCAGTATTGCGGCAACGACCCTCCCTGCGCAAACGTCGTTTAGCGATTTCATTGATGCTCGAGTTGATGAATCGACTTGCAACCTCTACGCGGAGTCCATTACCAATTTCGAACGATTCCTGTTCGCGCGGGTACTAGAAATCACTCATGGGAATCAGTCCCGTGCCGCAGAAATTCTGGGAATCACACGGGGTAAAGTTCGCGATCGAATTGCGAGCTTCGGAATTCAATTTGATAAATCCATTTCGATGGCATCGTCGGAGGATTCGGCGACAGTTAAAACCTCACCATCCTAGCCCGCTCCATAAGCGAGTGACTGAAGAACGGGGTGGATCGTGCTCATCGCATGTTTAGCCCCAAGCAAATTGAATTCATCGCCAATATCGTGCGGCTGCACCTGGAAATCACCGAGTTACAGAGGACACAGAGTTCGGGGAGTAATTTCTCTGTGCTCTCCGTGCCTCTGTGTTTCAATTCTGGAGAATCATAGGTTCATGGACATGAATGAATTGAGTCATGCAATTATTGGAGCGGCGATTGAAGTGCATCGACGACTGGGACCTGGGCTGCTGGAATCGGCGTATCGCGTTTGTTTGGCTTACGAACTTCGGAAGCGGGAATTCACCGTTGACGAGGAACGGCCAATTCCTGTGATCTATGATGAAGTCAAACTTGATTGTGGTTTTCGAGCGGATTTGATTGTCAACGGATTGATCGTTGTGGAATTGAAGGCCAAGTCGGCGATTCACCCCGTCGACGAGGCACAAGTACTGTCCCACCTTCGCCTGTTGAATTTGCGACTTGGATTACTCATCAATTTCCATGCAGTGAAACTCGTAGACGGAGTTCGACGGATTATCAATGGCTACTGACACGATGCGGAATAAAACACCGAGTCACAGAGGTCCGAAAGTATTTCTCTGTGCTCTCCGTGCCTCTGTGTTTCTTCTCTGGTCGTGAGTTGGCAGCTAGCATTACGGGCAATTTTTGGGATATATTTATCCGCCGCACGCTTAAGCGACGGCGTAAAGCACGGTCGTTCGCGCAGGTTGCGATTTGTCGCCTTGACACTGTAGTTCGCAGCCAAATATCTGACGATAGAGTTGTCGTTGCATTACCAGCGCATAATTTCGACGGGCGTCCCGTTCTTGGTCACTCCATCGATTTTGAATGTTGAAAGTAGACGCGTTTCGTTCGCCACAGAAATCCAAACCATCAAGAGAAATCTGGCGGATTCGTTTGGATGATTTGACTGTCGACATGGCTTGCACTCCAGTTTTGCAGGTAAAAAACAACTTGACTTCACTGCCGGCATATTGGCAATTTTCGTGCCAAATAGAAATCAAACGAAATCTCTGGTACAATAACGGTTCGCTCGACAAAAAATTACGCGAAATTAAGTGTAAAAGGTATCAATACTCCGAACCATGTTTTGATCGGTCGATTGGCGTTCAAAGGGACTGATATTCGTTCACGGACTATCCCCATTACTGCCCTTTCGATGTGCAAACCAGATGAGCCAATTTGAGCAACAGAATGACTGGAATCAACGCGCCGACTCCTTCAACTGGTCGTTGGTTTTCTGGCCAATGGCTAGTCTGCTTTTGCTTGGTTTACTTGCCTACTGGAGCATTTCAAATGTGCGATCAGCTGAAAAAAGTCAATCGGACGCCAGAAACGTTAACACAGCAATCGCCAATTTTTTGGTGGAATTGCTAAATTTGGAAACGGGTCTACGGGGCTATCTGCTGACCGACCTGCCCCAATTTCTGGAGCCATATCACGACGCGAAGGCCAGTATTGATCGCTCGTTGACGGAGTTGAGAGATACCTTGGGGATCTCAAAAATCGAGTTTGATTTTGATGGGTTCCAGGCTTCGGTCGACGAACGGCGTAAGCTGCTGGAACAGCGTCTGGACTTGTTTGTCAAGGGAGACAAAGCGCTGGCCTTAAGCGACGAGCAGTCGATATTGAGCCAGGAAAAAATGGATGTAGTGCGAAACAAGTTGCGAACTCTCGAATCCAGTGTTTCCGCCAAGGTACGAGAAGCAGCCGACCAATCCTGGAATGCCTTTGTTCAGACTGCTGGTTCGGTTGGCCTAGCGCTTATCTTTTCGATGTTCGCCATTGGATGGTCGATCATTCGTGTCGATTCGGAATTGAAAAAACGTCGCGATAGCGACCTGGTGTTGCGACAGCGGCTGCGTCAAACGCAGTTACTTGCCGATGTTGTAGCCAAGGTCGTCGCAGCTCGAGGAACCGAGTCAATTATTGGAATTGCGCTACAGGAGTTTCGCCAGTTGGTCGGAGTACGTGAGGCATTGTGCCGGCTGGAGCGCCCGGAAGGCCCGCTCATCGAACGTAGTGCCAGTGCCCTGTCGGACCCGGATCCGACGCCCGATTATCTGGAATCGATGTTTCAATTGGCGACCCGGGTTTGTCAACCAATATCCGCAGGTTATGCCAATCTTGTTTCGGCGTCCACTGCTGCATCGACATCGGGATTGGACCTGCAATCAGAAAATTTGCTGTCGGTCGTGTTGGTGACTCAAACCAAGGAACGGATCGGACATATTCTGTTGATCGGCAAGGATTTAGGAGATTTCAATCCATTCGATGCTCTCATCGCGACCCAGCTGGCCCATACCATCACCGTGGCGCTTGAAAATTCGAGGCTTACCGAAGTGACTAATCGGGAGACGGAACGCAAAGATGAATTTCTGGCGATGTTGGGTCATGAGCTTCGCAACCCACTGGCTTCCGTTGTTACTGGCTGTGAAGCCATGCTGACAACTATCGACCCAAACGAGCTGCAGCAGCTGTTGCAATCCATGCAGCGTCAATCTTTGTTGATGAAACACATCGTCGACGATTTGCTGGACGTGTCAAGAATTGGCAAGAATAAGATTGTTTTGCAGCGCGAGTTTTTGAATTTTTTCGCCCTCGTCGAAGAGGTGGTCGAGGATCAGCGTCGGCTGCATTCGGATCGACAATTTGTGATCCATCACCCAACAGTCACTGGGCACGCAATCGTCAACGGCGATCGAACTCGCATCGTTCAAAGCTTCACTAATTTATTGAGTAATGCCTGTAAATTTGCCCCTGCCGAATCGCCAATTGAAGTCAAACTGGAACACGACGTAGGTTTCGTCTCGGTTCATGTCCGCGATCACGGGGTCGGATTGACATCCAAGGAACTTCGCCAGGTTTTTGAATTATTTCATCAAACGGAACAAAAGACCCCTCAAAGTCAAGGCGGTTTGGGAATTGGCCTGGCGCTTGCCAAGGGGCTGATCGAATTGCATGGGGGAACGATTCATGCTGCGAGTGCCGGCATCGGTAAAGGGGCGACGTTTAGCATTCGAATGCCGATTGTCACACCCGGCGCACCGTCCGAACTGGCAAATGAGCTGACACACACGTCCGAAATTCCAACCCCACGACTACGGATTCTGGCGATCGATGATCGTATCGACGCCATCCTGCCATTAAAAGTGCTGCTCTCACGCGAAGGCCATGAATTTGTTTCCGCGTCAGACGGGCAAGCAGGTCTGACGGAGGCTCGACGGTTCCAGCCCGATTTAATTCTTTGCGATATCGGGTTGCCGGGCGGAATGAACGGTTACGATGTGGCGATCGCAATTCGGAAAGATCCCGACCTGACAAGTTGCTACATGGTCGCGCTCAGCGGCTATAGCCAACCGAACGATATCGCTCGGTCGAAAGTGGCTGGTTTTAATGAGCACATTGCCAAACCTATGTCCGCACACCAGCTTTATGCTATCGTGGCCTCGGTTAGCCGGGTTCTCTAATCGCGAAAGGAAACACTCTGACCAGTCATTGCTAATGATTGTTGGAGTGTGCCGCGACGCTCCTTCGTCGCCAACCCACCCAATACCTACTTTTTGCAACTTTTGTCATCCGTGCAGCATTGTCCAGTCATTCGTTGCCAGGCATCTTGCATTACAAGCTTGGCGTTATCCCAACCTAATTTGCCATTCCGGTTCTGGGATTCCCAGCGTTTTCGCAAATCGGGCGCACAATCTTCGAATCGACTGTTTTGTGAAAAGTGATCCACCGCCATTCGGTACGCTGGTTCGTAGTCGGCATATTCCAATTCTGAATCATAGTACTGGCGAGTGGTGTAGTTTTTTTTCCAGTACGCCAATTCGACGGTTGGATCGAAGGATTCGGCAACTGCTTTGCCACCGTAACCACCCGCAATCGCACCAGCTGTCGCACCAATGGCCGCACCTATCGGGCCGGCGATTGCGCCAACCACCGCACCGGCCGCTGTACCACCGAATGCTGCGCCAACTCCGGTTCCCACCGGATGTGCTCCTGCGGCTCCACTAATTGGGTCTTCGTTTCGCAATTCTTCACGCGTTTCGCGTTTCGTTTTCATCTCTGAATTCTCCCATTGGCAACACCGACAAACGTCGTGATCCTACATTGGTCACTGCAATTCGTTTGACATCATCACTTTGTTGGAAGACATTGCATGTTGCGTGCCAGTCGGGTTGAAACCGATAAACGAAGGCGAATTCTCGCACTATTTCAGATCAACCCGTTTTGATTTTAATCAACCTGGTTCGCCGGCGACCCGCCTGTTTTCAATGCGACCACCTCTGTCAAACAGGACTCGATTCCGCAGGGATCGAAACGAAAATGGCCAGAGATCGAAAAACTGCTACTTTAATCGACAAACGAATTCTTGATGTTTGACGAACTAAAATCGATTCGGTTTCGACCGTTCATCGCCAGGCCGGGCGTTATTGGCGGGCGCGTATCAGTTGTCAGACTCCGTACGCTGACACGGATCGGCAACGGCACCTGATCATCGGACTTTTCCCGGGGCAACAGCGCTCATTCTAAATTTCCATTTCTTGATGCCGATAGATTTACTGACGAACGGTTGATAAAACACTTGGCGCGGGCCGGACAACCATTCTTTCGATTTTCTTAGCCAAATGGGCGACTGAAGTCACCAGCCCGTTGGCTCCGCGTTTTCTGAAACTAACAAACAGGTCATCATATCTTTTGAATTTCCCCAGACAGGCGACGGTAATTTGACCGTGATAGCCAGACCGGCGCAACGACGAACACCAGTAACGGGCTTGTGTTATGCCCCCCGGCGGTACGACGCAGATGATCACCATAGCAGGATTTTCCGCGACAATGATTGCTGCGTCTTGTGCTGGCAGGTCTTCACTTTCAAAGATGCTCAACGACACGGTGCGCGCAAAATGACGTTGGATACTACGGAGTACCAACGACTCACCACCATGCCGCACGGGTATTGCCATGACACGCGGCAATTCGGGCGGAGCTTCCTCAAATAGGTTGCTGGAATCGACAATCCCATTTGTGACGAGTCCTTCCGGTTGATCCTTGACCAGTCGATCAGCAGACTGTTTCGGGGATAACGAAACCTCACTCTCGTCAACCGGGCCTTCTATGGTATTGAGTGATTCGAGTGCCAGGTTGAGCGATTGAAACATTTGTTCATCGCTAAAAGCATGCTTTCTTTGATCTGCCCAGACCAGTTTGATCGATGGCACGACGATGTTATCGAGCAAATCCGGAATGTTCTGTTTCAATAATTCTGACTGAAAAAACTCGTTGACGCGAAACTGATCGGCAGTGAGCAACCGTTGATAGCAGCGAATCGAGGGCTTGATCTGTACGTCTTCGCCGAACAACATCGAGAAAAATTTAAACCGCGGCACATAATGACCCAACACCACCAGGCAAACGGTTAGTGGTGTCGCGAGCAACAGACCAATAGGCCCCCACATCCATCCCCAGAACACTGCAGCCACAATGATTGCCATTGGCGATACTCCCGAACTCGAACCATAAATCCATGGCTCTAAAACGTTGTTAAACACCAGCTCTTGAATCACAATCAATGCCGCAACCGCCATCACAACTTGATAGCCAGGGAATATCAATACGGACAACAGGATTGGAATTCCAGCGCCAGTCAGCGGCCCCACATAGGGCACGAACCGGACCAGGCCAGCCATTACGCTTAACAACGTCACGTAGGGAAACCATCCGGAAGAAGTCATCAAGTAACCGATCAGCGATAGCCCTATTGCGAAGACGATCCCATAAACAGCATTGAGGATCAGCTGCGCGAACAGGTACTTGCCGATTCGCGTGGAGGCTTCGTTGAGTGCTTGGGTCGTCACCACGTAATTGCCTCGCGAGACGACGGTCACAATTCGATCTCGTAGATCCTCGCGATACAACAACGCAAACAGCCCAAACACCGACACCAGTCCCGCGGTACCGATCGGTCCCAGAATAATCGAGGCGCCTCCTGCCCACGACCGGAGATCGACAGAAGATCTTGATGATTCCACTACATACAACGGAGTCCGTGGAGAATAACCGTAACCCAATTTTTCTTCACGATGCTTCGCTGTTCCGCTACCATCGAATTTTGAACCCGAATTTTCAGGCGTTAATGCTGGCTTGCCAATGCCATCCAGGGACGCAACTTTTTCGTCGGCCTCCTCAACGACTTTTGACAACAACGTAAATTTAGCTCCCCATCCGCTCGCCATCGAACGAACGGAATCCACTTTTTTCGTGAGCTCCTCACGATACTTCGGTAGTTCCTCGCTGAACCCGGAGAGGCTGTTTCCGACGGTCGCAATGCCGAGAATAGCCACCGCCAAAACAAGTCCGGCTGTCGAGACGACGCCGACCGTATTGCTGATACCGCGCCGTTGAAGCCAATTGACCACGGGGCTCATTACAAATGCGAACAAGACTCCAAGCACCATTGGGATCAGCACATCGCGCGCGACATAAAATATCAAAACGACTAACAGCATGCTCGCGGCATTGGTGAATTTTGAAAGTTGCAACAGCGATTGTCTTTGGCTCATCCTCACAGTCCCTCGACGCAATTAAGCGGAAGCGCCCCGAACCGAGGCACCGGTCTGCCGGATGAATTTGGCTGGACAGTCAGCAATTTACGACGTCAATATTTTGACCTCGCCAAAATTTCACAAGGACGTTTCATGCAAAACGTGTGCCACGCCCAATTAAACGTGACAAAAATTTGCCCATTGAACCTAGGCACAGGGATTCATTCCATTCCTGAGACCGAGCCAGCAGGAAATTGCTGCCCAAATGATCAAGGTTTGATTCTGTTGTCGCGGATCGAAAAATAACGACAGAAGGGTCGCCGACCACTGTGGGAGATAACAGACCAATTTCGACCCGCCGGTTCAGGTAGGGACGGGCTTCAAAATATTTAGACAAAAACGTCAATTTTGTTCGTCGAATGAACCAAACAAACAGGCCAGCGTTTCCGGATACAATCCCAGAGACAAATTGCCATTTGTCTTTGTCTTTCAGTTTTGTTTGCAAGTAATACTGTTGGCGGAATACCGGAACCCACCTGGAAGTATTTCGATTCGTGTCTCGCTCAAGTCGTAAGTGCACCAATTAAACGGTTTACAGGTAGCCTGAAATTTCTGTTGGTTTTGCGCAAATCTGCCTGCGATTCGTCGGGTCCCGATCGGCGGCACAAGTTCAGAATGTTGCCGTGGAGCGCGGCCTCAAACTCCGGTCTTCACTAGCATTTGCTGTTTAGATTTCCGGTTTCGTCTGATAAACTTGGGAGTTCGTTGATTAAGACGAAACTGATTTGACCCAGTCACTGAACTAACTTGAATTCGTTGGAGCTTCCGTGAGACGACCTTTGATAGCTGGCAACTGGAAAATGAATTTGAACCGGGTTGAAGCGGTGGCGTTGGCCCAGGCGATTGCGGATGCAAAATTTACTTTGGACGTGGATGCTTTGATCTGCCCCCCGACGATTTATCTGGATCCGGTATTGGCGGTTACGCTTGGTACACGCGTCGCGGTCGGAGCCCAGGATGTATATTTCGAGGAATCCGGGGCGTTTACTGGCGAGACCAGCACGGGGATGTTGGTGGATGTTGGGTGTCAATATGTGATCCTTGGCCATAGCGAACGACGCCACGTGATTGGGGAAACTGACGAACTGATTAATAAGAAAGTAAAGGCTGCCCTGGCCGCTGGCCTGACCCCCATTTTATGTGTTGGGGAAACGCTCGCCGAGCGGGAGTCTGGCCACACGATGGGTATCGTCAAATCGCAGTTTTCCGGTTCTTTGGCGGGAATATCGGCGGCTGACGCCGAAAAGACTGTGATTGCCTACGAGCCGGTTTGGGCGATTGGAACGGGAAAAACCGCGACTCCAGCACAAGCCCAGGAAGTTCACGCTGACCTTCGCAAACTGTTGGCCGAGCGTTACAATCAGGAATTGGCGAATTCCGTACGAATTCTGTATGGGGGCAGCGTCAAGCCGGACAATGCTTCCGAGTTGTTAACTCAACCCGACATCGATGGTGCGTTGATCGGGGGTGCGTCGCTGAAAGCGGATAGCTTTTTGGCGATCGCCAACGCCGCTGTTGTCCATGTCGTTTAGTCGCTGCCGCTTTCGCAGCGGGCGATCAAAAATCAAACCAGACTATTAAGAGAGTATGATGTTAGATCAAATTTTAGGCGACTCGCAATTTGGATTGCTGGGCTTCAATATTGGATTGTTGTTCATGCAAGTCATGCTGTTCGCGGTATCGCTGTTCATGATCCTGTTAGTGTTGGTACAACGGGGTAAAGGGGGCGGACTAACGGGTGCCCTTGGCGGGATGGGGGGACAGAGTGCTTTCGGTTCGAAGGCCGGGGATGCGTTCACCAAAATCACAGTGGTAACCGCGGTGATCTGGATCACGCTCTGCATGATTACTATCGCGGGTTTCAATCCGCCGCCGCCGCCAAAATCTCTCAGCAAACAGACCGACGACCAGAGCGGCGCGGTATCCGATGAGCCGGCCACAACCGATCCGTCGGCAGGCGAAACCAATGCCGGCGGCTCCGGTACGGAAGAAAAACTTCCTGGCGAGACCGGCGCTGACCCAGCGCTTCCTGGCGAATCCGGCGCCGTAGAAAAAAGTGCCACCGAACCGGGTGGGCTTGGAATCGATCTTGAAGGCCCAAGCTCTGCTACGGAACCTGCGGCAGCCGGGGCTGGTTCAACGGATGGAAATGCTACGCCGGATCCCAGTAAATAGCTGAACCCGTATTCTTCTAATTCGGAGCACTGATTTGTTAGCCAGCATGACCGGTCACGGCCAAGCCCTCGTCCAGAGTCCCGCCGTGCGCGTCCTGGTCGAAGTGCGCTCGGTCAATAATCGCTTTCTCAAGACGCACATTCATTGTGATCTGGATGTCAATCGACAAGCTCAGCTGGAGGTATTGCTCAAACAACATCTCAGCCGCGGCAGCGTCAATCTGAAGATCAAATCGGAACACTTGCAACAACAGGAACATTACCGAATTAACGAACCGGTCCTGCGGGCCTACTGGTTGCAACTGTCAGAGATTGCGGGCAATAGCCAGCGTGTCAACATTGAATCGCTATTGTCCTTGCCGGGTGTTGTGCGCGAGAACATTGCCGACGATGATTCCGAATTATGGCCTGCGGTTGAGCAGGCGGTGACGGAAGCACTGCGTAAGTTGACCGACATGCGGCAGTTGGAAGGTGCCGTCATGAAAGCGGACATGTTGCAGAATTGCGACGAGATTGAGCGTCAACTCGATTCGATTCGAACCCTGGCTCCAGCTGTGGTCGATAGCTTTGCTCAACGCATGACGGATCGAATTACGTCCTTATTGCAAAAGTATGATATCACGACACAGCCGGCCGAGGTTATTCGAGAAGTCGGCATTTTTGCCGAGCGCGCCGATGTTTCAGAAGAAATTGTGCGACTTGGAAGTCACCTTCAACAATTCCGCAAGGTGTCGGAATCGCCGGAAAGCAACGGGCGAAAATTGGACTTTCTCGTTCAAGAAATGTTGCGCGAAACGAACACGATCGGATCCAAGGCAAGTAATTCCGAAATTGCTGCTTGCGTGATTTCCATCAAGACAGGAATCGAGCGCATTCGCGAAATGGTCCAAAACGTGGAATAACGAAATGACTTTTTTTCCAGATGAACGAATCCCAACCCAATTCGACCGCCCCAGGCCAACTTGTGATTATTTCGGGGCCTTCAGGCGTAGGGAAAACGTCCGTTTTACGGCTACTGTTTGAAAACTGTCCCCTCCCGTTGGTTCCCAGCGTTTCTGCTACGACTCGCCCGCAACGGGTCGGCGAAACGGAGGGTTCCAGCTACTATTATTTGACCGCGGAAGAATTCCAACGCCGCCGGGAAAGAGGTGATTTTCTTGAATGCGTCGAAGTTTTTGGGCGCGGGCACTGGTACGGCACGCTCCGAGAACCGGTTGCCACTAGCTTAAAACAGGGAAAGTGGATAGTCTTAGAAATTGATGTCGTCGGGGCAGCAAAGGTATTACAATACTATCCTGAGTCGATTTCAATTTTCATCCATCCCGGTAGTCTGACCGAGCTGGAAAGACGCCTGCGGGGACGCGGCACAGAATCTGAGACCGCCCTCTCCCGTCGACTGGAGGTCGCCCGAAGCGAGCTTGATGCGTCCTCAAATTACCAACACATTGTCACCAATCTTTCGGTCGAGCAAACCGCAACCGATATTTGCAAACTTTTGCAACAAGTGGAGAAAAAACTGAATGTATGAAGAACTGAAAGAAGAAGCCATCGTCCGCAAGGTCGGTGGGCGATTCAAATTGTCGACCTTAATCCAGAAACGCATGGTGCAACTGAACCAGGGCGCGCGTCCGTTGGTCGAAACGCGCGAAACGGACAAGATGGCGATTGTGTTGCAGGAAATTCTGCAAGACAAAATCTATCTAGATACTTCGACGAATGTTGGAATCTCAGTTTCGCCAGACTTCGAAGATACCCCTGAATTGAACCTCGACGATCTATAGGGAATCGGACTTGCCAGTTCCTCAAATCTTACTTGCAGTTTCTGGTGGTGTGGCCGCCTATAAATCGGCGGCCCTTACCAGCCAGTTGGTGCAACGGGGCTATGCCGTACGGGTGGTGTTGACCGCTGCCGCCGAAAAATTTATTGGGCGAGCGACATTTGCGGCGTTGACTGGACAGCCGGTTGTCACCGAGCTATTCGACCCGGCATTTCCTCTTGGGGCGCATATTGAATTGGCTCGCGACAGCCAGTTGTTTTGCGTTGCGCCGGCTACCGCGAATTTTCTGGCCAAGGCGGCGACCGGTTTGTCGGATGATTTGTTGAGTACGCTCTATCTTTGTTTTACCGGGCCCGTAATTGTCGCGCCCGCGATGAACTGCGAGATGTGGGACAAATTAGCGGTCCAGCGGAACGTCCAGCGATTGCGCGACGATGGAGTCGAGTTTGTCGAACCGCAGGAAGGTTGGCTCAGTTGCCGCACCCGCGGCGTAGGCCGGATGGCGGAACCAGCTGACATCTATGCTGCGATTTCGACGCATCTTGCACCCACGTAGTGGTTGGACAGCCGGATGCGCGTCTCGCCAAGACTTGAGCCATGATATTTCCGACTCGAAACACATAGTTCCTTTTTAGCTCAGACCCATGGCTCGCATTTTAATTACATCCGGTCCGACTCGCCAATACCTCGATCCAGTGCGGTATTTGAGCAACGCCTCGAGCGGCCAGATGGGTGCCTGTTTGGCTGTGTCGGCACTGGCCGGCGGGCATGAGGTGGTAATCGTCAGTGGCCCGGTGTTGGTCGAGTATCCGGCGGCAGCCAGAGTCGTGTCCGTCATATCTACCGAAGAAATGTTGGGTGCAGCGGTCGCCGAATTTGAGCATTGTGATGGGTTGATCGGCGCGGCGGCTCCTTGCGACTACCGACCGATCGAAGTGGCCGATCACAAACTCCGCAAAACCGGCCAATCGTTGGAATTGAAGCTGGTCGAAACGCCGGACGTCGTCGCCACCTTGGGCCGCCAGAAACGTGCGGCACAATGGACGGTTGGGTTCGCGTTGGAAACGGAAGACGCCCGCTTTCGCGCCTTGGCTAAACTGGAGCGAAAATGTTGCGACTTGGTTGTGTTGAACAGCGTGGCTGCAATCAACTCAACTGAAAACCAGGTTGAAATTATTGAACCAGGCGGTCAAGTGGTTGAAATGATAAATGGCACCAAGCAAAACGTGGCCGATCGCATTTTGGTATTGATTCAGCAACGTCTGATTCGGTAACAGGCCGCCGCGACCACGCCGTTGGCCCGCTGCCAATCGATCCATTTTCATGGGATCGTGATCAAGAAAACGTTGACACGGGACTTGCTCCTGATCCGTCCAACCCGGATTCCAATTCATCCAAACACAAATCAACCTGGGTTCGCAGGTCGGTCGGAAGTTCATGTTTCCCGAACCGGATTTCATTGAAAATTTCGGACACCTCCCAAACTATGGAATGGATCATTGACGCTTGCGGATGATCCGAGAATTTCTGACTGACAATCGTCGCGAACTGTCGATGCGATTGAGTGGACTGACGTTCCAAGCCATGTTTTTTCAATAGCGTTGTCAGTCGATCATAGAATTCTGTCGCGGAATTGGCTGGTCGTTTTTCCGACAATACCCACTGACCGAGGCTGGGTGAAATGAATGAGATCGCCGTCGCAACCCACCGGCGCAAACGACTATGTTTCGATTTGCGGGCTGGGTTGGGGGCAGCGTTTTTGGAATACAGCCAATACACCAGCAGTAATCCACCGATCAGCGTCGCCGCACCAAACCGAAACCAAGTTGCCACTTTCGAATTTTCGATCTTCTTCAACGAATCCTGCCAGTCTTCAAGTTGGAAGCTTTGCAAGAAATTGACTAACGAGGCCGGTATCAGACTCGAACTGTTTCCTTGGACTTCCGTTTTCATACCGAGCACATAATCCTGCCACATGGTTCTGGCCAGATCCATCGCATCGGTGCCAACACTGAGCGGAGCAGGAGCGGCTGATGGTGGAGTGGGATCCAAGCGAAACCAGGCACCGCCCGGACCAGCCGCCTGCGCTGACAGCATTTCTTCCGTGCAATCCTCGGGTCTCAGATAGGCTTCGACCCAGGCATGGGCATGACTTCCTCGAACCATCAGTGAGTCGGTCAGGCTATTCTGATCGCCACCGTGAAAGCCAACCACCAAGCGGGCCGGAATGTTTTGGCTGCGCAACATCAACGTCAGTGCCGACGCGAACAATTCACAATGACCACTCCGGTGATTGTTGAAAAAATCTTCGGTTGGATCAATTTTATCATTCCAGATAACGTCGCGAAAATCCAACGTGTATCGAAAGCGACCAGGTTTCAGAAAATACTGCTCCATGGCTTCAGCCAATTCGATGCGGGTGGCTTGTGGATTTTTTTGAAGCACTTCGTCGTGGATCGATTTTGCCACCCGGACCACTGTCGGATAACGGGCCGGATCGAGTTGGGTTAGCCAACGCTGTTCCGGAGGATCGTTCGACATTGGAAGCTGTTGATACGAATCGGTGTTTGACAAATAGGGCCATGATTTGGCAAACGCTCCCTGACTGTCCAAAAATGTAACCAACTCATATTTGAATGGAGCCAGCTCCAGTTTCGCATTGACGCGGCAACGCACGAGTGCCGAAATCTCGTGACAATATTCGATGGAAACCGGCGTCATTCGTGTCGGCTCGGCTGGCATCGTCGAATAAATCAACGGATCAAGATTTGCCTCCATGGTGATTACCTGTCGCACCGGAAATCTACCCCACTTGCGCCCCTGCAAATCCTGATAGACTCCGTCGAAAATTCGGTCGTGGGGAGTGCGCCAATTGGTGCGATTGTCTTCAATGACCAAATCTGACAACGCCATTCCACGAAAATAGGGCGGTTCAACAATTGCGACGGACTTGCGGGACCGGTCAATTTTTTCGAACGAAACGCGAAACATCAACTGTGTGCTCGGTTGAATCTCACCGCGATTCAGCAAATCCACGGAGTGTGAAAAACCGGTCGAGGCAACCTCGACTCGCGCAGATCCGAACCACGGCGGCGTGTGACGCGGAATCATGACAAACATTACTGTGGTAAACGAAAACGTCACGACCAGCCACATGGACAAATGCCAGAACAGGGGCTTAATGTTTTGCAAGCTGCGTGATTCAGGATCGAAAAACAGGATCGGTCGGTTGGCGGAATTGAGCGACCGGATTGGGGCATTTTCCGCTTCGCGCGACCGGTCCAGTCGATCGAGGGCTTGGATGGCCGCGACATGATTGCGCCGGGCTATTTCTCGATTGTTGCCATAAATCGACTGGAGGGCCAACGTGAAACCGGCAACTATAAAATAGAACAGGAACAACAATCCTCCTTCGAAATTCAAACTGAAGATCGCCGCGACGACGACCTGTAACAGACTAAGGACGAGAATTTGCCAAATCAAGCGCGGCGTTTTTTCCTGAAACATAAGTAAGGTTTGCAAGTAGATCAACAAATTTGCGACGGAAACCAGTTTGCCGCTGCTGTCCTCGGGAAGGAAGTCTTTCATCGCCAAAACCAGGATTACAACCGAAGCGATGTTCGCCAGTAATCCATCCAATCGAAACCATCGCAAATGATCTGTCACCACGTAGCCAGCCAGGCTGCCGACGATTGCAATCAGGAACAACCGAAATTCACCCAGACTGATTCCCAACAGGGCACCACTGACGATGACCAACATCAACACGGCAATTCGAATGAGTCGATCAACGGGTTGCATTTTCGGGTATCCATTTGTCGGCGAGTGCTTGCAGGTTCGCCGTGTCGACGGACGGAACTTCGGAAAACATGGATTGAAATTCTAACGAGTCCACCGATATCCAGCGGACGGAAGGCCACATCGCTTTCAATCCTCGGTGCACGTTCTGGTTCAGGTCGGGTGGCAACTGGTGCTCGCCAACGGAAGTCTGCAGAAAAGCGAATTCATTCGCCCGCTCACGCGTGCTGATCACGTATAGGGGAGTGCTGGTGGACACTGCCCCAGCCAGGTCCAGCAGCGACTGGACGAGGTCAGGATTACTGGAGGGTTTGGCGATCGCCAGTTGGTGCATCGCTTGTTCGAATAACTCGCGATGATTTCGACTGCGGCAAACGGTGGAAGTTTGTCCGCAGATGGCCACGCCAATTTTTCCCTGAACGGCAGTTGGCAAGTGTAACAATACCGTCGCAGCAAAACTCAAGACAGTTTCACACTTGGGATGATCGGATTCGGGTAGGTCATCCGCGGCGTCCGGGCCCGAATACAGATCCAACAGCATGGCAAAGTCCCGATTGTCGGGTTGTTCATGTTGCTTGATAATCGGCTGACCGACTTTTGCGGAACTGCGCCAATGGATTTGTCGGCGACTGTCGCCCGATCGCCACGGCCGCAAGGCATAAAATTCGTCCTCTTCCAGGCCCCGTTTTCGCTGCACAGCATCCGAGCCGATCACTGACGATCGAACGCGTCGCTCCCAAACGGGTGACAATTTTCCAATCGCCGGCGCGACATAGAATAATTCCTCGCCGGGAATATGAATTCGACTGGTCACCAATCCAAATGGAAATCGACTCGACAACATCGCTGGACCCGCACGATAGCAACCACGTTGAGTGAAATAAACACGATAGGTAGCCACTTCGCTGCGTTGCGCTGGGATATGGGTAACCGCCATTTTCGCATTGAAATTCGAAACAGGCTTGCTGCTAATTTTGGCAACGGGAACGACCTGTTTCCAATAGTCTGTCCACTGGGGCCACCGCAAGGACCTGAATGATCGAACCTCCGGATCTTCGATGGTGAGTTCTTCCCGTTCCAGGTTGTCCCAAATTTCGATGCTCCAAACTGAAAAATGGGCGACGTTGTGACAGACCCACTGAACATTGGCCAACTGTTGGGCATGGGTCCGATACGGCAAAATCCGCTGTGCCGAGGTCGATTTCAACCAAAACACCGCTAACCGCCAATTGATGATCAGCGGTGCGACCAACATGCCAGACATGAGAATCAACAAATTAATGTTGCGCAGCACCGCGCCGACAGCAATAAAGGCCAGGATGGTCACAAAAATCCAGCCTTCCGGCGTGATGCGGATTTCTTTTAACCGTTGTGATTTGTGTCTGGCCATGGGGAATTAGTCCGGCACGGAAATCCGCCCAATAATCTCGCGGATAATGGCCTCAACATCACTTCGCCGGCTTCCTTGTACG
>JANNWZ010000117.1:0-11512 GCA_031409295.1 Mariniblastus sp.
CGCTGACTCGTCGCCTGCATTGTCCGAATCCAAATTGGCACCGACCAGACTCGACAGATCGTCGGCGCTGAGCGGTCCTTCATCTTCGGTAATTGCTGCGATTTGCGATTCGGCCGCGTCACAAGCCGACGGTTCGATCTGCGGAGTTTCGACAACCACCGGTTCCACCGCAGGGCAATCCGGAACAACGACCGGTTCAGTGGTCGCTAAGTCCAAACCCAGTTGATAGGTTCCGCACTGATCCTCCGTGGCAGCGATCGAAATGTAGTACTCCTTCCCTGCTTCGACGTCCAAGGCAATCTGCACCAGCTGGTTGGTAGTACCGGTGGCCAACACGTTGCCGCAGTCATCTTGCACCGTGACGCCCATTCCAATCCGCGCCTGGTCGACAGTCTCCAGCATCTCAAGCGTCATTTCGCCAGCGGTCGGTGCGGTGAACCGAAACGTATCGATATCACCAGCGGTTTCCAATCGCCCCGACAGTTCAGCGGAGTTGTCCGTCAACTCAATTTCGGTCGACTCGCAACCAACCTCATCCGCATGTTGGTCCACGAACTCTTCGAAACCAACCGTCACTTGGAAGAAGCCTTCGCACTGCTCATCCGCTGACGAAATCGACAGTTGATAGGTTTCTCCTTCAGTGACCTCAAAAGTTAAAACCGCAAAGCCTTCCAGCCCTTCCGCTTGTGGTTCGATCACTTTGCCGGCGCTATCGGTCACGGCGACCGTGGCAGCTGAACCTCCCAGGGACGATGCGACCACGACGTCGACCTCTCCATTGGCGCTGGCAGTAAACGACAGAGTCTCGGATGGATGCTCAGCATTGAGCGCACCGAAGAAACCGTCCATGCCATCCGTCAAATTCAAACTCGTTGCCGGGTTCGTAGCGCCAGTACCGGGGGTGATCGTGGGGCTGGCATTTTCGGTTGTCGAGACGGGACACAGCGTTGGATCTGTGGCCGGATCAGTCAAATCATCCAGCTGCAGGTCATCCACTGCGGACTCGTCCTCCGTACATTGGATCGCCGCAACTTCGCAATGCTCGATCTCCATTTCTGGCAGCGCTTGCATGCAACAATCGGCAGCCAGCAAACGACGCCCTTCGAGTTGTTCAAAACGAAATCCACTTCTGAAAACTTTTCTCATCTTCGTGCTCGGCTCAAGGCCGCTCCAAAATCAGGAAACGTGAAAACGATGAAGTTCGAGGTTGGCAGAAACAATGCCAGTCCGGCAAAAAAAAGTGTGCCACGGACCAGCAGCGAATGATCGAAATCAGTTCTGGCTCAAGAATGTTGCCATCCACCGGGAGTTTTCTCTGCCAGTGCCCGCTGGGCTGGCTGATAGGCATTCGCCGAATCAACTGGCATGCTTTCGGTCTGCCACCGTGTAACATCCGGTCTTGCAGGCGGGAAAAAATACGTGCCCGCGTGCCCTGACAGAGCCACCTGCTAGCTCGCAGCGGGATCAATTCGCCTTTTCACAAATCCGCTCGGTAATTACACTCCGGCGCCCCCAATACTCCGTAGTCGGTTGGCGATTGAATTATCAGATCGCAGACCCAAGGGCAACTGCGTCCCTGAATAGCCGACGTCTTATAACAACTCACCAAGCCTCTCTACCCAGGCACAATCCGATGGCTCGACGAAAAAAAAATAATCGCACGGAAAATCCATTTGAGGAATCACGCGACGAAGACGCCCCGCGATCGCGAAGTTTCCGCACTCGGAACAACACCCATCGAAAAGCCCGTCGGTGGCCGTATGTGTTACTGTTATTGATGGTATTGATCGGTCTGTTCCCGAATATTCTGGGCTGGACCGGTTTGCACCAAACCGCCATCAATTACGCGATGAGTGATTTCAAAGGCAAATTTACGGTCGAACGAGCTTCGATGGGTTGGTTTCAGCCAATCAAATTGACGAACGTGGCAGCCGTCGACGCCGCGGGAAATGATTTGCTGAAGATTGAACAGATTACGTCCTCGAAACGTCTGTATTCATTCCTGCGTAGCAAAGATTACGGGAACTTCGATGTTCAAAAACCCATAGTTTATCTTCAACTTCGACCCGATGGCAGCAATTTTGAAGATGCGCTATCGACTTACCTGACCGCAACACCGAAGCCACCTGCCACTGCGCCAAATACGCCGAATGCCGAAACACAGTTGCCAAAATTGGCGTTAAACGTATTCGATGGCCGCGCCCTTATTACCAGCACTAGTGATGTGCGGTCATGGCAAGTGGACAATCTGACCGCGACCATTCAAACCTCGAGCGCTGCCGCACCGTTAAGTGTCGAATCAAAATGTCAGATCACGCCGCTGCAACCCGGACCTAATGGGCAAGTCGAATCGCTGGCGCCTGGTAGCCTGTCACTCAATTCGCAACTCGATCCAGGCGCGACGGTGCTCAAGTTTGGGGCGGTAGAACTGGCGCTGACCACCGAGAATTTCCCGGTCTCATTGGCTGGGCCCGTATTGCAACGATTCGTCGGACCAGCCCAATCGGCTGGCCAGCTTTCGGGCATTATCGTTTCCAGCATTGACCTGAATCAGTCTTCCATGAATGTGACCGTGAACAATATGGCGTTGCAGGGACTGCAGTTGGCGGCCCCCCAAATGATTGGTGCCGATCAAATCCAACTGCAAAACGTGAATGCCCATGGTTCGCTACAAATTACTCCGCAGCTGATCTCGTCTTCCAATTTCGAAGTCCAGTCCGAGGTCGGCAGAGTCAAAGCCAATGGCCGGTTTGACATGAATCAGTTAAATCAACTGGCTGCTGGTGGAACTCTATTGAACGAACCGTTTCAAATGGAAGGTCAAGTCGATCTGGCCAGCCTCATCCGCATGTTGCCGACTACCTTCAAACTACATGAAGACCTACAAGTCGATTCCGGTACGATTAATTTTCTCGCGAGCACCAAAAACGAAGAGGGCCAGCGGCGGTTGGTCGTAAATCTCGATACTGCAAACTTGAAGGCTCGCCGCGGAACGCAAAATATCGTGTGGCAAAAACCGTTGCACTTGGACGGCTCAATCACTCAAGTCGGCAATCGGATGGTCATCGAAGATCTGCAATGCGAGTCGGACTTTCTCACCATTGCCGGGAGCGCCACTCCGGAATCGGGTGGCTTTCGCGCGAAGGGGGATTTGTCGAAATTGATGAACAGGATCAGTGATTTCGTGGATCTGGCGGGCATCGATTTAGCCGGCGAAATCGACGGAAATTTCGGCTGGCAAACTGCTGCAACCGCGAGTCCTGCGGATGGCCTGCCCATTCAAATCGGCGGAAGCTTCGTCATTACCAATCCCGCGATTCGACTGCCGAAGATGCCCGTTTGGCAACAACCTCAATTGTCCGTGAAACTTAGCGCCGCTGGCCAATCGCTGACTAACCCGCAGACTTCCGCGATGGTCCTGCGGCTGGACACCGGTGGCGTGCAAATCGATGTGGGGCCGGAATCGGCGCTCGCGACTTTGGCGGCACCGGTACAGAATGCTTTTACCGATCCGGTCAGTCTTGCCTGCGAAATCAATGGAGATTTGCAGGGCTGGGTGGGGCACGTGCGAAATTTTGTGGATCTGGGCGACATTCAAGCCGCCGGAGAATTGGCGCTGAAGTGTTCCGCCGCTTTGAATAACAACATTGTGCAGCTAAGCCAGCTGCAATACAGCGTCAATCAATTGGCCTTTGATGGCTATGGAATGAAAATCCGCGACCCCCAAGTCAGCGGCAATGGCGAGCTAAGTTACGATCTAAATAACGGCAACATCTTGGTGACCGACGTGTCTCTGGTGGGTAATTCGCTCGCCGCTCGCGGTCAGAATCTCAAAGTAACGATGACGGATAATCTGCGAATTGACGGAGCGATTGCCTATCGCGCGGACGTTAATCGAGTGTCCGATTGGTTTGAGCTTTCGCCCACCGAAGAAAGCGTTTTCTGGTTCGGCGGCGCCGAAGGAAATGTCCTATTGGCATCCACGGAAAATGGCATCGGCGGACGATTGACTGCTACCATCACGGATCTGGTCGCAGCTCAACGCGTTCCTGCGCAACCGGTCAGCCAGTCGATTCAGCCCGTTTCCAATCGAACCGAATGGACCGAACTTTTCCGCGAGTCAAAAGCCCAACTCGACTCGGAGTTGCTGTTGTCCAATGACTTTAATGCCATCCAGTTTCAGAATCTCATCATGAAGTCGTCGGCTTTGAATTTAACAGCCGCCGGTTCGGTTTCAGATTTGGCCGCTTCGATCCTGATGAACATTCAGGGAACCTGGAATCCGGATTGGCAAAAAGTTCAATTGTTGTTGGGTGCCTATACGGGCAACCTGTTTCAACTATCTGGCTCCGGCGGGCAACCGTTCTCGATTCGCGGACCTATCTTTGCCAAAACGACGGGACCGGATTCGCAAGTGGCCTGGATTCCCGCCGAGTTGGAAGCTGCAACCAGTGTGCGGTGGGATCAAGGCAGCATCCTCGACGTGCCAATCGGTGCCAGTCAATTGAATGTGGATGTGATGAACAGCGTCGGTCGCGTCACGACGCCCGGCATTCCGTTTAGCGGCGGCACCGTCCAATTTGCTCCGAGTGTCGACATGCGCGGCGCGAATCCGGTGTTGGTCATGGATCAAACTCGTATCGTGGATAACGTGGTGCTAACGGCCGATACCGCTCGTCAGTGGTTAAAATATGTGGCTCCACTGGTGGCTGATGCCACTAGCGCTCAAGGTAATTTCACGCTCGACACGCAGTCAGTGCGAATGCCGATTTTGGATCCAATGTCGATCGAAGCGACAGGTACGATTCGTTTAAGCCAAGTCGCCATTGGAGCTGGTCCCTTGGCCGACCAGTTGCTTGGTACAGTTACGCAGTTGCGAGCGATGTTGAAACCCGACGCGGAACCCAAGGATTTGAAAACGTGGCTGCAGATGGCCGAGCAGACGATTCCGGTGACGATTAAGAACCAAGCGGTCTATCATGAGAATGTGACGTTTACGCACAAAGACATGACCGTGCGAACGAGTGGTGCGGTCGGTTTTAATCAAAACCTGAATATGCTGGCCGAGATTCCGATCGCCGATGACTGGATCGCCGGCAAACCCTATCTAGCGGGCTTGAAGGGACAAAAAATATCGATCCCCATCAGCGGCACCGTCTCCAAACCTCAACTTGATAAACGCGCTCTGCAAAATCTGTCGACCGATTTGGTAAAGAGCGCCGCTGGTGGTGCGCTCAATCAAGCATTCACCGACAAGGTCGCGCCGAAAGCGGCTGAGTTACAAAATCAATTCAATGAAAAACTCGGCGGAGAGCTCAATAAACTTCAAGAAAAATTGGGCGGTCAGATTCCGAATCTCGGCAGCCTGTTACCGGGCACTGGTGGAACTCAATCCGCAACCGGAACCGGTTCGACCAATGGCTTACCGAATTTCGGCGGGTTTTTGCCGGGCAATTTGGGAGGAACCGGAACGGCGCCCAACGGCGCCGTTCCCAGTGGCAGTGGCGGTGCCGTTCCCAGTGGCGGTGCTCCGGTGGGTGGAAATAATCCCGCTCCCGATTTGGGGAAACAACTGGAGGGTGAAGTGCTGAAAGGGATTGGGAATCTATTTGGCGGCAAGAAAAAGTAGCCGGGCAAATGGTTGGTTATTGAGGATTTGTGGTTCATTGTCGCACGATCAGGCGGTTTTTTCGCTTGCCGGCGAGAACTGACGGGTATTCTCACGCTTTCCAAGCAAGAAATTTTACGCTGTGGACTGGTCCGCCAGATCGCGCTGCTTTCGTCGTGAGTGCGGTCGAACTAAAATCGCTCCATACGATGTCCAACCTTCAACCACGCTTCGCCTGTGAAACTGCATTTCCTCGGCACGACCGGCTACCATCCCAACAACCATCGCCAGACCGCCTGTTTGATGTTGCCGGAAATAGGTGTCATCCTTGACGCGGGGACCGGAATTTTTCGGGCGCGCGATTTGATCCAGACCAGGACTCTGGACATTTTTCTCACACACGTGCATCTCGATCACTGCATCGGACTAACGTATCTCTACGATGTGCTGTACCAAAAAAATCTCGAACGGGTGACGGTACATGTGGCGGCGGAAAAGTTTGATTCGATTCAGCAACATTTGTATGCAGTCGATCTGTTTCCAGTGAAGCCGAATTTCGAATTACGCCCCCTGAAAATAGCGGGACCAATTAGGCTGGCCGATGGGTGTCAGTTGACCGCGTTTCCGGTCGAGCATCCCGGTGGCTGTTATGCGTTTCGAATGGATGGTTTGCCAGGTGACCGCAGCCTGGCCTATGTAACCGACACGACCGCCGATTTAGCGGCTTCTTACGTGGCGCAAATTCGCCATGTCAACACGTTGATTCACGAGTGCTATTTTCCAGACGGTTGGGAAGAGAAAGCAATCTTGACCGGTCACAGTTGCTTGACGCCGGTCGCTCAAGTGGCTCGCGCTACCAATGTCCAGCGTTGCTATCTCGTACACGTCAATCCGCTCGACGAGAGTCATTCGCCGCTGGACCTGGATTCCGTCCAAGACATCTTCGAATCAATTACAGTTGCCTTCGATCAGTTAGTGATCGACGTATAGTTGGGCTGCTTCATCGAACTGTAAAAACATTGGCCAAGGCCCGCGTTTCCGCCTAGGAATTGTCCCGAATCAAGTTCCGCGGTTTGATGGTAGCGGAAGGGCGCGAGCCCACCCGTTTTTGTGACACCGGACGGCTCGCGCCGTTCCGCTAAAATCCGGAAGTTAATTCGGGACAATTCCTTGGTTGTTGGCAACTGATTCTCGGCTACAACTTCAATCGCTATATTGGGCAGCTCGTCACGCGCCCGATGGAATTCGCCAGATCCTGGTTCAAGCTATTTTGAAGAGTTGAAAAAAATGTACAGCTACGACTGGTTGAGTGTGATTTATCAATTCACACGGGTACTGTTAATGCGGTTGTTTCGTCGTGCATTGTTGGCGGTAATCAGCGGGCCGCGGTATCGAGGTAAGTGCGGGTTCACAGTTGCAATAGCTGTTCAACTGTTCGCCGCCATTCCCCAGTTGTGGGGGGACAACACACGGCCCAACATCATTTTCGTCATGCCCGACGATGTGGGGTACGGCGACTATGCTTGTCTTGGCAATCCACTCATCCGTACGCCAGCGGTGGATGCGTTCAAAAAGCAAAGCTTGCTGTTCACGCAGTTCCACGTCAGTCCAACTTGTTCACCAACGCGATCCGCCTTGATGAGTGGTCGGCACGAGTTCAGGAATGGTGTCACGCATACCATTCTCGAACGCGAGCGTCTTTCCTTAACGACATTCACGCTTCCGCAGATGCTGAAGACTGTCGGATACACGACGGGCATATTTGGCAAATGGCATCTCGGCGACGAAGAAGCATATCGCCCGGAGAGCCGGGGTTTTGACGAAGTGTATATTCACGGCGGTGGCGGCATCGGGCAAATCTATCCAGGATCTTGCGGCGATGCGCCGGGCAACACGAATATCAACCCTGTGCTGTGGCACAATGGCAGGTTCGAAAAAACAACCGGCTATTGCACCGATTTGTTTTTCGCTCAAGCAATCCGCTGGATGGATGCGAAACACAATGCCAAGGAACCTTTCTTTGCTTACATTTCACTCAATGCCGCGCACGGACCGCATGTTGTGCCCCGAGAATACTACGAGTACTATCTCGGCAAACCAGGCGTTGACGAAGAGGTCGCTAAGTTCATGGGAATGATCGAGAATGTTGACACCAACTTCGGCCAGTTGCTTGCGAAGCTTGATGAATGGGGCATCGCCGAAAATACGCTTGTAATTTACACCAATGACAACGGCGGCACCGCTGGCTGCAGAGTTTTCAATGCAGGATTGAGAAGCGGCAAAGGCACGCCGTATCAAGGTGGGATACGAGCGCCATGTTTTATCCGTTGGCCAGCAGGTGGCGTTCCGGCGGCTGCAGAGTGCGCTGCCCTGTGTGCGCACATCGATCTTTTTCCCACGCTCGCCGAAATCGCTGGCGCGACACTGTCAACCGAGGTGCAGCAACAAGTCGAAGGTCGAAGTTTGCTTCCCGTTCTGAAAAACCCCCAAGCCGAATGGAAAGACCGCACTCTAGTACACCACGTCGGACGATGGGCCAAAGGAAAGCAGGCAGATTCGAAATACAACAATTGCGCGATCCAAAACTCTCGTTTCACGCTAGTGAACGATACCGAGCTTTACGACCTCAAAGCGGATCCGGGCGAAACCAGGAACATTATTGACGAACACGCTGAAGTTGTCGCCACTCTTCGCGCCGCCTACGACCAATGGTGGAACGAAGTGCAACCGATGCTGGTCAATGAAAACGTCACCGGCCCGGCCATCAATCCTTTTCAGGAACTATACTACAAGCAGTTTGGCGGAAATCCAACGCCTGCAGACCTCCAACGAATGAATCCTGATAAGTCAGCCGGTGGCCAAAAAGAAAAGAAGCCCCCAGCGGCTCGCAACCGGAAAACGAAAGCCATTACCGATAAGTAAGCCGGCGAATCGCAAGGGCCAGACCAAGCCTTTTTTTCAGCCCCAAACCAATTCTGAGGCCAACAATTATTGACCATCAAATCAACTGCCAAATCGTTCTTGTCGTAAGCTCGGTGGTGTGGCCTCGGGGTTTCCCGTTGGTGTGGCCCCGGGATTCCGTTCCTTGTTAGCTCGATCGATTCCGTTGGGTCGCAAGTTTCGATGGAATCCTTCAAAACGAGACCATACTGCCGAGATCTTCCCGCCAAGACTACCGTTTGAACAGATCGAGCATCCTGGAAAAACGGCCCTTGTGTTCAACCTTTTTTCGTAACGCAATGACCATTGGATCGTCACCAACAAGATCTTCTAGCGCCTTGAGCAATCCCCTGGCTATCTCTTGTTCTCCTTGGGCCAAAGCAATTTGTGCCTGAGCCGCATAAAGTGCCTTGGCTTCCGAAATATGCAGCCGCTCGCGATCAGCGTAACTCTTCAATATGTCGGTCGCTTTTTCCAATTCACCGCGCTCGCAATGAAACTGGGCCAGTGCCAGTCCGGCAAATAGGTAGTCAGGATCTCGTCGGTGGATCGCTTCAATGACCGCCTGAGCCCTTTTTTGTCCTTCTCGACCGTCGCGTTGTAACCAGATCGTTGCCAGATTGAACTGCGACGAAGTGCATTCAGGTTCCTGTTCCAATATTTCCTGATGGAGTTTTTCCGCAAGATCGAGATCGCCTTCTGTCATCGATTCGAACGCCTTTTGCATCTTTCGTGTCAGATCTTTGCTGTAGTGAGTTGGTTTCGGCTGATCGTGAATCTCAATATTAGTCAGTTTGATTTCGGTAAACTTTCCTCGCAAAAATACACGATGGGGGCCCTTATCAATCAATCCCTCGTCAAGCAGAGTCATCAAGACTCGGTTTCGTAGGAAGTCGGAACCGCGATTCGAAAAAGCAAATTGCTTGAGCAAATCCACCGATGCAGTCGTTCTGTCTAACAAACACATCGCCACTGCCAGCTGTCTCAATTCCGGGTCACCTCGATCCAGAAAAGCTGGCAACAAACCTCTCAAGTGAGTAGGTACGGACGATGCAGAATATTTTGAACGGGCCGATTTCGAAAACTTCAACAGATTTTCAATCAAAGATCGAGGTACCCAGTGCCCCATTTGGTAGGCCCATGTCGCATTTTCTTCCGGGCGAGCAAGCTCGTCGAGGTTTTCTTGCGCCGTTGTACCGTTGGGAAGAATTTTGAGCGACTGTTGCCAAAGTTTTCTGGCTTCGACGGTTTGACCCAAGCGACAGCGAGCATAAGCCTCCAGATGAAGTGCCAGGCCTTGTCGGAGCGGATCAATCAATCCGGATTTGGGCAGGGCTTCGAAAAAGCGGATCAGTTCTTCGTCATAGCCTGCCATCGCCATCCATTCAGCGGCCTGAATCGCTGCATCCTGATTGGTCGGTGGATCGTTGATCAGTTCCTCCAACAGCGCTTCAGGACGATCCAAATTGCCGGAAAGAAATTTCAACTTGGCCAATAAAACTGCCGCAAAGCGATTATTCGGTTGAAGCCTCGTTGTTGTTTCCGCTATTTCGACGGCCGCAGAGATTTGTCCAGCCTGGAAACTGGCCAACGCCAAATTATTTCGTGCGGAACAGAATTCAGGAACAATTTCCAATATCTTTTTGCATTTGCTGATGGCTTCATCAAAATTACTGTTGGCCATCGCCATGAGTGATTCTTCATGAAGCACCTGCAGTTGCAACCCGACGGAGCCTGACGGGAACCCGGCGATCGCGATTCGCTTAGTGGTTTCTTCCGTCAAGATCATGTTTGAGTCTTTGATTTGTCTCACCGATTCATGCTGGGGCCAGCGTCGCAGGACCTCTTGAAACTCCGACATTGCGATCGTCGCGTAGCCTTCAAACATTGCAGCGCTGGCATACCGGAGCCTTGCGTCCGGATCATCGGGAACCAATCGCAGCAGACGGCGCGATATCTCGGCCGCCCGGTTGAATTTCTCCGTTTCAAAATAAACGATTGACAACAGCTCGATCACCGGCAGAAAATTTCCCTTGCGATTCAACTCGAGCAAGATCTGTTCGGACTTTTCAAAATCTCCCTCGTTGTACAATTCAAGAGCTTCATGGTAGTCGTCAGACAGGCGTCGATTCATCCTGGAAACAAATGCCGCCTCATGATTGATTTTCGGGGCTCGTCGTTTTTGAATCGTCCTGGATTTCGATTTGGATTTTTTGTTGCTCATTTTAAACCTGTTTCCCAAGAATGTCTTTGATCGTGAGCGAAACCTGCTTGGCAGTCGTCCTGCTTGGTAGCCATCCAATTTAACGCTTCGAGGATGCTTCACCAACTGCACCTGTAAGGCCGACAAAACATCAGGCGGGGGAGCGTCGGCGAGGAGCGTCGGCGTGCGAGGACGTCGGCGACGAAGAGGGCGTCGGCGAGGGGTTGCCGGATTCCGCTAGCACAATCCGCCAACCCTTCGTGGGTGTATCGTGTCGTGGGTATATCGTGTCGTAGGTGTATCGTGTGCAATCGTGGGTGTAACTCATCATGGGTGTAAGTCATGACTGATTTCGTGTGATTTATCAATTCACAGGGGTACTTTTAATGCTGTTGTTACTGAGCGCATTGCCTGCGGTAATCAGCGGGCCGCGAGAGTGGGTCCAGGCCATGGCAGAACCAACCGAATTCAAAAACTTGCAGCTGAAGGACAACGACTACTCGGAAAACAAGCAACTCATCAAAAAATGCCTTGGTCTATCCCGATCCTCCCCACGGCAATTCCCAGAGTTTTGGATGATCTCTGCTGAAGAAATAGAATCATCCAAATCGGATCAGCCGATTGATGCAATGGTTCAACGAACCCGGAGGCCAGATCAATCAGGTAGGCGTGCTCGAAAGATGTTGGATTCTCACCAATCGGACTCCGTCTGATCTGCGTTCCAGCGTATCGATCCACAGCGCCTCTTGCCACCGATATCG
>JANNWZ010000118.1:0-33501 GCA_031409295.1 Mariniblastus sp.
CACGAAAATCCGAGTTGATAAAATCAAAATTTGGATCGTCAAAGTCCGTTTTCGGGACTTGAACAAATCAATTTAAGGAACTCGTCGATGAAAAAAATTCTTAGTGATTGTGTCGGATTGATGGCTTTGCTAGTTGCCTCAGTGTGTTACGCTCAAGAGACCGAACCGAGCAAACCAACCGGTGGCGAAATCGTTCAGCCTCCCCTACTTGGTGATGCACAGCCTTCGGTAAGTGACCAAACAGCTCCGCCGGTTCCCGTCGCCGAAACGCCAGTCGCGGAAACCCCCATAAACGCTGCGGTTGTTTCGGGTAACGATTGTGTCGGCGGTGGACAACCTTTACCACTTTTGCCCTGTTCTAATGCGACTCCCCATGGCCAAATTGACCCTTGCCAGCCAATTTTGATGATTTCGACGGGCGGTTGCCAATGTCAGCCATGCGGTTTCCCGGTCGTCCAATTTGCCGAGTTACCGAGCTCTGTTTGTGGTGGATATGACACGGTTTCCCTTGCCTCGTATCAGCAAGGCGTTCCGACTGGAGCCGCCGATGGCGCCCAGGAATTCGATAGCGTCATCGTCAGTCCCTCCGCCATCGACAATTCTGCAACCTTTGGAATTGTCAACGAAGCACCCGTTTACCAGGCAGGTCCAATGATTGACGGAGCGCAAACCTATAATCAGGCTCCAACGTTTGATCCCAATGCCTCAGGCATCAATTCCATTCAGTCAGGGGTTTCACCGATGTCCGGCATTCCCGTTGTATCGTCCGACGCCGCTGGTTCGGGTTGCGGTGGCTGCGGATCGTCAACAAGCGGAGTGATGTATTCGTCACCGGCAATGGGTCAAAGCGGTCCCCCATTCGTCTCACGCTCGATGGTTCGAACTCGCGGTTTTGTCGGCAGTCGAATTTTTCGACGAAACTGACTGAAATGTGAAATGTGACAGATCCCGTCGGAATTGTTTAAGCACGCAGAGCACTGGCCATTTCCGTTTTGGAAGTGGCCTTTTGTATTGAATTTTGAATTTGCTGGCCAATCTACAGCACTTGACCGACCACAACTCAAAATTATTGGGCCGGCGTACTCGAATATTCCCCAGACTTGACACTTCAAAAGCTTCATTGGTCTAATACAGCTATTACAGGTCCATTTTAGTCCATTCCCACCGGCATTGTTCGGCATGTGGCAAGTAACTAAGAATGATTAACTAACAGATTTTTTTGAGGGAGATCACAATGAAGAGTTTAATGTCACTTAGTTTGATGGCTGTGTTGGGGTTGATTGCCAATCCCGTGTTCGCTCAATGTTCAAGTTGTGCCGGTAATTCACCGGTTTTCAGCCAGTCGTATGCGCCAGTCAGCTACGGCAATCAAATGAGCTATGCGGCTCCCAATTATTATCCTTCTTACAACGCACCAGCGATGAGCTACGCTCAACCAGCCTATAGCCAACCGCAGTACTCACAGCCGGTTTACAGCCAATCTGGTTGCTCAAGCTGCTACGGCAATTCGTTTGTCAGCGCGCCAGTTTACCAAAATGTTTACAGCCAACCCATGTATATGAACAGCGGCTGTAACTCGTGCGGCGGTGGCACTGTCGTTTACGGTGGTGACATGGGAATGATGGGTGCAGCCAACTCATATTCTTATCCCTCGATGGGATCCGGTTCCATTGTTGTTGACGGCGGAGGAGTTATGGTCCCAGGCACGATGGTCGAAAACAATGCGGTTTTGGGCGGATCAGTCGTCACGCCAAGCGAAGTTGTAACTCCCCCTTCGGCCAGCACCGACAATTCGATTCCGCCCGTCCCCCAGCCAGCGGCTGATGCGGCCACTCCGGAATCAACACCAGCAGCTGCAACTCCCAGCCCTGATCAACCAACACCAGATACTGGCGATGACACCTAATTTTAAATTCAATTGAATTGCGTTGAGCCGATTCACCGGTTACAGGTCGACCTTGCAAGCGAGGTCGGCCTTTTTTTTTGCCAGTCTTTGATCCGGGAACGACATGGCACATAATGTCCGCACCAGTCGCCGGGCAGAGTCGTCGCCACAATTCAATTGTCAGCGAGTATTTCTCGGCCCACAACGGACTGAGTCGGGACTTTGATCGACCAACAAAACGGTAATTCTGACAGTGGAAATTGTTTAATGTAGAATCGGATCAGAATTGTACGGCCAGCTTCTTCCCAGTGACCGACCCAATTCACGCTCTCGACTTTTGAAATGACAGCGGGACCAGCGATATAGAAAGGGCGTATTCACTTGAGCGCAAATATTCGAACGGAAAACGGCAATCGTAGTGGTTGTCTCTTCATTTTTCCTGTGTTATTGATCGGCTTGGCGATCGGTATTGGTTTGGTCTACCGTTATGCTTACTCTCCGGAACGAGCCGTCGAAGTCGCACACCAGAAATGGGATTCGAACGATACGAAACAGCAAATCGTCGCGATCAAAGAATATCAAACGCTGCTGCAAAAAACGGATCCCGTTGATCCTGCCCGCCGCTGGGTGCGCGATGACCGTGACACTCTTTATCGCCGAATCATCGTGCACGAGTTCAAGTTTCAAAACAATCCGGTCAAGGCCAGCGAATGGATTATCGCTGCCTGGGACGAGGGAATTCGAGATCTGCGATTTCAAGAACCGGATGTTAAGGAATTTTGGGAGAAAACGGTCGAGCCGCTGCGCCGCAAAAGTTTGATCAAAGACAAAAACTTGAAATAGGTTCCCCAGGGAAACCGCGGTTAAACGTTGTTTGGCTTAATGAGATGCACCTCGCGTTGCGGAAACGGGATCGCAATCTTTTCTCGCCGAAACGCTGCGTCAATACCCGAGTTCAACTCGTGCACAATGACCTGTCGCCGATCGAGCGCGGTAATATGACACCGCAATTTGAACAACAAAGCGTTGTCCCCGAATTCTTCAAACGTAACCATTGGCGGCGGATCCACCAGTACATTGGAATTCCCTGCCGCGACTTGCAAAATCAACTGCTGCACTTTGTCGATGTCCGATCCGTAGGCGACACCGACCGCCAACGATACTCGATTTACGAGACTGGACAAGGTCCAGTTAATAATTTTACCCGTAACCAAATCTTTGTTGGGAACGACCAATTCCTGATTGTCCCAGTTCGTTACAGTCGTAGCTCGCATCTGAATTCGTGAAACCACTCCAGTAGTATTATCAATCGTCACGACGTCGCCAACTCGGACCGGGCGCTCCAACAGGATGATCAAACCCGAAACGAAATTCGCCACGATTTCCTGTAAGCCGAAACCCAGACCAACTGAGATCGCCGCCACCAACCAACTGTACTTGGACCACGAGATGCGAAGAAAATTCAACGCCAAAATTACACCAACCACGACAATAAAATATCGGAAGATGCTGATAATTGCATAGCGCGATCCAGCGTCTAGCGGCAATTGCTTGAGCAACAACAACTCCAGCATACCTGGGATATTACGTACTGAAAAAAACGTAACCAAAAATAGCCCCAGTGAAATCAACAAATCCCGCAAGGAGACCCACTGAGTTTCGCCTTTGTCACCATCGGTCACCTGCCATAACTGTACGTTGTCGAGCAACTTCGTCGCCGGCAAAACATCTTGCCAGATTTGCCACAGGAAGACCAACGTCGCCGCAACGAAAATTACGCCCGTCAACTCTTTGGCTTGACGACTCACGCTGTTAATGTCCGTCCCCAACTCATTTTGAATTTCCAATTCGAGCGAGTCCGAATTCTTGGCCGGCAAATTTCCATCGGGATTTGTCTCCGCTGCCAAACGCAACTGTCTTTGCAAGTTCTCACGTTGTTGGACCAATTGCTCATATCGTAACCGGCGCCGTCGAACCAGCAAGAACCTCAACGCGACCGAATAGAGTGCCAGCAAGCCGATCGAAATCGCGACCGTTTGCAGGAAATTAATTCCCAATTGATAGGTTGTGTAATAGTAGCCCGCTGCGGCGAAGGCGATCATCGCAAACAGTCCAACTGCCAAAATCACAAAGCGAAAATACCGCAACCGATAAAACCTTGAATTGCGATCCTGACTACTCCGAAAGACGGGACTGCTCGGCCGCATGACTCGATACATGAATACAGAAGTCGACAGCAACAACACAATCGTGCTGACTCGTCCCAGCGAATTGTCCCAATCCGCATTGCCGAGGTGATGCAACGTCACGGTCACTAACAACAATGGCGCCCCGGCGATTATTAGCCAATGGACATTGGATCGAATGGTCATCCGCGCCGGTTCAGGCCAATCGAAATGGCTTTGGGCCAGCCCCTCAGAGCGACAAATATGCCGTAAAAATTCCAATGGCGCAGATGTCAATCCGACCGCAATCAAACCCGATCCCAAGGCAATCGGAAACACTTCCGCCGCTACATCCGCGCGAATCAACCAGCCCAACGTCATGATTACACCGGGCCACAAAAAAGACAGCAAAATAGTCTCCATCACGGTCGACAACGTTGGCGAGATTTCGCGACAACTGCGCCGAGTCGCCTTCCGTGAAGCCAACCGAATATTCGACTTCAGTCGGGAATGAAAACAGAACAGTAACAGCAAGCCCGATCCAATTACCATCAACAAGCTGATGTGATTCCGCCCACTATTGGTCATCGCCCGACTGACCGACTGCCAGTTGTCCGCTGCCACAATGCCTTGCGCCGCCACCGCGATCGACGTAAAGTCGGATTTGAAGACCACGATTTCGCCGCCCGAGGAATCCGCTGCAACCCCTTGTTTGATTGATCGGATGATCTGTTGTTGCTCGGACGCTCCCAAAACTTTCGCGCTGCGCACCCAGAGAATGTGTTGATTGATATACGAAGAGTACTCCGAACAAAGCTTGGCAAACTTGCGCTGCACCGTCAACAAACCGAACAGCGCATTAAAGGAATCATTTTGAACTTCGGAGAGTCGGACCCAGGCTTGTTGTTGTTTTTCCAGCAACTCGATTCCAACTTCGCGGAGGGATTCGTCGTCGCCAAACAAACCTCCTTGATCGCGAACAAAAGTTTCAAACGCCTCGTTAAGGTCCGCCAAATTTGCTGCTTCGTCTTCTGATTTAAACGACTCTGCCCGATTCTCGCTGACTTCCACTTGCAGGTTTGGACTGATGCCATACCGCAATTGCAATTTGGCAACCTCTGATTTGTTTTGTCGCAGCATGATTCCCAACGTATCGCTCAGTCCAATCGCTTCGACCCGAATCTTGGTGGTCTCATACCGTTTGGACAACGCGATCCGGGCATTCTCGATCTCATTTTCCACCTGCGTTACTTCGCCGATTCGGAGGGCGGACTGTTGCAATTTTTTAGCCAATTGCACATTGGTTTCGGCCAACAATTTAAGTGGCTCGGGCGCGTTTGCCAGATCTTCAATGGCTTGGCGAATCCGCTTTTCAATTTCGCTTTCGCGCAAGCGAGCAAGTTGCTCTTTGATTTTCGCGACGTCGGACTCGATCAATTTCAATTTACGTTGTGCCAATTGATCATTCAGTGGCGGTAGATCAGCCGTCGAAGCATAGGCCGATTTTTCTGCGTTGGAGGATGCCAATTGCAGTTCCAGGTTCTGCTTCTCCGCTGTTAGCTGCGTGAGCCGCGCCTGTGTGAGCAGCGCGTTTTCACCTTGGGGGGCTGACGCCTCGAGTTGCGACTTGATTTCGATCAAACGCAGCTCGGCTTTCGCAATCGACTCCGGCAGCTCCACCATGCGAGACTGTCGTCGCGACATTTCGCTGGCCATCTCGATCGCGCGCTGCCGCGCCTGATCAAGGGCGAAGTTGGCCTGTCGCAACATTTCCTGCAACTGGGCTTCCGTCAGCTCTCGACCCAAATACAGAGTTGACTGGTCCGTCGTTGTGGCCAGTTCCTGATTGACAGTCTCCAGCAGGACCTGCGACTTCCCGGACAGTTCCTGGAATTTTTTCAACTCGGCTTCAAACTTGCCGGCCGCCTCGAGTTGTTGCCGGGCACGCTCAAAAAGTTGTTGGATCGAAGTCTTTAACGCCTCATCGAGATCCGTGACACCTTTGAAATTTTCCAACCGGTTGTCCAGCTCCGCCGTTGTCAGCGTGGGGTTTGCACCGGGAGCGAGTTCATCCTGAAGACGCGCAGTTACGCAACTGGGAACAACTAGCATGTAAACCAGCGTTAGAATAACGGCGAGCAGCACCTTCGTCATGATTCCATCGCTAAAGGATCACGGGGTTGTCAGCAATCTCGGCTTCGCACATCATTACTCGGTGCGACTGGTAACTTCCAACAAATGGTAGCCAAATTGGGTTTTGACCGGACCGAGCACTTCATTGACCTGGCCACTAAAAACCGCCCGATCGAATTCCGGTACCATTTGACCGGGACCAAATTCTCCCAAATCTCCCCCCTGGAGGCCGGACGGACAGTTCGAATGCTCCATGGCCGCTTGCGCAAAATCGCCCCCACTTTCGAGCTGCTGTTTCAGTTTTTCGCATTCGGCCAAAGTTTCCACTAGGATGTGGCGCGCGGTTGCCTTGGGCATCGGTTTCTCCAACAAGAATTCAGTGTTTCGTAATCGATTTCAGGCGCACAAAAATAAAGCTATTGGCCTGACAACAGTTGACTAACTTATCCGAAATGGGCGTGGACCACTAGGTCCAACACGGACCGCAGTCGCGACAATCGGTAATCGGACCCCTGTAAAAGTACGCTTCGATGCAAGCGAAATTGATTGTAATTTTCCCGGCCGGAACCAACGAATCTCGGCAAATCCTAATCGATCGTCGCTCATATTCGCCACACGACACACCTTCCTCCTCGTCCAATCGCCGCAAACAATCTGGCGAAACTAGCCAGACCTCGCCGACGATGGCCATTCCAGCGCCCCGGTCGACTTCCACCAACCCCGGATAATCAGCCACTTGAAACAACCGATAGTCCGGATCGGAACGGGCCCGTCCGACCAAGGATTGGTCTTGCAGAAAATGGGCGCGAGATTGCCCTTGCTTCAGCGTGCCATAGGCAAAAATTGAATACATGCACGAAAATCGTAGGGGAAAATTGGCTATTGGCAACAGTCGTCTTCGCGATGGGCTTTCAATTTGGTAAATTTTCGGTTGATTTGATAATCGATACCTACAATCTCACCTTCATCAAAGGGCCGCGCTTTAAGCGGTCAAACAAGGCCGCTCGTGAAATATGCTGCTGTCGGACCGATCGCCGTTCATTTTCCAATGCGAGTCGAGACGAACGACGATTTGCAAGCCGACAATCCCAAATGGGACATGGACCTGATTGCGTCGAAAACCGGAATCTACAAACGTCATATCGCAGCGGATACGGAGTGTTCATCGGATTTGGGGGTCGCCGCCGTTGAAAACCTGTTCGCCGAATATCAAATCGACCGGTCGACGATCGACTTTCTATTGTTTTGTACCCAGACTCCTGATTACCCGCTGCCAACTTCAGCCTGTTTGATGCAAGACCGTCTTCGACTACCGACCCATTGTGGTGCACTGGATTTCAATTTGGGATGCAGCGGATTTGTTTATGGGCTTTCCCTGGCCGACGGCTTGATTCGGTCCGGAGCTGCTAAACGCATCTTGTTGGTGACCGCAGAAACCTATTCCAAAATGATCGACCCCCAAGACCGCAGTTTGCGAACGATCTTTGGCGACGCCGGTGCGGCCACGCTGATTGAGTCGAGCGACGCGCCCTCGCTGTCGAATTTTCGTTTCGGAACTGATGGCCGTGGTGCCGACACCCTGTTGGCCACCGAAAAAGGATTTCGATCTGCTACGGATGCAATCCAACCGAGACATCGAAAACGCTGGGACAGCGATCTTTACATGGACGGGCCGGCCTTGATCAATTTCACCGTTGAAAAAGTTCCCGAGCTGGTGGCGGGAATATTGGCGGATTCAAAACTGTCAAAAGATCAGGTGGGTTTGTTCCTGTTTCATCAAGCGACTCTAAAGATGTTGAGCGAGCTTCAACAGCAACTGGAACTTGAAGAATCTCGAATGCCGATCTTGCTACGCGATATTGGCAACACGGTGTCGTCAACATTGCCAATTCTGATCAAACAATTGCGCGACACCCACTCGCTCACGTCGGAGATGAAGAACATCATGGTTGGTTTTGGCGTCGGCTGGTCGTGGGCTGGTTGTCTATGGCAAGACACCTGGAAATCCTAATACTACTCCCCTAAGGCCACACCCTTGATGACTCCATCCACAACGAGGGTTTGATTGACAAAGCCCTGAAACTCCGCTGAGAAAATTACGTTTTTGCGAACCTTTCCGCGCTTCAGCATCACGATCAATTTACTGCCCGGCATTACCGGCGCCCGAAATCGAATGCTCTCCAAGCCACCCAATCCAACGTACCCATTGTCCACCATTTTTGTAATGATGGCAAAATAGGAGGATAGCTGGGCCGCACATTCGCAAATCAATACGCCCGGCATCAAGGGGCGGTTGGGGAAATGACCGCGCACCCAAAATTCGTCCGCCGAAATGTCTTTGAATCCGACGGCCGTCTCCTCAGAGATTTGCAAAATACCGTCCAACAAAGCCATCTCAAAACGATGCGGATTGACTTTCAAAATCTCTTCGCGGCTAACGACCACCTTGTCACAATCAAAATCCGAGAAATCTACAAATGAACTTTTCAAGCTATTAATCCAATCTTTCCAATCGCGTTCGTGGTCAGAATTTTGGAGTCAAATCCTGAGAATCTTCTTATATCGGCTACGGTTTACTTGCACTGTATGATGTCGTAATCCCGCGTTTTTGGGAACCCCGCACTGGCCCAACTCACGTCCAGTCATTTTGATAGCAACTCTTGTAACGATTCTAGCAAATGCTGCGGTTAGGGACCCCACAGGATGTCCCATATTTCTTCAAATTTCCATTTCCGCATAATTAAAATCCGACAGGATTTGAGATAGAATCGAGCAGAGGTCCAATCTGTCTTTTTTGTTGGAATTTTTCCGGTGCCG
This sequence comes from Mariniblastus sp., assembly GCA_031409295.1. Classification (GTDB taxonomy): domain Bacteria; phylum Planctomycetota; class Planctomycetia; order Pirellulales; family Pirellulaceae; genus Mariniblastus. The sequence continues at coordinate 9,001 of JANNWZ010000118.1, forward strand.
ACGTTATGGATTCACGTCGGACCAGAAATTCCGACAACCGTTTTCAGGGACGATATTTTTCCCCATTTTGATCCTGTGCCGGTTGATGCTTAAGAAATATTCACCGTTTGCTTCCCCACCTGCTCGCTGGCGTGCGGACCGATCTGAAGGACTGACGACTGGTTCGGGATCGCTCGATGATTTGTTGTCGACAGACGATCCCGCTCGCGCCGACCAATCTGAATCGCAAGCACTGACCGGTGACAATTCCCGAGCTGGTTTCCCGATTGCACTGGACGAAGAATTTGCCCCGCCGCACGCGGATCCTCCGACTCAACAAGAACGCTTGGTACCGCCACCCTCAGCAGGCAAACCGGACTCCTCCTCTAAAGCTGTCGTTGATTTGACTGGCTCTTCGAAGCCTCAAAATTCCGCGATGCCTGTTGACACCGACGAGCAAACTGAAACATCGTCGCTCGCCAATCGAGTTGATTCTTCCCGCGGGAATCCGACGCACATGGACCACTCAAAACCTGCTTCACAAAATTCTTTATTTCTCGACGCGACGCCTGAGCCGTTGACCGAAATTCCGCTGTCTGCGAATTCGACGTTGAACTTCGACAGCTCCCATTCCCCGGCTGAAGAATACCAAACGGATCAAGAAAAAATGCCTCAGAATTCCCCGTCAAATGACGCTTCGGTCGTCGCCGGCAGCACGACGTCACCGGGACCCACAGCCGAAAATTTACTAAACGTCGACCGCCAAGCGGTAGACGCGACACAAATAACCCCGAAAAATTCTAACGCTGATCTGCTTATCGCGCTCACGGCTTCCGAAGATCCGATTGTTGACCCGGTGCCAGTCCCAGTCGTCGGTGACCCGATCCCCGCAGTGATCAATGGCCTCACTGATGAACCGAATCAACAACCCGTTACAGCACCATCCTTGGACGGGGCTCAAACGGCCCCACCAGGATCTCAACCGGCCACTTCAATGCCGACAAACCAAGTCGAAAAACAAACGTCGACCCTCCAATCGCAATTCCAGCAATCAGTTACGCCGGCGGCTGCCGATTCCGCTGGCTCCGACTCTCTCTATTGGTTGTTACTGTTTTGGGCGCTGTTGCTGGTTCCAATAATCGTCGGCGTTGCGGTCTGGCAGTGGTTGGCCCGGCGAGAAAAACCGCACCGAAAACATCGACTCCACGCGACCGACGACCACGCCAGGGGAGAATTCAAAAAAAGTACGCGATTATCCGCGTCCCTGGCGGAGTCAACTTCAAATAGCAAACAATATAATGACGATCTGGTTGATGCCGAAACTTCGCCAATCCCGATCTCCCAAATTTTCGAACCGACAACCGACTCCGAATCTGGAGAAAATAAAATGGCTGCTGAAAAACTCTTTGACGATAAAGCCGAAGAACTAAATTTTGATTTTGCAGAGGAAGAGGACTTAACAGTCGTTCATTCGGACGCGATGGAATCGCCGGCCGAACTACTGGAAGATTCTGCCAATGCCTCTGAAGTCATGAACCTCGACGCGTTCGATTTCGGTGACAATGGTCCGGATGACGATAGCCAACTTTTTGGCGAATCCAAAGAAGAGCGTTTCGATCATCCGGACGAAACTCCATCGCGGTTGGCTCCGTCAGCAGATTCCGTCGGCGAAACCAATGATTCGTTCCGGCAGTCCCCCCGCGAAATTTCTCCTGCGAACAGCGGATCGGCAACTGCCGCCGAGAAATCCAACGGTGGCTTTATTTCACGCATCGGCGGTCTGTTTGGCAAAAGGAAACCGCTCGTACCGGCCGCAGCCGAGAGTACTCTCGATATCACGCAAACCGAGGAAGTCGTACAGCTGACATCCGCCCCAATCGAAAACACAACCGGCGACCTCCCAAAATCAATTGGCCCGATCAATGTTTCACTCACGACCGGTGTCGAATCGGAAATCACGTTCGACGAAACAGATCTGAACTTTGACGACGGTCCACTTGACGATGACGAACTCAAGGGTCGTTTTAGCGATTCCGTCGAGAGTTTGGAGGAGGAGGAGTTGGACCTGCAGGAGCCGGAAACCAGGGTCGAATTCACACCCGCATCGGTGGCCAGGCCGCTGGGGATGGCCGGCGACTGGATCGAAAATGCTCCGCCCAGTTCCCACGAAAACCAGGATTCGGAACTATTAGCGGAATTGGAAGCATTGCGAGCCGAAAGAACGACACTCTATCAATCACTGCAAGCGAGCCAACAAGAATTGGCGGCGTTTACGCAACAGCAACAACAGCAATTGGACGAATTGAATCTCGAACAGCAACAACAACGGGCCGAGCGACAACAGTTCGAAGCGAATTGTCAATTGGCAGAGCAGCAACGACTGTTGGAACAACGTGAACTGCAACAACAACTCGACTCCGCGCTCCAGGAGAAACAATCATTGGCCGGGCAAATCATTGATCTGCAAACTTTACAAACCCAACTGGCCAACGCGCTGTCCGAAAATCAGAACCTCATCAATCAAAAAACGTTGGTCGATCAACAGTTGGCCGAGCGACAACAGCAGGGAAATGTCCACCAATTGGCTGAACAACAACGACTGTTGGAACAACGCGAACTACAACAACGCCTCGACTCTGCCCTTGAGGAGAAACAATCATTGGCCGGGCAAATGATTGATCTGCAAACTTTGCAGACCCAACTGACCAACGCGCTGTCCGAAAATCAGAACCTCATCAACCAAAAAACGTTGGTCGATCTACAGCTGGCCGAGCGACAACAGCAGGAAAATGTCCACCAATTGGCTGAACAACAACGACTGTTGGAACAGCGTGAACTACAACAACGCCTCGACTCTGCGCTCCAGGAAAAACAATCATTGGCCGGGCAAATGATTGATCTGCAAACTTTGCAGACCCAACTGGCCAACGCGCTGGCTGAAAAACAAATGTTCCTCGCACAGTTGGCGGATCGCGATCAGCAACTTATTGACGAACGGACCAAATTGGCCGAAGTCAGCCTGCCCGCCATGGCAGTTGCTGCCCAGCCAGACAACGCTGCGATCGACCTGGCGGTCAAACAGAAATTTACAAAACTGTATCGAGCCTATGAGCGAGAACGAAAGTTACGTAAAGAATCGGAACAATTTCTCGTGGACGCCGAGGAGCAACGTGATCAGCTGCGGGCCGCGCTCCAATTGGCAAAACGCGAAATCACGGACCCACCGCAGTCCGTGATCCACAATTTGACTACTGCCGAGAGTTTTGGCGCAGCTCCAGCGGCTCGAACACCTCGTCCAAAGACCATCAACATGGAGGACCTAACTCAAATCGCCGGCATCGGTAAAGCGATTCGCGCTAAACTGAACTCTTTCGGAATTAGGAACATTCAGCAAATCGCGGCGTGGTCGGATGAAGATGTCGCGCGCGTTGATCAACAACTCAGTCTCAAATCCAAGATTCAAAAAGACAAATGGATTGAACAGGCCCAGGCATTAATCGAAAAACTCGCTACTGAAGAAAATTCCAATTAACCCCGCTGGTTGTCGTCGTATTCGAGTCGCTCAAATACCAGTGATCGTATGCGAATCTGTCGACGAATGTTGTTACATAATCGAGAAGTAATTTTCACAAGCAAAGTCCAAAGTTTCCGCGCTGAGAATTACGGGCTGTTTGCGGTATTTGCAATAATTCACCACTTGCAACAGCAAATCTCGGGGATGACAGTTGCGCAGTGGTCGATTTTTGGGAATGTAATGCGTTTCCAACAAATACTGGATCAACTCAGGTCGATATTCGATTTTGTAAACCTTGCACATAATCGAAAACAGTTTGATAAAATTCTCTGTGGACGGATTGGGCACTTCGATTTTGTAAGGAATCCGACGTAGGAATGCGTCATCCACGAGATCTTTCGGCTCGAGATTGGTGGAGAAAATCACCAGTTGGTCAAATGGGACCTGAACTTTTTTCCCGTTACTGGTATTCAGATAGTCATAACGTTTTTCCAATGGCACGATCCAGCGATTGAGCAACTCGTCAACACTCATCCGTTGGCGTCCAAAGTCATCGATCAACAACAACCCAGTATTGCTTTTCATTTGCACGGGCGCTTCGCTGATTCCGGTTTGCGGATTGTATTGAATTTCGAGCTGTTCCATTGTCAATTCTCCGCCCACGACAATGGTTGGTCGTTTAATACGCACCCACCGGTGATCGAACGTGGAATTGCTGAGGTAACCCGATCCACCCTCGAGCGGAGCTTCGACATGTTGCATCGGATCGAAAACGCGGACGATGTCCCGATCAATCGTGATGGCGCGTGGGATCCAGACATAAGGGCCGAAAGCGGCCGTAATCCGTTCGGCGATACTTGTCTTGCCGTTGCCGGGATAGCCAAACAGGAACATACCCCGACCGCTGTTCACCGCCGGCCCCAGCTTTCGCATCATCGCTGGATCAATCAATAAATCTGAAAACGCGCGGGCCAAGTCCGCTTCGCCTGGATTCTGTTTCGTGATCGTCTGAGCTTTGACGCTATCGACGTAGTCACCAAAATCGACCGGTGCCGCCCCAAAATACGAACAGGAGTCGGTGTACCGACGAGCGCGATCGCGGCCGGCTTCGGTCAAACGGCAAATATAGTCATTCATCGCCGCTTGATCGGTGTAACCTAGCAGCTGTTCTTGTTTCAAACGGACAATCGTTTTGTCAACGGTCGAAAACGGCATGCCAATTTGAGCTGAGATTTTTCGAATCGAAGATTCGCCTTTTGCCATCAGGAACTTGGTAATCAGTTCCTCCATCATCGATTCGGAGACCTTGCTTTCCGCCAGTGTCGCGGGTTCATAGGGAAAGAATTCAGCATGCTCGCCGACCTGTGGACGAACTGCCGACGGCGTGGACGCCGGCATCGACGGCGATGCCGGCTGGCCGCGTGTTGGCGATCCGCTGTCGGCGTTCGCACCAGCCAGGCTGTTGATCCGGGCCAACAGAGCGTCCATCTTCAGGTCCGTCTGGGGACCATTGTGAGCCACCGAAGAAGTTGAAACGGTTTCCATTGACAATTCCGAAACGAGGGAGTGAATCTATCGCACTGTGATCAGCCCAGCGAGAGCAAACGGTCGACTGGGCGGATAACTCTAGGTTGGGATTACCAGATCCGTGTTTTGTTAGGGATTGAATCTAGCGTGTCTACGCTAAAACATGGTTGGGGAATCGGATTGTCGCGATTGTATCGAATTTGACAACGGCGAAAATTGTCCGGGCTAGTGACAACCGACAACTCGACTATGATGATGTCTTGACCGAGTATCGATACTCTTTTCAACTTTGTTCCGTCAGCCATGACATTCGAGCCGACCCAAACCGGAGAAAACCTGAACTCTTCCGAGACGCCCCAGTTGGTGGCAGTTGTCGACATCGGCGCCACCTCCTTGCGGATGCAAATCGCCGAAATCCGGGCGGATCATCAAGTCCATAAACTGGAGTCGTTCTCGCAAGCGGTTAGTTTAGGAAAAGACTCGTTTACCAAGGGCTTTCTCGAATCCTCGACGATCGAAAATTGCGTGCGAGTGCTGGAAGTATACCGCCAAAAGTTGGTCGAATTCGGGATCACCAATCCACAGCAAATTCGGGTCATCGCCACCAGTGGGGTGCGCGAAGCCGCCAATCGAATTGCCTTTGTCGATCGAATTTTTATTGCGACCGGTTTTGAAATCGAACCTTTCGAAGAAGCCGAGTTACATCGAGTCACATTTCTCGGAGTGTTGCCGTTTATCGAGTCGCAACCAAAATACTTCGACGGCTCAACACTGGTACTCGAAGTTGGCGGTGGCACGTCCGAAGTGCTGTTGCTCGAAGGTGCCGACGTGACCTTTTCGCGAACGTATCGCTTGGGCGCCCTACGATTGCGGAATACATTGGAACGATTCGATACCTCTCCCTCCCAGTCTCGGTTGGTGATGGAAAATGAAATTCTCCAAACTGTGAAACAGATCAAAGCGAGTTGCCCTAATTGTAATCCATCGAGTTTAATCGCCATGGGTGGTGACGTCCGATTCGCTGCCAAAGAAATCAAACAAACACCGATTGGTGAACAGTTGATGGAATTGAAGTTGGATGATTTCCACGCGTTTACACATGACATCTTACGACAGTCTCCGGATTCATTGGCGACAAAATTTCATATGAGCCTTCCCGACGCGCAATCGTTGGGGCCCGCTTTGTTGACCCAGTTGCTATTCGCGCGCGAATTCAAAACCGAGAAGTTCCTGGTTGCCAATATCAGCCTCCGGGACGGACTTTTAAAAGAAATGGCGGCGGGCAGCGGTTGGTCGGAATCGCTCCAGGAACAAATTGTCCGGTCGGCGATTCAAACGGGAAGGAAGTTTCAATTCCAGGAAGAGCACGCGTTGCATGTCGCCAAATTGGCTTGTTCGTTGTTTAATCAACTGCACTCGTTGCACCAATTACCCGAACGATTTCGCGGGATTTTGCAACTCGCAGCGCTGCTGCACGATATTGGGTTGTTCGTCAATACAAAATCACGGCATAAACATTCTTCCTATCTGATTCTCAATTCGGAGTTCTTTGGAATCGGTTCTTCCGATCTGGAATTGATCGCCTTGGTAGCTCGCTACCATCGCGGGGCAATTCCCCAACCGACACACGAAGGCTATTCCACATTGGACCGTCTTCGCCGGGTGACCGTCGCCAAACTATCGGCTCTGTTGCGAATTGCCAAAGCATTGGATGTAACGCAAAGCCAACGGATCCAAGCGATTCATTGCCGTCTGTTAGGCAACCGACTGCAGATCGACGTGGCGGATGCCGCCGATATTTCCATGGAAATATTGGAATTGCAACAAGCCGGCGAGTTGTTCGATAACATTTTTGGCAAACAAGTTTTCTTGACCTCAACAGATCAAGCTGAATGAAAAATCCAATTTCCAACTACCTCAATCGCGAATTGAGTTGGCTAAATTTCAATCAACGGGTACTCGACCTGGCGATGCGTGAATCGGTTCCACTGCTGGAACGGGTCAAGTTTCTCGCAATCAGTGCCAGTAACCTCGACGAATTTTTTATGGTTCGAGTCGGAGGTTTGAAAATGGTAGTCGAGTCCGGCCGCGAGTTGGTCGACGTAACCGGCCTGACGGCCACTGAGCAATTGGTCGCCATTCGCGAACGTGTTTTGGAAATGAATCGTTTCCAATCGGATTGTTTGCTCAATTCGCTCGAGCCAGCACTCGCAGAACGAGGTGTCGTGCGGATCGCTGCGGACCAATTGTCGGATTCTCAATACGATCATTTGTTGAAACGCTTTCGCAGTGAAACCCTCGCGACGATCGCACCGTTAGCGATCGAGACCGCCGCAGATTTCCCCAATCTTAGCGGAGCCCGACTCTGTATTTGCGTGCGGATGAAAAATCGCTCCGATAGCTTGCTCAAACCAGTCGCCGATTTGCCGCCTCCGTTGATCGACAATGCAGCAACACAAAAAACCGATCGTTTTGTGTTGATTCCGCTCGGTCGTTCATTAGCCCGCATTTGGACGGTGCCTAGCGAACGAGGATATCGCTATATGTTGCTGGAGGATGTGATTGGCTTGTTCTTGACCGAAATGTTTGCCAATCAGGACATCCTCGAATGGACATCCCTGCGAATCACCCGCAATGGCGACGTGGCCTTAAACGAAGATGGACGCGCTGATTTACAGGCGGGCATGCAGGAAATGTTGGCCGCCCGCAAATCCGCCGACTGCATCCGATTGACAATTTCGGCCAACGCGGGGGAAGCGATGAAGTCGTTTCTACAGGCTTGTGTGGACGTCGCGGATGATGAAGTCTATCCAATCGAAGGACCATTGGCGCTCACCGATTTTATGGAACTCGCCAATCTCCCTGGTTTCAAAGAGCTCAAGGATGAACCCTGGCTCCCGCAACGGTCACCGGATTTTGGACCGGACAAAAACATTTTCGACACCATTGCGGATGCCGATCGGTTGTTGCACCATCCCTATCAATCGTATGATCCGGTCGTCAATTTTGTGCAAGCCGCCGCGATTGACCCAACCGTTATTGCGATCAAACAAACGTTATACCGCACTAGTCGAGACAGCGAAATTGTGGCGGCCTTGAGCACGGCCGCCAAGAACGGCAAACACGTGACCGTGATCGTGGAATTGAAAGCTCGTTTTGATGAAGCCCGAAACATCCATTGGGCCAATCATCTGGAAGATTCCGGTGTCGATGTGATTTATGGCGTGCAAGGTCTAAAAACGCATGCCAAATTGTGCATCGTTGTCCGCCGCGAAACGACCGGAATTCGCCGTTACATGCATTTCGGTACCGGCAACTACAACGAAGCAACAGCACGGCTCTACAGCGACATCAGCCTGTTTACGTGCGACGAACAAATCGGCACCGATGCGATTCATCTATTCAATGCCATCACCGGTTTGTCCGTGCCACAACCGTTCGAAAAATTGTCTGCAGCGCCCATTGACCTGCGCGAGACTCTGTTGGAGTTGATTCAAGCGGAAACCGAAAATGCCATTCAAAAAGGCAGCGGCCAAATCATTGCGAAAGTCAACTCACTCGTCGACCAGGAAATCATCGACGCTTTGTATTTGGCCTCCCAGGCAGGCGTAAAAATTCGATTGAATGTCCGGGGCATTTGCTGCCTCGTACCCGGCAAAAAAAACCTTAGTGAAAACATTCAAGTAATCAGTCTTGTCGATCGGATGCTGGAACATTCGAGAATCTTCTATTTTCAACACGCTGGCGACGATCGTTTGTTCATTTCCAGCGCCGATTGGATGGGACGTAATCTGAATCGACGAGTCGAACTCATGATCCCAGTCCAGGACAGGGATTGTAAATCGCGATTGCTCCGAATTCTAAAACTGTATTTCGATGATAATGTGAGTGCACTGGAGCTAAAGTCCGATGGACGTTATCTGCCGGTCACGCGAAAACGGAAGAAGGGCGAGTTTCGTGCACAACAACACCTCCATGACGAGGCTCGACAATTGTTTCAATCGCAAACGGACTTGAAGACAACGGTGTTTCAACCGCACCGTCGCTAAATGGATAGGTCGAGGCGACTCCGAAGGATTCTTAGTCAAAGGTATTTGATCGTAGATAATTGCCTTCCTGCTACCAACCAGAAGAAAACGAGACGGAAATTCGATTCTTGTTATCGCCTGTCGTTAGATTATTTACCGGAACTTTTTCAACCTCTTTTTACGGGTACTTTTCTGTCGACACTACCCAGACTTCGATTGACGCTATTGCAAATCGATTAAACCAGATTGATTGGTGTTCCGTTAATGAATGCCGCTACGTTTTGGTACGTGACCTGGAGGAGCCGGCGGCGAGCCTCAATCGTGGCCCAACCGAGATGCGGTGTGATCAAACAATTTCTAGCGCCAAGCAATGGATTGTCCCGCGCGATCGGCTCGACCGAAACCACATCCAAAAACGCGCCGGCGATTCCACCTGAATTCAGCGCAGAAGCCAAGTCCAATTCATTCACCAAGCCACCGCGCGCGGTATTTACCAGAATCGCAGTTGGTTTCATCATCGACAAACTCTGTTGATTGACGAATCCAGAATTCGCGTCCGTTTGAGGACAATGCAAACTGATCACATCGGCGGTCGCTAACAGCGTTTCCCAATCAAGCCAGCGAAAACCGGCATATTTCAACGGCTCGGCCGGTGAACGACTGTTGGCCACCACGTGCATGCCCAACGCATCAGCAATTTTCGCCACCGCACGGCCGATCCTACCCATCCCGACAATGCCCATGGTTTTGCCAGCCAATTCAACCTGTGGCACTTGCCAAAACGAAAAATTTCCCGACCGTTCCCACTCGCCTTGCAAAATTGCCTGATAGTGCATTTCCGGTCGATGCAAGAGACTCAGTAAACCGGTGAACACATGTTGCGCGACGGAATCAGTGCTGTAGGAGGGAACCTGCGAAACCAAAACCCCGCGCGATGCCGCTGCCCGACAATCGACGACATTGACACCGGTCGCCGTGATCGCAATGAATTTGAGCGCGGGTAACTGATTCAAGGACGCGGCACTAACAATCACTTTGTTGGTTAACAGAATATCCGCGTCCTTGGCTCGGGACAACAATTCGTCTGGCTGGGTCTGCGGATAAACCGTTACCTGGCCCAACGCTTCGAGAGGGGTCCAAGGGTTATCGCCAGGGTTGGCGGTTTCACCGTCGAGAATCACGATTTTCAACCGGCTAATACCTGGTAAGAGATAAAAACCAGGAACAACAGCCAAACCAAATACAACAAGGACAGACATTTTGCTGCAACTGGTCGCGGCTGAATCGGCTTCACTGTACAAACCAACTCGTTACGCGATCCAGCCAAGTTTTCGACGGCAGATTCTCGCGAATTTCCGAGGCGCATGTGAACTCCAAGCTCTGACCAAAAACGAATAAAACTCTGTTAAGATCGCCTTTGAGCAAGTGAGTCGCAGATCTCAAAATGGGTTTGGAAGACTTCATCAAACAGATATACATCGTCGAAATGACTGCGTTTATCCTGGCTGGATTTTTTCATAATCCCAGCATCGATCATGTTGTACACGATATCGCCAAAACATTGTGTCTGCTCGATGCCCCAGTTTCTCAAAACCACTTTGGCCATGTAGCCGAACTGATTGAGTGCATATTGCCGGATCGCTTCACACAACTGTTGACCCGTCAAATGTCTCTCGCGTGGGGACGGCTTGACACCGAGTCCAAGGTTCAGCTCCGCTTCGTAGGTTTGCGCCCCCAATTCCATCGAATCTGCTGCGAATGCCAACGCCTCCCGAACAAATACATAAGCTTCGATTGGGTACCTGGGATCCTGATTTACCAATTGATAGAGGGTGAAAGTTTCATCGGTCATAGGATTACCATGCGGAAGCTTGCAGAGATCTAAGAAACGCTGCCCCTATTCTATCCGTTGGAAGCAAATTTCCAATCACAAATCCGGTAGTTCCGACAGCTTTTCAGCATCTCCGCCGCCCCTTAGCTGGGTCGTTCCCAATTAGTAGCGACACCCGGTGACAATTATGCATTCGTACTTCTCGAAATGAGATTCTGTTTCGAACAACATGCAGTCGACAATTTGCGCAACCAAGCACGATCATTTTCGGATAACGGACAGCACTTCGCTGGCATCGATCACAATTCTTCGATGATCTTCCGTTTCGATCAACAGTTGTTCCGCGATAATTTGTTGTCCCAAAACTTTGGCTTTTCCATCGCGCGTTACGATCTGGGCTCCTACCCGTGGAAGTTGTTTCTGGATTTCCTCATACGTGTCGAACTCATATCGCAGACAGCACTTCAGTCGACCACAGCGCCCTGATATTTTTGTGGGATCCAACGTTGCCTTTTGCAGTTTCGCCATTTTCATCGAGACGGGTGGCATCGTTACCAAGTGCGTATTGCAACACACGGGCTTTCCACAATCCCCATAATCGGCCAGCAACTTCGCTTCATCACGGACACCAATCTGCTTCATTTCGATGCGAGTTTGAAACTCGCTGGCCAATTGTTTGACCAATTCTCTAAAATCGACGCGATCCTCTGACAGATAATAGACCACCAATCGCTCGCCACCAAACAACTGTTCAATATCGATCAGTTTCATATCCAAAGTCAGTGCATCAATACAATTCTGACAGACGGCCAATTTTGAATGGCGCGACCCATCAATGTGGTTGATCTCGTTGGCATCATCGACGGAAACTTCTCTGACGATTTGCCCGGTGGGAGATTGGTCCAGCTCGGATAGTGCATCATCGGTTGCCGCGCAGAGAACTTGCCCAACCTCCAGGCCTCGCTCGGTGCGGACGATAACCGCCATTCCGCGCCGATAAGCGGATTCATTGCGAACCGTCATCACGCCGAGGCTGCGCAAGATTCCATAACGAACAATGTATTTAGACACGATTTACCTCTAATCCGGTAACCACAATTTGGATGGCTGATTGGCTTCACTCTTCGAGTCGACGATGACCGGCGAGCTCTGGGACTCCAGCGCCCCACCAGCCCATAATTTTCCGCCCGATTTTTCCGGGAGGGCCTCGTCCATCTCGGATTCTTCCATCCCTTGACCGCGTCCACGCAATAAACCATGTCGTTCCAGTACCCGCGCCAAATGGTACTCCACATCCGGTTCGCGCAGGTGGTGCATTTGAATGGTTTGCATCAGTGCCGGAAGTTTTTCGGTCATTCCATGTCTCAATCGAAACTCAAATTCCTGAACTAAATACAGTCCGATCGGTCGATCGTGCTTCTTGGCTTCACTCCGAGCTTTCGAGAGATATTCCAGGGCTTCCTTTTCATCGTCCGTCATTTGAGCCAGCAGGGAATAAATCAAATCGCGTGGCGATTCGGCTTGCTCCGGGCGTTTCAGCAGTTCCAGAACCACATGTCGTAACACGCGCATATTCCCGATGGCCATCGATTCGGCTTGCAGTGCCAGCAATTCCTGATCGGTCAATTTTTCAACTTGCAAATATTGTTGCTGAAACGGAGACACATCAGCGACACTTGCGCCCGGCAATTGAGCGAGTTCGAATTCGGCTGGTGCCGGAATTTTCAACTGATCCCGCAACGCGGCGATTGCGGCGCCGTCATCGATTTGCGCTTGTGGAGTTTGTTCCAACACTACCAATAGCGCTTTCAATTCGAGCTGAAAGTCCAGAATTTGCGCTGCTTCCGCGGGCGACTTGTTTCCGAGAATCGTAAATGGCAATTGAGCCCAGTCTTCCAGAAAGACGCGCCGGCATTTTTGTTTTACCAACTCCGAGTGTTCTATCTTCGAGACACCAGGGGGCAGGTGCCAATTCCAATTTAATGTCTGCGACACTGCATTGGACCAACCCAACTCCTGTTCTACCGGTGCACCAAAAATCAAGCCGCCAAACGTCGACTGGATCAGTTGTCGCGTCTCTTCAAAGGGTGGATACTGGGCAACAATCCATTCCAAGCGCGCCTCTCGATCGGTTTGTTTTCCATAGAGCATCAATTCGCTGGTAATATCCGAAACATTATCGATATTCAATTCGGACGCAGAAACTGGCGGACGATCCAATACATGGAACGCATTTCTGGGAGCCGGGCCTTCTTCAAAGGGATCTTCCATCAGTCCCGTTACCGAGGTAAACCGAGGCGTGGAAAGTGCCGCCTCCAGGACTTTACTGAAATCTGTGACTTCAAACGTAACCCGTACAATCTTGATCTCGGCGGTCTGTGGTGCGGTCGAGAACAATTGGGCAAGTGCCGCCGCTTCAACCGATTCCAGTTCAGTCAATCCAGCGAGCCCCGCATAGCGACGCCAGGCAGGTCCGATTTCTTCCAAATACCCTAGCTGCGTATTGAGCAGGGCAATGCCGCGCACGATCGCGGGTTGGACTGGGAAATTGCTATCAATTTTTTTCAGGAACTTAAGGGACTTTCGAAATTGACCTCGCGCAATTGCACGTTGCGCCGTGCGATACTTCTTCACCCATTCCGTTTCTTCATTTTCACCCACTAAATCTCTCAGGCTAAAATCCCGTTTCAACAAGAGCGAAGAACTTGGCGTCCGGAACGTCTCCATGATCATGCGGCTCAGCTCAGCATCGCGCCCGTTTTTCAAATCGTTGGCGAAATTCAAATGGGCCCGAGCCGCCACCAAATGGCCGTCTTGCATCAATCCAATTCCGACAACCCGGAAGGCTTGAGCCATTGACAGGGGAATTTCGTTACCGGTAATCGCATCCATCGCATCTTGCAGCGAATCGACTGCACCGGCGACATCGTCCTCGGCTAATCGAATCAAAGCCCGATGATGCAGTCCAGTTGCGTGTTTTGGATTTTTTTCGAGAAACAAATCATTGGATTGTTTGGCCTTTTCGATCTCGCCATGGGCCAGCAAAATATGCGTTTGAATAGTTAGCAGACAATCCTGCGGTCCCGATTTCTTGATCGCTCGATCCAATTGATCGAGCGCCGCCAAGCCTTGCCCCGCTGCGTTTTTCGCCAAAATTTGGTTAAGATCAGTTACAATATCCTTGCCACAACAGAATTTTATTTTCTTTTCGGCGTGACAGGGGCATTGCTGATATGCGTCAATGTCCATTGTATGAATCCCTAATACGGTTGCCGCGATTCCTTCGACCAGCAAATCCGGCGACGAAACAGCGATTGCAGCGGCACAAAATGTGTTGAGCGCCGCTCGAATTGTGTTGTTAATTGTGTGGCGCTCCGATTGGCGCCGGGCAACGTTTTCCAAAGTTTCCCAAACAGTAAATCTAAAGCAATCTTTGTCCACACGGAAGCCTACCGCAAAAACTTAAGTCCCACCGGGCATTCAAAAACTAGCCCGCCAGTAGCAAACCTTTCCATGAGTCTATTTCCCATGTCCGTCGACTCCGCCAACTCCGGATGCAGAATTTCAACCTGGTCTCTTGACAGCCTGCAAAACGTCGGCCATGCATTGACCGAAACGGCCCGACGCATGCCTCAGGCCGTCGCTGTTGCGTGCCCAGCGCAAAAACAACAACGGCGAGAACCGACCCAATTTGATACGATTACATTCGCTGAACTGGAAGCGCGGAGCAATCAAATCGCTCGCGGGATTGTCCAAATGCGTATCGCACCAGGGACGCGTCTGGCATTAATGGTCCCTCCAAGCATCGCCTTTGTCGCTTGGGTATTTGGCTTGTTTAAGGCTGGCTTGGTCGTCATTCTGATCGATCCAGGGATGGGACGACGAAACATGATTCGCTGCTTGGCAGCGGCAAAACCGGCTGGCTTCGTCGGCATCCCGCAGGCACATTTAGTCCGACAACTGTGTTGGTTTCGATTTCCCAATTGTCGACAAAATATTGTGCTCGGGCGCTGGCCTGGTTGTCGACGCGCCGCCGATTTTGAAAAACTTGATGGACATGAGTTCCCACCTGTGGACATCAACCGGGAATCACCGGCGGCGATTATCTTTACAACCGGCAGCACTGGGCCACCCAAAGGTGTTTTGTATCGGCACCGGATCTTTATCGAACAAACCCGACAGATCCGGGATTATTTTCAAATTCAACCCGGCACAGTGGACGTGTCGGGTTTTCCGTTGTTCGCACTATTTAATGCCGCAATGGGAACGACCACAATTTTTCCGAAAATGGATCCGACTCGCCCTGCTTCGGTTCACCCTCCCGAGATCATTCACGCAGTGCGAAAATTCCGAGCGAACCAATCGTTCGGATCGCCGGCACTCTGGAATACAGTTTCGAAGTATTGTCTGAAGCATTCGATCATGTTGCCCGATATCCAGCGGATCCTGTCCGCTGGTGCTCCAGTTCCGGCCAACGTGTTAGAACGAATCCAAGCGATCATTTCACCCGACGGCGAAGCATTTACTCCCTACGGAGCGACCGAGTCTTTGCCGATCGCGTGCAATTCGGCGAGCGTAATCCTCAGTGAAACGGCTGCGCGAACTGCCCGAGGTGAAGGGACCTGTGTCGGCCGGCGATTTCCCGATATCGAATGGCGAGTCATCCAAATCACAGACAGTCCATTGCCACAACTGTCGGATTGCCAGATTGTATCAAACGGTCAAATTGGCGAGTTGATGGTGCGCGGGCCGGTCGTAACCGATCAATATGTCACCGGCGTCGAAGCCAATGCGCTCCACAAAGTCGCCGATGGCAATTCGTTTTGGCATCGCTTGGGAGACGTGGGATATCTGGATGAACAAGATCGATTTTGGTTTTGCGGTCGCAAGTCACATCGCTTAACCACTGCCCGGGGGACGTTGTTTACCATTCCCTGTGAGGCGATTATCAATACGCACCCCGCGATCTATCGTAGCGCATTGGTCGGGATCGGCGCGCCAGGCCAACAAACCCCGGTGATCGTGGCTGAACCATTACCAGAACATTGGCCCCGCAAACCGGCGGAGGTCGCCAGACTCCTGGAAGAGCTTAAAGCAATCGCCAGTCAACATTGGCAAACCGAACACCTGCAACATTTTCTGTTGCATCGTTCGCTACCTGTCGATATTCGCCACAATGCAAAAATTTTTCGCGAACAGCTGCGACCGTGGGCCGCAAAAAAAATCAAACTCTAGCCGCCGATCTGGTACATCGATTTCTGAGGCCGCAGGAATTCATCGGAGTCAATTCCATGCCCCGCTTTCTTCGCCGCCACACACTCCCGGATTCGTTCGGCGATCTGTCGATCGTCGGCACCCGACCGTAACAATTCCCGCAAATCCCACTCCACTGTAGAAAACAGACAATTGCGAAACTTACCTTCGGCCGTCATTCTCATCCGATTGCAGGACTGGCAAAACGGCTCACTGACCGAGTTGATAAAACCGACTTTGCCTCCACCATCAACATATTGAAAATCTACGGCAGGCTGCCTCAGGTCAGATCTCGCCGCTAACTCCAGTGCCCCAACTTCGGCCTCAATTATCTTGACTACATCCGCCCCACTGAGAACTTGATTTCGTTCCCACGCTCCATCGGCATCGAGGGGCATGAATTCGATGAACCGCAAATCCAACTCGTGCTGTCGCGCGAATTGCGCCAACGGACCTATTTCGGATTCCGTGAGACCCTTGATCGAAACCGCATTAAGCCGGATGGACTCAAATCCTGCATCTTTCGCGGCCATGATTCCTGCCAACACTTTCTCGAGTCCTGGCCGGCGGGTAATCTGCTGAAACACAGCCGGGTCAATCGAATCCAGACTGACATTGAGTCGCCGCAGACCCGCCCGTTTCAGCGCTACCGCCTGTTCAGCCAGCAAGATGCCATTGGTTGTTAACGCCACTTCGGTGATCCCTGGGAGTGCAACCAGCATTTCAACCAGCTTCCACAATTCGGCCCGGACCAATGGTTCTCCACCGGTCAGCCGAATTTTGGTAACTCCCAGTTCCGAAGCAATACGAACGACCCGAAAAATTTCCTCGAATGTCAGAACCTCGCGCTGGGGCAAGAACCGCACAACTTCGGGCATACAGTAGAAGCAACGAATGTTACAGCGATCGGTCACGCTGACCCGTAGGCTCGTGTGGATTCGTCCGAATGCGTCAATAATGGGCAATGAATTCATGTGAAATGTCTATCGCACAAACGGTAACAATATTAGTGAATTAATGGGTTGGCTCGTTATCGGTTGGATGGATCCATTCCTGTTGACCATCGGCATACATTTCTTTTTTCCAAATTGGCACTTCGCGTTTCAAGGTGTCGATAATCCACTCGGCCGATTCGAATGCCGCGACACGATGCGGTGTGCTGACAGCAATTGCAACGCTCGTTTCCCCGACCGGCACCAAGCCAATTCGATGCACAATCGCACACTGTTCGATCGGCCACTTATCCAGCGCTTGTCGGCCCAGCGCCTGCAATTTTTTCAGTGCCATCGCGTAATAACATTCATATTCTAACTGAACCGTCTCTTTTCCAGCCGTATACTGCCGGGTAGTTCCTAAAAAAAGTATGGTCGCACCGGTCGAGTCGGCCGCCACGGAACGCAGGATGCCAGGAATATCAATCGGTTGGTCAACAATTTCGAACATCATTCAATTCCTTTCCCAGATATTGCAACGCTTTGGCTCGATGTCTATCCAGCAGGTTGCGCGTCAACCCCCGCTGACCGGGGGTATCAACCCAACTTCGCAGTCGTCGCCGATGACTTGATCCATTGGCGCATATTCACTGTCGACAGCAAACACGGACCGAGCCACGACACTCTCCAACTCGGGGCACCAGCGAACGACCGCCGCCTGAACTTGCCCCAGCGTCGGGCACGTGTCAAACACCAAATCGACCGACGGCGTTCCAGCGATTTGTTTGGCCGCGGCAAACAGCATGACTCGGATTTTCATGAAATCACCAATTCGCCGCTTCGCCGCTGAAACAAGTTTTCCAACTCCGGCATCAAACCATACGCCAGTGCCAAAATTTTTACTGGATGCACGGTCGGTTTGGTGGTTCCTTGTTCCATTTGAATTTTGCAAGTGCTACATTCGGTGGCACCCGCCACAATTTCGGGGCTGCGCATCGCGTTGATCAACGGAAATCCCATCCGCAAGCTACGCAGATAATTTTTGCGTTTCAATCCAAAAGTTCCCGCCATACCGCTGCAACCTTTTTCAATCATTTCCACTTTCAACCCCGGAATCAATCGCAACAATTCCAGCGCCGCTATTTCTTCGCCGAGCGCCCGCTGATGACAAGGTAAATGATAACCGATCGCCGCATTCACCGGATTGAAATCCAGCTCCAACTCGCCCCGTCGATGCAATTGCAACAAATAATTTGAGGCATCGGTCGTATTTTCGGCCACGAGTTTTGCGTCCGCATCGTCCAACATATTCAAGTATTCATGGCTCAAAGCCAACGCCGCGGAAGGTTCGGTGGTCACAATCTGGTAGCCCTGTCGCACGAATTCCGCGAATAACTCGATATTGCGTACGGCCAATCGTTTGGCCCGGGCCAACGAGCCCTCGGAAATCAAAGACATGCCTGAGACGTTTTGCCCGGCGGGTACCAATACATGAATACCATTATGATCGAGAACTTTGACAAATGCTTTGCCTAATTCGGTATCATTCCAGTTGACAAACGCGTCCACAAAATACACGACTTTCCGCGACGACTGCTTGGATGGGCGGTTCAGCCGTTGCCGCTGTGACCAACGTGCAAATGTCTGCCGATCAAACAACGGTAATTTTCGTCCCTGTGCCACCCCCAGCAAACGATCCAACAACCATCGCGCCGAACGATTCTGCAGCAACACGTTGGTTAAGCCAGGCGTGCTTCCGGCGATGCTGTATAACCAATCCAAACGAGTCAACAACCAATCTGAAATCTTCAAGCCATTGACCGAGTAGAATTGCGATTTCGCCTCCACCATTAACTTGGGGATATCGACGCTGGCCGGGCATTCTAACCGACATTGATGACAATTCACGCACAGATCAACGATCTCCTTAAAATCATCCTGGGCTAATATTTTGGCATCTAATTTTCCTGTCAACACGCCGCGCATCAAATTCGCTTTCGCCCGCGGCGACGCTTCTTCGCGGGGCGATAACCGAAACAGGGGACACATCCGTGCTTGTGGCGCCTGAGTTCGACAGCGCCCACAGCCATTGCAATTCCGCGCCGCCAATGTCGCTTCGGTCAAATTCCAATTCAAATTGGGCACCAAAATAGGTAACCCCCCGGGCTTGGTTGGCGCGGCGGCATAAGCGGCTGCAGTGGTGGGAGCGGGGTCAGTGGTCGCGGCTGGATCGCTGGTTGTGGTCAACGTTGCGCCAGCGTTGATTGTCGGCGAAACAAGCGAATCGCTGTCGGCAATCAATGGCAGATACTCCGCCGCCAGACTCACGGAGCGTACATGGTCAATCAAACCACTATGCGGATGACCCACGATCTTGCCAGGATTCAGAATGTTCTGTGGGTCAAAAATATGTTTAATCTCCGCCATGACATCCAACAGTGGTCCATACTGTCGTCGCAGAAACCAGGTCCGACTGAGTCCATCGCCATGGGCACCGCTAACCGATCCTCCATATTCCATCACTTTTTCAAACAATTGATTGGCCAACCGTTGCATCGTCGTCAAATCGGAATCACTCGCCAGACTCATAAAGGGACGCACCGAGATTAAACCTTGGGGCGTATGAGCAAAAACCGACGCAGTGACTTCGTTTTCATTCAAAATTCGATGCACATCCTGTAAGAATTCCGGAATTTTTTCCGGAGCAATTGCGATGTCTTCGACAAAGGGTAGCGCCCGTTGAGCCCCTTTGAGTTTAAACAGAGTCGGCACCGTTCGCCGGACGATCCGCCAATATAAATCCCGGATTTCTTTCTGCGTCGTCGTCTTAATATCAAAGGCCAATTTCTTGCGCCGCTGGATCTTGGTCGTCAATTGATCGAGTTTACTTTGCAGCGAACGATTATCAGCCGCCTGAAACTCAACCAACAACATCGCTTCGGCTTCACTGGGGATTAACCGGTGATACTCCGGATTGGTTTCGCGCGCCAACGATAGCAACCGGCGATCCAACAAATCACAGGCCGCCACGTCCAGTTTTG
This sequence comes from Mariniblastus sp., assembly GCA_031409295.1. Classification (GTDB taxonomy): domain Bacteria; phylum Planctomycetota; class Planctomycetia; order Pirellulales; family Pirellulaceae; genus Mariniblastus. The sequence goes on from JANNWZ010000118.1 coordinate 29,106, forward strand.
AAATCTCAACGGCCGCCCGCGCAGCGGTATCCAGACGATGGAAAAACAAAAGCGCCACGCCCCGATGCCGCGGGATCGGCTCCGTCTGAAGTGTGGCCTCGGTGATGATCCCCAGGGTCCCTTCGCTCCCGGTCAACAGGCGGGTCAAATCCAGTTGCGATCGCTGTTGCTCGTCGAATTGGTACAAATCAAACAGGTTATATCCCGCCTGGTTTTGTTGAACTTGCGGACGGTACTGTTGAATCAAATTTCCATATTGATTGACAATCCGTTCAACTCGTTGAGTGATTTGCTCAAGCCGCGGACAACTGGGATTATTGGCCGCCGCCGGATCGCGGACGGAACTGATTTCGACCAACTCGCCATCCGCCAAAACGACTTTCATGCGAATCACCGTTTCGCGCAGCGTTCCATACCGTACCCAATGACTCCCGGAACTATTCATGGCCATCGCACCGCCAATCGTCGTCACCATGCGCGTCGCGGGATCCGGTCCTACCTGTCGTCCGTGGGACTTCAACTGGTGATTTAGATCGCCGAGCACAACACCCGGCTGCACCGTTACGTCCTCGCGACCGACCGCCTCCACGCGTCGCATGGAATAGGATAGGTCAAGTATCAACCCGGCACCGATACTACTTCCCGCCACATTGGATCCAGCACCGCGGGGAATCAGCGGAATTTGATTTTCTTGGGCATACTTGACACAAGCGACAACATCCTGGACGCCGGCGGGCCGCACCACTCCCAAAGGAAGAACTTCATAAATGGACGCATCGCAGGCATACATTTGCAAAAATGCAGCGTCGCAGTGCACTTCACCATCGATCACGCCGCTCAAATCGGCCTGAATTCGTGCGCGTTCGGGGTCCAGGGATTTTGGCATGAAACAGAGTCAACCGCAAATTCTTGCGAAGGGGAAAGTGCCGGAGTCGAATACCTATAGCTTAACCTGAAAAACCCATTTATCCTATTGCACCCGGTGCCACGTTTGAAATCCAATTCCGAATCACGAACTTTGTGACAAATGCCCAAGCATCTTTTGATAATGAGACACGCAAAATCGTCCTGGTCCGATTCCCACGCCGCGGATCACGCACGCACTTTGAACGAACGTGGTCTGCGAGATGTCCCGCAAATGGCCAGGTGGATCGCGGCACAGAACTGCCTGCCCGATTTGATTCTCTGTTCAACTGCCGTGAGAGCGCTCGAAACGGCAAAACTATTCATCGCGAATTGTCCGGAATCAAATACACCGTCACTAATCTTGATCGACGAATTTTATCACGCACAGCCACAGACCTATTTGTTGCAATTGGCCAAATTCGCCGACGAGTCAATCCGGATCGCGATGGTGGTCGGCCACAATCCGGGTTTGGAGGAACTGATCCTAAAATTGTCGGGCCAATATGAGCGAATGTCCACAGGCTCGATCGCCTACCTTCGATTTCAAATTGACCACTGGTCCGACATGCAGTTTTCGCCGCACGCCGAATTGCTGGCGATTTGGCGCCCCAAAGAAATTTCCAATCCATAAACGCTCGGAAGCAGCTGAAATGAACCAAGTCTATCGCCGGATGATGGCGGAAAAGTCAGTGCTCGACTAAATCAAGACGCGGCGGTTGTACACGTACCATTCGAGCGAGATCAATGCTAACGCCAATAAGACCAACCAGGTCCAGTAATCTTTTCGAGCTTCGGCCGTGACTGTCTTACCTTGAATCTCGGTGTAGCCTAATTTCAATTCCTGTCGGACCGCCAAATCGGATTCCAGGCGATCAAGCAGATTTACGGCAAACATCTGATCGACGTCCGCGATTGAACCGGCTCGAACTTCATAGACTCCCGATTTATCCGTTTGCGAATAACTGAAAATATTGTCGCTGCGAGGGATCAATTTCGTGGAACTGCCAACAGGGTCTTGCACCTGTATCGAATCAACCGGCGTTTGCGTTTTCAGCAACACGATGGCTCCCGGCATATTGGCCCGCGACGTGCTGAATCGAGCACCACCGCCCAAGGTTGAAATCATATTTTGGACAAACAAGGGAAAACTCAATTGTTTCGGCCAATCGGAGTTAATCGAAGTATCACCGTTGGCCGAGTATTCAATCAATGGAAAACCAATCACCAAATCTTCAAAGCCCGCTCGAGGCCCAATCATCATGACCGATCCGGCGGGTGCATCGATCAGCGAAATCGATCCTTGCGGGCCGGTCAACGTTTGACTTGCCAGGATATTGACGTTTCCCATTTGGATCGCAAACATCAACGGGTGTGATGAATCGACGTCAACAATTGGGGTGGTCGTCAGATTCTCATTGGTGTGCCAACCTTCAGTTCGCGGGATTGAAGCCCAGTAGACGGCGTTGCAGGCCGGGGGTTGGTCCGGTGAACACTGATCAAAAATGATCAAGTCATAAAACCCAAGTGTAGCGCGTTCGAGGTAGACTTTATCTTTCAAGTAAGTACGATCTTCCAATTGCACGTTGGCAATTTTGCGGACTCGGTCCGTCTTGGTGACCAAATCCAGATATTTGTTGTAATCCGACACAATCAAGACATTGGCCACGCGAGGCGGATTCAAGATGCAAAACGCCTGGTTGTCCTGTAGATATACATCCGGGGTTTCAATCTTCAGCCGAATTGGCGTGGATTTTTCCAGGCCACTCATCAAGTCCGTCAGATCAAATTGTAGACTTGCCGAACCCAATCCGGGAACTTTCACTGCGCCGCGGGCATCCTGCAATTCGTCACCTACATACAACTCTACGTCGATGGTTGAATCGACCAAGCCAGAATTTTGCAATCTGGCGAATACCTGAACTTGCCCGCCGAGATCCATTTGCTCGTTGATCGAAAACGCGGTGATGCCAACGTTATTTGGCGGGTCGAAGGAACCCATCGGACGATATTCGGGAGTCAAATTTCCCAACGAAAACGTCGGCACACTTTTAACGGCGCCGTCGGAAAACAGAAACAGGGTTGCGTCGAGTGCTTCCGCGACTTGCACGTCGACATTGGAATTGCGATCGCTGGTGCGACCTGGATTCGCCAAACCGGAGGCCGCCAACAGCGCCTCGTTGATGTCGCTGCCGCGCTCGGTCTGCTGAATCGCATTGAGTTTTCGTTTCAGCAGTGAGTGATTTTTTGTATACGACTGCTGAACAATGGCGCGGTCGGAAAAACTGATAATCATGCCGGCATCATTTTTTTTCATCCGCTCAATCAGCGTATTGATTTGCTTTTTCGACTCGTCCAAACGGGTCAAACCGTCGGGCGTATCGGTGGCTGACATGCTGGCCGATTGATCGACGACAAAAATAAAACGATCGCCGACCAATTGCTCGCCTTGGCAACCGGGCCGCAAACAGGACAGGATCAACAGCGCCACCGCTAACAGTTGCAACAACAGCAACAGATTCTTTCGCAACCGTTGCCAAATGCTGTTGACATGCAAATCTTCAATGGTCTTGGTCCACAAGTAGGTGGAAGGGACCACCAACGGAGTGCGGCGAAGTTTCAGAAAGTACAACAGGAAAATCAGCGGTGGAACTAACCCCAATATCATCCACTGCCAAACGGGTAAGGTATTGATCCAGCTCAACGCACCAACCCTCGTTGACGCAGGTATCGTGAGACCAATCGATCAACACTGCGTTCGGTACTAGTCATGGTATAAACAATGCCGCGACGGGAAGAAAAATCGCGTGCCTGTTCGATAAACGTCGCCAACGTCTGACGATAACGATCAATCAGCCGCTGACTGACACTGATCTCAGCAATATCCTGGTCTTCGCAATCCACCAACTTCAAATCACCGGTGATATCCGGATCAATTTCTTCTTGGGAAAACACATGGATCAAATAGATATCCAGATTCCGCGCGACCAAATATTTGAGTGCTTCTTCATAACCCGATTTGTCCATCAAATCGGTGATTAAAACCAAAATGCCTTTACCGGTGTTCCGCAAACAGAATGACCTGACGGCTTCCGCCAATGTGCAATTCGTACCCGGCTGCAAACTCTCCAGATACTCGATCATTCGCCACAGACTCTTGCGTCCGCGCAAAACAGGAGCCGAACTAGTTCGCGCCCCGTCGAGCGGTTCGATTTTAACCCGATCCGTTCGGCACAGTCCGATGTAACCCAACGCGGCGGCGAGTTGCTTGGCATAGTGCAATTTCGTGGGCGTGCCGAAATCCATCGAGGAACTGACATCGATGGCCGTATAAAAATGCAGGTCTTCTTCTTCCAGATAGAGCTTTAGAAACAATTTATCCAACCGGGCATACATGTTCCAGTCAATGAATCTTAAGTCGTCCCCCGCCACATAGTTGCGATAATCCGCGAATTCGACGCTCTGTCCCTTGCGGCGACTCTGGCGCTCGCCC
>JANNWZ010000119.1:0-33596 GCA_031409295.1 Mariniblastus sp.
GCGGGTGGCTGGCAACAGACACCCCTTCGCTTCTAACTTTAACCGCAATGCGATAAACCTAACTCAAATCTAAGCCAAGCTTCGTTACTTTTTTCAGTTAACCCAACGAAAGAAATTCCGTTTCCCGCTGAACCAAGACACCGGTAGTTGCTTGGGAATTAAGGACGAAAACCGGGCGGCTTGCGCCGACTCCGCCAACAATTACTCGAATGTGAGTGCCATTGAGCGCTAGCTCCCTGTTTTTTCCAAAGTAACCGGACGCTAGCGCGTTCCGGCTAATCCGAAATCCATGCAGTCACGAAGCACTAGATTATTCAGATAATGTTATCAGACCGATCATTGACCGACGCCGATCGATCCATCGTCACAAACGCATGATTCCAATTGGTTTGAGGGAGGAAATAGAAAAAGGGGACGAAGTATCGTCCCCTCAATTTGAAATTAATTCTTCTAACGCCTAATTCCGACAATCACCGTTGGATCGCTTTACTTTCGCCGACGGCGAGCCAATAGGCTCAGACCGGTTAGTCCCAGTATCGCTGCCGAAGTTGGCTCCGGAATCGCGACGGGATTAATCAGCTGACCACGAACTTCGCCACCCGGAAACGCGGTCGTGTGGATATTGAGGTAGGTCAATCCTCCTAGTGTCGAAGTGAACGTCGGCGAATCGCCGGTAATTGTTCCGGAACCGAAAACCGTGCCGGATGTTGTGCCAGTTAACGATAAACCAAACTTCACGCCGGCGTTAACGCCAACTGCCGCGAATCCATGAATATGTGCGGCGCTCGGTGTTCCCGTTAATCCGGTAAAAGTACCATTGACAGTCATTATTCCGGTAACCGTGTCAAGAACCGCGATAGCCGATGCAGTCCCGGTTCCGGCATTGGCGGGAACTTCTTGAGCTCCGTTGGCGGAAATGTTGAATTGCCAAAGATCAGCCGAAGCGGATTGTGCGATTCCCAGCGCCAACGCTGCACACAACAAAATGGATTTTTTTAACATCTGGTTCCTCATTCTAAAAAATAAATTGACTCGTAAGTAAATCATGGATAGCAAGGTCTCCGCCGGGGTCGAGTGAATTAATATGCCAACCCTGACAGCACCCATCTGAAAACACTAATAAAGGGCTCTAATGGAGTCTATAGCCTAGCGAGATCGGTCTCGGTGTCAACAAAATATCGGTGGTTTCAAAAAAAAACGCCGAAAGATTAACTCTCAAAAGTGGCCCTAAAATGAGACTTTTTGTGACAAAAACGAAACGCCTAGCATCCTTTTTATGGATCGAATGTGAAGCAAAATACGAATTTATGGCGATCGAATCACTGTCGCATACGCGATAATTTAAACGGAAGGACTAGCTTTCAATAAATTCGCACATGACGACATTGCTTGACCGACCCGCCAATTCAACATCTTTTTCGACGACTGCCAAAAAGCCTAATTCAGGTCGGGAATTTTCCGACCTGGAGTCCACGGGGCACCCGCTTCGTCCAGTTTTTGGTGCAACCTTGGAATGTCTTTTTCGACCAGTTTTCTTAAGTCGTCAACGGCCAATTTGTATTCTCCAGTCGCAATTTCAAATTGCCGCCGATGGGTTCCAGTCGGACCTTCCGTGCTGCCCATGGCGCCGAACATGGTGGTTCTAATCCGTTCACTGATTCCAATTGCGGCCGACTCGTTTCGTTTTGCTTTGGTCACATCGCCATCGAATTTCTCTTGAATATCCAGCAAGCGAATTTCCAATTTACGAATCTCGGATTCGAAAGTCGGGTCCAATGATGGCGCGCTGGCAATTAGTTTCCCAATCGCCGACAATTTTTCTTTTGATTCCTGGGCTACACTGGTCGCAGCTTGAATTGTCAGTTCCAGTTTCTGGGCCAGTTTGACAAATTCCATAATCGCCTGCTGGTCGGGTTGGCTGGTTTGGCCAAACGTCAACGGTTCGATTTGGAACTCTGTGGCTGGAACGAGCTCGGTCACTACTCCGTCAACCGTTTGCGAAATGTCGACGGTGTATTTTCCAGGAAGCGCCAAAGGCGCTGGGCCGCGTCCGGCGTTAGCCAGTTGTAAATCCCAATTGGCCCGATGCATTCCTTTGGACGTCTGTCCAGCGATGCGATTGATGATTTTGCCCGCACTGTCTCGAATGGTCAGCGCAACGCGCGGACCGATTTCACGATCTTCCGCCTTGAGTTCATCCCAGCTTGGATAAAAGACATCCTGCTTGGCAGTGGCGGCTTTTTGGTCATTTGATTTCCGTATCGCACTGGTGGATTTCAAATCGTCTTTCAAATGATAAGTGATCGTTACCCCATATTCGGGGTTCGGCGCCAGGTAGAAATTAGCGCCTTGAAAGGCTCTGCCGCTACCGGCCATCGGATCGGCTGGACGAAAGATCATACCCTTTTTGATGGGTAAGATCATGTTTGTCGTCAACAGTTCCTCCGATACGCTGCGTAGTGGCGAATAATCATCGAGAATGAAGATACCGCGGCCGAAAGAACCGAGCACCAGGTCATTTTCGTCGCGTTGAATCTCGATATCGCGAATTGCGATCGTCGGCAAGCCGCTCCCCAGCTGGATCCATTTCTTGCCACCATCGATGGAAGTGAAACAACCAAACTCGGTTCCACAAAACAATAGTTTCGCATTCTTGTGATCTTGCTTCAGGGAGTAAATGCTGCCGCGCTCGGGCAGGTCGCCAACGATATTAGTCCAAGTCAGGCCGCGATCTGTCGATTTAGCGAGATAGGGCTTGAAATCACCACGTTGATGATTGTTAACCGCCACGTAAACCGTATTGGCATCGTGCAGATCGGCCTCGATGTCGTTGATATATCCGAACTCAGGAATTTCCAAGTCGGCGAACTTGCCCACGGCCCGCCAGTTCGCACCGCCATCTTCGGTAACCTGGAGCATTCCATCGTCTGTACCCACATAAATCAATCCGTCGACCAGCGGAGATTCACTGACGCTAACAATGGTCCCGTAGAGCGAGGTCGAATCGTTTTTTGCGACTGCCCCAACGCCCCAGACGCGGTCCATGACTTTAAGTTTATTGCGGTCGATATTGCGCGACAGGTCGGGCGAAATTGGTTTCCAATTGTTCCCTCGATCATCCGAGCGAAAGAGAATTTGCGAACCAAAATAAATGCGTTGGTGATTGTGAGGAGAAATCGTTAGTGCCGAATCCCAATTCCAACGAAGTGGCTCGCTGGCTGATTCGGGTTGCGGTTTGATGTCGACTCGTTCGCCGGTCTGGCGATTGAATCGGACCAGGCCGCCGTATTGCCATTGAGAGTAAATCGTATCCGGGTCCTGCGGATCGACTCGTGGCTCAAATCCATCGCCAAACACGGTAATAAACCAATCGCTATTGCGGATCCCGTGCGAATTATTGGTCCGCGACGGTCCTCCTTGAGTCGCATTATCCTGAGTACCGCCGTATACAAAATAGAACGGTTTTTCATATGACACGTCGACTTTATAAAATTGGGTCAGCGGGAGATTTGCTTTGAAATCATAAGTCTTGCCGCGATCCCACGTTTCATACAGTCCTCCATCGCAGCCACATAACAAGTGGTCTGGATCGGCCGGGTCGATCACCATCGCATGGTTATCGACATGTTTATCGTTTTCACCCAACGGTGAAAAAGTCTTGCCGCCGTCTTCGGTGACGGAATTGAAAGTGTCCAGGGAATACACACGATCAAAATGGTGCGGACACGCCACCAGTTCCTGATAGTATTGGGGGCTGCTCGAAATCTGCCCGCTCATTTTGGTCCAGGATTCGCCTCGATTGCTGCTACGAAAAAAACCACTCTCGCCGGCACTCGCCTCAACGATCGCGTAGACGACTTCTGGATTGATCGGGGATACCGCCATGCCGATACGGCCTTTATCGCCGGACGGCAAACCGCGATTGATTGCTTGCCAAGTCTGGCCTCCGTCGATCGATTTGTGAATCCCGGAACCGGGTCCACCATCGATCAACACCCAAGTATGTCGTCGACGTTGGTAGGCCGAAGCATAGAGAATGTCCGGATTCAGCAGGTCCATGTGGACTTCGTTGATGCCTGTATGTTCATCAATATTCAGAATTCGCTCCCACGTCAGACCGCCGTCGATCGTCTTGTACAATCCACGATCACCACCCGCACTCCACAGAGGTCCCTGCGCGGCAACGTAGACGGTGTTGGAATCGGTCGGATGAACGACGATTTTTCCAATATGCTCGCTCGCACCCAGGCCAACTTTCTTGAAACTGATTCCCCCATCGATCGACTTGTAGACTCCATCGCCGTAGCCGACGCTGCGCTGCGAATTGTTTTCGCCCGTGCCGACCCAAATCGTAAACCGATCATTGGGATCCATTGCCAAACAGCCGATCGAGTAGCTTCCCTGCCCGTCAAATATCGGATTCCAGGTCACACCCGCATTGGTTGTTTTCCAAACGCCACCGCTGCTGGCGGCGATGTACCAAGTGCTTCGTTGAACCGGATCGACCAGAATGTCTCCGATTCGACCCGACATGAGTGCCGGTCCGAGTTCGCGAAATTTGAGGGCCGATATCAATGCAGAATTCACGCCGGCCGGTTGTTCGGCAGGTTCGTCGGAATCCTGAGTAAATCCGCATGTCGAAAAACCGGTGGTTAACAGGAAACAACAACTCAGCAACCAAGAACGACGGAACATGGCGTGACTCCAAGGCGGAACAAAAAGTACGGACAACTCACCGCTGTTGACAGCGTGGTTTCCAGTGTAGACGGAAACATCAGGAAATAAACCGCGTCGTCTCCCATTTGGAAAGATTCCAGGGAACTTTCTTGACGACCAAGCCGCAGTCGAAACCCGTGTCGGTTCAAACTCAAATTTCCACCGAATTCGAAAAATGTTTGTGGGATGAGCGGCAGCGGTAGCGACCTTTAGTTGGTTTGCAATGAAATAACTTCCAATTTTTCCTGGCTGGATTTTTGGTCAGCCGAATCCAGCCGTCTGTGGAACAAGTCGACAAATCAATCTGAATGGGAGATCACATGAATTGGAACGAACAATCAGGCTCAACAATCGCGATCATTCTAAGATGTCTTGGGCCGTCGGAGTCCAAGTTCAACCGAGTAGGGGCCCTGTTTATTTCTGTTTTGACATTGTTCCACGGATCGCTTAATCAATCGACTGCTAATTGCCAATCCGTTGACAGCCATCCCATTGATATTCTGGAAGCCAAAAAATATTTTGCTGAGTCGTTGGAATTGTTTAAAAAAGATCACGCCCAGCTGTGGGGAAATTCACTGGAGGGACCGATTATTTTTGTCGATCGACAGACACGCTTCGCGGTCGCCAACCAAGCGGACTTGGCGGAAACTCTGACACCGATCGACGGTGTCTTTGTGGGTCAGTTACCTGCCAACGTCATGATTTCGAATACGGCGATCGATTGGAACAATTCCAAGTGGACGATGTTGCTGTGGCCGCTGCCGGAAGAATCCAACGAACGCAATGTGCTGCTTGCTCACGAGTCGTGGCACCGGATTCAGGACCAACTCGGATTTCCGTCGTCGGGTGCAACGAATGATCATCTCGACAGCCTGGCGGGTCGGTATTTGCTTCAGCTTGAATGGCGTGCACTGAGCGTGGCGTTGCGCTCATCATTAGCCGATCGGAACATGGCCATCTCCGACGCGATCCATTTTCGGTTTCGCCGTCACGAGTTGATCGAAGGCAGTTTGGAACAAGAGCGCGCGATGGAATTGCATGAAGGTCTGGCGGAATACACCGGAGTTAGATTGGCACTTGATCCGGCGCAACGAATCGCTCGAACTGCGGGCCTGCTGGATCGCCGTCCTGCGGAACTTCCCACCTTTGTGCGCTCGTTCGCGTACTTGTCGGGACCCGCCTATGGTCTGCTATTGGATGAGTCTCACCCGGGCTGGATCGGCAAAATCTCCGTGAAATCCGATTTGGGAAAGTTGTTGTCGGAGGTTGCAAAAGTTGAATTAGAACGCGATCTTGAAATGGCCGTCGCCAATCGCGCCACCAAATACAACGGCGAAGCACTTTGGGTCGCCGAAAAAATAAGGGACGAAGAACGCCAGACCAGGCTCGAGCGTTTGACAAAGAAGTTTCTGACCGGGCCGCGGCTGATCATTCCGCTGGAGAACCCACGAATGTCATTCGACCCCACCGAGTTGACGCCACTGGGAGATGATGGGACGGTCTATCCGACGTTGAACATCACCGGTGAGTGGGGCGTTTTGAATGTGACCGGCGGTGCATTGCTCTCGAAAGACTTCGGCCAAGTCATAGTAGGAGTCCCCGATAATTACTCGAATTCGCTCCAGACTGCCGATTGGAAACTCGAACTCAATCCCAGCTGGTCCATCCAATCGTCAACCAAGCCGACTTTCACTGTCGTTCCAGATCCAAAATAAAAAAGCAACCAAAACATTTCAAAATCGCGACCTGCGCGAAACAAAGGTGTCAAAAACGAAATTGGTGAATTAAGTAAGTTTTTTTCCGTCGGACTTGTCCCGATCGGGAACACAATTGACTGGCTACTCAGTCGAACCCAAAACTCTCCCTCATTTTTTTCGTTTCGTCGAAGGCGAAACGAAAAAAAATGAGGGTATCACAAGGGCGACTAATGTAGCCAGTCAGTTGTCGCTCCGCCGGGATAAACCCGGCGGAAGCGTGTTTCCAACTCAATTGTGGCGCTGTCAATTGTGGCGCTGTCTAGCTGGGACGCTTCAATTAAGGAAAAAGTCGCTCAACCGAATCCATTCCTGATTCAGAATTGAGTTTTATCTGTCATGGTTGGCTTATCGGAACGCTGATTCGTCCAACTTTTTTACGCAGGCAACGGCTATTCCGTTTAGGAATTGTCCCAAAACAAAAAGTCGCCTTTCGCACCGCGAAAGGACGTCTTTTCGCGGAGCGAAAGACGACAAATCGGGAATTTATTTCCGGACTAATCCTTAAGTGATTTGTGATGTACTGCTGGAAACGCCTTCCAGGAAACAATAGACTTCGAGTCATTCTGTTTTGGTTGTCGAAACGACTATTGGAAGATTGGTACACTCGTAGTACCGATTCGTCGTGACGCGTCCTGGAATCTAACTTGAGGGCATGATCCATGAAGTCTTACACCATTATTGTTTGGCTGGTTCTGTTGACCGGAACGACGGCGACGATGGCGGCTCAGCGCCTCGGGGATGATCCGACCAAACTTACGCTCGATCGGATCTTTGCCTCCGACGAATTTCGTGGGGAGATTGCACCGTCGATCAAGTGGTTGGCTGACGGTCGGTACACTTCGTTGCGTCCCTCTGGATTGCACAAGGCAGCGAGCGACCTCGTGCGCGTCGATGCCGCCGGGAAGAGTGAAATTCTCGTCGCCGCCGAAAAACTCATTCCGTCTCAGGCCAAAGATCCACTGATCATTGAAGACTATGAATTCTCATCGGATCTGGATGTCGTGCTGATCTACACAAACTCGATGAGAGTCTGGCGGCAGAACACGCGGGGCGACTACTGGGTCTTCCAACGATCGACTGGGCGACTGATCAAACTCGGTGGCAATGCATTGCCAGCGACTTTGATGTTCGCGAAGTTGTCGCCAGACGGCCACCGCGTGGGTTACGTCCGCGAAAACAACTTGTTCGTCGAACCGGTGACAGGGGGCGAAGCGATCCAGCTTACGATTGATGGCTCAGCCGAGGTCATCAACGGCACGTTCGATTGGGTTTATGAAGAAGAGTTCTCCTGCCGCGACGGTTGGCGGTGGAGTCCTGACGGCCAACAGATCGCGTATTGGCAACTCAACACGAACGGCGTGAAGACCTTTACGCTGATCGATTACACGACGGATTCGTATCCGATTTTGAAGTCGTTCGCCTATCCGAAAACCGGCGAACGAAATTCGGTGTGTCGTATTGGTGTCGTCGCGACGGCCGGCGGGGCGACGAAGTGGGTCGATATTCCCGGCGACACGCGCACCGACTTCTATCTCCCGAGAATGCAATGGGCTGGCAATTCACAGGAATTGGTCATCGAGCGCGTTAACCGGCTGCAGAATTCAGTCGACGTGATGTTGGCCGAAATCACTACGGACGAAGTGCGTAACGTATTGACCGAGCGCGACGAGACTTGGGTGGACATCCACGACGACGCGTTGGCGTGGATCGACCAAGGACGTGGATTCACCTGGATCAGCGAACGTGATGGCTGGCAGCATTTATATGTTGCCGCGCGTGACGGGACGTCGCAACGTCAAGTGACTCGAGGCGAATTCGACGTGATCCGAGTGCTATACATTGATGAGGTTGCTGGGCGAGTCTATTTTCTGGCTTCGCCGGAGAATCCGACTCAGCAGTACCTGTACTGCGTATCGCTCGATGGCAATGGCGCGCCCGAGCGATTGAGTCCGGTCGAGCAACCGGGCTCCCATGAATATGATATTGCCGCGGGCGGTTCGTACGCGATCCACACTTACTCCGCCGTCGACGTTCCACCGCAGATTGAACTTGTTTCACTGCCCGATCACAAAACATTGCACACGATCGTGACTAATGACGGGCTGCAGAAAAATATGGCTTTGTTGGATCTATCACCGGTGGAGTTTATCCGCGTCGGGATCGGCGAGGGAGTGAATTTGGATGGCTGGCTCATGAAACCACCTGGCTTTGATCCATCGAAAAAATATCCTCTGGTCATCCACGTTTACGGTGAACCCGCGAGCCAAACTGTAAAAGACGTTTGGGGAGGCCGGCATTCCCTGTGGCACAGGCTGCTCACTCAACAAGGGTACGTTGTGGCGTGCTTTGATAATCGAGGAACGCCGTGTCCGCGCGGTCGAGCCTGGCGTAAGGTCGCTTACAAACGCGTCGGCACGTTGGCATCGGTGGACCAAGTCGCTGCCACTCGCGAATTACTCAAACAACCCTATCTCGACTCGACACGGGTCGGCGTCTGGGGATGGAGCGGCGGAGGTTCCATGACACTGAACCTGATGTTTCGTTACCCCGACGTTTATCACACAGGCATGGCGGTCGCATCGGTGCCGAACATGCGACTCTACGATACGATTTATCAGGAGCGCTACATGGGTTTGCCGCAAGACAACGAGGAAGCTTACGCGGACGGCTCGCCCATCACGCATGCAGCTGGCCTGCACGGAAATCTGCTGATGGTGCACGGTAGCGGCGATGACAATTGCCATGAACAGGGAATGACCAAGCTGGTAAATCGATTGATCGAGCTGAACAAGGACTTCTCCATGATGTCCTACCCCAACCGCAGCCACGCCATCAACGAAGGCAGCAATACGACTCGTCACCTATACGGATTGATGACGCGATATCTCAACGAAAATCTAACTGCTGGCCCCCAGTAATCCAGCTTGGTCGATCGGAAAAAAGTTTCATGAAAACCATGTTTGCACAATTGGTCATTTTCTTTCTAGCCTGTTCGAATCCAACTTTCGCCCAATATCCAGAGTGGAAACACGGGGGTTCGTTGTTCCTGCTGACGACACCCGAGGGAGCCGATTTGCCACCGGCAACCGTAATTGAGAATTTTCCATTGCTGGTTCGCTTGGATAAGAATTGGTTTGATTTCAAGCAGGCGCAAGCCGATGGCAGTGATTTGAGATTCAGCTCCAGCGCAGGCCAGCCGCTGTCGTATCAAATCGAAGAATGGAATGCCGCCGACGGAGCAGCAAGTATTTGGGTTCGCGTGCCCAAGATTGCCGGCAACGCACGGCAAGAGATCAAACTCCATTGGGGCAATCCCAACGCGGCCAGGGCATCCGACGGCCAAGCTGTCTTCAACGCCTCCAATGGATACGCCAGTGTTTGGCACATGGGACAAACCGTGCAAGATGAGGTTGGCAACGTCACCTCCAAAGACGAGGGAACTACGGCAACCAGCGGGATCATTGCCTCGGCCCGACATTTGGCGGGCGGCCAGGGAATTTTCTGCGGCGACGATATTGATTCCTATCCGTCGGGCACCGGCCCCATGAGCACTGAAGCTTGGTTTCGCGCCGAAAAATCCAATGGCAACGTATTGGCTTGGGGAAAAGAACAACGACCGGGCAAAGTCATGATGCAATTCGAGAGCCCACCAAGTATCGCGATCCGGTGTTATTTTGCCGATGTCGAAGCCGCAGTGCCATTGAGTATCGATCAGTGGTATCACGTCGTGCATACCTATCAGGACAAAGATTCTCGAGTTTACGTCAATGGACGGCTGGAAGGAGCGTCAACTCCGGAGCTCGACATTCCGCCCACGTCGAGTCTCTGGATCGGCGGCTGGTATGGAAACTACAATTTCGTTGGTGATATTGATGAGGTGCGCATTTCGAAACTTGCGCGTTCACCCGAGTGGGTGAAACTGCAATACGAAAACCAAAAACCAATGCAGACCACGGTGGGACCGCTGGTGCAACCGGGCGCCGAATTCTCGGTTTCAGTGGATGAGATCTCCCTTGCCGAAGGTCAAAGCACGACGGTCGCGGCCCAAGCGGGTGGTGCTCAGAAAGTCTATTGGATTCTCAAACAAGACGATCGGGAAACCATTGTCGCAGTGGATCGATTCGACTATGAAATTGTCGCCGGCCGCGTCGTCGGCGATACGTCCATGAAGCTGCAGTTGAAAGCAGTCTACGCCAATCAGGTCAAATCAAAGGACGTTCCGATCACCGTTTCCGAAACAATTCCCGAGCCAAATTTCGTGTTGGAGTCGCCGCTGGCATGGGATGGTCGGCAGACGATCGAAGTCATGCCGCGCATTTCCAATTTGAAAGCCATGCAGGCGGCCGGAGCCAGCGAATTAGAATACACTTGGGCGGTTTCCGGTCTGGCCGCCATCAAGGAAGTCCAGCCCGACCGGTTGGTTTTGACTCGCGCGCTAAACAGTGGCGACATGGCGGTCACATTGACGCTTGGTAACGGCGGCGCCGAGACTTCGTCGTCAACCTCGATCACCGTCAAAGAACCGGTAACCGACGCTTGGGTCGCGCGGACGCCAGCCCCCGACGAACAACCGGTCGACAACCAGTTCTTTGCTCGCGACGACAAGAACGTAGGTTCGCTAGTTTGCAGTGGGACTTTGCCCGATATTGCGGACTCCGTGTACTTAAACGTTTACGCGGATGACAAACCCTTTCAGAATGAAAGACAAAAACTCGGCGCTGACAAGCGGTACGCATTCGCCATCAAACTCAAGCCGGGACTGATCAAGTACCGGGTTGAGTTTGGATCAATCGCTGGAAAAACAGAAACCGTTCTGCACACGGCCACCAACATTGTCTGCGGTGACGCCTATCTAATTGAAGGTCAGTCCAATGCGTTGGCGACTGACTGGGGCCAGGAAAAATATGAATATTCGAGCGAGTGGATCCGCAGCTTTGGCAGCAACAACGGCGATGTTAGCCAAGGCTGGGGCAACGCCGTTCGGCGCGAGGGAGGACATTTCGAAATCGGCTGCTGGGGAATGGATCTCGCGAAAAGCCTGGTCGAGAACCACAAAATCCCGATCTGCATTATCAATGGTGCTGCCGGTGGGACGTTGATCGAGGCTCATCAACGGAACGATGACAACCCCACTGATCCGGACACGATCTATGGGCGTCTGCTCAATCGCATTCAGAAAGCGAAATTGACGCATGGCATTCGAGGCGTTTTTTGGCACCAAGGGGAAAACAACCAGGGAGCACAAGGAGCGACTGGCAAATACGGCTGGGAAACGTACGAGCAATATTTCATCGAGATGGCAGCCGCTTGGAAACAGGACTTTCCCAACATCCAGTATTACTATGTGTTCCAGATTTGGCCGAACTCGTGCTCGATGGGTGGCAATCCCAACAGCGATAGACTCCGGGATGTTCAGCGGCAATTGCCCCGGTTGTTTTCCAACATGACGGCAATTTCTACGCTCGGCATCAAGCCGGAGGGCTCCTGTCATTTTCCTCCCGCCGGTTATGCGGAATTGGCACGGCAAGTTCTCCCGGTTGTTGAGCAGGACAATTATGGGGTCAGTTTTAAGCGGTCCGTTACATCGCCTAGTATCAGGCGGGCTTGTTTTTCGAATGACAAACATGATGAGATCACGCTTGAGTTCGATCAGCCGATGGCTTGGAATGACGAGCTCATCAGCCAGTTCTATTTGAACGGCGAAGAAGGCAAGATCGCTGCCGGTGTTGTGACTCGAAACGTCCTAACGCTGAAACTGAACGAACCATCGACTGCCACCGCGATCACCTATTTAGTCGACAAAAAATGGGATGCCAACAACTTGGTCTGCGGTCAGAATGGCATTGCCGCGTTGACGTTTTTTGAAGTCCCGCTGAAATTCCCCTAGAACCCAGAGTGCACGCTGAATCGACGGTTTTTTGCCGATTAGTTCGCCCATTATTCGTACGGATTTGCATTGGCTAAAAGCCTAAAGCAATATTAGATTTTGCTTGCAAACTGGTATTCGACCAACGATGCTGAATGTTATGGATTTCGCTCGAAGCCATCGCGCAGCTTGATTTAAGCGCCTGTTCAACTTGGAGAAACACATGTCCAAATCAATCCGCGTCAGTTTGTTTGGCGCATCGGCAACCATGACTGCAGTGATTTTGTTCGGGGGAAACGTCTTTGCACAGATCGTGCCAACGCCCTATTCCTACGGTACGACTCTTGATGCCGGTTCACCTGTCTTTAACCGCCCCGTTGCTGCGCTTCCGGGGCTCCCACCAACGACCATTTCGTCATCAGGTACCGCGGTTTCCTATGGTGCGTTGTTTTTCATTCCCGATACAACCGGAAGTTACTCCATAGAAACAACGGCAGCAACGCTGACCCCCGGACCGGCTGACGACACTTTCTTGGTGTTGTACCAGGGCAGCTTCAATCCGGCCTCGCCTTTGACGAACGCTTTGGCGGCCGATGATGATAGTGGAGTCGGTTCTCTTTCGCTGTTCTCTCAAAACCTGACGGCAGGAACAAGCTATTTTCTCATTACGACGACGTTTTCTAACGGGGTCTTCGGACAAATAACAACCAGGATCTCTGGGCCACCGGGATCATCGCTCAACCTTAGTGCAATTCCTGAACCTGGCAGCGCTGCAGTTCTCGGACTAGGTGCGCTTGGTCTGGCATTTCGTCGCCGCAAAAAGTAGTCCTTCGGCAAACCTGGTTGGCGAGCCGAGTTGCCAATGTTCATCCGCCAAAAAAATAACTTGAATGCTCCGTGAGAATCCGCACGGAGTTTTTTTGTTTGTTGATATCTCCCAGACTCCAAGCCTACGGAATTACTAAACACGAATGCATGGGTTTTCAAACAAAATGAATGAACATGGATGAACAAGATGTACAGGATGATTTCAATTCGCTGATTGATTCACTTGTGTCGTGTGAGTCGTTTGTATTCGAGTTTCGGATTACCAAAATTGATCAGTAGGCCGACCTCGATTCCAGTTGCCTTTAGATAGTTAATAATCTGGGCCTGGCGCTTGGGAGCAATCGCCTTTGCAGCCTTAAGCTCGACGATGACTTTTCCTTTTACGACAAGGTCGGCATAGAACTCGCCAACGATTCGTTGTCGAAAGTGAACATGGGGAGGATGCTGGGATTGCACTCGAAATCCATTGTCCTGGAGAACGATTGCCATGGCTTTCTCATAAACTGATTCAAGAAACCCGGTTCCCAACTCATTGATGACTGCGAATGCACAACCCCGATGATTTTCTCAGTGATTTCTCCATACTGTTAGTCGGATCGACAATCATCCTGTAAATCCATGTTCGTTTCTCCGGTTGGGTCGACTGGTGATGGTTATGCCAGTTTACTTAGGTACAGGTGCTTAGCTGGCGCTATTTGACCGCTTGGTTGAAGTCGTTTGGTCAATCCAATAGACTAATGACACAAACGAAGCAATTCCAAAACAATTCGTCCTGATCGAATGGCTTTTCGATTCAAATATCGTCCCGTTGATTTCGTGCATGGAAAAAAACGGCTTCCTTGGAAACAGGTTGGTCGGGACAAGTTGTTTCCAACGGCGTTGAGGATTCGTTCCATGATGATCTTTCCTAAAACTTGCCCACTTAACAAACCGAGGTAGTCTCATGTTTCATTCCTGTTACCACATGGCGATCGCATTGGGGCTCTTGGTCTCGCAATTTTTCCTGGCTCAAAATTCGATTAGCCAGGCAGACGATAATTGGGCAGCGTTTCGTGGCGATGGAACAAGTTTGACTTCCGTTTCCAACCTGCCGAGTACTTGGAGTGATCAACAAAACCTAGCATGGTCTGTTGCTGTGCCCGGCTACGGTCAATCCAGCCCAGTGATCTGGGGCGAGCAGGTGTTTGTAACGACGATGCAGGGTGACAACAAGGAAACACCGACAATCGCCTGCTTTAAACTGACTGATGGAACAGAAATCTGGAAAAAAGAATTCGAAGCCAGTCAAAAATTTTCGCCCACCAAGGACATCGCGACCCTGGAATATGTTTCACGAAGTGCGCCGACACCAGCCGTGGATGCCAGCCATTGTTACGCTTTTTTCGAAAGCGGTGAACTCATTGCGACGGACCACGGCGGAAAAACTAAATGGCAACGATCACTAGTCAAAGAGTACGGTGAGTTCAAAGGGAACCACGGAATTGGCAGTTCGCTCGCCATCAATGATGACGCGATATTTGTGCTGGTTGCCCATGATGGACCAAGTTATTTATTGGCCGTGGATAAATCGTCCGGAAAGAATATCTGGAAAACCGATCTGAAGCCGAAAGTTTCCTGGAGTTCGCCGACGCTGGCGGGAGGACAGGTTATTCTCTCGGTTTCTGGAACGGTTCAGTCGTTTGACTCCATGACCGGAAAGCAGATCTGGTCGGTCGGGGACGTCGAGGGAAACACGGTCGCTTCTGTAACAGTGCATGACGACGTCGCCTTCGTTGGATCGAGTGCCCGCGGTCAGAATTTTGCCATTCGATTTGATGCGTCCGGAAAATCTGACGAGACGGAAGTTCTGTGGCGCAATAACGAAGCGACCAGCTCGTTCGGTTCGCCATTGTATCGCGATGGACAATTGTACTATGTCGACAAAGGAGGAGTTTCTTTTTGTGTGGATGCGGTGACTGGAAAAACTCTTTGGAAAGAACGACTGAGTGGTTCGAGCTGGGCTTCACCGATTGGAACCAGCGCTGGAATTTATTGTTTTTCGAAAGAAGGTAAGACGGATATTCTTGCCACAGGTCCAGAATTCAAACTGCTGGGTACGAATACGCTGTCTGTCGCTGACAAGCTGTACGGCGTCGCAGTGGCCGACTCGCGATTCGTAATTCGAACAGGTTCGCGATTGCTGTGTATTTCCAACCAACAGAATCCAGTTCAGACCCTTACCAAATCCCAACAGCCCCAAGCCCAACAGCCGCTGGAGTTGCCCGATTTTCCAGCCTCGGTGACAAGTTTCGGAGCTGCTGTTTGTGACGGTTACCTGTACGTGTACGGTGGAAATCAGGGAGACGCTCATTCGTATTCCAAGGATTTGCAAAACAATGTCTTTCGCCGTGTGAAACTGGAATCGAACAGCGATTGGGAATCGCTCGGCGAAGTTCCTCGGCGCCAAGGAATGGCACTCGTCTCGCACCAAGGCAAAGTTTATCGGGTCGGTGGATTCGAAGCCCGCAACGCTGCCGGTGAAGAGGAAGAGATTGTTTCCACAACGGATTTTGAAGTCTATGACCCTCACACATCCCAGTGGACTCAATTGGCTCCACTTCCCGAACCGCGCTCCAGTTTCGACGCGGTCGTGGCGGGCAATATACTCTATGTCGTGGGCGGCTGGTCGTTGGGCCAAGGTGATGAGGAATCACAATGGCACAAGACGGCATGGCAAGCAGACTTGAGCCAAGCAGCGCCCGAATGGAAACCCATGCCGGCGCCGCCGGAGTCGCGTCGCGCATTTGCATTGGCGGAGTTGCGTGGAAAGCTTTACCTGTTGGGTGGCATGGGCGAAAATGCCAAACCTACCACCAGCGCGTTTGTGTTCGACACTACCAATCAAAAATGGAGCGCGGCTCCCGCTTTGCCGGGCGAACCGATGGACGGTTTTGGATCGTCGGCGTTCAACGTTGGCGGTCGGATCGTGATCAGCACGTTCAGTGGAAAAGTCCTGCAACTGAGCGACGACGGAATGGCATGGGAGGAACTTCCCGAACTCGAAACAGGTCGTTTCTTTCATCGACTAGTGGCCTTGGACGACAACCGGTTTATCGTTCTCGGTGGCAGTAGTCCAGATTCGGATAAACAGACCAGCGTGCTTGTGATTGACCGCACAGCGAAATGACTTCGAGCGTTTCGATTATTGCGCGACCGATCAAGATACGCGTTTTCAGGCCCTTCATTTTTCGCCGGGTCAATATCTGGCTTTCACGTCAGGTAGTCTCCAGACGAAAAAAATAGAGAACTACACTGACTAGTATACAAATGGAGGCGTTAAGTAAGAACCTAGACGCCACGAACAACCATTGGTCGTGAATCGCCAGGAACTTGCTCGCCATCTGATCACGCCGTCCAGCGGAATCCGTTGCGATGTCTTGCCCGTAATGGATTTGGAATCTTCTGATTTGGGTTAACAAAATCAAAACACAGGAGACATTCCATGACCAAAAACCGAAGAAAATTTGGCGAGGAACAAAAAGCAGAAATCGTCAGAAGGCATCTGTAAGACAAGAGTCACATCATTCCCCTCACTGAGGAGCTTGACGTTCAACCGACTCAGATTTACCAATGGGTCAACTTGGCCCAAGAGTAGCTCGTCAAAGTGTTTGCAAAGAATGAAAACGGCAAGCAGCCTTCTCTTCCAGGCCGCTCAGAAAATCGCCGAACTGAAAGATCCGAAAATCAAACGGCTCGAAGCTAAACGGATTGAAAAAACGAGGTCATCGCCGAGTTGATGGAGGAAAACGTCAAGGTAGAAAAAGCCAATGGGGACCTCTGGAAGGCGTCTGGGTCCCCCACGATTTTCGCGATACGATCATCGGCTATCTCAAACATTGGGCGGATCGAGCAGAAATTCCTTGCAATCGGTTGCTAAATTGGGCTGGCTTGGAAACGAGCAAATTCCACAACTGGAAAAAGCGTTACGGCAAAATCAACGAGCCCAACGGCCAGGTCCCACGCGACTGGTGGCTGGAAGAATGGGAGAATCAAGCCATGCTCGACTTGCCCGAGCGATTCCCGCTGGATAGCAATCGACCGCTGAAATTCATGATGCTCGATGATAACATCGTGGCGTTGAGCCCCAATTCTGTTTATCGCGTACTCAAAGCTGCGGGGCGGATGGATCGCAAGTTCATCAAGCCCAGCAAGAAAGGAACAGGTTAACTTCAACCCGGTAAAATCCATTTAGAATGGCATACTGACATCAGTTATCTCAACCTTGGTGGTTCGTTTTATTTTCTGATCTCCGTGCTCGATGGCTTCAGTCGATACATCGTGCACTGGGAGATTCGCGAGTCGTTGCGGGAGTAAGATGTGGGGCTGATACTGGCCCGCACGATGGAAAAACATCCGGGCGTAACGCCGCGGATCATCAGCGACATTGGACCTCAGTTCATTGCCAAAGACTTTAAGGAGTTTATTCGGACTTACAATCAGATCCACTTTCGAACGAGCCCGTATTACCCGCAAAGTAACGGCAAGCTAGGACGCGGGCACGGTTCGATCAAACAGGAATGCATTCGCATAACATGTACGGCGACCATGGAAGAAGCAGAGAAGCGAGCCACTTCTTATGTTCAACATTACAACCATACCCGGTTGCTAAGTGCCATTGGCTACATCATGCCAGCCGATTGCCAGGTTGGTTTGGGGCAGGTTATTGGACAGGAACGTCATCGAAAACTGGATGAGACTCGACAACGTCGGTTAGAAAAACGGTTGTCGAAAAACTGGTTGCCAGCTCAAACGGAAGAGCAATTGCCAAACAACTTGCGCGGAGAATTGCATCGTTGTTGCCGTCACCGTCATTATGTCGCATTAGACGCTTGCTGGGGTATCTCGTGACTTGAGGGCGTCGCGTGTGATGTTGCTGGGCCCGAGGAAACCAGGTTGATTCACATGCTTGAGATGAGCAGTTGTGCCAAACAGCATCGCATGGGTGTAAGAATCAGCTCGCCACGGGATCGTCGTTCCCCGTTTCCGGACGCATGGTTTGCGCGGCTTATCAACGTTGAATCGGATAGATCCTGGTTCCCCGGTACGCGAACTGGCTATTGAAAGACGACAGTTCGCGATCCGGAGTACACAAGATTTGTCAGTGAAATCGCGATTCCGACAGGAGTGTCTCGAATCAGATCGGACAAAGTATGAACCGAGAACTACTTCTTGTCGGGATCGGCGAGGGTACTGCCTTCCATTTTCTGTTTCGCTACTCCTCCGGCGCCGTCGGTGCCTCGTGTGGTCGGTGGAACAGAAGGAATTGGTTCTGGCTTATACGCTTCTTCGGTGCTGCAACCGATACAACAACCAACGGCGACAAGGAAACAGAGACAAGCGAGACGCGATACTAATGCAAACATGGTAATTTTGTTTCCGAATAAATTTCTAAAAAAAAGCTCCGCCAGAGCAAAAAGCTCTCTGGCAGAGCACAAAAATCGACATCCCAAACAAACTCTTAGATCCTAGAACGGAAGCACAACTTCTTTACCATTGCGGGTGGAAAGCTTGCCCAAGATCGTCTCGTTAAGAGGATTGGCTGGAAGTGGGTTGGCACCATTATAGAAACTGTCTTTCTTATAGGGACCAAAGTGAACGCTCGCATCAACATAAGCCCACATACCGCCACCTGGGTGGTTGCTCCAGTAATGGAATCGGTGCAGGTTACCTGGATCGTCAGCCGAGCCTGGTCGGAAGTAATCGGTCAAGCTGGATAGTGGTGTTCCGCCAAACGAAGCAGCGATTCGTTCGTGAACGCCCAAAACCACGTCGGTTTCTCCAAGGGTATTGTCGCCAGCACCCGCCCATTGCCATCCATATAGCAAATCGGACGCTGGGGATCTTTCGCCAATAAACAGCGTATTGGATGTACCATCAACAACCGAACCGAAGCTATTGCCCGAGTTAACGTACAACATTCCGTCTTGTCCACCGGTGGTTCGGTAACTATCTCGACCCGAAACGCCCAAGTAAGACGTAATGGCGGCTTCGTTTGGAGAACCGGGTGACTCGATCCAGTTTTCATCGCCGCGCTGATCCGAAGGGCAAATGAAAACTTCAGATTTTGTCGAAACGATTACCCGAGTCGAACCAGGGAAAGTCGCCCACCAAGGCCAATTGTCTAGGTTAACGGAATCATAAAGATTGTTGTTTTCAATAAACGGAGCAATCTTCATCATCCAGCTCCAAAACGGACCGCCCACGGGCCGGGATGATCCAATTCGGATCCCATCGGGTGCTGGAGGGGTTTCGGCAGCCCAGTACCAACTGGGATTCACCAAGTGGCCAGCAGGAAATTTTCCGAACTGACTCTCGTAGTTATGCAGAGCAAGTGCTTGCTGCTTGAGGTTGTTCGAGCATGCGGTTTTTCTGGCCGCCTCTCGAACCTGTTGTACCGCCGGCAACAACATGCCGATCAGTATCCCGATGATTGCAATCACAACCAACAGTTCAACCAAGGTAAACCCTGGTTGCGTTAAACGACTGCTTCTCTTCATCTCATTAACTCCCAAAAATAAAATTGAAAAACTGGACAACCCTCAATCAAAAAAAAACAACAAACACAGTTAAGAAAACCCAAATAAAATTCCTCTATTCCGGTAGTCTACAGAAATTTCCGGAAATTGGAAGGAAAAATAACGCTAAATTGTGAATATTTGGGAAACATTCGGCAGACACTTTGGGAAAGGTAAAGTAGGTCGAATGGGAAGTTTGGTTGATTTCCAAGACTATCAATGTTGTTCTGGCCACCATAAATCCCATCGTGTCCCTGCGGCGACAGCTTCTGAACGTCAGTTTGGTCGGGAATTTCCCCCTCTGGACGTGGAAAATCGGTCTGTTGGATAGTTTGTTTGACGATGATATTCAAGAAATCAATCAATTTTCGGCAAGAGCAAGATAAACTGCTCTCGGCACGAATTTTCCATGAGTCCTTACTTCTAGTCGACGATATTTGCATTCTTTCCCAACAGCCGACATTTTCGCTCCGTGACGATTTCCAGGTTGGAAGGTAGTTGTGTTCCGTCGGGCGATTTCGATCTGGTGCTCTTGATTCGATGGCCGATCGGCAAATTTATTACACCGACCGCTGGTGGCGACCACGTCCGAAACACAAAGACCAAAGACCACCAATTTAAGAGGCCTGCCTCCATGGAACTTGACCGATTCTGATCAGCAAGACGATTAGGTAGTACCCGCAGCACCTCAAACTTCAAAAAAAAAATTATCTAGCGCCCCCTCGCTTGACCACATTCGGGATCATCGGCAAAATGCTTCCTCAAGGGTTGAAATCCCTTATCGTTAGCAGTCGTCGTTGTCGAATTAAAATCGGACAGCATTCGGCTGGCAGGAATTGGGAAAAATTCAAAAACGTGCGATAGCAGTTAGTTGATTTACTGCCTGCCAATCGCGTTAAACTGACACCCATTGGCTGCGAACGTTGCGTAATCGTACGTCCCATGCCTGTCTCTGTCAGGAAGACAATATCTGATGCCTACAATGATCGAGAAGCCAGCTTTCCCCGGAATGACTCCCGAGTCGAGTTCAACTAAGACGGCTCATCCAAATCTCGTTAAGTTTTCCAAGCCGGACAGTTTCATGACGGCTCTGCGCGAACGTGTCGACGAGTACTTCGTGTTGACCAAGCAGTCGAAGCGGGATCATCCTCGGATGTACCTCAAGACGATCGCCATTCTTTCGTGGCTGATGATATCTTATGTCTCCGTCGTGTTTTGGGCGAGCACATGGCCAATGGCAGTGCTGGCGACGATATCAATGGGTATTGCGATGGCTGCGGTCGGCTTTAATATTCAACACGACGGCGGTCATGGAGCGTATTCGAAATACCATTGGGTGAACCGAATGATGGCAATGACACTGGATATGTTGGGTGGCAGCTCTTTCATTTGGAAACGAACTCACAACGTGATTCACCATTCGTACACCAACGTCACCGGTTTGGATGGAGATATCGATTTAGGATTTATGGGCCGCCTGTCGCCGCACCAGCCTTGTTACGCCTTCCACCGTTTTCAACATCTGTACCTGTGGCTCTTGTACGGGTTTATCACGTTCAAATGGCAATTCCGCGACGATTTTCAGGCCTTGTTGATTGGCCGTGTTGGGAACTCCACGATACCCCGTCCCCAAGGTTGGGAATTGGCCACATTTTTGATGGGAAAAGTTGTTTTCTTGACGTTGGCATTTGGCATACCAGTCTGTTTTCACGCTTGGTATTACGTGGCGATCGGCTTCGTAGGTGCGTCATTTGTTCAAGGTTTGTTGTTGAGCATCGTGTTCCAATTAGCGCATAGCGTTGAACCGGCCGATTTCCCGTTGCCCGACGCGGACACCCAGCGAATGGAAAACTCTTGGGCGATGCACCAAGTCGAAACCACGGTTGATTTTGCACGCCATAGTTGGCCGGCAACCTGGTTTACCGGCGGTTTGAATTTTCAGATCGAGCACCACTTGTTTCCCCACATTTGCCACATCCATTATCCGGCAATGTCCAAAATTGTCGAAGCCACTGCGGCGGAATTTGGCGTGCGGTACCACGCTCATTCCACGGCGTTTTCCGCGATCCAATCGCACTACCGATGGCTGAAAGCCATGGGCCAACCTTGCTAAGTTATTCTCGACTGCACTTCCAAAATCCTGATTTCAAGCTCCAACAACTTCGATTCATGCGTGCAAGTCGACAGCCAACCTTGACACGGTTGGTGTGGTACTTAAGCGTCGGTTCGGGACGTTGGAATTGCAATCGGGGCAATTACAATCGTGCACACCGGTAATTCTGCCCGCGAGTAAGTCAAGACTTTTTCGTGTGGCGTATCGACGTTTCAATTTGGAAAGAGTTTCATGAAACCTAAATTCCGCAAGTTTCAAAGTACTAATACACGCAATCCCCACAATCGCTCTGCCACATCGTCCCGCGCGCCGGCGGGATATGAGTTGTTGGAAACAAGACAACTGTTAGCGGCAATTTTTCCAACTTATATCGACGGGCAATTTACTTTCGGGATTGGGGGGACCAGTTCAAACCCCTATCCGCTGGCGGACACTTTCAAGCTCGAAAGCAATCCCACGGCAACGAAGATAATTTATCTTGACTTTGATGGTCACCATTCGGTGAACAATTCCTGGAACCACGATATCATGCTGCCGGCATTTGATCGGGATGGAAATACGGCCGCGTTTAGCACCGCCGAGTTGATTGAGATTCAATTGCAATTTCAAAACGTCGCAGAAGACTATCTGCCGTTCAACATCAATGTGACTACCAAAGAGCCAAGCTTGGATCGCTTGATCAAATCCAACGCTAGCGATCAATTGTATGGTGTCCGCTCGGTGAACACTCAGGCCACCGCTGGTTTCGGCGACGGAATCGGTGGCGTCGCGTATCTGAACAGTTTTGACGACAACATCGATAATCCAGTGTTTGCCTTTAACAAAGGTGAAAACAACGGCGCGATGACTAATTCACATGAGGTCGGTCATTCGCTGGGACTTTCTCACGACGGTTTGGGCACGGCCAGCTATCACAGCGGGACGGGAGCCGGCGAAACCAGTTGGGGACCAATCATGGGGGCGCCCTTTGGTAAGAACGTGACCCAATGGAGCAATGGTGATTACACCAGCAGCACCAATACCCAGGACGATTATTCGATCATTACCAAGGCCGCTAATGGCTTTGGTTTTCGCACCGACAGTGCTGGCGACACGATTGCTACGGCCAGCGCACTTAGTCCGGATAGCAATGGAAGTGTATTTGCCTGGAACATCATCGAACGACTCACCGACGTCGACATGTTCACTTTCGAAACCGGCGGCGCGGTCTCATTGAGTCTTAATGCGTTTCAACTCCGGCCCAACCTTGATGTCTGGGCACGAGTCTACAATGAACTTGGTGCTTTGGTCGCTACGAACAATCCTGTTGATGAAACCGACGCTACGCTTAATCTGAACCTGGCACCGGGCCGATATTATTTGTCCATCGATGGCGTCGGTAAGACCGGGGTTTACTCCGAGTATGGCAGTATTGGTTTCTACACGATTTCCGGAACTATTCAACCATTGCCCGGGGTGCCCGCTGGTGAAGTGGGACGGATTTCAGTCGATCACAATTGGACCACGGTCAATCTGAATCGAACCTATCTGAATCCCGTGGTTATAGCGAACGTTATTTCCACGACTAATGCCCAGCCGTTAAATGTTCGCGTCCGCAATGTGACGTCGACCAGTTTTCAGGTTCATTTGGACGAATGGAATTACCTGGACGGCACACACCCGGCCGAAACGATCTCGTATATGGTTGTGGAAGCGGGTGAACATGTCTTGACCGATGGCACGCGAATCGTGGCGGGTAACCAGACGGGACAAGATTATCGTTGGTCGCGCTATAAATTAGGTGATTCATTTGGTGCCAATAACCGCCCGATCGTCCTAACCCAAATTGTCACCGAGAACGATGTTAACTCCGCGTCGACGCGAGTTCGATTTCTGAATAATCAAGAGTTCGAAGTTCGGATTCAAGAGCAGGAATTATCGAAACAGCGTCATCGCGCAGAAACGGTTGGCTATATCGCGTTTGAAGTCGGCACCGGCATCACAGGCAGCTCGACGTTTGAGGCGTTGGTGACTGGCAATAGCGTTACTGACCAGAATTTCAATCAGAGTTTCACGACCACCTTTGATTCAGCTCCAGCGTTGTTTGCCGAAATGCAATCGCACAATTCGGGTGATACGGCGGTGGTCCGCGGTCGGTCGGTAGCGGCCAATGGTGCGGTCATGTTTATTGAAGAGGAGCAATCGCAAGATGCTGAAATCAATCACCCGCCGGAAATCGTGGGAGGGTTGGCGATCGATGTTGGCTTGTTCCGCATTCAAAGCGGTCAAAAAATGGGTTCCACCAAAGGTTTTGGCGCCGATAAGTATTTTTTGTCGGCAACCGAAGACTATTCGGAAGCACTCAAGTTGCTTCGATCATGGGGTGAAACGACTTTGCCTTTGGGCGACCAATGCGGATTGGGACATGACGGAGATGCCGACACCTGCTGCTGCGGAAATTGTGTTGGTGATCTGGTTGCCACCATCGCGCAGTTGGATGCTAAAATGTTTGGACACGATCCGCAGCTCACCAAACGGGTCACCTTAAACACACGCTGGGAAAATACTCCGGCTAATACTCCATTGACGAATGATAAGAGCCGGTCACTCGCGGGTGTAGATGAATTGGTTCGCGACGATTTGAACCAGGTCGCAACCAAGCTCACGGACTCAGCTGGAATCGAAACGGACGAACACGGTCAGTCAATTGACACAGTTTACACAGATCCGTCCGAAATGAAATTGAAACTAGAATTACTGTAAACCGGTGTGAACGTTGGATCGGACGAGAATAAACTGGCAATGGGGTGCCGGCGGCGGCTGACCAACGGGCCGCTGAATCATTTCTCGCGGTCTAAGGCGCTGCCATCTGGGGAAGGTGGATTCTCCTGGGGCTGATGATCGATCGAGTTTTCTGACGATGACTCGGCCAGAGTTTTCCGGTAATCGATCAGCCACTTTTCGACGTCGTCGATTGCCGGTTGGAATCCGCGCGGGCCCTTCGCACCGGCGACGGCCAATGTTCCGTCTTTAAGAACCAGGAATACGCGATCGGGGTGGGCGAAATACGCGGAGTTCGTCTTGTTGTCCATCGAATCGACCAAACCGGGAATCGTCAACTTGTTTTCGTCAAACAGCATTTTTGCCGTCGTGCATCGTTGGTCATAAGTTTGCTGCTGAACAATCCCCTTGTCTTTGGCGAATTGAGTCGGCCGTTCCCCATCGGCTGAGTGGGCTTCGCGGATGTAAATCAAACGAAACTCGACGATGTCCTTGTATTCTTGATACATCGCTTCCATTGAGCCAACCTGGCTCAGAAACGGCGGTCACGTATAGCTGCCAAAAAACAACACGACCGGCTTGGCATCAAGCAACGTTGCTAGCTCGGTTTCGGTTTCCCCGTCGAGCGATTTCAACTTGAAAGCGGGAGCAACCGTCCCGACTTTCAATCCCGAGTTTCCGCCAGCTGCGTTCCATCGCGCACGATCGGGGCGCTGAGTCCCTGGTCGACGGACGCTGGGTCGATCGGTTGGGGGGCCAGCTGGATCCTGTCCGTAAGTGAGGGTGCCGTTGAACCCAAAGATCACTCCAAACAGCAAAGTCCAACCAATTTGATTCGTTCGTTTCATGATATTCTTCCAGACCCATTCAAGACTTGTTATAGCGAGGATCACAACAAAGGATAAAATTTCCACCTCATCCGTATTCACGCAATGCACACGAATTCAGGACCAGAATTTGTGGCGGAATTTGAAAATAATCAGAAACTGCAAATCGACAGTCGCCCACGGATCGGCGATTGTGTTACTTCGCCAACGAAATGCAGACGATCTCAGCATCGTTGCGCGCAAAAACGCACTGATTGGCAAATGCGGGGTGGCTCCACACGACTTTCCGGTTGCCCGTTTGGCTCGTGGGTTCAAGAATTTTGGCTCGATCCAATTCTTTGAAACCTGCCGGCGACATGTTAGCGATAATCAGTTCACCCATTTCAGTCATGACATAATAATGATCTTGGTTTTTCACGACGAAACCGGTTGTTGAGTTGGCTGGTCGGCCCTTGGGAGCGGTGGCCAACGATTCCCAGAGTCGTTCTCCAGTCTCCAAGACAAAACATCGCAACTGACCTTTTTCATCGATGCCATAAATATGCCCGTCGACGATCAGCGGCGGATTGTGATCAGGATGCACGCCTTTGCCACTCCAAACTTCGGTCGCTGAGGGTTTCTCGGAATCCAGTTTCAACAATATTGAAGTTCCTTGAAGTGCCGTCACATACAAAAATTCACCGTGTTGAATCGGAGCGATGATCGACATCTCGTAAGCGGGTTCCATTTTGAACGACCAATAGACTTCGCCGGTTTCCGGATTCAAACTGTTGAGCGATTCGGGATGCCAAATCAATAACTGCTTGGTCCCACCTGCTTCGATCATTGTCGGTGGGCAATAACCTGGCGATTTGGCACCTAGCGCACGCCATTTTTCTTTGCCCGTTTTTTTGTCGAAGGCCACGGCGATGCTGTCGACTCCTCCGACAACGCAGAACAACGTATCTCCATCGACCAGCGGATGGGCGGCAAAGCCCCAATGGGGAGCGACGTCCATGCCATAGTCTTTTTTCAAATCGTGAGACCAGACAGCTTTACCGTCAGCGGTATTCAAGCAACTCAGATTTCCTTCGGCCCCGAGAAAATAAACCAACGAACCGTCGACGGTGGGAGTCGCTCGCGGGCCATTGGGATACGACAACTTGTAACTGCATTTGTTTTCGTGAGCCCATAGCGGTTTACCAGTTTTTGCATCGAGACACTGAAATCTTTCGGTTCCGGTCAACTCACTTTTCACTCCCGGATTCGGCGTGTCATCGCCTTCGGATCGCACAAAATCAGCGACGAATACTTTGCCATCGGCAACCGCCGGACCAGCATAGCCGTTGGCAACAGGAGCACGCCACAAAACCTTGGGACCACCGGTTGGAAATTTAGTGAGGGTGCCGGTCTCATTCCAGCTACCGTCTCGATTGGCGCCCAGCCATTGGTTCCAATCATCGGCTGGCAATTGATTGGTCAACGCGCCGAACAACAAAATGGCAAGAAAACAGCACATGGTGGGGCGCATCGTTTTTCCTTTCGAATCAAATTAAAGATTGCAAATTTGCCGATCCAGGACGGTGGATTGTCGTTGGCAAGCATGGCAGATCTACGCGCGTTAATCAAGCCGCTGGAGTTTAGTGACCGTTGTCAGGGCCAAACTTCGGTTCGGGAGTTTTTGGTCTTGATTCCAATTTCCCCTGATTGAACTTGGCTAACCAGTCGTCGACTGGTGGATGTGGGACGGGTTTCAGCAGTTTCTTTTGATAGGCGTGACAGAAAGCCAACAAGCGGGCCTCATCAAACAAGTGACCCGTGGCCACAACCGTTTTAGGAATCTGGCGATTACCCATTGAACGTACGCCCGTTGGAAACGCAACCGATGGATGCCCGGTAAAATTCGAGTAGGGCAAGTCCTGTGCATTCCACAGGATATCGATGTCGCTCATCATTTCGTCAAACGCCAACATCAACTTCCGGCGGACCGATTGCATTTTCAAATAGTCAATCGCGGTGACAAATTGTGCCGATTGAAAAGACTGTATCCAAGTATTCCAGCCAGTCGTTTCACCCGCTCGCAACAGGTCGTTGAACACGGCGGCCGCCTCGATAATGATGATCTTCGCCAGCGACTGCCAGGGAATCTCGGTTGGTAATTCCACCTCAATCAACTCGCAGCCCAGACTGCGAATAATCTCAAGCGAGGCATCGGGTGAAGCCGACTCATCGCGATGTTTGAGGATCCCGACGCGCAAACTGGAAAAATCCAACTCGGGTGGTGGCCAAATAAAGTTGTGGGCCGAAACCGTGGGGTCTTGACCGTCCGGACCAACAATCGCACCAAACACGAGCGCGAGATCTTCGACACTTCTGGCGATCGGACCGACCTTGTCCATAGAAAACGATAGCGGCATGCAACCGTCCCGGCTGACTCGACCAAAGGTTGGACGCAAACCGCACGTTCCACACTGCATGGAAGGGAACAGGATACTACCGAGCGTTTCGGATGCCAGTGAAAACCCGACCAAACCGGCCGCCGTGGATGCAGCCGATCCAGAACTGGAGCCACCCGAGCCGGCATTGGGGTTCCACGGATTGCGAGTCATTCCGCCGTACCATTGATCGCCCCGCGCCAAAGCGCCCAAACTAAGTTTCGCAATCAACACCGCTCCTGCTAATTCCAGTCGCTTGGCCACCGTGGCAGTTTGGTCGATGATTCGGTCTTTGAAGAGAGGGATGCCCCAAGTGGTGGGATAGCCGGACACGCTGATCGAGTCCTTGGCTCCCCAAGGAATTCCATGTAGAGGCCCGCGATATTTTTCTTGGGAGATTTCCAAGTCAGCTTGTTTAGCCTGTTGCAACGCCATTTTTTCAGTCACATTGACCACGCATCTCAACATCGGGTCGTATCGCTTGAGCCGTTCGAGATACAGCGTGGTTAGTTCCAAGCTGCTGATTTGCTGATCGCGAATCAATCTACTCAATTCGGTTAGAGACAAAAACGCGAGATCGTCATCGCTTGCTGGCCGTTTCCCAGCTTCCAGTTGCGTCGGCTGAAACCGTACGATGGGCGGCTCTCCAAAATTTGGATGCCAATGGAGCGGTTGAAAAGTTAGGGCGGGAATATCCAGGTGAAGATCCAACTCGATTTTATTCAATTTCTCAATGCTATTGTGCAGGGAGTTGAGTTCCGTCTGCAGTAATTCGATTTGGGATTCTGTTAACTCGATCCCACTGACCCACTGCGCGTTGACAATCATTTCCTTGGTAATCGTTACTTTTCCAACAGCCTCTTGAGCCAGCGATCGCGCAAAAACAGTCGATGAAATCCCCACTATCGGGAACAGTTGCAAAATGGTTCGCCGGGTGATGATCATCAGGTATTTTTTTTGGCTTGAATGCGACTGCAACGTACGATAACTCGTTCTGTCAAACTAGGGACTTTTCCCTTTCCGTCAATCGGCCTCGTTTCTAAAGCTTAAGCTATCTTGTCGGGTCAAGGGGCCACGTTGTCCGGCACTCTTCGCAATGGCCGATTTGGGAAGATTGGGATCACTTTGCAGGGAACTTTTTGTTAGCTTGATGTCTCTGAGAACCCATTGGTCGGTTGGCGCCGTTAATTGTAGATTAGGTATCACGTGCGCTGACCCAGCGGATCAATTGACCAGATGTACCCATTTTCCCGAAAGTAGTTCGATGCTCACCAAGATTGTGACCTGGTGTTTTCTGTCGGTTGGTTCGTTGGCAATCTGTTCGTTTTATACATCGGAAGGCGTGGTGGGTCGCGTGGATGAACAGGATCGAAAGCAGGCGGCGCAGTTTTTTCAAGAAGGCAATTTTCGCGAAGCGTTTGAGCTTTATCAAAAATTGACTGAAAATCCGCAGGCCGACGATCGACTGTTGGCCAGCGATTTTAACCAAGTGGTAAATTGTTTAACACAATTACAACGCACGGACGAACTCGACCCCCTCCGCGAAAAATTAATCCTGCTCCACCCCCAGAAATGGCGATTTCAACGCGATGCGGCAAAGTCACTTTTACAGGGTGAACACTACGGATTTGTGGTAGCCGGCAAGTTTGTACGCGGCAGTGCCCGCGGCGGGGGCGAATGGAGTAATTCCAATGATCGAGACCGCGTCCGGGCGTTGCAAATCTTGACCGCAGCCATGCCGGTTGCCAATCTCAACTCGGAACCGAAAGAATTGGCTGAGTTCTATCTGTTGCTTTCGCAAGCGGTAGAAATGAACCGCATGGGTGGCGAATCATGGCAGTTGCAAATCCTGACTGACATCGCCACGTTGCCCGACGTGGTCGCGGCTCAAAATTTCGGCGGTTGGGAAGGAGGCGGTCGCGGAATGGGAAAAGGATGGGGAAGACAGCCGGCTAAAGGGGCTCCCGTCGACAAAGAAGGGACACCCATTTTCTATTCGATCGCCACCGATTGGGAGGCCGCCGAAAATGATGGTCAGCGTTGGCGTTGGTCGATGGAAAAAGCTGCGACGCTCGATCGCGAGACGTATCGCGATGTGGTCGACCTGAATTTCGCTCAATTTCAAATGAGTCAGTTCGATGTTCAAACGATGGCTTCGTATGCCGATCTGTTTCGAACCGAAGATGACAACGATGACGCCAATAAGCCCCAAGACGCTGGGCCGTTCGCGGTGTCCGGTTTGTCTGAGGACGAAACGATTGCGCGACTCGCCACGGGAGTCAAACGATTCAAACTACTCGATGAATTCAACCACATTCGATTGTTTCAGAAATTGGCGACGCGGGAAAAAGTCGCCACCAAATTCACAGCCAACTCGACACTGGCGGCAATTTTTGAAAACCGGCAACAATATCCTAAAGCGGCCGAGTATTGGCGATCCGCGTTGGCAAATCAGGAAGACACCCAGGCCCGACAACGATTCGACCAAATCGTCAAACCGTGGGGCACGTTCGAAACAGCGGCGACGCAACCTGCCGGCTCGGGTGCGAAGGTCGAGTTTCGTTTCCGCAATGGCAAGCAAGTCGGCTTGACAGCAAAAAAAATCAACCTCGATAAATTATTGAACGATGTCAAAGATCATATCAACTCAAAGCCAGAATCGATCGACTGGAATCGAATTCAGCTGGAGGCAGTCGGCTATTCGATGCTCCAGGAAAACATGGATCAATACATTGGTGAGCAAGTTGCCAATTGGCAACTTGAATTGGAACCGCGAGCCAACCATTTTGATCGACGAATCACGATCACTACGCCGTTGCAAAAATCCGGCGCCTACTTGGTCACGGCAAAAATGCCCGACGGGAACACGTCCAATATTGTCCTGTGGGTTGCCGACACGGCAATCATCCGCAAACAACTCGACAATCGCTGGTTGTACATGATTGTCGACGCGGAGTCGGGCCAGCCGATTCCCAAATGCAATGTCGAGTTTTTCGGCTGGAAATCGCAGTGGGACGAACGCCAAAAGCGATCTTTTACCACGACCAAAAATTTCGCCGAAGTGTCCGATGCCAATGGCTTTATTGAACCCGCGAACCGATTGTTGGACCAAGAGCACCAATGGGTGACCATCGCCCGTACCGCCCAAGGTCGGCTGGCATTCATGGGCTTTAACAACGTCTGGGGTGGGTCCTATTCCGAACAAGCGTTGCAGGAATTCAAGACCTATGGAATCACTGACCGTCCCATTTATCGACCTGGTCAAGTCGTCAAGTACAATTTCTGGTTGCGTCAAGTCGGTTATGGCGATGGGATCAAGCAGCCGTGGGCCAACAGGAATGTCAGGCTGAAGTTGTTTGATGCCCAAGGTCAGGAACTATCTTCGGAAGTGCGCGACACGAATCAGTTTGCTGCTGTTCACGGTGAGCTTAGTTTGAAAGCCGACGCTCCGTTGGGGTCCTATTCCCTGCAGATTTCGGATCCGGAACAACGTGAATTTGGTGGCGCGATTAACTTTCGAGTTGAAGAGTATAAGAAGCCCGAATTCGAAGTAAAGGTCACGGCGCCCGACAAACCGACGCGTCTCGGCGATACGATCCCCGTCAAGATTCAAGCCGATTATTTTTTTGGCGGTGCCGTAACCAAAGGGGTCGTGAAATACAAAGTGTTCCGCTCCGCCAAGAACCAACGCTGGTTTCCGATCGGCCCCTGGGATTGGTTGTATGGCAACGGCTATCGCTGGCTAGGCTCGGATTACAATTGGTATCCGGGTTTCCAACAATGGGGTTGCCTGTGCCCCACGCCGCCTTGGTGGGGCTATAACGCCGATCCACCGGAACTGGTTCTGGACGAAGAGGGCCAGCTGTCGGCCGAAGGAACTTTGGCGTTCGAAATTGATACCGCCTTGGCTAAGGAATTGCACGGTGACCAGGATCACGAATATTCCATCACGGCTGAAGTCGTTGATGCGTCGCGCCGCACGATCGTCGGCAGTGGCAGTGTGACTGTCACGCGCAAACCGTTTCAGGTCTACGTCTGGACGAATCGAGGCTATTCTCGCGTAGGTGATCCGATTGAAGTCTCCGCGCGAGTACGCACGGCCGATGGCAAAGGGATCGCTGGCAAAGGCAAACTTGTTTTGTACCGCATTGTCTATGACGCCGCCGGAAAGCCGATGGAAACAGAATTGCAAACCTGGGATGTGACAGCGGATGAGAATGGTGATGTGCTTACCACAATCAAAGCGACGGAAGCAGGCCAGTTTCGATTGGCGGTTTCGATCACGGATTCAACCGATCAAACGGTGGTCGGGGGACAGTTGCTGCACGTCGTCGGCGATGGTTTTGACAGTGCGAATTTCCGGTACAATGACCTCGAAGTCTTGGTCGAAAAGACGGAATATGCACCCGACGAAAAAGTCAAATTGCTGCTGCAGTCCAATCGCGCCGGTGCCCGATTGTTGGTGTGGGTTCGCCCCGCTGGAGTCTATGCAGGTCTGCCACAGGTGATTCAACTCGACGGCAAATCCACAACTTTCGAATTGGATGTGACTCGCAGTGACATGCCTAACTTTTTCGTTGAGGTGACCACGGTCTTTGGCGCAAAAGTACACGAAGTGACCAAAGAAATTTTCGTGCCTCCGGTCAGCAAAGTCGTCAAAATCGAACTGCAACCTGAGGAAGTCAAAATCTTGCCTGGACAGGAGACGAAAGTCAAAGTCAAGTTGACGGGTCCGGATGGACTGCCTTTCTCCGGTCCGATCGTGATGACCATGTATGACCGAGCACTAGAGTACATTTCCGGAGGCTCGAATGTGCCAGACGTGCGCGAGCATTTTTGGAGCTGGAAACGACATCATCAACCAAGCACCGAACATACTTTGTCCCGAGTTACCAACAACATGGTCAAGGATTATTTGGACCAAATGGCCTTCCTGGGAGTTTTCGGAAATATTTCCGCCGATGTTGGGGCCATGCGTGGTGAAGCCGATAACGCGATGGCATTTGGAAGCTCTGCTCCAGGTTCTCCCGGCGGTGGTGGCGGAGGCCGGGGAAGAGCTGTCATGTTGAGCGCTGATAGTGCGGGGATGCCGGCTCCCATGGCGGCCACGATGGAAAAGTCTGCAATGGGGGAGGCGAAAAACGGCGCCGCCGGTCCTCCGCCCAATCTCGTCGCGCCTATGGTGCGGAAGGATTTTGCCGACGCTGCTTTTTGGTCGGTTAATTTGCAAGCCAATAGCGAGGGGATCGCCGAAGCGACGATCAAGATGCCCGAAAATTTGACCGCTTGGAAAATTCGCACTTGGGCCATGGGACCCGATACCAGTGTCGGAGAAGCCACGACCGAAGTGGTCACGGCCAAGAATATCATGGTCCGCTTACAGGCGCCGCGATTTTTTGTAGAAAAAGACGAAGTCCTGTTGTCGGCGATTGTGCATAACTATCTCGATGTCGCCAAACAGTCGGATGTTTCACTTCAATTGGATGGCGAACGAATGGAAACGAGCGACGCCCTCACACAACAGGTTGAACTGCCGGCCGGTGGTGAGAAACGGGTGAATTGGAAAGTCCGTATCAAACAAGAAGGGGATGCCAAAATTACGATGTCTGCCTTGACCGATGTCGAGTCGGACGCAATGGAGATGACCTTTCCAGTGCTAGTGCACGGAATGCTCAAAACCGAATCGTATAGTGGCATCGTGCGGACCAATGAAAACTCCACGAAGTTCAACGTCCGAGTTCCGGCCGAACGACGGCCGGAG
>JANNWZ010000120.1:0-11418 GCA_031409295.1 Mariniblastus sp.
GCGGGTGGCTGGCAACAGACACCCCTTCGCTTCTAACTTTAACCGCAATGCGATAAACCTAACTCAAATCTAAGCCAAGCTTCGTTACTTTTTTCAGTTAACCCAACGAAAGAAATTCCGTTTCCCGCTGAACCAAGACACAATTCCATCAAACCAAGTCGTGTTTCCGTCATGCACCGAACATTAAATCACTGAAAACTGAATCACTGAAAACTGAATCACTAAATGAAAAATATCTTCACCGGCTGCCTCCCTGCCCTCATGACCCCCTGCCACGCCGACCGTACGCCAAACTTTCCGGCACTGGTCCGGAAGGGCCAGCAATTAATGGATGCGGGGATGAATGGCATGATCTATTGCGGGTCGATGGGCGATTGGCCGTTGCTGACCGACGAACAGCGCCAGACAGGAGTTGCGCAATTGTGTGCTGCCGGGATCCCCGTCGTCGTTGGGACCGGCGCGGTCAATACCCGGATCGCGGTGGAACATACAGTTCACGCGGCGTCGGTCGGAGCGGCCGGATTGATGGTGATTCCGCGTGTGCTCTCGCGCGGCACTTCGCCAATCGCGCAGCGTCAACACTTCGCGGCAATTTTAGGTGCCGCTCCGAAACTGCCGGCGGTTATTTACAACAGTCCCTATTATGGATTCGAAACCAAAGCCGATCTGTTTTTTGACTTGCACCGCGAGTTTCCCAATTTGGTCGGCTTCAAAGAATTCGGCGGCGCAAAATCACTCAGTTACGCGGCCGAACATATCACCCAGGCTTCTGCCAAATTGACGCTGATGGTTGGCGTTGATACGCAAGTATTTCATGGCTATTTGAATTGTGGTGCAACCGGCGCAATCACCGGGATTGGCAATGCGATTCCTCGTGAAGCACTCCAAATGGTGCGACTGTGTGAACTGGCAGTTACGGGAGATATTGCAGCCCGGCGACTGGCTCAAGAATTGGGTGAAGCGTTGCTGGTGTTGTCGACCTTCGATGAGGGTCCCGATTTGGTGCTCTACTACAAATATCTGTTGGTGCTCAACGGCGAAACGGAATACGAGCTGCATTTCAACGAAACCGACTCCCTCAGCGCTAGCCAAAAATCATTTGTCGAATCGCAATATCGACAGTTCAAAACCTGGTGGTCCAATTGGCCCGGTCGGGACTACGGCAATTAGCTGGACAGCCGCGAGGGCGAAAACTACCAATCACAACCCGATCTGCAACGGACTGGCCTCGTCCAGCGAAACTAACCGACAGCTGTACCAACATCCGCAGAGGTGGATTTCCCATCGATCATTCGGATTGCACCGGTTGGGTTTCGATCGCGCAGAATTCCTGGCAGCCGATATTCACGCACGTTGTCGAAACATTGCAACATTGAAAAACGGACGATCGAGGCGGGAAATCCCACCGCGGTGAAGCCGGGTTGGCCGGTCGCAGGATACGGCCCGCCATGATTCATGGCAGCGGAGACCGCCACACCGGTGGGCATTTTGTCGTTCAACAATCGACCGACCCGTTGCCGCAAATGAGGCGCAATCGCGGCATACGCCTCGTCGTCGCCGCCATCGGTAGCGGAATAGATGCAGCCTGTTAAGCTCCCTTCCAGCGACTGAGTGACCGCAACGGCTTGTTCGATCGAGTCAACCACCACGATCATCGTCGCATTGCCAAAGGCCTCCGTTTGGAGCGTTTCGGGATTGGCCAGAAAATGTTCGCCAGATGTTTTGAGGATCGTGTTGGCGTAGCTATACCCTGCTCCGCCGCCAATCTGACCGCCACACAATAGTTCGGCGCCGGAAGACTTCAGTTTGTCGACGGCGGCAGCCAATCCGACTTGTCCCGACCTTGCCAATAACGTTCCCACCGGAGCCGACTTGAATTTCTCGACCAACGAATCAATCCAGGCTTCGGTTGCAGCGGACTCAATCAACACAATCAAGCCGGGACTGGTGCAAAATTGGCCGCAGCCCATCAAGCAACTGGTTTTCAGATCATCGCAGATTGCTGCGGCGCGCTCGGAAATCGCTCCCGGTAAAATAATCACGGGATTGATCGAGGACATTTCGAGAAAGATCGGCTTACCGGACCAATCAGCCGCAGCTTTCAATTTCAATCCGGCCGGTCGACCTCCGGTGAATCCGACAGCAGCCAATCGCGAATCGCGGACCAGTTTTTCTCCGTCCAGATAGTCGAGCGCATAAATCAGCTGCACGCTGCCGGCGGGCAGTCCCGTTTCGATCGCTGCCGCGAGCGCTTCTTGAGCCAGTAATTCTGTGGTGCCGGGATGCAGCGGATGGGCTTTGGCAATCACCGGATTCCCTGCAGCGATCGCCGACGCAAAATCTCCCCCCGAAATTCCGTTGTAGGCCAACGGAAAATTATTGGGACCGAACACGACGACGGGACCCAAGGGGCCATGGCAGGAACGCAGATTATTTTTGGTATCGATAATAGGTCGACACCAGCTTTGGTCGCGGGCCGCCGCCGCCGCTTGACGTAGTTGATTGGTGGTGCGTGGCAATTCGCCGGAGGCCAGCCGTGGTTCGACCGGGAGTGCGGTTTCCTGTGAAGCCAGCGCACAAATTTCAGCGGATCGCGCGTCGATTCGATCCGCATAGGATTCCAGGAAATTGGCCAGCACTTCGCGGGGCAATGATTGCATTTTCTGAAAAGCCACCGCTGCCGCGTCCAATGCGGCGTCGACATCAGTCCAGCTGCTGATGGGGAAATGGCTGGGTAACAAGGTTGCGGTTTGGGGATTTTCGGCTTGGAAACTACCGGTCGAATTAGAGTCCTGCCAGCGGCCAGCGATCAAGATTTTTTTAGGGTTCATGTTGTCTATTTGGCTTGTCGCCGGTTTAGGCGCGTGGATGCGATGGGGGCCACTGAAGGAAGTGTTCAATACTACGACCACCCCATGTTTGGAACACAAAATATGTTACTATCACGTAGCAATATCTACCACGCCCGCCCGCCGATTCTGCGAGACTTCGATTCGACATCGATTTGGGGAAGAAGTGCAACACTTAAGCAATTCAACCGGACGCCCTCGCCACGCCGAAACGAACCCCATGACTGGACGAATTCAAGTTATCGATTCCCATACCGGGGGTGAGCCGACGCGTATTATTTATGCGGGTGGCCCCGACTTGGGCACGGGGCCGCTAACCGAACGACGGCAGCGGTTTCGCCGCGAATTTGATTCCATTCGCCGGGCGGTTGTCAACGAGCCACGTGGCAATGATGTGTTGGTCGGTGGATTGATTTGTACTCCCGTCGATCCCACTTGTGCCACCGGCATCATTTTCTTTAACAACCACGATTATTTGGGCATGTGCGGGCACGGAACGATTGGCCTGCTGGTGACGCTGGAATACTTGAAACTGATCCAGCCCGGCACGCATCGCATCGAAACGCCAGTCGGAATCGTGACTGCGAAGTTAACTTCGCACGCCGAAGTCACCGTCGAAAATGTTCCCAGTTATCGGTATCGCCAGGCCGTACAGGTTGAAGTGCCAAATTATGGAACTGTCATCGGCGATGTCGCCTGGGGTGGAAACTGGTTTTTTCTCGTGAAAGACTCACCGGAGAATCTATCGGCCGGAAATACGGATCGCCTGATGCAAGTGACGCGACAGATTCGCGATGCGCTACAAGTGGCCGGTATTACGGGATCCGCAGGCGCCTGGATCGATCATGTCGAGTTGTTTGGTCCTCCGCATGATCCCCACAACAACAGCCGTAATTTTGTGCTGTGTCCCGGCAATGCGTATGATCGATCTCCCTGTGGCACCGGCACCAGTGCCAAACTCGCCTGTCTGGCAGCCGACAAGAAATTGGCCCCGGGGGATTTGTGGCGACAGGAGAGTATCGTGGGAAGTGTTTTCACGGCGAGCTATCGAACCATTGCTGGCGAGCAAGTCATTCCTTCGATATCCGGTTCCGCATATTTGTGCGGAGAAACAACCCTAATTCTCGACCCAGCCGATCCTTTTTGCAGCGGAATTTGTCGATGATCCAAGCCACTAGACAACCGGCGCATAAAATCGTGGTGATCGGCGGTGG
The DNA here is from genome assembly GCA_031409295.1 of Mariniblastus sp. Taxonomy (GTDB): domain Bacteria; phylum Planctomycetota; class Planctomycetia; order Pirellulales; family Pirellulaceae; genus Mariniblastus. Next base: position 4,064 of record JANNWZ010000120.1, read on the forward strand.
CGTGATTGGTACCATGTGCGCGTGGGAATTTTCGCAGGCCGGTTGCGACGTTACGATTGTCGAACAAGCCAAATTTGGCGCGGCGTGTTCGCATGGGAATTGCGGATACATTTCCCCCAGTCATGTGTTGCCGCTGGCCCAACCCGGTGCGATCTCCAAAACGCTGAAGGCGATGATGAAGCGCAATTCGCCGTTTGCCGTCAAGCCTCGATTTTCCAGCGAAGCGTTGCGCTGGTTTTGGAATTTCTCGCGACGCTGCAATCGGGCTGACATGCTCTCGGCGGCCGGGGGGATTCACTCTTTGTTGCAATCGTCGAAACAACTTTACCAATCCCTGATCGACAGTGAATCGATTGACTGCGATTGGCAGGAGCAAGGCATCTTGTTCGTGTTTGAATCGCCGCATGAGTTTGAAGCCTATGGTCGAACCGAAAAAATGATTCGCGAACAATTCGGAGTCGGCGCGACGGCCTATCCGACTGCCGAGTTGGTAAAACTCGAACCAGCCTTGAAGCCGGTTGTGGCTGGCGCTTGGCATTATCCCGATGATTGCCATCTGCGTCCGGATAAACTATTGACGGCGCTGCGCACCAAACTCGAGTCCCGTGGCGTAAAGATTCTGGAACACGTCTCGATCAAAGAATTTGTGCGCGAGAACGGCGTCGCGAAAGCAGCGCTTGGTGCGGGAACCGAGTTGGTGGCCGATCAATTTGTCGTCGCCACCGGCGCTTGGGCACCGTTTCTCAACCAACAACTCGGTTGCCGAATTCCGATTCAACCTGGCAAGGGATATTCGCTGACCATGCCGGCCCCGCAGAACATGCCCAAAATTCCCATTATCTTCGAAGATACTCACGTGGCGATTACGCCGCTGGGCAACAAGTATCGAATTGGTTCGACGATGGAGTTTGTCGGTTACAACACCTCCATTCACCCGCGCCGTTTGGGCTTGTTGCGGGCCTCTGCCGAACGCTATTTGCACGATCCATTTTGTGATCCGGTCGAAGAGGAGTGGTTTGGCTGGCGTCCCATGACCTGGGACAGCAAACCCATCATTGATCGCAGCCCCGCCCTGCGCAACGTCTGGATTTGCGCTGGCCATAGCATGTTGGGGCTGAGTACGGCGACCGGTTCGGGACGGTTGTTGCGTGAAATGGTTTTGCAGGAACAACCGCATTTGGATCCCGCACATTTTTCGGTGGCCAGATTTTAGTGCGCACGTCGCAGCCTGATACTTGTCTCCCGGTGAGTTTCGTGCCAGAGCCAATCGTTCACCAACATGTCTGAACAAAAATCAATCGCGATTATCGGCGGAGGCCTATCCGGACTGGTGGCTGCGTGGGAGTTGTGCCAACAATCGCCATCGACGCGGATTACCTTGTTCGAATCGAGTTCACGGTTAGGCGGCGTGTTGAACACGGAACAGATCGGTGGATATCTGGTTGAACAGAGCGCCGACATGTTTACAACCGAACCGCCTGCGGCGTTGGACTTTTGTCAGAGACTCGGCAAAGCCGACGAATTGATTTCTACGCTACCGATAGCGCAACGGGCTTTCATTGCCACGCCGACGGGGCTCTGTCCGGTGCCCAACGGTTTCTCTTTGATGCTGCCGAGTGATTTGGAGGCAGTGGTAGGATCGGAGTTGTTGGATGCTGCTGGCCAATCGCGTTTTCTGGCCGAGCGCACGGTTCCCAAACGTCGCGATGAGACCGATGAGAGTTTGCAGGCTTTTGCTGTGCGACGTTTTGGTCAACAGGTTTTCGACCGTTTGATTCAACCCTTAGTCAGCGGTATCTACACTGCCGACCCGCGCCGCTTGAGTATGCGCGCCGCGCTGTCCCGATTTGTTGAGCTGGAAGAAAAATATGGAAGCTTGATTGCGGCCGCTGAGGCGCAACGAAATCAGCGTGATCAGCTGAATGATTTGTTGGCTCACTCGGATCAAACCGCCAGTGGTGCGCGGTACGATCTGTTTCGGGCACCTCGTTTAGGAATGGGACAACTCATTGATTGGATCGTGAAAGATTTATCCGCTGTCGAGATTCATACCGACTCCGTCGTGAACAACCTCGCTCGAACCGATCAGGGTTGGCGATTGCAACGGAGCGCTGCCCGACCCTCGGCGGTCAAGTTATCGCCCCAACATTCCCAGTATTTCGATGGAGTGATTGTTGCCAGTTCGGCCAATAGCGCCGCGAACCTATGTCGCGATGTGGATGCCAGTCTGGTAGGTGAGTTGACCAAGTTTGAAGCGGCCAGTTGCGCAGTGGTCGTACTTGGATTTGAGCGAAAGCAACTTCAGCGACCCTTTGACGGGTATGGGATTGTGGTGCCGTCCTACCTCAACCGAAAGTTGATCGCGGCGAGCTTTTCCAGTAATAAATTTGCTGACCGAGCACCTCGCGACCGAGTATTGATTCGCTGCTTTGTTGGCGGCGCGTTGCAAGCGGACTTGGTCGAACAATCAGACGAACAATTGTTGCGAATATCACTGAAGGAACTGGATTCCTGGTTCCAGATCAACGGAACCCCGGAGTTATCGCGCATCTATCGTTGGCGCGAGACGATGCCGCAGTATCATGTTGGGCATCAAGAGCGAGTCGCGCGAATCAAATTGGCGATCGAACAGCAACCCGGTTTGGAATTGACCGGAAATAGTTACAATGGGGTCGGAATTCCGGTTTGCGTGGCAGAAAGCCGTCTCGCCGCACAGCGGATGAACCGATTTTTAGAATCCACGTAACGGATGCACAAAACTCGCCTGTCGACTCCGGTTTGCGTCTGCGTTACAAAATCGGCGTTGGTCTGTTGCAGCCGATTCACTCAAACAAATCTTTACATTTTCCAAATTAGGAACACACTTATGATCATTCGCTCACTTGCACTCACCTTGTTGATCGGTGGAATCGCCGTCGCAGCCCACGCTCAGGAAACGACCCCAGCGCGCGCCGAACCAGCCGCCGCCGATGCCAGCGATGAACCGGCAACCGCCGGAGCGCTCAGTTTCCAAGTCAAATCCATCGATGGTGCTGACGTCGACATGTCGAAATACGCCGGCAAGGTCGTGGTGATCGTCAACACAGCCAGTAAATGTGGAATGACCCCGCAATACAAAGCGCTGCAAGAGTTGCACACCGAATATTCAGAGCAAGGGGTCGTTGTTCTAGGATTTCCCTGCAATCAATTTGGCGGCCAAGAACCTGGTACCGAGGCTGATATCAAAACATTTTGCACCAAAAATTATGGCGTGACGTTTGACATGTTTTCCAAGGTCGATGTTAATGGCGATGATGCCAACGAGTTGTTCAAATTCCTGACCGCTCAGGAGATTCAACCTAAAGGCGCGGGAGCCGTAGGTTGGAATTTTGAAAAATTCATCCTCGACAAAACAGGCAAGCCCATCGCTCGCTTTGGTTCACGCGTGAAACCAGACAGTGAAGAATTTACTTCAGTCATCAAAGCGGCGTTGGCCAAGTAATCGTTGTTCTGTCACCGAAGCGATGGGCTTACTTAGAAACCTAGGTAAGCCAATCGCTCGATGGTACCCACAAAACAAATCAACGTCGGCGACGGATAAAGCAGCACATCGCCATGCCGAAACCAATTGCGCCGAGCGAGCCCGGTTCAGGAATGGCCGTTGGCGTCGAAAACAAAAAATCATCCATGACCACGAAGTCGATGAGTTCCGATGATCGCACACCGTTGGATATCAGGAAGTTGAGTGGCGTTGTGATGCGCACGCGTGCAATTCGCTCTCCGGAATTTGCCACTGCGCCAAGGAAAGTCAAGCCTTGATTGCCGGCTGTTAGCGCATTTCCGCCAAAAATCAACGAATTGCTTTCGTCAAAAAACTCCATTTTGGTGAACACATCGACGTTGTTATCTTCCACGTCAACAAAGATGGCGGCGAACGCGTTGATCGTTGCTGAGGTGTTAGTTCCCGGCACAAAGAAATTGATATCGAGGATATTGCTGTTCACGGTGGCGAATAGTTTTTGGGGACTAAACGCTTGCAGATCCGCCGGAAACCCAAACAAACTGGCAACCGCTCCGCCCGTATTGGCACTCACCAGGAAGCCAGTACCCGGCGTGCTGAACACGGCGCCACGGGGTGAATTTGCATTGAAGAAATTGCCTGGCAATAGACTCGGATCGGAAAAACCAGCCGGCACACCGTCCCAATTGATTTCGCGTCGCACGCCGCCAAAGTCTCCGTTGGCACCGGCGGTCGTCCCGCCGCCAACGGCTGTACGAAAGCTGTCGCGCGTTGGAGTAATGCTGGCCGGAGTTGCGCCCGCCGACTCAAAAAGCGTAAAATCAGCCAATGCTCGCGTGGATTGGTTCGATAGGCCGATTAGCACCAAAACGGCAAATCCGACCGATCGCTTCATCAATAAACTCGAGTTTCCGAAAGACTTGATCGACATGTTGCACTCCTTGTTAATGAAAGGAATCAGTGCACCGAATCAGGATTCGCAAACACTGAAAAACTCAGGTCTGTTTTTTGTCAAAAACCTGGATAGGCTTTTTTTTTCGACGCCCCGAAATTACTCCTTGGCCAAGCCATTGTCAACAAAATTTACTCGTTAGACGGGAATTGTCGGAATCCAGGTGCGATCTTCCTCCAACGCGATCGGCAGTTGAGAAGTTAACCGCCGTAAGATGGACGTCCTCGTCCGTCGATCGCCTTTGAACGGTATTGCTTTTGTCGGACAAGGATGTCGATTGTACCGGTATTATTTTCTTGCCGCTCGCCTCTAAGGGACTGCCCAAGGATTGGGCCAATCGGTAACGTGGGCCAGGTACTCGCGATAGACCGGAAAATCTTCGCCGCGATCGGCCAGCCATTGTTTTGTATTGGCGACCAACTCGAGTTCTCGTTCCAAAGTCAGTTCGCCGGTCAGCACTTTGGTGCGCAACAAAACAAAATAGGTATCCAACACATCGCAGCGACAATAGTCATTAATCTGGTGGAGCTTCCCCTCGTTAAACAACTCTTGCACCATGTGTCCCTGGACTCCCATTTTTCCAGGCTTGCCCAGCAAATTTGCCATTAGATTCAAGCCCCCATTTAATCGAGTCGCGCCGTAGTTCGTAATGATCTCCTGCAAATCCAGATGCGCCCCCATGTTGTAGCGGTTGCGGCGTTGATCGTAGGTCCGGTCATTCAAATTGAACCAATCGGGAATGCCGATCCCATAACGAAAGGCTGCCAATTCCATCAGCGGAATGTCAAATGAACGTCCATTGAAACTGACAAAAGTTGGCATCTTGTAAATTCGCCAACCGTCCCAGAAATTTTTTGTGATAATGTGCGAACGATATTCGGGTGCATCCAACGTGACGATATCAATGATTTTGAAATCGACGGTCAGCTTAATGATGGCGACCGAAACAGGTACATGGAATGTGTACGGAATAAACTCGCTGCCGGTTTCGGCCAGTCGTTCGGCACAATAGAGTTCGATGGCTTTTTCCGGCGAGTAATCCTCGCCGGGATAACGGACCTTGGAGACCAGATTACCGTCGACAATACTCTCGATATCAAAGACCAGGTAGCTTACGGCAGGAGATGACATAGAATAGGGCGCTTCCGTAAATAAACTGACCGCACTGGCCATCGGATTTTGTTTTACTTTATCCTAGCCTGTGGCGTTTGGAAACTGACCTGCCGCCAATAATTTCATCCCCTTTGCCAATTCCGAACATGATTCGAACACGACTTCTTGAGCGATTTCTCCAGTATGTAAAAATCAACTCCACTGCTGTGGAAGACGCCGCGACGGTACCAAGTAGCCCTGGCCAATTGCTGGTCGGGCAATTGTTGGTCGAACAAATGTTGGCCATGGGGATTGTCGACGCCAGCCAGGATGAATGGGGAATCGTAATGGGGACGGTGCCGGGTAACGTTGCGGCGCCGGCAATCGCCTTCAATTCGCATGTCGACACGGCGCCCGACACCGCGGGTAAAGATGTTCGACCACGGGTGATTGAGAATTACGACGGAAACGACATCGTGTTGACGGGAGATGCCAGCCAGATCATCACCGCCAAAACTTGCCCTGAATTGCCATTGGCGAAAGGGAAAACAATTATCACGACCGATGGCACGACATTGCTGGGAGGAGACGACAAAGCGGGCGTGGCGATCATCATGGAAATCGCCAACCATCTACTCGAACATCCGCAGATCCAACATGGACCCGTGAGGCTGGTGTTCACCTGCGATGAAGAGATCGGACACGGCGCCGATCATGTCAACCTCTCGAAAATTGGTGCACTGGCTTGTTATAACTTCGACGGAGGCGGGCAAGACGATGTCGATGTGGAGACGTTTTCTGCGGACATGGCGCGCATCACGTTTACCGGGGTCAATATCCATCCGGCGATTGCGAAGAACAAAATGATTAACTCGATTCGCGCCGCAGGATTGTTTGTTTCGCGACTGCCGGCCGAACTGGCCCCCGAGAAGACCGACGATCGAGAGGGATTCTTGCATCCCTATGGGATTGAAGGAAGTGTTGCGAAAACAACGTTGAAGATCTTGCTGCGGGATTTTAAGACGAGCAAGTTGATTGAGTATGCCAATCATTTGCGCGGATTGGCCGATAAAGTCAAAGCGGATTGTCCCGGTATCGTGGTTCAGCTGGAGATAATCCAGCAATACCGCAACATGGCGGACGGATTGGATCGCGAACCGCGCGCCGTGAAGTATGCGCTGGCTGCCCATACCGCGTTGGGCAGGATCGCGAAACAAACCATCGTTCGAGGTGGAACGGATGGTTCCCGCTTGACCGAAATGGGTCTGCCTACACCCAATCTTTCGTCCGGTCAGCATAACATCCATTCCCCTTTGGAGTGGGCTTGTCTGGATGAGATGGTCGCAGCCGTCGAAGTTGGAATGGAAATTGTCAAGCAATGGGCCAAGTGAGCTCGCCAACCAATTGGCGGAGCGCCGCTGATTTTTCTGCGAGGTGTTGCCAAAAAAATCGCCCCGGGAACGTCATGTTCCCAGTCGGCGAGTTATTGTTGTTTGAATCATTCGAACATTTTCGAGGTACCTGGTTCGAGACCAAGCTAGGTAAATTTAGCCTGACCTAAACCTGTTGGAACCCGCGATTTTTAGTCGACCAATTTCGGAACTCATCTTGTTGCAAGCTGGACAAATTGAAATCCAGTTTGCTTCCCAAATCGGCAAAGACTTGATCAACGGCCTGTTGATCTTCCGAACCAAGGTCCGATTCCAGCGCGTCGAGTACGTCCAAGTCAATTGCTGGATCAGTCGAATTGTCATTCAAACCTGCGGTGCAAACGGCCAGCTCCAGATCGTAGCCAGGTTGTACCAATTGGTC
>JANNWZ010000121.1:0-2842 GCA_031409295.1 Mariniblastus sp.
ATCGCCGGGCATTTCCAGTTCCAGCTGTTTTTCGTCGGGTGATGACATGCCGATGCTCAGCCGCACATCGTCTCGCAAATCTCCCGCCAGCCGCGTCAGGTTTTGGTGCTGTCCTTGGCGTTGGTTGATGGTGGAAGAAAAGGTCAGCGATTGGTGCATCCAGGTTACATTGACGGCCAGTAGGACTCCAGAAACCGAAATGACCATGATCAGCTCAATCAGGCTGTATCCGCTTCGGTTTTTCGATTGAGTTCGATTCATCGTTTGCCCTCGCCCGATTCAGTCAAATCAACTTCCTGCAATTTAGTTTGTGGTATATCAGATTTTAGCGAATCCGTTTCGGATGGATCATTGCGTTGCGCGGAGTTGGCTGGATTGATAGAAGCGGTTGTCAGCCAGCCGGATAAAACCAATGGTTGACCGGGTGGCAGTCGTTGCCAATCAATCTGCAAATCGATGCGAATTCCGAGTTCGTCTTCACTTGTTTTCCCCGCCAGTGTCGGCTCGGGCAATGTACTTTTGCATAAACTCGACGGTTGCAGGGCCTTGATCGCCAACGTTGCCTCATCGCGTGTAAGTCGAGTCAGCTGTTCCAACTGATTCGATAATTCCATGGCCGCCACACGATGCTGGCCAATCTCGCTCCACACGCGGTTGACCCGAAACATCAGCGTCGTGACAAACGTCATGACAGTCATCAACAATACCGCGGCGACCAACAATTCAATGGAATAAATGCCTCGACGCGCGCTGGAATTTTTGTTGCAGCTACGGTTGCGCGACGGCGTATCAAGATGAAAAATGGTCACGCCATTAAGTCGGTCAGTTTTCATGGTGATTCCTCACAGCATTCCTTTTATCACGTCGATCAAGGTTGTAAAAATTGCCAAACAAATTAGCAGCGCGAGCAATCCCAAGGCAACATGAATGGCGGTGGACACCGAACGCTGCAGCAAAGCAGTTTTGGTTTCGCGATCATCTTGCTGATTGGCTGCCGACCAACGCAATAACCACGCTTGCGTCTCCGGGCTCCGAGTCTGTTCAAGCGTCGTCAGATCGCGTTGAGAAATCAGGTTTTCGGACCTGAGCGCGGCCCAAGCCGTTTGACCTTTTTCCATTCGAGCATTAACGGCGGAGAATCGGGGAAATAGTTCGGCGAGTCGGTCCGAGAACAGTGGCGCAGTTGGATTGCCGAGGTCGATTGGTCGGGTTTGCAGCGCCAAAGCCAATGCTCGTCGCCGAGCCACGGTCGGATGTAATTGGCGTTGATGCCACCGGATCGGACTCCAGCGTTGCAGGTATTCTTTCCACATTGGAAAACTGGTCAGCAACAAGATCAGAAAAATAACGGGAATCAGCAGCGACCAATCCATAACAAAATCACTGATTCGCAACAACAGTGTCATCGCCGATGACATTTCAATTTCGAATTCTTCCAGCATCGTCTTAAATTCGGGGACGATTTTTAGCAAAATAAAACTTAGGATCCCCAAAAAGAAAACGGCCCGAAAAAACAGTCGCCAGTATTTCGAAAATGATGTTCCGCTGCCCGCTGCTGTTCTGACATCAGCGCTCTCGGGTGAGCGATTAAGTAATTCCCGATTAAGCTGGGGAACGACGTTCAACTCACAGGCGCTGCGCCACGCGAACTGACTCAGCGGAGTCAAAAATCCGGAGCTTTGACTAATCGCTTCACTGGGAGCAACGCCTTGTCGAATACTTTCGGCGAGTAACTGGGTCCAGTAACGATCACTCCCCGGCATTTCGTCGGACAGTTGATACAACAGCGGCACCGGATCAAGTCGGCAGTGTTCGGCAATCGCCAACACGCCGAACACGGCACGCTGGTGGGGCAACAAGTCGTCCATCAAATCGTGTTGAATCGTGTTCATGATCAATCGCTGTTTCAATTCGTCACGACGAGGAAGGAACAGGGATTCGGCGGTAATTGGATCCGGCATTTGTGTTATCACTTCCCTCCGGCTAGTCCACCGATGGTCGCCACCAATGGCATAAATAGACTGAGAATTACGAAGAAAATCATGCCGCAAATGAGAAAAATGATGATTGAAACTAGCCACTGGACCCACCAGTCGCCGTTGACCCGGCTTCGTTCATAATAGTAATTCGAAATTTCGCGCAGCAACAAAACTTTTCCCGGTGCGCTAGGCAGACTCAAAGCGGTATTGAGCAGTTGATATTTATAGTTGCGAATGAAGGGGGCCACAGGAACTTCCGCTGATTGACCCCGACTCGCGGCACTGGAATTCACGATCGCCGATCGACTACCCCAATCCAAACACAATTGCCTCAACCAGGTCTTGTTACTGGTCAATCCCGCCAATTTGATCGCCGAACTTTCGGCAACTCCCGCTTCCAGCAACAGCGACAAATGCCAGCTCCAATTGGCCAATGCGCGTCGGGCGCTCATCATTTTTTGATCCAACCAACTGGATTGGCTGACCAGCTGATTGCCCGCTGTCCGATTGAAATACCACGCCAGTCCCAGAAAAACGACGGGCAGGATCAGCATCAACCACCACCACTGACGAATAAATCCAGCCATGCCAAAAATCAGCTTGGTAGCAGCGGGCAATTCAATTTCGAACTCCTCAAAAAAAGATTCGAATTCTGGAGCTATCCCGAGACAGAAACTGAACCAGATGATCCAGCCAGCAACCACCAGGATAATTGGATAGGCCAACATTCGTGCCAGGCGACGACCGATGGAAATCGGCCGGGACATCAACAGACAGAATCCGCAGCGGGCCGCTTCGGCCGTTGCGCTGCGCGTGATTTCAGTAGCACCAACTGGCCCGCCTGGAACCAAGGGCAGGCACAT
>JANNWZ010000122.1:0-4776 GCA_031409295.1 Mariniblastus sp.
ATTGGCTACGAACTGTATTGCCAAATGCTGGAAACCGCCGTCCGCAAAATGAAACACCAACCGGCGAGGTTGACCGTGCATGTCGAAATCGATTTGCCAATTTCGGCCTACCTGCCGGATGAGTACGTGGTGGATCGACGACAGAAGATTGACATCTACCGGCGATTGACGCGTTTGGAAAAGTTTGATCAAGTCGATGAATTGCGAACGGAACTCCGCGATCGGTTCGGCAAGCTTCCCAGCCCGGCAAAGCGTTTGATGACCCTCGCCGAGTTGAAACTGGAAGCCACTGTCTGGCAAATCAATTCGATTTCCCTGCAAGGCAACTATCTGGTACTCAAGTTTCAAGATCGCAACCGCTTTACTCAATTGACCAAAATTCGGCCGGTAATTCGGATCATTGACGACCACACCGCCATGGTAACACTGAAGTCCACCAATTTCACGCCGGAAAAAATGCTGGCACTTGCGAAATCTCTCTTGCATACGACGGCCTAGGCCTTCTATTGTCCGCGAAAGTCCGTCGACTATGCGCTACCCGTCTGAATTCAACCGGCGACGATTATTTCCATTCCCTTAACTGACCTATACCGAAGATGAAAAAGACAACTTTGATCATCTCGCCGATGTTGCTGAAGTGTTTAATGTTGTGGAGCTTCGGAGTCGAAGTTGCGGTTTCCCAAGTCACTTCGACTCAACCGACTGGCCTCAAGAAAACGACGCCAGATCCATACTTTAATCCAAAATTGCAACCACTCGCGGATTCGACTCAACCTTCCACCAGTTTATTACAGCCAATCGTCGCGATCGCCAATCCGTTGGTTTCTTCCGCGGACTGGGGTGGTTCGTCAATCACATCGCAGAGTCCTCTGCCGCCGACAATCGAGAATTGGGAAATACCTCGAACCCCATCTTCACCGCTGGTTCGCAATAATACTCCCTCAATCAAAAATTCAATTATACGGCAACATGGCGGGGGCCTTGCCACGAGCGCCGGAGCAGTTCAATTGCAGCCGGACAAATCCACTGACGGCTTTGCGACGGCGAAGAAACCAAGTGCTCAGCTTGATGACGCGTTCGATCCCCCGCATCAACCGACGACCACCATTCATACCGGAATCACGCCCAACAGCGGCGGGAATTTTTCGGCGGATTTGTCCAATCTAAAAAAACCGGTTCCAGCCTCCTCCGCGACACGTCCCGCCAGTCCGGCCTTGGACCCCGTCGCGAATTTGCCAGAGTCGACGCCGACCAAGAGTGCCAAACTTGCCTCGGACAACAATTTCGCGCCCGCTGACAAAACGGCTGATTCACCTCCCTCGAATCTTCCCCGAACCATGGACAAAAAAAATTCGTCACCGGTCGACGCCTCCCCATTAGTAAAAATCCCAACTCCCGAATCAGTTCCGTTTGAGCCCACAAAATTAGTGGCGATGGTCGGCAACGAACCAATTTTTGTCGGAGACATGTTGTTCGAGGTCAACCAGTTGGTCGAAAAATTCATGCCGACTGCGCCGCAGTCGATCAAAAACGAAGAAATCAAAAAGATTATTCCGAAACTAGTTCCCAAGTATGTGGATGCCAAACTGCTGTACATCGGCACATTGCGCAAACTGCCGGCGGAGGCTGATGTGAACAAAATTCTGGAACAGGCAGGTAAGGAGTTCGATGAGAATGCGATGGGCAAAATGATGGAGAGCGCTGGCCTGAAAACATCCGCTGAATTCGATGCCCAATTGCGTGCACAAGGTTCCAGTTTGCGAAAGCTGCGGTTATCCTGGAGTCAGGATCAATTGACAAAATACTTCTTGTCGCAACAGCTCGCGGTCGACACAGAGGTTACTCATCAAGCGATGCTCGATGACTATCAAAAGCGAATCGCCGAGTACTCGGTGCCTGCGCGAGCTCGTTGGGAGCAAGTGATGATTCGATTTGATCGAACCGAGTCGAGGTCGGAAGCCGAAAAACTGTTGGTCGAAATGGGGAACCAAATCGTCTATGGAGCGAACTTTGCCTCGGTGGCCAAAAAAGGTTCACATGGCTTCAATGCAGCGGGCGGGGGACAACACGACTGGACTTCCCAAGGCTCGTTGGTTTTAACCCAACTGGATCAAGCGATCTTTTCTTTGCCGATCGGGGAGTTAAGCGAGAAAATTGAAACGACGGACGGTTTCCACGTCGTCCGCGTCCTCGAGCGAACCGACGCGACACATAAACCGTTTCTTGAGGCACAGGTCGAAATCAAACAACGCATGTTGGATGAGAAACGCAACGCCGCATTCGAGAAACATCTAAAAAAGCTCCGTCAGGAAATCCAGGTTGAGTATTTTTTGGGCTCTGCCCCACCCAGTTCGTCCTAAGAAACCGCTTCAAATACCATAATTTCGTCGCTGACTTCCGTTAATCGGCCACCGATCACCGTTTGTTTGGGTGCACGAAATTGAACGGAAATATCTGCGGGCCGAGACTCAACCGGGGTCGACATTCCCGTTTAGCTAATGGGCTGGTTCTGCGACTCGTGATTCTTCGCTAGTCGGGCGAAACACGTGCCTTGGCCGAAGCCTGGCCCTCTCTTTTTGGCCCATTGCATCGGTTGGCTCAGGCAGCGAGGTAACCATTTGAACAGGGTACTAGCCGAGTTTCGCTGACGCTGAAAAACAGGTAAACTACGGTCATCGTGACCCGGTGCGGCGACGTGTTTTAAACCCCAGTTCGCTGGCCTTGTTAACACCGTGGAGCAAAACGGATTTGCTTGCACGCTTTCCAATCGATAATTAATTTCACCGGTCCAGCCGGTGATTACCGTGACATCGGGAAACAAATCAATGGCCAAAACGGCAAAGCTGATCTGCGATAACCAGGAACTTGAACTGCCAGTCATTGAGGGTACCGAACACGAACGGGCAATTGACATAAGTGCCCTTCGAAAAAATACCGGCCTGATCACAATCGACGAAGGTTATGTTAACACCGGTGCAACCACCAGTGCGGTGACATTTCTCGATGGCGAACTAGGAATTTTGCGTTATCGAGGCTATGAAATCGAAGAGCTGGCGCAGCATTGTGATTTTGTGGAGGTTTCGTATTTGTTGATCTATGGGGAGCTGCCCAACGCCGAACAATTGCATGAATTCCGCATGTCGATCCGTCGACATACCATGTTGCATGAAGATATGCGATTGTTCTACCATGGATTCCCTCGCGACGCTCATCCGATGGCGATCCTATCGAGCGTGGTTAGCGCCATGTCAACTTTCTATCAGGATTCTCTTGATCCTCATGATTCGGCTCAAGTCGAAATTTCGATCCGACGACTGCTGGCAAAACTCCCCACCATCGCAGCATACAGCCACAACAAATCGATGGGGCAGCCGTTTGCCTATCCACAAAATGACCTCTCGTATTGTGACAATTTTCTGCAGATGATGTTTTCGGTTCCGTGCGAACCATACGTCTCGGATCCGACCTTTGTTTCGGCTCTCAATATGTTGTTGATCGTGCATGCCGACCACGAACAAAACTGCAGCACTTCGACCGTGCGAATGGTTGGCTCGGCCGACTCAAACCTGTTTGCTTCGATTTCGGCAGGCATTTGTGCGTTGTGGGGACCGTTGCACGGGGGAGCCAACGAAGCCGTGGTTCAGATGTTGAATCGGATTCGCGACGATGGCGGAGATGTCGATAAATACGTCGCAATGGCGAAGGATAAAGACAGCGGTTTCCGGTTGATGGGTTTCGGTCACCGTGTCTACAAGAATTTCGACCCCCGGGCCAAGTTGATCAAAAAAGCCTGTGATGATTTGCTCAACAAATTGCAACTCAAAGATCCCTTGTTCGAAATCGCCCAAAAACTCGAAAAGGTTGCGCTGGAGGACGACTATTTCATTCAACGCAAACTTTACCCGAACGTCGATTTCTACTCCGGCGTGATTTATCGGGCGATGGGGATTCCGGTCGACATGTTTACGGTTCTGTTTGCCATCGGTCGACTACCCGGTTGGATCGCGCATTGGAAGGAAATGCACGACTCCACCAACAAACGCATCTGTCGCCCGCGTCAAATTTATACCGGCGCCAACCAACGCGAGTTCGTCCCGGTCGGTGACCGATAGAAAAAACAACTATCAGCCCAAACCCTTAAACAACAGCGATCCAACCCGAACGATTGTCGCACCTTCTTCAATCGCAATTTCGAAATCCCCGCTCATTCCCATGGAGAGTTCGTCGAGTCGCACGTTGTCGGGCAGGTTGGATCGCTGTGCTGCCGTCAACTCGCGCAGCGCCGCAAATTCATGCCTGGCATCGGCCGCGTCTCCCGCCAGACCCGCCATACACATCAGCCCGTTCACTTGAACAAAACGCAACCGCGAAACGTGCTCGATCGTCGAAGTCAATTCGATCGGCGCGAATCCGTGTTTCGCCGCCTCGCTGGAAATATTGACTTCCAACAGTACCTGCACTACACGATTTGTTTCTGTGCCTGCGATATTAATCGCATCGAGCAAACGCGTACTGTCGGCCGATTGAATTAGGGTTGCGATCTCGACCGTTCGCTTGACTTTGTTCCGCTGCAAGTGGCCGATCAAATGCCAGGCAATTTGTGGATCGTTTAACGCCGTAGCCTTTTCCCACATCGCTTGCGGACGATTTTCCCCTAAGACCGTGCAACCCGCAGCCACCAGTTGAGCGGTGGTCGCCGCGTCGACGTATTTGGAAACGCCGACCAATTGAACCGAACCTGGTTTTCGACCACTGCGAATTTCAGCGGTCCGGATT
>JANNWZ010000123.1:0-21078 GCA_031409295.1 Mariniblastus sp.
TCATAAAAACATCTCGCGGGGGACAACTGCAATCAATACTCAAAACCAGTTAACCACATGAATTACGAAAGAGGTTCGACGAGTCAGAATCGAGGTCCCGCCAGATAATGGTCAATCGCAATCGATGAGTGCGAATCCCACCAGGGCACGGGCAACGGACACGCCGCCGAAAGAATTAACGCAGTCAGCCAAAGCCGGCGGCGAAAGACAACTGCGGGGCGCGGGTCGCCAGCGGTTGAAGTCGATTGAGATGTGGTAAACGTTGGTCCATGACCTGCCCGCAGAGTTTTGTTCGATTTCCAAGTCAATCGAGTGTTCGCGGGATCATAGGTGATTTTTTTGTGGTCTGCAAGCGACTTGGCTTTCATCTGCGAACTGTTTCACCAAACGGACTTGCGAAAGAACATCCGTGATCTAAAATCGGCGCCATGAGCTTCGCCGACGATTCCCAATCAGCCCGTTTTTCCGCTGCCGACGACTTTTACGATGCGGGTGAAATGGGCTGTGGCGAACTGATTTTGAAACTCAAGTTGCGGATGCTAAAACTGGCTCCGCGACAAATTCTGCATTTGATCGCGCTCGATACGGGCGCGATCGAAGACCTGCCCGCTTGGTGCTCGATGACCGGGCATTCCTTATTTCAATCACAACACCCTCATTACTGGATCGCCCGAAGGATAGACTGAACCATGTCTGGAAAATTTTGCCTGAACCTAAGTCAATCAAAAAATGACGCTGACAAAGCCACGGTTGGATTTGTAATCGCCAATGCAGCGGTGGGATGCGACAAAGAAACCATGGTGTTTCTCAGCACCGAAGGTGTACGATTGGCTGAACGCGGATACGCGGACGATATCCATGAACCGGGCTTTGCACCCTTGAAGGAGTTAATTGCTAACTATCTGGAAGCGGGTGGCAAAGTCTATGTCTGCTCGCCCTGTTTCAAAAAGCGTGGTTTGGAAGAAGCCAATCTGGTGCCGGGGATGACCATAGTTGGCGGTGCGAAGTTAATTGAGTTTTTATCTGACAACGCTCCCTGCGTTTCGTTCTAGGTTCCACCCGTCCGGGCGGGTTTTTAGCCGCTCAATTTGACCATGACTACATCTCGGCCCGTGCATCCGTATCAACCCCAAATCTCGTTTGATGGGGGTGACCTCGACTGTGGTAACGGGCTGTTGTTGTTAATCCGAAAAAATATCGATCCACTTCCGGCGGGAGGGTTAATGGAAATTCGCTCGCGGGAAATTTCCGTGCGGGAAGACTTGCCAGCGTGGTGCCGGATGACTGGGAATGACTTGGTCCATACGATCGGTATCGACAACGAACTGCGGTTCCTCGTTTGCAAAGGGAGCTTTGTGCCACCCGAAAACCGGGCTGTTCCACAGCCTGCGCAGCAGCTGGCAGGACTCAGCCCGGATCCGGAAAAGAAATTCAATCCCGCCGCATCGACAGCTTCATCCCAGGCTCGGGACAACGAAAAAAACAGCATGCCGGTGACGCAACCGATACGCGCGATCGAGATCCCGATTCAACTGCCGTCACCGATTCCCGGGGTTTTGATCCCACCCCTGGCGGTGATGGGCATCGGCAGTTGGCCTCGTCCGCGCTGGATGTTGTCGGCGATCCACGAACATCTCGAAGGCCGCCTCGACGAGCGTGAATTTCAATCGACGGCGGATGATGCGGTGCGTTTGATTTGGCAACATCAACAAGCGGCTGGGGTCGATGTGTTCACCGATGGTGAGCAACGTCGCGACAGCTATTCCAGTTTCGTCGGTGGCCGATTAGACAATTGCCAACTGATTCCGCTGATCGATTTGTTGCCGTATGTTGACGATCCGGAAAAATTTGAGCGCGAGATGCGGGCGTTAGATATTCCGGCCAAAGAGGTTCGGCATCCGGCGGTATTTGGACCATTGGGGCGGTCCAAGCCGTTGGCAGTGCATGAGTATGAGTTTCTCGCGACCTTGACCGATCAACCGATTAAAGTAGCGCTGCCCGGGCCGTATCTGTTGACACGAACGATGTGGATGGAGTGTATTTCCGATCGCGCCTACGATTCGCGAGCGGACCTGGCGACCGATATTGTGCGCGTCCTGCGGGAAGAATTGCATGCGTTGTTGCACGCCGGCGTAACGCTGGTCCAGTTTGACGAACCGGTGTTGTCAGAAGTTGCTTTCGCGCGCCCCGCCGGCGGACGCTCGTTTATGTGTGGAGCGTTGGGCGAACGCTTGCCCGTCGCAGAAGAATTGGCGTTTGCGGCCGATTTATTTCGAGAATTGACCGCCAATCTGCCTCGCGAGCGGATCGGCGTGCATATCTGTCGAGGTAATTGGTCGAAAGATGAAACGGTCGCGTTGTCGGGAAGCTACTCGCCGTTGATTGATTTCTTAAACAACTTGCCTGTGGGGAATTTGTTTTTGGAATTGTGCACACCTCGCGCTGGCGAAATGGAAATTTTGGCGGACTTGCCGCACGAAATTCGCATCGGCGTGGGTGTGGTCAACCAGAAACATGATACGATTGAAACCGCGTCGGAAATTCGTGCCAAGGTCCTTCGCGCCATGGAATTGTTTGGCGAACACCGTGTGCTGCTGACTCCCGATTGCGGATTTGCTACCTTTGCTGACAACGCGATCGCCAGCGCGCAAGTGGCGGCGGCGAAACTGGCTGCCATGGCGAAAGTTCGCCGAGAAATTCTCGGTTACTCGCCGTTACCATAACACATGTTTGTCGGGGAATAAGTGTTCAAGATCTGCGCAGCGCCGCGCGTTGATGAGCCAGCAAGCCCTCCAGCTCCGCCAGGCGCGCTGTATCTTCGACCAGTGATTGCGGCACCGCATCAAGTTTCACCCACGTCCGAATTCGCAAGTAGGTAAACACGTTCAGGCCGGCACTCCAGCGCGCCGTACCGCCCGTCGGCAAGGTATGATTCGGACCAACACCATAGTCGCCAAAAACTTCAGCGGATTTATCGCCAATAAAAATGCAACCCGCGTGGGAGATTTCTTGTGCCAATGCGGTCGCATTTTCGCAATGCAGTTCCAAATGTTCGGGAGCCAGTTCGTTGACAATCTCAATCGTCTGCTCGAGGGAATCGACGATGATGGCCGCACCATTGCGAAGTGCCATTCGAGCGACATCCGGATTGGGCAACTCTTTAAGTTGCATTTCAAGGGCATTACAAACCGCTTGGGCAAAGGGCTTACTGATCGTCACCAGGAACGGTCGCGCGTCGCTGTCATGTTCCGCTTGAGCCAGCAAATCGGCGGCAACGGTGTGTGGATTGGCCGATTCATCAGCCACCAACACCAATTCGGAAGGGCCCGCCAACATGTCGATTCCACAATCACCGCTGACAATTTTCTTGGCTGCCGTGACCCACCGATTTCCCGGTCCCACAAGGAGATCGCAGCGTTCCAAATCATCGAAACCGTAGGCCATGGTCGCGATGGCATGAGCACCGCCGATGGCCAGTACGCGATTTGCACCGGCGACCGCAGCAGCGGCCAACATCAAATCCGAAGGGTTCGGCGTCGCCACCGTAACGGATGTACAACCGGCGCATAGCGCCGGCACGACGGTCATCAATACCGATGACGGGAGCGCAAAACGGCCTGCCGGGGCGTAACACCCAATTCGTTCAATCGGTTCGATAGTATGGCCCGCGGTACCACCCGGGATCTCGATCGTCAACTCTTGCAGACACTCCATTTGGGAATCTGCAAAATCTCCAATCCGATGAGCTACGCGGCGTAACAATTCAATATCGGCGGGGGCAATCCGTTTCGCCGCTGCTTCCATCTGCTCCGGGCCAATCAATAACGGCTGTTCATCCAGTCGTTCACCGAACTGTCGCGCAAACTTTCGAATGGCCTGTTCACCGCCATAGCGAACCGCCGTGACAATTTCTTCTGCCGCTTGCAACGTCGCTACGTCCAGCGATCGTGTCAGATGTTCTGGTTCGAAGGAGGCAGCATCGACGATTCGCAAAACGGCTGACTGAGTGGTCGCAGGCATGGTGTTCTCGATTCAGGTTAGTGGGAGGAAAATCATACGATCGACTAGGGTTCCAATTTATTCTTGCGCCGCACGATGCGGGTCATGCGTCGGGCCAGCTCTTGGTGAATCGTTTCCAGTCTAACGCCGGCGGACAACATTTTCACCAAAGAAAAATATAAAACATCGGCCGCTTCAAATGCGATCTGCTCATTCGTCGTGGCGTCAGCCAGTTCGCCCGCTTCTTCGAGCAATTTGATTCGCAACATGGCCGGATCATTGGCCAATTTGCGGGTGAAAGACTGCTCCTCGGCGGATTGGACACGTTGCCTTAACCGTTCGATCACGGTGACGATCGTGCGTTCGGTACCAAAACACGAATGCGTCTGGTGGTGACAAAAGCCCGGTGGATCTTGTGTGACCTGAAACCTCAGACAGTCGCGATCGCAGTCGATGCGCAGCCCTAACAATTTCTGAGTTGCTCCGCTGGTGGCACCCTTGATCCATAATTCGCCTCGCGATCGGGACCAGTACGTCCCACGGCGATGGGTAATCGCGTCCAGCAAACTCTCGTAGTTCGAATACACCAGTCCCAGCGCCAGCCCCAATGGATCGACAATCACCGTCGGCCACAATCCGTCGGCTCGATCCGAAAGCAGAATTTGTTGAAAAAAATCAGCGATCA
The DNA here is from genome assembly GCA_031409295.1 of Mariniblastus sp. GTDB lineage: Bacteria > Planctomycetota > Planctomycetia > Pirellulales > Pirellulaceae > Mariniblastus. Next base: position 4,685 of record JANNWZ010000123.1, read on the forward strand.
GGTTCGGTTGGGATTCCAAATGTTGAACCGCCACCAAAACATCCACACCCAAGTGTTCCAATCGAGCTAATTCGTCTGCCGTCGGCTGCGCGAGTTCGAGTTGTTCACCCGCTGAGACAACTGTTGCGTCCAGCGAACCGAACTGAATTCGGCAATGATCCGGAATCGAATCGAGTGTTTGGAATTCCGCCGCCGTGCCGATGATGTGAGTGGCTCCCGCATTCAACCAAGCCGACGCAGATTCCTCGCTCTGTCCAGCCAGTTCGACTTCCACGTCCACCGAACCGCCAACGGCCTGAAGGACAGCTTCCAGTTGCCCAATTGGCCAATATTTCGTATTTCCAATCGCCACGACGCCGAACAAACTCCAGTGCCGCAAGCACTCGACCAATTGCTGTTGCCCGCGGGCATCGGTAGAAAAATCGGCGGCGGATATTTTTGGAATGATCATAGTCGTACCTGAATTCCAGCGTCGGCCAACTGCCGTTTAACCTCCGCAACCGTTAGATTGCCATCGTGAAAAATAGATGCCGCCAGGACGGCGTGTGCTCCATGCTCAAACGCAGCCACCATGTGTGCGACCGAGTTGGCACCGCCGGACGCAATAACCGGTAGGGAACAGTTGGCAGTGACCGCCTCAAGCATCGGCAGATCATAGCCCAAGCGAGTTCCATCTCGATCGAAACTGGTAAGTAAAATTTCGCCGGCCCCTCGGAGTTGTACTTCGACAGCCCAGGCAATCGCGTTAATCGTTTCAGCAGTTGTGCCACTTCGCGTTAGAACTTGAAATACGCCACTGTTCATTTTCGCATCGATCGCCACAACTGTACATTGAGCTCCAAACCGCTGGGACATCTCGTTGATCAGTTGAGGGTTGCGGACTGCCGCCGAATTGATGCTGACCTTGTCCGCACCGGCATTCAGCAATCGCAGCGCGTCGTCAATCGAACCGACACCTCCACCCACCGTCAGGGGAATCGACAACTGTCGCCGAACGTCTTCGATTGTCTGCAACATCGCCAGCCGTGCTTCGCGGGTGGCCGCGACGTCCAGGATCACCAACTCATCCGCCCCTTGTTGCTCGTAATGGCCGGCCAGTTCGACCGGACCACCAGCGTCTCGCAGGTGCTGAAATTTAACGCCCTTGACCACGCGCCCATTGTTCACGTCGAGGCAAGGAATGATTCGGGATTTGAGCATAGGTTCAGCGGAAGTAAAATTTGCATCAAGAATTAAGTCGGCATGAAACCGGGTCGATTACGGTTTCAGCCAGTTTTGTAGCAACTGTTGGCCCCAGGCGCCGGAAAGTTCGGGGTGAAATTGACAGGCCAGAGTTCGATCGCGCCAAATGCTGCTGATAAAAGGACCGTCATAATCGGTTTCAGCATAACCCCAACCGGTTGGCGGCTCCAACAAGCGAAATGAATTTGCGAAATAGGCAGCGCCCGTTTTGAATGGTCCCGTGACTGCGGTCCGAACTTCGTTCCAGCCCAGTTGTGGAACTTTGACGGCGGTGGAAAATCTGCGGATCTGATGAGGTATGACGGCCAACCCCCGGACGTTCGGCGATTCTTCGGACGATTGACCCAACAACTGCATGCCCAAACAAATGCACAGCAGAGGTCGATCGAATTCGATACGATCAATAATGGCTTGCCGAATTTCCAGGCGATCAAGCGCGTCCGCGGCCGCCGCAAACGATCCGACACCCGGCAACACGACATGCGTTGCCGAAACGATTTGATCTGCATCCTCGGTCAATTGCCACGGCGTATGCAAGCGATCAAAGGCGGCTTGTAAGGAGCGAATATTGGCCACGCCCGTGTTGATAATCTGGACCAGTTTCACAGGACACCTTTCGTACTGGGAATCAGGCCGGACGTCTTTGTCAAAGACTGTCGCAGCGCCATTGCCAGTGATTTAAACGAAGCTTCGACGCGATGGTGATCGTTCTCACCTCGCAGGACATCGACATGCAACGAGCATCTCAGGGTCATGGCCAAAGAGTTGAAGAAATGGACGATATTTTCGCAGGCCCATTGTCCGACACTCTCTCTTTCGAGGTGCAAGTGAATCTCCGGCCACGGACGACCACTGAGATCGATCACTGTCCGGGCGAGCGCTTCATCCAACGGGGCAAAGGCACAACCAAACCGTTGAATGCCACTTCGATTACCCAGTGCTACATCGATCGCCGAGCCCAACGCCAACGCGCAATCTTCGGCTGTGTGGTGGTCGTCAACATGTAAATCGCCCACGCATTTCAATTTCAAATCCATTCGACTATGGAACGTCAGTGCCGTAAGCATGTGATCGAGAAACCCGATTCCGGTTTCGATTTCCGATTTTCCGGTGCCATACAAATTCAATTCAAGTTCAATCGAAGTTTCTTTGGTTTGACGGTTAAGCTTGGTCGCCGCAACGGAAACGGCTGGCCCGTCCAATGGCAGTGGGGCGCTGCGATTCGCAATTGTCAGCAGGGTCTGGCTCAACGCATTTTTCTGGCCTTCAAAATCCAAACCGTGAATACGGCACAGCGATTGGGCGAGCTGGAGATACTCAGTTGCCGATACGGGGCAGGTGATCCGCAAATGGTTGATCAGTGACGGCGCTCCGGAAAACTTTCGTACTCCCACGCCATCCGTCGCGAGTTCCTGCCAGATTTTTTCTGCGTCAACAAATTTTGCCAAGATAAAATTGCCTTGGGAGGGAAGCGGTTGGGCCCCACAACGTTCCAACAAATCAGCCAGCAGTTTCCGCATTGCTTTCACCAACGCGAGATTGGTCTGGAGTTGTCCTTGGTAGCCGGCCAAACAGCGCCGGGCAATTTCCAACGACACGGCACTCACCGGAAATGGTCCGGCTGCCTGGCGAATCAGGTTCGCCGCGGCGGCACTGGGGGACAGCAAATATCCGACTCGCAGACCGGCCAAGCCCCAGGCCTTGGAAAACGTGCGCACCAGCATGACGTGGTCTTGGGAGATCAAATCCGGTGTTGGATTGACGTCGGCAAATTCCACGTATGCCAAGTCAACCAACAATTGACACCCTGCCAGTTTCGCGGACGACGCAATCGCCAGAATTTGATCAACCGACAGGACGCTTCCCGTTGGATTATTCGGGGAGGTGACGACGACCAAGGCAGTCGTCGAATCAATTTTAGCCGTCAACTCGTCGAGTGGAAAATCGCCGGACATCCATTGCACCGCGTTTAATTTTCCGCCGTAGTTGGCCGCATAAATTTCGACCATTTCAAACGACGGCACATGAGTCACGATGGATTTGCGATCACCGGCAAGTGCAGTTCGCAGGATCCGATCAATTGCATCGTCGCCGCCTGCCGTGACCACAACCCGCGCTGGATCGATACCAATCGATTGTCCAATCAACAATTGCAATTCAAGCTGCGACGGATAACGCGCAGTGAATTCTGCGCCCAGGCTGGCAAGTTGTTGAGCATGATCGTCCATCACACAAGCCGCTTCATTGCGATTGAGCGGCAGCGTGATGGGATGTTGGAATTTGGGCGGATCGTAAGACATGGATGTTTTGCCGAGTGGGCTTCGTGAGATGGAAAACTCAGGGGATCAATTGTTCGGCCGCCGTGATCACGAGATCACAAGCTCCCATCGCTTTTAGCCGAGGAATCATTTCAGCCAGCTGCTTGCGCGGCACGGCGGCCCGCACAGCCACCCAACCGCGGTCGGACAGCGGGGAGATTGTCGGGGTGTGCATCGAAGGCAACTGCTGCACAACGTTGGCCAAATTTTCTTCCGAAACGTTTAAGTCCATCATGACGCGTTCGCGCGCCTTGAGAACGGATTGCAGCAACATGATCAGGACGTCCAGTTGCGGTTTGATTTCATCGTTGGTCACAGCGGAATGCGACGCATAAATGCGCGTCGTTGAGTGCATGATGTCGTCAATGATTCGCAAACCATTGGCGCGCAATGTGGAACCGGTAGCGGTGTTGTCGACGATGCAATCGGCATCTTCTGGCGGGAAAACCTCGGTCGCACCATAGGTCGTCAACACTTCGGCATCGAGGCCCTGCTGCGAAATCCACCGTCGCGTCAGTTCCGGATATTCCGAGGCAATTACCAAATGACGTTTGGGCAATTGGCCATCTACCAAAATTTCCGAGGGCGCTGCGACAACCAACCGAACGGGATTGAGTCCGGTATCGAGCAACTCCGGCAAATTGGATTTGGTTTCGGCGATCCAATCAGCGCCGGCAAATCCGAGATCGCGCGCCCCCGCGTTCAACATGCTGATGACATTGCGCGGATTAAGAATTTTCGCATCGTAATTCGGCAGCGAAATCGTGGGCCGGTAGCCTCGTTCGGATTGCTGGATGGAAATCCCAGCTCCCTTGAGCAGATCAACGACTTGTTCGAACATCCGGCCCTTGGGAAGCGCCAAGCGAACATTTTGCGGATTTAGTACAGGAGACATCGTTATTATCTTCAGGATTGAGGTGTAGAATCTTGGCCGATGGGCAAAAAAAAACGCTGACCGTCGGGCCAGCGTGGGAATTTCAAAAGCGGTTTTTCGAAATCAGAACGTTCCACGACCGGGCACCACCGCGAGGTGTGCCAGATGGTGATGATGGACGTGGTTTGATTTCATAATGTCATATCTTAGGCCCTCGATGCCGAGTGTCAATGGCGCGAATTGCCGCAGCCGGAAACATCAAACGGGCGAATGTGGGACCAGCCACAATAAACGGATCGGATCGTTACAAAATTTGGGCAGCGGAATGGTGTCGGTCGGATTTCGTTGCGCATCGGGAATCAGCACGGCAGTTTGCGTATCAGAAAAGACACCGGCGAACTGACAAGTATGTCCCGCGCCGAACCAGCGAAAGCGTTGCCAGGGATAAGCCGCCAACCGGGCCAAGTTATTTTTTGCGTTTTCAATTTCGGATGGCGTCGCCTGACCGTTCAACTCGATTGCCAGTTCGATGCGGCGAAACTGTCGAGGATCAGTCTCGGACAACTCGATCATCGGCTGCGGGCACAGCGACATCGCGATGGTTGCTAATAGATGCCGTGTGGCGGTAGCATAGTGAATCAAACCGCGCGGCGGGAAATGGCTACCAGCGATCGTAAAATAATTCGGCTCGATTTTGGTACCGCTCGGATCGCGAAAAAAATATTGCTCATACGCGGTCAGCAATTCCGCACGGAGCTCGACAAACGGATCCGGCGATTTGGAAAACATCGACCAGAATTCTGCCGCTCGGTCAATTCGATGTTGCAGTCGGGGGTGATCTGGCATCGGCGAACAAAGCGGTCCTTCGGCCGCACACTCGGCGGCGTATCCGTGAAAACCTTCGATTCCGCTCCAGGGCGGAATGACAGCCAGCGTAGTGGGCCGATCCGCTGGCGTCGATTCCGGTTTGGTTTCGATCAAGGCCGCACCGCTACCTTCTTCGAACCAGACAATTTGCAGATTTTCCGGATTCGGCAGACGCCCCGGTGCCGGTGATTTCATGTGGGTTCGCGGCAACATCGTCGGTCTGCCAGCTTGCAGGTCCGCTTCGTCAATGACATACGGCCCCAACTGTAGATTTCGGACCCAACATGCTTTGGTCGTAAAGGACGGTTCGGAGGATGTCGAACTGGCTGGTACGCCGGCTGTAAATGCCCGACCGTTCAAATAAAAGTAGATCGATCGGCCATCGTGTTGAACGATGGCGTCGACATTGCCGTAGGGCGAGGTCTCGAATAACAACACTTCCAAGCCATCGTTGTTCGCAATCGAAGCGGCCAACGATGCGGCGCTGGGTGGGGTGGGACTCTCAGCCATAAATGTTGCGCTGTGGTTTGGGCGGTTTAGTTCAATCGGCCGGTTTGTCGAAACATCTTCGAACGATTCGGAGTACATTTAACCATGGCCCGGGTTATCCCCCAACAGGGTCCTGACTTATAATCGGGATGGTACTTTTGACAACCTGGTTTTCTGCAGCATAATCATGTTTCAACGGGATCGGCGTCCGGCTGGCCCAATCTATCGCCTGTGCATCTCCATCCAACCCCACGAGTTTCATGATTCAGGATTCTCACAGTATTCCCACGGCCAGTCGGGTTGGGAATCGTACAACGCCGGCGATTTCCGCCACCTCGTTGAGCAAGGTTTATTCGGAGGGCCTGTTTTCCTCCAAGAAATTCGCCGCCCTCACAGACGTTTCGTTCGAAGTCCAACAAGGAGAAATCTTTGGCTTGTTGGGACCCAACGGGGCGGGCAAAACAACTTTCATCAAAATATTGTTGGGGATTATCAGTCAGACCAAAGGGCGGGCTTCGATGATGGGCCAGCCAGCCGGAAGTCGAGCCGGGCGCCGTTTGGTCGGATATTTGCCGGAACACCTGCGCATTCCGCCGCATCTCAACGCCTACACCGCACTCGAATGCTATGGCAATTTAAGCAACGTCCCGAATTCAGTTGTGCGACAGAAACGAGACCATCTGCTGGAGTTGGTCGGGCTGGCCAGTCGCGCCAAGGACCGATGTAAAAAATACTCCAAAGGAATGCTGCAACGGTTGGGCTTAGCACAAGCGTTGTTGCATGATCCCCAATTGCTGATTCTCGATGAGCCCACGGACGGACTGGATCCACAAGCCCGCGCGGAAATGCGACAAATCATTCGCCGATTGAAAGAGCAGGGGGTCACGATTTTTCTCAATAGCCACCTGTTGCAGGAAGTTGAAATGATCTGTCAGCGGGTGGCGATTCTGGATCGAGGACAATTGCGTTATAGCGGCGAGGTCAACGAGATCGGCGATTTCGTCAAAGCCGCAGCCGGCACGGTGACCAGTGGAATCTTGATTGCCATCGATGTCGCGGGTTCCGCAGAAGCAGTCAACAATGGTTTCGTCGGGCAGCGTTTCGAGATCACTTCGCGAGCCGGCGACGGTACGTTTTCGGTCAAATTGACCGTCGCCGATCAAGCGGCAATCGATGCCCTTGTCGACCGATTACGCGCCAATTCAATCAGCATTCGGGCATTGTCTCGGCAACAAGTCTCGTTGGAAGATGCGTTTCTGCAATTGGTGTCCAATCAATCTTCCGAGGCAATTGTCGGTGCCCGAATGGACAAATTGCGATAGCGCTCCAGCGGCTCCGCGAGGATGCGACTTGCGGAAGAAGAAATTCGGATTCACTTTCAGGAACATTGTTCATGCGACCCTACCTTGCCATTATCAAAGACTCGTTTCGCGCCGCGATGGCGTCGCGGGTTCTCTATGTGCTATTGCTGCTGATCACGGTTCTATTGATCGCACTGGCGCCGTTGCATTTGCGTGAGACTTTGGATTGGAAACTCCAAAGAGATGCCAATGTTCGACAACCGGATCAATTGGTGACTCGCATCGTCCAACGGCGCGAGAAAGACAAACCGGTGGCTCGGATCTGGGAACTGCTGCCGGAAGAACTCCAGAAACGGATGTTGAAGCTGGATGACGTCGACGCGGAAGCAGTACAGAGTGATCCCGACGAATCGAGCGATCAACCGGAATCGAAACGACGCCGTGGTGGGCCACCGAAATTTGTCGAGCAAATTGAACTACAGGAAGATCTCGTCAAAGAACTGAACAAGATCATTGAGAATCGCGATTTCTATCGGTCCACCGATTGGGAGAATCGGATGTTGTCGTCGGAAGCTGAAGGCCTTGTCGACCAAGGGATCGCGACCTTGTCGGATATCCGGGTCAAACGATTGAATCGCTTGTTGATCACGACCGCCGTCACGCCCACGATCGATACGGGAAACTCAACGGCGCTGGATTTTTATTATGCGATTTGGAAATTTCCGTTTACGGCCAGCATCACCCATCAGCAGTTCGCACAAGGATTGACGGCCGAGTTACCGGTCTATTTCGATAAATTTGTAATGTCCATCGGTCTGCTAATCGCGATTATTGTGACGGCCAATATGGTTCCAGAAACATTTGAATCGGGCTCGTTGAATTTGTTATTGAGCAAGCCGATCACGCGTTGGGGGTTGTATACGTCGAAGTTTGTTGGCGGTTGCGTGTTCATTGCGCTCTGCGCTTGCTACCTGTTTGTCGGCGTCTGGCTGTGGATGGGGCTGGGAATGCAAGTTTGGGATCGCTCGATGTTGTTAAGTATCCCGCTCTATATCGTGGTGTTTGCGATCTACTTTTCCGTTTCGGTATTCGTTGGTTTGTTGTATCGCAGCCCGATTGTGTCGGTGATCCTGACGCTGTTGTTTTGGGCGGTTTGTTTTACTGTCGGCTCGGTGTACGGCGCCGTCAAAACAAAAATGAACAATAGCGAATGGATTGGGTTATTGCCGATGGGGAAAGCGGTAGCCGCCAGCGATGTGTTGCATCAGTTTTCAATTTGGGACGATATCAAGAATCAGTGGGACCAGCGTTTGACCGCTGAATTGGGAACCGAAGGTGCAATGGCGATGAACATTCAGGCCTATATGATTCCGATTCGCGATGTGCCCGGTATTCCTGGAGTCGCCGATTTTCTCCCGCCGATTTTTGATCAACCCAGCAACCGGATCATTGCCAGTCGTTATGAATTCGGCCAGTTTTCGTCGAGCGGTTCGAAGGAGATGTTTGTTTCCGCTGCGGACAAAATCCAGTTCAAGACAGTCGGCAAATTCCCAAATGATACAGTCAAGTTGTTTCAGACCAAACATGGAATTGTTGCCGCGAACGGTAGCGGTATGTTCTATCGACTGGATCCGGAAAAACTCAACACCGCGGTCCGAAACGCCGAGGAAAAAACGCCGCTGGACCCGCCGGTTCCTCCCTCCGACGAGAGTACTTCGTCGACGCCGACAGTCGCCGAAGAACCGAATCCAACTCCGCCAGCAGTTGCCGCACCGACGAAGAAAACGGTCGCTCCTCCAGGCATTGAACTCTTTGACAAATTTGGTCCGCTTAAACCAGTTCCCGTGCGGAATCTACATCAGATCGATTACTCGGTCGCCCGCGATGAGTTTGCAATTTTCCAGAACGGCACGATCAATATTTTTCGAGGCGCGGAGGAAGGCTATCAGTTTCATGCTTCGCTCGAAATGGCGCTTGGTTTTGACAAGGGCATGACGGCATTCTTGGCTTACGCCGGCCAGCAAATTTTGGTCGCGTTCGGCAATGGAAAAATCATCACCATCGATGCGGAAACTTTGAAAGAACGAAATGAATTCCAACCGGAATCCCGCTCAGCCGTTCGCCAGGTCGCCGGTTCGACAGATGGCCGTTACCTAGGTACGTTGTATCGCAACGGGAATTTGTGGTTGCTCGACACTGAAAACGGGGACCAAATGGAAAAAGCGAAAGTATCCGGTCAGGGTCAAATCGGTACTTTCGCGTTTGGCGATCAGAATCAATTATGGGTGTCCGACAACACCGATCGAGCCACACAATATGATCTGGCAACGGGCACCCGCGTGTTGCGGCACTCGCCGTCGGGGGATTGGATTGCCAACGCGTATCGCTATGTTTTGCGACCGTTCTATCGAGTTTGTCCCAAGCCGGGTGAGTTTTACAAAGTCGTGACCCATCTGTCGGCGGCAGGCGATACGTCGTCGAATGAAAATGTCGATCTCAATCGGACGTTGCAAGCCAGTGATCCCTGGCAGCCGTTGATCAGCGGTGTGGCCTTCATGTTTGTGATGTTGGCCTTGGGTTGTCTGGTGTTTCAGTTCAAAGATTATTAACCCAAGCTGGACTATTTCCATTGGCACTTACTTTGTAGCGGAACGGCGCGAGTCGTCCGGTGATTGCGTGGGAATTACGGATGAAAACCGGGCGGCTTGCGCCGACTCCGCTAACAATTACTCGAATGTAAGTGCCATTGGACTTGTCAAGCCGGAGGCACTGGCCAAAGTCCTCGTACCCATGTCAGGCCAGGCCATCGGCTGGGTTACCTCATTTGATTTTCGAGATCGTTTTGCCAGTCGATCTCGTGATATCGGTTGAGGTAGTGGGTTTGGAAGCATGTTTGATGGCTGCTCGAATCAGTTTTTCGACTTTGCTATTACGGTAGTCGGCCGGTGAATCAACCGGGATATGCCGGATCAGTTTTCCGGTACCTGCTAGCAAATGGTGGGGGTCAGCGATCAGAGTACCTTGATTGAATCCCAAATTCAAATGGTTGGTATAGATTGGAATCATGCAAAATGCATCCGCCAGTTTTTCCGAAGTCGAATACACCGACGTCAAGGCGTGGGTGTGATAAAGGATCTCAATACTGGCCGGATAAATCGTCAGGATAAAAGTCCTTAAATCCAGGTAGAGTTCAATCAACTCGGCGTCCTTTTTTTTTAGGAGCCGAAAAAAATCTGGATGGATGTCGCGGCTCGAACTCATTGGGGACTACTGGGCTGTCGGGGCGGAGGGCTTTGGGAAAAATTCTGAAATCGCGATGAAGAGGCTTTCAAGAATACTTGGCTCGAACTGACCAAAAAAATTGGCTGGCCGATAAATTTTACCTGTTCGTCAGGAGGCTGTAAAATCCGAACAAGCCGCTTGAGCGGTCTCTGATTTGTCAGTTCCGGCCCTGAATTTTGACGCTGTCGGCAAGTTCAGTGGTAAGCTTCATTCGAGACGAGCTTCAATGGATTGTGTTCGCGCGATGGGCGTGAAGTGGGTGATGGACCTTCAACCAAGTCACAAAAACAGCGTCGAATTCACAAATTTACCAAATCTTTCGGGCGTTGGACCAGCCGTGTCCCAACGTCTGCGATAAAAAAAGTGTTACAGCAATCAAGCACTTTTCGGGAGACCCATTGATGGCAAAATTTTATGTTCAGTCTGGCCGCGTATCTTACATTGTGTGTGCGTTGGACCTGGAAGGTGCTGCACTGTGGGTAATGCATCGGGTGATGGACGACAAGATTTGCGAGTTCGAGGCCGCCCAAGCCGACTGGCGCGACCCCCACGAAGAGGATTCAAGCGACGATCCGACGACCGATCCGTTTTATGAAGATCATTTGCTGATGGGCGTGCCGCAAGCGATTCCGTACGACGCGATGTTGGAGGGCCTGGCTCAGTTTGGCGGGACGATTACACTCAGTGAGCTCGGATTCGGTCGAAGCGAAGCGGGTGAATTGGAAACCGAAAACATCTTCCATCAATGGCGTCAATTGATGTTGGCCGTTGATCGGCTGCACGATGAAGGCAATAACTAACCGGAACTGGATAGGAAGATTTCGCAATTCGGCTCAGTCGCCGACGCCAGTATCCTGATTGCACTTCCGCATCATCAAATCCATTTCTCGTTGTTCGTGATTCGCCAACGCCAAACAAAATGAATCCAGCTGTTCGGCCAATTGTTTCACGGTAACCTTGGCCGAACACTCGTGATAAACAATTTGCTCGCTCGTTTCGACGATTTTATGAAACTGCAAAAACAATTCCCGGTGTTCCGCTTTCAATGTCGCCGCCTGTCGGGATAGCGTCGGATTCGTCTCGAGGGCATTTCGAGCATAGCCATAGAATTCCTCCAATGCAAAATAGGTTTCCAATTGATCCCGCAATCCAGCGAGCATTTCCGTTGCTGTTCTGGGTGTAGGGGATGGCAGTGCGTTGAGGCGCTCGTATACCGCGGTCAATAACTGGCGGAATTCGGAATCCTGTTTGATCTCTTTGAGAAAGGGGACGTTGATCGTCACGCCGATTTCTTCAGCGCCCGCTTGGCGGAATTCTTTTTCGGACATCCAGGTGCTCATGACAATTCCTCGCTAATTAAAGAAGACCACGAATGGTTCTAGGCGACCGGTTGTTGCATCATGAGGCATGCCGCTACGATGGCAACGGTCGCCCGTGGCCGGCCGTCATCTAGCAGAGCCAAATTCTAGCGGTATTCGGGCCGCTGTCCAAATTATTTTTTGAACTATTTAAGGAATCGAATTCGAGTCTATGAAAAAACACGGCCCATGGTCAATCAAACAATCGGCGAGCGTGTACGTTGATCCGTTTATTAATGTCACGCTCGATCAAGTCGTTCGGCCCGATGGTCGAGATGGACAACATGTCGTGGTCCGGTTGAAACCGGGAGTATGTGTGCTGGCACTGGATGAACATGGCTGCGTTCAACTGACCAAGGAATTTCACTATGGCGTTGGCCGGGATTCGCTGGAGGCGGTGAGCGGAGGGATTGAGCCGGGCGAAGACGCACTGCTGACGGCTCAGCGAGAATTGCAAGAAGAAATCGGGTTGATAGCAGACAGTTGGGAACTCTTATCGACGATCGACCCATTTACAACGGTGGTTGTTTCACCAACGCGACTGTATCTGGCGCGCGGATTATCCTCGGTCGATACCGCGCCCGAAGGGACGGAACAAATCGAAAAGGTCGTACTTCCATTGGCGCAAGCGGTGGCGAAAGTGCTATCGGGGGAAATCACACACGCCCCGACATGTGTGTTGCTACTGCTGGCCGCGCGACAATCCGACAGCGCGCGGCAACAACCGTAATTCCGGTCGCCAGCCCCTGGATTCACGGCGCCGGGAAAAATGTTCGGGCCAATGGAGTGCAGTCGCGTTGTCGCGGGTCAATTTTCCAGAAACAGATTTTGCTGATCTGAAATCGGGAGAATCTTTTTTGACCGTTTGGGCTTGGGTGTTCGTTGTTGGTTGGTGGCCGGGGCGCTGACGGTCGGTTCCGTCGCTCCGTCAAGTCTGTCTCCGACGGAAATTTTTTCCAATCGCTGTGTTCCCAGCCGCACGTATTCTTCCGAAAGTTCAAACGAAAAAAAACGGCGTCCCAGTTTTTTGGCGACAGCGACGGTCGTCGAACTTCCGGAAAATGGATCGAGCACGATATCGCCGTCGTTGCTGCAGGCCCGCAGAATTCGTCCCAACAATTGCTCGGGCATTTGACAGCCATGAAATCCAGCCCGTTCTTTGAACGTACCGGCGACGCGAGGAAAGTACCAAGTATCTTCGGAAGCTTGAAAACTTTCGGGTATATCCTGGGGTCGCAAGATCCAGGTATCGTCGGGCAGGCGGCCCAGCGGATTGGCTCGTGAGTCGTTGTATACCAGCTGTCGAGCGGACGGAATCCGCAGATTCGTATCGTTAAAATTGAATACGAAATTGGATTCATCTTTGACAAAATGAAACAGGTGTGCATGCGAGCGGGTGAACTTCATTTTGCAATGGACGCCGAACGTGTAGTACCAAATGACCCAACTACGGCAATGAAAGCCTAATTTTTTCGCCTCGATTTTCAACTCGGCGGCGTACTCATCACCAATCGCCAACCAGAAAGCGCCGTGGCCCGCCAACACGCGGTGAATTTCGGCCATCCATTTCCGCGACCAGTCGAGATACTTATCGTCAGCGAGTCGATCGTCATATTGATCGTAATCGAACCCAATGTTAAAGGGTGGATCCGCAAAGACCAAATCAATCGCGGAGTCGGGAACCCGTTTTAGTCCGGCGACGCAGTCACCTGGATGAATTTTACCCAAGAAGGTCGAGATTTCGTCGGTCAATTGTCTTCTCCGCACAGGCAATGAGTGTTTAAGGGCTGGTTGAATCTACCAATTTGACCAACATTGAGCGAGTTGCTAGCGGCAAGGGAAATCGCAACTCCGATTACGACAACTCGACCGTCACCGATCTCTTCGCCAACAAGGGTTCGCCAGAAGTTTTGACGTCTGACTATTGACCAAGCTCCAAGCCAACGATCTGAGCAGTTTCTAGTTTCACCCGCAATTGCCGCACTCCCGTTGCATCGTAAGGGTTTAGTGGGTGTCGACCCCAGATCGGCGCTGGCCAGGCGGCGTCGGTTCGGTACCGGATGATGTGGTGGATATGCAATTGCGGCGTCACGTTTCCCAAGGCCGCGACATTCAGTTTATCACCCCCCCAGACCTGTTTGATTCCCCGACTGAACTCGCGCGACTCGGCCCACATCACGGCATGGTCGTCGGCCGACAAATCGATTGTATCCCGGACTTCAGTACGCTGAGGAACCAACACAAACCAGGGATACGTTTGATCGTTAATTAAAAGCACCAGGCACAAAGGAAACTGACCCATCAAGATTCCGTCCCGCTGCAAATCAGGATGTAGTTCAAAGTGCATGGTTCTCGCTTTTCGGAAGAGGGTGTTTGGGGGACGTGTTATTTCCGACTGGGTGGTCTTAAACTGGCAGTTTCCCGGCCAATTTTTGGGCTTTTTGACCAAATCCCGTTAGCCCTTGGTCGCCGCCTGCGGTAAGCACTAAAATCGTTATAGCCTGCCAACCGATAGTCGCGATCACATTCGTCAGTATCCCAGCCGAAGATTCTAACAGCACTTTTGATTTACGTGCCACGAATTTGTTCATTCCATATTCTTCATTTGGAATTCGAAAGCCCTGCCATGACCGAACGTACCAAATACCAAAAAAACATCATTCGGAATTATTACGACAACCGGGAAAATATCTCGCTGCAACGAGCCCAGGAGATTATCACGGATTTGTATCTTTCCGAAGGCAAGAAACGCCAAAAACATTGGGAGAGTTTAGCCAACTACTTGCAGAAATTGGGAGTCAAACAGGAAGCGATCGATCGGTTGGTAAAACAGGATGATCCGCAAGCGGCGGCCCAGCTGGTCACGAATCTCGGCAAAGACTAAAACGGCGCCGTCCGTCCGGTAACTCCGCAGCCAGTCATCCCCCCAGATCCAATCATTCATGTTTTCGCCATCTCAACTTGATCGAATCGCCCGTAAATTGCGCACGATCCAAATTATTGCCGTCACGATTATCAGTAGTACGTTGATGTTCGGGATCGTGATTGGGGCGATGGTTGATTGGAATGCGGTTACGGGCCAAGTGAAAATGATGACGTTGTTTGGCGCAGTGACGGGCTTCATGATGTACGGCATGTCGGTGATCCTGCCTCGACTGGCCACTGGCTCCGCAACACAGATCGCTGCCGAGGTAATTTCCAGTACCGGGCCGGAGGCTGCCCAAGACGACTCGATCATTGAAGCGTTGTTGAACAATCTGACCTTCAGCCGAATTCTTTTTGGGGGCATCGTTGAAGGGGCGATTTTTCTGAATTTGATTACCTTCAAACTGGAGTCGAGCGCGGCAGCGTTGGTTGTCGTGGCGATCGGTTTCATCATCTTGACGACTTCGTTCCCTTTTAAATTTCGAGCGTTGACCTGGATGGAAACGAATCAGCGATTGGTTAAAGACGAAATGAAGTTGATGAGGTAGTTCAGTGTCGACGCTAGCAGTTCAATCCTGATCGGGCTTGGTCGTTTTCTTTTCGCGCAGCAGTTTCTATAGGTCGCGCGATCCGTTCTTGCTAAACTCGGCGCAAATTTAACCGGTGAAGCCACCGCTAATGGCAGTGATTTAAACTCACAGCTCGCCTCCCGCTCAAGGAAGATCGGATGAAGTTCTCGAAACTAGTTAGCTGCTCGTTGCTGTGGCTGGTGTGCACCACTCATTCGGGATTTCAATTTATTTCCAGGTCCTGTGCTGACGACAACATTCCAGTCGAGAAAAATCCACTGGACTGGCAGGCGGATGCGGAACTAACCGATGTTTTTTTCCTCAACGCGAACCTTGGTTGGGCAGTTGGCGCACAAGGAATCATCCTGCGGACAATCAATGGCGGACAAAACTGGTTAGAGATTTCGCAGGCCAACGCAACCGCGGGCGAACATCTTTCACTGGACCAAAAAGTGCAAGCGTTGCAGAACGGTATCACGACCAAATGGACCGGTGTGACGGATGACAAGTCGTTGCAGGACCAACCGTATCGTTGTCGTTTTGAGTCGGTCTGTTTCGTCGACGAGCTACATGGTTGGGTTGCCGGAGGATATAAAACTCCCTATGTCGACCGGTCGCGAGCGGTCGTGCTGAAGACCAGCGATGGCGGAATCAGCTGGCGCGCCGTAAAGGGGATCTTTGCTCCACGCTTCAAAAAGATCCAGTTTTCCGACCGGGCCAACGGATGGGCGCTGGGAGACGAAGGAAACTTGTTTCGCACAGGAATTTGCTTTACTGCGGATGGCGGTGAGACATGGTCCAGTCAATCCTCTCAGGGCATGGCCGATTGGATTGACGGCGAGCAGACGAACACTGGTTTTGTCAACATTTCTGCGACGGGACAACCAGCAGTCATTAATAACCAACGGCTGGAGCCAAGTGTTTTGCTGGGCGAAGGGCAAGTTTTCTTCAATAAAATTCGTCTATTTGATCAAACCCAAGGTTTGGCCATCGGCAATGAGGGTGCGGTTTGGACAACCAACAATGCGGGGCGCTCCTGGTCGCCGTTGGTTGCCGAGAGTCCGGCTGACGCTACGAAACCGCTGAACACAGTCCAAACTGGGATGCTATTCAATCAAATTAGGCAGTTTGACTTAGGTGCGCTGTCGATCTCACCGACGAAGATCTGG
>JANNWZ010000124.1:0-3391 GCA_031409295.1 Mariniblastus sp.
TTGGCACCGCGGTTCAGGAAAAATGTCCGCAGTTACTTCAGGAACACAGACTCTTGCGAATCGGAAAAGGGGCTTCGTTTGAAGCGTTCAAACAGAATTCGCTCGAAGCGATGTTGCGGAGCACCGCTGCTGATTCATTGATCGAAATCGCCAAATTGGGGCAGCAACTGACTCGGCAGGAATCCACGGAAGACCGCGCATTTGCCCGCAAACAAATGGGTGAACTCCGCATCATGGCGGACGATCGGAGTAGTTTTCTATTTCTTGATCCGGAAACTCAAGTCGTAATTGCGACCGCTTTCAAGGCGATGATGTTGCTGGGAATTGAACCGACTCGAAAACTATTGGCAGAGAACGCCGCTCCCTTTACGACGATTGTGATCGACGAAGCGGGGTTGATGTCGCGCGCCGCGATCGCCGCGCTATCGTTGTTAGCTAGCCGACGAGTGATTCTCGTCGGCGATTCAAAACAACTCGCTCCGATCAGCACTATTGCGAGAATTTTGCCGGCACAGCAACAGACGTGGCTGGCCAGTAGTGGTTTAAGCCATCTTGACCATCCCGACTCGATTCCGCCGGCTGTGCAAGTTCTGTTCGAGCAACGTCGCATGCATCCGGAAATCTGTCAGGTCGTTTCGAAATACCAGTATAGTAATGCGCTGGTGACTGCCGCCGAGACGATTGCCCGACCAACTACGCTAGCCAAATTGTTAGCTGACCAGCCGCGGGCAATCTGGTATGTGTTGGACGAAGAAGATCCAAAAATGAGCACGATCCGGGCTGAACGCGGACCCGGTAATCGAAGTTGGATTCGCGTCGTAACCCAGTCGGTTTTGGAAAAGCTCTTTTCGGTACCTGAAATGCGATCGTCCAACGGACTATTCATTTCCCCCTATCGAGCGCAGGCTCAATGGGTAAAGAACTTGTTTGGTCAAATGAAACTAACCGGCTGGGAATCCTCCACCGTTCACAGCCAGCAAGGTCATGAAGCGGAAATCGTCATTTTTGATACGGTCAACGCCGGAAGTACCGGTTGGCCATACGAAGAATGGAAACGATTGGTCAACGTTGCGCTCAGTCGAGCGCGGCAATCCGTGATCGTGTTGGCCAGCCGAAACGAAATGGAAGAGCCTCATTTGCGTCCGTTAGTCGAGACATTATCGGCGCAGATTTTAGTCGAACGCGACCAGCAAATGCAGTGGGAAAAAGTTGACATCGAGCTGGCGCCAGGTCAGTTTCCCAAGTCTCAATTAGCTTTTCGCGAAAACAGTTTAGGGTTTCAAATTGAACAACGTCACATGCTGAAGCCCATTTTATCGCGCGAACAGCAACAGTTGAGCAACTTAAAACTGGATGGTAAACCGCGTTTGGTGCGCGGCGTGGCCGGCAGTGGAAAATCAGTGGTATTGGCCAATTGGTTGGTCCGTATTTTGAATAATTTGGCTCCTGATTCAGCGCCCGTATGGGCGGTTTATAGCAACCGAGCGCTGCACAAATTGTTGCGGCAGTCGATCGAAGTGGCTTGGAAATATCAGTTTCCACTGCTGGATTTTCCCTGGTCGCACGTCCAATTGTTTCACATCCAGGATGTTCTGGCCAAACTACTACCGACCGTCGAGTTGAACATGTCGACATTTCAATTTGACTATGACCAGGCGGCAAGCGAATTTTTACAACGGCAGAATCTGCTGGAGCTGTTGCCACGCTGCCGAGCGTTGTTCATCGACGAAGCCCAGGACATGGGGCCGCAGACGTTGCGGCTATTGCTGGCTTTGGTCGAACAGACCGACTTACAGGATCACAACAGTCGTGCAGCGCATATTTTCTATGACGATGCTCAAAACATCTACGGCTGCGATCGCCCTCAATGGTCCGAATTTGGTATTGATTTGCGAGGCCGGTCAGCGATTCTCAAGGAGAGTTTCCGTTCGACGCGACCGATCATGGAATTCGCCGTCAATGTATTGTTCCAGTTGACCGATCGTCTAATGACGGATGACCTGCGGGAACAACTTGAACTGGGGTTGATCGAGTCCAATTCGCGAAATGATCAATCTTGGCTGCGGGTCCGATACAATCAGGTAGAAGGTCTGCCACCCCAATTTCATAAATTCGATTCACTGGCATCGGAACTGGCTGCGATCGGCGGGCAGTTGGAACATTGGATCGCCAACGAAGATATTTCACCGCGCGATATTTGTTTATTGTACAACGGTGAATTGGCGCGCATTGCGTTAATGGAGACATTGGGACCTCGACTGGCAAAAATGGATGTTGAACTGAGTTGGCAGAAAAATCGCGACTTCGATTGGCACACCAACACGATCCTGTTGACGACACCGCACTCTTTCAAGGGCTATGAGGCAGAGGTCGTGTTGATTCCGTTCGTTGATCACTATATTTCCAGTGAATCGAAAATTCTGACTCATCCGCTGTACGTCGCAATGACCCGCGCTCGGTCGATATTGGCGATCTATTCGCTGGACCGCAGTGATCGCCTTGCCAAGCAGTTGAATGACACACTGGAGCGTTGCTTGATAAACCTGAAAACACGACCGCTGGGTGATACGTAACGAGCAAAAAGTATGTGGGATAGACATCCAGTCAGTCTGGCCAATTTCGACAGACTAAAAACCTATCTTACGTTTCGACTAAACCGAAATGATTAGCATTGACCGTGCATTCGTTCGCGAATGACTTGTTCGCAATCGTCGATCTTGACGCGCACTTGTTCGAGCGTATCGCGATCGCGGATGGTCACCGTTTTATCGGTTAACGACTCCCCATCCACCGTGATGCAAAACGGAGTACCGGCTTCGTCCTGCCGTCGATAACGGCGACCGACGGCCGCTTTTTCATCATAGAATACGTTGAAGTGTTTTTTTAAATCGAGGTAAATTTCTTTGGCCATTTCCGGCATGCCATCTTTTTTGACCAACGGAAAAACCGCAGCTTTGATCGGCGCCAGTCGCGGATGAAATTTCATCACGGTTCGAGTCTGGAGTTTGCCGTCTTCGTCCGGTTGTTCGTCTTCGTAGTATGCTTCGCAAATAAATGCCAATGTCGCGCGGTCGGCACCGGCCGATGGTTCGATCACATGCGGGATATATTTCTCGCCCGTCAAATCGTCCCGATAGGAGAGTTCTTTACCGCTGCCTTTCCAACGTGGTTTGCCATGTTCATCCAATTGCAACGCCAAAGGGTTCGATTTCTCATCAAGCTTGCCTTCCATATGACTGCGCAGATCAAAGTCACCCCGGTGCGCGACTCCTTCCAATTCGCCATATTCGCCCGCCGACATGAACGGAAACGCATACTCAATGTCTGCAGTGCCGATCGAGTAGTGTGCCAACTCCGCGACATGATGCTCGCGCATTTGCAGTCGTTCGCC
>JANNWZ010000125.1:0-24324 GCA_031409295.1 Mariniblastus sp.
TGTAAAATTGAATCGAGAGTTAGTGATCATCGACGTCTTCCGGGGCCAGCAACAAGGAGACTCACAGCTGGCGATCTTTGAATTGGAATTGGGGCTTCGTACGCAGGCCGGTCAATTGCACGAACCGGGCGAATTGAATTCGATGTTGCAAGAAGCGGGGTTCGGCAACTTGCAATTCGCGCATTTGCCTGCCGCGCCCCATTATTGGGGACTCTTGATAGGATCAAGGCTGCGCTGAATCAGTTTAGCGACTCGCCGCCATCGCGGGTGGCCAGAGCCGAAAGCGTTTCCCGATCAATTGCGTAAGGAACAAAATGGATCGATGCATCAGCCCGCGCGAAATTGGCACCGCCAACAGCCCAAGACGCGCGAGTCCGTAACACTCCAAATAGCATCGCGCTGTATCTTATGACTCCTCGGGGACGTCTTGGAGATCCGAAGTCGAGCTTGATCGTTTACCATTAACGAATTGGCGACTTTCCAATTTGGTAGCTAGAGATTTGCCGCCGATGTCGACAAATTTCGATTACCTGGCAATATTCTCGATCGAACCAAGAGTAGCTTTCAAGTACTGCGTCGTCGAAACGGAAAAAATTGTAAAGAGGTTTGGGTTCAAATGAGTAGCTTGTCCGTTGTGTTTCCGATCGGGGCAAGCCCGACGGAAAACCTCTCATTTTTGTACCATACCTGAATTGTGGTGCTGTCCAGTTAGAATCGAAATGAATGTTCATGATGGGGATGCGTTTTGGTCAACCGTTACCGCTTTATCGTGAAAATCGGACACTTCTTGTAAAACGCTACCTCGCAAACGACTCGTTCCAAGGCTCCGCGGCCTTGGAACACACGGACTTGGAGGCTCCGCCTCGCGGAGGCCGATCATCTTCCACGACAACGAGCATGGACCGCGGGCGGCGCCAGAAAAACAATGCGTTGTGAGCCAGATCCTCGCAACCAGACGGTGGCGATCGGCGAGCAGTGTCAAAAATCGCCGTGAAAAAGTTTAAGAGAGTCAATCCCTTATGCGTTGGCTACATCCCAATCGGTGCCAGCGAGTTGAGGAGCGGGCGATGGCACGAGAGACTCACGGCTTCCGCTGCGAATTGACCCGCAGCGAAGAGCCACTCATTTTTGCCGAAGGTAGCCCGTCAGTTGCCGCCGAAGTTGAATTAGTGCCATTGTCGGCATCGCGAGCCTAACAATTGTCTTAGCCGAAACGTGGAACGGGTTTCCAGTCTTGTCAATTACTTTCTCTCGGCAGCCGCTTCGAAATCAAACAGATGATCGACCAACATTTGAGTATCGTTCTGCGATTTCTCCAACCAGATCATGCGCACCGATTTGGGCAAGCCATTGGAATCAAACCGGTCGCTGGGAAAGCAAGCCATCACGCCGGCCGCGATCTCGCGGTTCAATTCCGGATTGGCGGCGTAGCGAATATGATCCCGCAACAAGTCGGCGGCCAGCGAGGCGACCAGTATTTTTTGACGAACTTCGTAATCTGCCCCCAACGCCTGACGCTGTTCCGAATTGAAGTCCCTGACTCGCAGGCGATCAAATCCGAAAATAGCGGCCTGCTCGCCGTGAGGCAATTGTCCCAATAACAAATCCGTCCAGCGTTCCATTCGGCGTCGCAAATTGTTCATCCGTTCACAGGCGGTTTCATTAGCCGCTTGACCGGCCAACAAGATTCGCAGCGCACGATTTTTCGCTTCGATATGGCTGATATGAATCGAGTGCGCTAAACCATGGAGTTCGTCCGTTTGGTGGTACCAATCGTGGGTCAATACGGCGGCGGACCACACGCGAGTCAACAATTCCGCGACGAGAATTTCCTGAACGACGATTTCCAAGGCAGGCCAGGGATCATGCCCCAATTGCGGATTGCGGATATCGTGTTCAAACATCTTCAACGCCGTGACCCAACGTTGCAGACGAATTCGGGACGACGTCCAATACGTTGTCGCGACGAGCATGGGTTGCTCTTGTTCGCCGTAGATCAAGTTTCCCGAATGGATGGCGACCCAGCTGCCGAGTTCTGCGAGTTGACTTGCGTGCATGTGATTTGTGGTTTCTGGAATTAAGAAATTTGGACGCCGCGAGCGCTGTGACATGGGGGGTAGGTTTCCAGTCTGTTGAAACTGCCAAGTCAGGCCGGAAGCCTAACCTACTTATTTTCCGGTCTTTAATTGGTGCCGTTCCATTAAACTCACTCTGCGGTTTCTGCTTTCCTTCAACTCCGCAATGCCGATGCCAGACTGGGAATAAGGCTGGACTTGTTAGTCAATCTCGATCCCTTACGCCGGGATTCCCAGTTTCACAAGGGTTTGCCGAATTTTCAAGGGTGTGGTTTTTTGGCATCATGCTGGCTCGGGGCCTCGTCGTGTTGACAAAACTCCACCGTTGTGACTTTCTACAAACACGTTTCTAAACTCGATAGCCGCGACATTGCAGGGTAAAAAACTCATGAGTCGATCGCCCATTTCCGACTCCATGGAAAAGAATTTTTTGTACTGAGACCGTGGCGGCAGCGAAAGCCTACAAACAGCATGTGGAATCCGGCGGCAAAATGCTGGTCAGCCTCGTCCGCGCGATAAGCACAGCGGAATTGGGCATTTCATTGTCCCGCATGATTCGCGAGGACAAGGTTCACGCGATTTCGTGTTCCGGAGCCAAACTTGAAGAAGACGTGTGTTTAACTTAGTCGCGCACAACGAGTCCAAATGGTGGCCCACAACCGCGATCTGTCACCCGCCGATGAAACGGCTGTACTCGAAGAGGGGTTCAACCGGGTTACCGATACAAGCGTTCCTGAAACTTGATGCGACACCTGGAACGGAATTTCGTGGGTGTCTGTGCGGCCAACGCCAAGGCTAGAAAATCAATGTTCCCGTTTCAAGTCCACTTTCACTTGATTGATACCGGGATCTTGGAGCCCCATTTTCAAATTCCACCAGATAATTCCTGGTTGATTGCGGCTTGGGAAGGGAATACTCCGGCTTATTCGCCCGGCTTTGAAGACAGTACGCCAGGTAACATTTTTGCCGCCCGCGTCATGGAAAAGAAAATCGCTTCGCATTCGGCGATTCGTTCAGGTCCTGAGCAGATGGAACATTTGGTGAACTGGTATCTCGAAAATGACACCCACTCGCCGATCGGATTTTTCCTGGGTCTTCGGTGACTAAGAAATCGTTTACAACAAGTCGTTTAAGGTCGACCATTGCACATCGCTGCGACAATGCAAACGCCTAACGAGCTCAACAGCATCGGGGCGTGATTGCAGCAATCGATAGGCGATGTTGGCCAACGAGACGTCTTCGGCTTCAAAACAGATGACGACATTGCCTTGCGTTCCATGGATTGGTTTCACGTTCAAATTGAATTGACGTTGGAGCAATTCCGGCAAAATCGAATGACTCGACAATGAAGGCAAACCCAACAGCACTCGCGAAGCTCCACCACAGTCGTCAATCAAGGGTCGGGCCCGGCGGATTTTTTCAGTCATCCACTTGACTAATTGTTCGGGGCCGACCTGGTTCTTGGCAATGACGTTTTCCAATGAAATTTTCTGGTAGGCTTCAGCCAACACGCGGCGGGCGGCGTTGCGAATCTCCGCCGGCAAACGCTGTTGCAACGAAGTGGAGTTGTTTAACATTTCCGTGTAACCGCCGAGCGATTTGACACTTGTTTCGAATACCTGTCGTTCGGTGCGGGTGACATGATTTTCCAAATCCGCTTCAATACTTTCCGCCAACAACTGGTCCAGGCCGCCATTTGTTTCGCCCCCCAAAGCCTCGGTCAAATCCGCGCTGGGCAAAAAATTGTTGCTCAGGCCGTTCAGGGAAGATTCGTACTGGCGGATCAGTCCGTTGGTCGCCGACAAAGCGTTGCGGATTCCGCGATAGAAATGTTTCACATAACGCAAGACAAATTCTTCGAATCGAATCTGGCAATACTGCTGCAGAATCAAGTCGCGTTTTTCCCGGTCAGATCGGCTCAGGTTGAGTTTGTCCAGCGAAAGACTGCGCACTTGTGCCAACAACGCCAAAATTCGTTGATCGCAGACACTGGCAGCGTTATTAATCTGGGAACCAGCGGATTCCAGTCGTTCCAGCGAAATCTTGAGTGAATTTTTTGCGCGACTAAGTTCCAGCTGCGATTCGTTCAGCGACTGCATGATGCGAGTCGTTATTTGACCACCGATTTTGGTCGCGGCAACACTCAACGCTTCTTCCATCTCGAAACAGACTTCCGGGTCCACATGACTGGCGTCTCGAAAACTGGACGGACATCCCAAAGCTCCATCCAGGTACGAGGCTAATTTCTGGTCGTTATTCCCCTTGGCGTTTTGCACAATATCTATCGCATCCGCAGTAATGGCAACATAGGCTCCTTCGAAAATTCGCTCGGCAATTTCCTGCACATCATGCAAAGCGCTGTCGGGTGCCAGTCGCAGTTCCTGGAAAATCGAATTGACAAATTCGCTGGCATTGAATGTCGATTCGCTACTCCCTTTGATCCAGCGTTGAATCAACGTGCGCGCCACATTGTGCACCGCATTGGGGCCGATGGCCAGATCGCTTGGCCCGCCAAGACTAAGTCCAAATGTTCGCAGGGAAAAATGGTCTTGAGTCGATTGCATGGTCCGGCAACGATCAAAAAACGCCGAGCACTTGGAGGTCGTCGAAAGATAGAGGTACTCGGCGATCGAGCTGAGTCGCAAGTCAAAATCGGTAAGCGAAAGATCGTTACCAAGTTCGTTATAATAAGTAAAATCGAATGGTGATTCGTCTTCAAATTCCGGCAATCCCAGCGATTCGTCCCCCGGATAGCCATGTTCCACAAAATGACGCAACTCCGTCAGAAACGCAAATGTATTGGCCGACGATAATCCCGGATCGCGATTTCGTTGATAGGTTGAATGCAGAAGAATACCAGTAACCGTATCGTTTTTTAGTCCCAGTTCGGCCAATAATAGTTTGAGGGTATAAGCCAAATCGAGTGTCATACCGCTGCCCACACCTCCGCTAATGGAGGTGACAATAAACACTTGTGGTTGCAATTCACCAGGATTCAATTCCAGTGAGTCGGCTGTTTTCGCTAAACTCTCCGGCAGAGTTATTTCTTTCAGCGCTGATTCCAGTCGATTACAAATGGGTTCGAAGTGATCCGCGAACGCCAACCGCCCCAACGGCCGCAAACCTTCCGTCTGTAGGGAACGAGGGATATTGTAAATCCACCGACGACTGAGCCAACTCAATTTCGCTTCGGCTCGTTCGCGATATACTTCCGGCTTGGACAAGGGCGTTGCGAGAGTCTCCTGGGTAGACAGCGCCGATTCGTCATTGGACAGACAGAGTCGCGTGAGTTCATTGCGGTCGGTATCCAGACAGACCAGACGAACGGAGGGAATTTCGTGCATGGAACCGTACCGTGCCAACAACTGCTCCTTGTAGTGTTTGACGACTCGATTTGCAGTTGCACCGACACCAACGATCAAGATCGGTCGTGCTTTCGCTTCGGTGGCTTCACACTCGGGCGGAGCAAGCAGCTTGATTTCGCTGGCCCGAAACGGCAGACCATCGCTGGAAACCAATGACGTGACGTCCCGTTGATCCAAATTGATGGTTCTGGATTCGGTGTCAGGGCTTATTCGTTCGGGAGCCTGAATCCGTCGCACGGGTTTCTTGACCGCGCGTTTTCGATTTGAAAGCTCCTCCACAAGTTCTCGGCAGTTTGCATAGCGCACTCCCGGATCTTTGGAAAGTGCTTTGCCAATGATCGCTTGATCCGATTGTGGAAGTGGTCGCAAATTGGGCTTGCCATGGACGTGTTGGGCAGCCAGCTGGGCAGGAGTCGTACCGGGGAACGGACGCTGTCCCGTCAACATTTCCTGATAGACAATTGCCAGCGAGTATTGATCGGATCTTTTACCGGGCCGACCGTCGAACAATTCCGGCGCGGCATATGCGGGGGTCATCCCCGTCATCAGGGATTGAGACGCATCCTGGAGATCCTTAATCAGGCCAAAGTCGGCGACCTTGACGTGACCGCTGACCATCAGCAGATTTTCTGGCTTGATATCCAGGTGCTGCAAACCATGTTCATCACTAATGTAGTCCAGTGCCTCAGCGGCATTGCGCATATACCGGAGCAATGACTCACGCGGAATGCCGGTTTCCCCTTGCGTCAAAAATTCATTGAACAAATCGGCCAGACTTTTGTCCGCCAGTTCGGCCACCACAATCAGTTGGCCTTCGAAAACTTCAATCCGTTCGAGCGAAAGCAGGAAAGGATGGCGCACGTCCTTTACCCGGTCCAATGCTTTCAACTCCGCTTGAGCCCGCTTCTCGTCGTGATAACCATACACGATCTTGATGGCTTTTTGTAAACCACCTGGCGCTACCGCTGACCAGACTTCACCAAATCCACCATGACCGATTCGTTTGTTGAGCGTATAGCCCAGGATGTTTTTGTTGGCTTGTAGTGGTTCGACGGTTGACATACTTGGTTGTCCGGAAGCTGACGAAAGTGCATTGGGAAGTGGAATAATCGGCGCAAAGAGTCGGGTTGTACTCTCTGGTTGCCCGAATGTGTTGAATTGTGTTCGTTGAAAAATTGTGCCCCATACCGGAAACAGTCCGAGATTGGGGCTGGGAAAATTAGCTTTTTTTTAGAGCAAACCACCGGCTGTAATCTTGATTTTGGTTTTGATTAATTCCAACTGTGACCACCGAGTTCGGTACAATCCCTGCAACCCCGATAGATTGCCGGCCGATGCCACCGTCTCGATTGAACACTGTCAAATGAAATTACGCTAAACCCTTGGCCGAGGTTTTCGAAACCTTATTGATAACCATGGTGAAATAGCTATTCACGACCCGATCAAAATACTCGTTACGAATTTCCATCGGCAAATCGTTGTAGACGCAAAAGTTGCGAATCTGGGACAACAAATCGCGCGGGTGACAGCGACGCAATCTCCGTCCGGCCGCCACAAAATGGGTTTGCAACAAATAGGCCACGACCTCCGATTTGTACTCGCAATTAAAGCGGTCGCAATACAGTTGAAATAACTGGTGAAATTCTTCTGGACTCGGGTCGGTGACTTCAATCTTGTACGGAATCCGTCGCATGAAGGCTTCGTCAACCAAATCCGCAGGTTCAAGATTCGTTGAGAAAATAATCAATTGTTCAAATGGAACTTGAATTTTTTTTCCGGTCGACAGGGTCAGGTAGTCCACGCGACTTTCCAGCGGAACAATCCACCGATTTAGTAACTCGGCCGGTTCAATCCGTTGCCTACCAAAGTCATCGACCAACAGACACCCGCAGTTGCTTTTCATTTGCAACGACGCTTCGCTGACGTTGCTGTTCGCATCATGCCGAATTTCCAGTGAATCCATCGTTAGTTCTCCTCCCACGACCACCGTCGGCCGGCGGATTTTGAGCCATCGTTTGTCATAGCTGGCTGCATGCATCAAAGTATCGGAATCGTCCTGCGATCGTTGATGATAGGCGGCATCAAAAAATTTGATGATTTGCCCGTCTTCGAAAATGGCATGTGGAATCCAGATTTCATGCCCAAAACACTGGGTGATTCGTTGCGCAATTGTAGACTTTCCATTGCCTGGTTCGCCGTATAGAAACAAACCAGCTCCGGAGTTGATCGCCGGGCCCAAACTCTCAAACAACCCCTCGTCGATCGAAATATCCTGGAACGCTTGACGCAGTTGTGATCGTTTAGGCGACTCGGCACGAATCGTCTGGGCTTCGGCGCTTAGGACATAGTCCATCAGCGGAACGGGTGCCGGCCCAACATACGCACAGGCTTGCATCGCTACGGCAGCTCGATCGCGACCACTATCGGTCAGTGTATAGAGATAATCGTTCAACGGCGCTGAGCCTTTGTGGACGATCAATTGGTGCGCGCGCAGATGTTGAAACAGAACATCCAACAACTGAAAAGGCAAACACAAATCGTTGGCCAGTTGTCGTCCACTTGTCATGCCGACGATGGCCAACCGTTTGATGGTCAATGATTCGACCAACGACACGGGCAGTCCCGTTTCGGCCAATGAATTGGGCTCGGAAGGACGAAACGACTCGTCGGCCATAATGGTGGCCAACAGACTACTGATCGGCGAAGCCATAGTTGCAGTGGACATTTCCAATTAACTTTCCAGGGGGTTGTTTTCCAACCAAACAATTTGAGACTCCCGTTCCCAATCCCCGCTTCATCAGCCTGGGGGGAACGTAGATAGCCAGTAAGTCTAGGTCATCCGATCAATCAGTCCGGTGGATGTTCTCAAAATCGAAAAAACGATGGAACTCGGCCGCCGGCGCCAACCTGAATCGTCACGGCCCCCACAACCGTTGCAACCCCACCGATTTTGCCAAGCATTTCCAAGGATCTCGGTACCGGAACGGAAATCGAAAGCTAGAAATTAAGATCGGCGAAAGACGTTGAGTTTTTTTTTGTCCTGTTTCAAATATGCTTACGTGGATCTTATGAGCGACATTTCATCTCCCTTCAGGACAGCACCACTGTCCACTTTCGCTGGTAACAAATCGTCAGAAACCGGAAACTGGTTCCTATCTGGCCAAACTGACGAGAGTGAACCGACGCGCCAATTCCCCATCCACACCTTTCCCTTCTCGATCGGTCGACGGTCTGATTCGCACCTTTGTCTGCCGGTCAGCTGTGTTTCCAAAAATCATGCGGAAATTCTTAGCGGCCATAACGGTAAACTGATTTTACGAGAACTGGGTAGCACCAATGGCACATTCGTCAACGGCGAACAAATCCGTGGCGAAATCGAAATTAGCGAAAGCGATTTGATTCATTTCGCGTCGCTGGTGTTCCGGATCGGTTCGAGCGGTCGCACCGATACGGTGAACAAAACCATTCAAGAAGATATTTGTGATCATGCCCTGGCTTTGATTCAATTCGAACGATTGATCAGTGATGGAGGACTGTATCCGCATTTTCAGCCGCTGGTCGTCCTCGCCGATCAGTCGCGGTTTGGCTTTGAAATCCTCGGCCGGAGCCGGTTGTTCGGCTTGCAATCGCCCTACGAGATGTTTCAAGCGGCTGCCCAATTGAACCTCGAAGCCCAACTCAGCGAAGCGTTTCGAATAAGCGGCGTAGAAATCGGCACAGCCCTGGGCTCCGACTCCAATCTGTTCGTCAACACGCATCCTAAAGAACTGGATCGACCCGAATTTTACGATTCGTTAATCGCGATGCGTCGAGTTGCTCCCAATCAAAAAATCACGTTGGAAATTCACGAGGGCGCCTCGACGAACATGACCATGATGAAAGAGTTGTGTGCTGTCCTGGCCGACAATGAAATCATGCTGGCGTTCGACGATTTTGGTGTTGGTCAAGCGCGGTTGGTGGAACTGGGCGAGGTCCGTCCGGACTTTCTGAAGTTTGACATGAAACTGACCAAGAACATCGAATCAGCTCCTCCCAAACGTCAAGAACTAGTGGCTCTGTTCGCCAATCTCGTTAACAACCTCGGTATCAAAACCTTGGCCGAAGGGGTGGAGACGCGCGAATGTCATGACATTCTGGTGCAAATGGGGTTCCAATTGGGCCAAGGGTACTACTATGGCCGTCCAGCTCCGATCACCAAGTTCACCAACGACGAAAAACTTCCCGGCTTAATGAAGCTGTTGCCGGAAAATACCTAGTTTGGCAAAGATTGGCCATTTCCCCCGAAAATCAAGCCTTACCAGATTCCGAGTGCGCTGGTATACTCAGGGCCCAAAATGTTAACCTAAAACATCAGACCTGACGCTAAGAAATCAGATGGCAAAATCAAAAAAGAAACTCGAAGTCGTACACCTCGTTTGTGAAGAAACGGGGGATTACAACTATCACCTGCGGAGAAAATCCGGTGGCGAAAAACTACGTTTGAAAAAGTTTTCTCCGCGGCTGCAGCGACATACCATCCATGTCGAAAAGAAAAAATAGTTCGTCGGTCGACAGGGTTCCGTTTTTGCCGTTACAACATGACACTGCACCTGACGGCTGAGTGTTTTATAGAACCCGTCAACGCTCCACCAACCTCATCGGCCCGTCGTTTGACCGGCCGATTTTTTTGTGGGTTCGCCGACTTTGGATCGCAACACACCGACAACCGGTTTTCGGAAATCCAAAAACCATCTAGGATGGTGAGTTTGACGCATGGACTGTAAAGGAACCGAACATGGGATTGCGATGGACCCTGCGTTTGCATGACGCTCAATTGGTCGAATCAATCGAACGGGAATCCCGAGTCTCCCCGATCCTCGCGCAAATTCTCGCCTTGCGAGGAATTGCTCGACCCGATCAAGTCGCCTCGTTCCTGGATTTAAAAATGACTGGCCTCCGGCCCCCGGAAGAATTGCCCGGCATCTCCGCAGCCACCGAAGTAGTCTACACGGCCATTGCCGACCGAAAAAAAATCGTCATCTATGGAGACTACGATTGCGATGGCATGACCGCCACGGCAATCTTGTACCGCTGTTTGAAACTGCTTGGCGCCGACGTGACCTATTACGTACCGAATCGATTGGATGAAGGCTATGGATTGAGCATTAGCGCTTTGGAAAAATTGCATCAACGCGGAGCGCAGCTGGTTGTGACGGTTGATTGTGGCATCGCCAGCGTCACTGAGGTCGCCTATGCCAAACAACTGGGATTGCAGATCGTGGTGACCGATCATCACCACTTCGGGCCAAGTTTGCCTGATGCCGACGCAATTGTACACCCTGCCCTGCCCGGTTTTAATTACCCCTTCACGGGTTTGTGTGGCGCAGGTGTCGCATTCAAGCTCGCTTGGTCGTTGTGTCAGTGCCAACATGGTTCGCCCAAACTTCCCGAACACTTGCGCGAGTTTTTATTTGGTGCGATTTCGTTGGCGGCTATTGGAACTGTCGCCGATGTGGTGCCCCTGCTCGATGAAAACCGGATTATCGTGCACCATGGATTGAATTGTCTGCGAAAATTCGCCAATCCCGGTTTGCAGCAACTGATGCTGTTGGCGAAATGTGCCGATAAGCCGCGCCTTGAGGCCGAAGATATTGCGTTCAGCATCGGTCCCCGCTTAAATGCCGCCGGGCGATTGGGACAGGCTCAATTGGGCGTCGAGTTGCTTACCTGTGAATCTCACGAACGGGCGAAAGCACTCGCCGAATATATCGATGAACTGAACAAGAACCGGGATACGCTGGATCGAAAAATTCTGCGCGCCGCCAATAAACTGATCAAAGATGACTTCGATCCCGACAACGAACCGGCATTGGTACTCGCCCAATCCGATTGGCACCTCGGCGTGATCGGGATTGTAGCTGGTCGGATTGCCGAAACGCATCATCGTCCGACCGTCATGATCTCGACGGACCCGCTTGGCAATCGACCGGGCATTGGTTCGTGCCGTACGTCCTGTGGTGTGGACTTGTTTCGCGCGCTCAGCGGATGCCAAGAATATTTAAAAGGGTTTGGCGGTCACTCGGCAGCCGCCGGATTGAGCATTGAAGCCGATCAGATCAACGCCTTTCGAGAAGCGTTTTGTGAACAAGTTCTCCTGCAAGTCGGTATTGAGGAATTTGTCCCCGATCTGGAAATTGACGCGGAGGCTTTGATCGGAAATCTGACCCTATCGACTCTGCAAGAGCTGAACAAGTTGGCCCCGTTTGGTCAGTGCAATCCTCGGCCGGTCTTATGTGCGTCGGGAGTTCGATTGATTGAGCCGGTCAAAACCATGGGCACCGAAGGCCGGCATTTATCGATGCGGCTGGCCCAACATGATTCCCAAATTCGCGCGGTCGCGTTTGGCAAATCCGATTGGATTGGCGACCTTGCGAACACCGACGCATTATATGATTTCGCATTTCGTCCGGTGATCAACGAGTTTCGCGGTTTTCGTTCGGTTGAGTTGCAGCTGATTGATTTCCGATTATCGGAATCCGTAGTGGGAGTTTGAAAGTTAATGGTTGGTTTGCAGTGGCAAGTGGTCGACTTTCAATCTAAACCGGCGGCGCCGGTTTACTTCGCCTTTGGCTAGCCGTTAAACGTCGTCTCGGACTCCAAACTCCAAAGTAAAACCTGAAACCTGAAAACTGAACCACTAAATCGCTGAACCTCTGAAAACTGAATCCTCAATCATGCTTCCATCCAACTGGCCGAGTGAAAGTGATTGGACTCAGCGGCTCGCCCCCACCCTTGAATCGCCCGAATTTCAATCGCTGCAACAATTCGTGGTGGACGAACGATTGCGGCACACGATTTACCCGGCGGCGGACGATGTCTTCAACGCCTTTCGCTGGACAGCGTTCGCTAATACCAAGGTAATGATTCTAGGGCAGGATCCGTATCACGGTCCGGGACAGGCTCATGGCTTGAGTTTCTCGGTGGTGGGTGATTGTGCGTTGCCACCGTCGCTGAAAAATATCTTCAAGGAATTGGCCGCCGACCTCCAAGTCCCGCCGCGGAGCTCCGGTAATTTGACGGCCTGGGCAAAACAAGGCGTACTCTTACTCAACACGGTGATGACAGTCCGTGCCGGGCAAGCCAACTCGCATGCGAATCAGGGTTGGGAGAAATTCACCGATGAAGTCGTCCGCCAACTCGGTCAACAGACAGAACACCGATTGGTGTTCCTGTTGTGGGGAAAACCAGCGGAGAAAAAAGCCCGTTGGATCTCCAGCGCTCACGCAATCATTCAATCACCACATCCATCGCCGCTTTCGGCTCATCGGGGATTCTTCGGCAGCCGCTGTTTCTCGCGCACGAACGGCGCACTTGCCTCATTTGGAAAATCACCCGTCGACTGGCGGATCTGACCGAAACGGATACAGGAATTGGGCGATAAATCCTTTGGGTACGGGATGGCCTCCCACGCCGTAGCCGGTCGGCCAACGATCTCCAGGCATGTGCCAAGTTCCAAACACCATATCGATCACCGGAAAGTGAATGGCAAAATTAACATCGATTGCTTCCGGTTCAATGCCGTGGTGCCAGTGATGAAAACGCGGAGTCGCGATCACGTACTGCAAAAAACCAAACGGAACCCGAAGATTGGCGTGAATGAACACCGACAACAGATAGACCATGAAAATGTATGCATACAAAGCCGATTCCGCGAAACCGAGTACATACATGGGCAAGGTGGTAAATGAGCGCAGGAAAACTACTTCGAATAGATGCATGCGTGAGCCGGCCAGCTAATCCATGGCTTGAGCTGAATGATGGACGGAGTGGAATTTCCAGAGCCATGGAAGTTGATGAAAAGCTCGGTGAAACCAATACTGCACGAAATCCGTCAGAAACATGATCTCTAAAAACTGTAACGCCAGCGGTTGCGAACTAATGGCCCTGCGAATTCCACCAGCCCATTCGGTCGTCGCCAACAACGTGAGCGAAGGCGACAGCGACAAATAGGCGAGTGTTTGGACAAACAACGTACTGATGAAAAAATACAACAGATCTTCCCGCCATTCATAACGCAAAATCGGTTGATTGTTTTTCTTCAATAGCCGTTCAATCGGAATAAAAATGACTCCCAGAAAAATCAGATTCAATAAAAAGAAATCCAATCCCAGATAAATCTTACCGGCGCCGTCGGTAATCGCCCGCGCTTGCGAGCCGCCCAACAAGCTGGCCGCGATGACCAATGATACAGTTGCAAAACCAAGTGCTTTTTGTTTTCGCAGCGTGGCACTGGTAATGCCCAGGCAAAACGCCACGACCAACACGACATGCAACAGCGTTCGCAGCCACAAGTGATTCTCGACATAGAATGTTCTCGCATCGGCCACTGTCAGCACATTGGGGAAACAAAAACAGCCGACCGTTGCCAGTCCGGCGAATGCCAAAAATAGACCCACGACTCCGCTGATCCAGCCCGACCCCAACCGGCGGTCTGCTGCATCCAATTCTTTGACAACGAGTTTCATGGCGTTCCTTAAAAATCGGGTTGCTGGTGCAATTGAAGTCCAATCAAGCCTATTCGTCGATTGCGTTGAACGGTGTAAAACCGATGATTCGAACTGCTAAACTCTTCGCACTCCCGACATCATGGTTTTTAGGTTAATCCTGCGGGAGATCTCGTCAAGCTCAATTTGGTGGATCAATTGCCAACAAAGTGGTGTAAAAAATCCACGTAAAATTCGACGTTGGTCAGGGTTGAAAAAACGGCTACTATTCACCCCCTCGCATTGAACAAACTTGCCACGGCCCGATTACAACGGGCCGGTTTCCGAACCAATTGAATCCTTGCCAGTCGATGAAACGCCACCCTCCACCGCCACGCCAAACTCGTTTCCGTTCGAGCCGTCGCACTGAACAGGCGATTGAGAACCGCGTAAACGTGAGTGCTGGTGTGGAGCCGAACAAATCGGATACCCGCAAATCGATTGAAACTGTCATTCGATCCAAAATTGAACTGGCGCAACAAAAATCGGCGGCAGCCGCACGTGTTACGCGTTCGAGCTACCAATCCGAATCGCGTCGGCCATGGGTGTGCCTGTTGTTTGTGTTGCCCATGATCTTGGCCTACGAATTTGCAACCCTGATTCAGGGAGAACACCTGCTGCGGAGTGGAGTTGATCAGTGGCTGGATCAATTTTTCCGCAGCTTCGGATTGGGCCAGTTGGTCTTATTGCCGGTAATTACCGCAGGAATCCTGATCGCCTGGCATCACCAATTGGATGACCATTGGCGAGTTCGACCTTCCGTGTTCGGGGGAATGATCATTGAAACGGTCGGCTTGGGGTTGATGTTGTACTGGACCGCCAAGGTGTTTTACTTGTTGTCACAATCCGAGTGGGTTGCGGCGATTCCAGCACTCACTCCGACGGAAACCCCCGCGGTTTGGTGGTCCAATACCATCGCCATGTTAGGAAGCGGAATCTACGAGGAACTTTTCTTCCGATTGATCCTGTTGGCACCGGCAATTTATTTCGCCTCCAAATGGACACCATCCGGGCTGGGACACTGGATCGGGATTGTGGCCGTCAGTCTACTGTTCGCGGCGCTGCATTACGATTTTATCAACCCGGCGGGTGCAAGTTTCGAGCCCACCAGTTTCTTTTTTCGATTCGGTGCCAGCGTTATTTTTTCCGTTCTATTCTTGTACCGCGGATTTGGGATCGCAGTTGGATCGCACGTCGCATTTGATATCTTAACCCAATTTTAATACCGTCCAAACCTGACAAACTGAACATTTACCACAATAACTAACTACAGCAAGTTTCAGGCCAACCGATAAATCCAAGACGACCTTTTCTTGACGTCCCAACCGAAAAGAATCC
Source organism: Mariniblastus sp. (assembly GCA_031409295.1). Taxonomy (GTDB): domain Bacteria; phylum Planctomycetota; class Planctomycetia; order Pirellulales; family Pirellulaceae; genus Mariniblastus. The sequence goes on from JANNWZ010000125.1 coordinate 15,301, forward strand.
ACCGACTGAGTACATCATGAACTCGGCTTTAATTGCCGATTCAATTTTTAGAGCCTTCGCGAATTCAGAAAGTCAACTCGCCAAATGATCATTTAGTCCAAAAAATTCCCTTCGCCACAAGTCATTGCATCAATGTTTGTTTAGCTATAATTCAAGGATTGATTTCAACGGAAAGATTGTGATCACTCCCAGTGGTACTCGCTTCTTTCGACCGGCTTGCATTGATCGATTTCGCTGACTCAATCAGCGCACACATAGAAAGTTTAACGTGATATCCGTTCGTCCCAAAATTACGGAATTGAATTTCAACCTGTTCGCTCGTAGCGTGCACCCGGAGTTGTTTGAAATTTGTGCCACGCGGATTTTTGATCGCGAGCAGTATCAACTGAGACTTGACATTACCCGCGACGGTCACCTGATGCGTTTCCAACATGGCGGGCTGATATTGACGGAGGTCAGTGCCAGCGCTTTTCATGCGTTGCCGGCTCAAGCCAATTTGATTTCGCATCCGATCCAGCGATCCAATACAAATCTATCCCGACTGGGAAATGTTTCCTATCAATCCACGGTCGAACTCGAAGCCGTCAACCCCCAGATCTTTGTGACGATTCAACAACAACTCGACTCCCGCATGGAGTGCGAAGGCTTAGTTCATCGATTCGATTCCAATGGCAGAACCGCCTTCGGAGCCGTCAGTTACATGCATGTTCAGTCGTTTCAGAATCATGTTTTGGTGCGTTCGTTTCATACGTTCCCCGACACCTGCGCTGTGATGAAATCCGAATCCCGGTTTTCGGTCAACGTTTGATCCTATCGTGTCGCTGGCCCCGCAGAAACGCCAGTAAGACTTCGTTGAAAATTTGCGGATTCTCTAACGGAGTCAAGTGTCCCGCGTGAGGGATTTCGCAAATTTGAGCCCCCGGCACCAACTCACAATTCGATTGCATTTCAGCCGTTGGTGTGATGTTGTCAAACTGTCCAGCGATAAACAGAGTGGGAACCCGGATCTCTGTCAGCCACGGTGTTGCATCGAGTCGCGCTGCCATCGCCAATTGGCCTTGCGCTACCGACTCCGGGTCCGTACTCGAAATCATTTCGCGAACCAGCTCGACCGCCTCGGTCAAACTCGACAGGTTGGCAGGGGCAAACATCTTCACGATCATCTCATTTGCCAAATTCCCAATCCCCTTTTCGCGCGCGGCTTGAGCACTCACCCGCCTGGCACGAACCATCGTTTCACTGTCGGCCCCGGCCCGAGTATTGCAAGCAATCAAATTTGTCAGGCGGTCCGGATATTGTTTCCAAAACTGCCAACCAATGTACCCACCCATCGACAACCCGCAAAACGACACCTTCTCGATTTCAAGACGATCCAATAAACCAATCAGGTCTGCTACCCACTGTCGTAGCGTCAACGGTTGGCCAGAGCAATGGCTGGCTCCAAAACCAAGTAGATCAGGACAGATTACACGATGGTTCGTCGACAAAAAATTGATCTGATTCCGCCACATCAAATGATTTAACGGAAACCCATGAACCAGCAACACAACCGGCCCGGCGCCAACATCGAGGAAATTAATAGTCGTGTGATTTATGGTCATCATTGTCCGCTCTATTGGATCACTACCATCCGAACATTCTTAGCAACCAATTGACCATCAGCACTACGGTCAGACCGATCGGAACCAAATATACACCATCCCAATCCATTGACGCACGCTGATTTTTCAGTCGCCACATTTGGGCGATATGCCAAGGTATCTGGGCTGCGACAAAGGCGTACACAAAAAAGCTGGCCCGATTGAAGTGCCAAGCCTTGGCCAATTGACCGTGACTGATGGAAATAAATGCCCGCGTCAAGCCACAACCTGGACAGTCGATTCCCAATAGAACTTTGGTACTACACATGGTTGGCAGCGGAAATTTGAATCCCGGCACCCAAACCTGACTCTCGCCATTACTGCTCATCCAGCAGGACATTAACAACACGAGCGTGGCCATGCCCAGAAACAAGCTTCGCAACACAATCTCACCGCGCGCAGGCAATTCACGGTTTGGCGAATCCACAACAGCTATCGGCGTCGAACTCCCGGAGGGACTGGCTACTGCCAATTCCGAATTCCTGGATTTTTCAGAATTGGAATCGGAAAGCGAATTTGTCATGGAGTTCTTAACAACCTTCAATCTGCAAAACTTGGCCTCGTGCGGTAAATAACTGAATTAGCCCATTATGTGGGGAAGGCTTTCAGCCTGTCAATTTTGTCCAGACCGCATGGAAGCTTATTCCTCTTATTTTCCGCCCGTTGCTTAGACATCTTCTTTTACGATGAAACCACGACTACCGCGTTTGGCTCCGACCAGCACGGATACAGGTAACACCGCCAAATAGATCAGGTCCATCCATTTTTTGGCCAACGGATCAGCGACCACGACTTGCAAAAACATCACGAATAACAACACCGCCAAAAAAATCCCATGTTGGAATTTGCCAAACGGCGCGGTCTTGGCAGCCAGCCAACCGACGGCAACACAAGCGATCGAATTCAGCACGACCATCCACCAGAACATGGGAATGGGAATCGCCGCCTGTGGATTCTCCGCCATCATTTTAAGCTGTGCCGCTTCGTCCAGGTGAAAAAAATCCATGAACTGCGGAAAGAACAGCGAGCCTAGAAAATAGGCGCTGCCAAAGAACAGAATTTGCGTCAAAACGTAGCTCGATGCGACAGTCAAAAAACTGCGAAACATCAGGCCGGGAGGAATGGAGGATTGGTTCATGTTGCAATTGGAACACGAACCAGCGGTCCAATGCAACCGACTGGCAGCCTCTCCTGTTAATCTCGCCGCTATTTCAACTCGCCCACAGCAGTTTGTTCAGCCATATTGGTTTGCGAAACTGGTTGTCGATGCAGAATAATCACAGGATTGCAGGGATCAAGATCTGCACCCAGTGGAACCAGTTGAGCAATTTGATTTCCATCGGGATAATATCGAAAGCGGTGACGATCCGTTGTGACTTCGCCATCACTTAGCTTCGTTCGCATTTCGATCAGGACCTGATCCGCACTCGTTTCGACGATTCGCCAAGTTCCGACACCACCATCTCGAAGCGGCTGGCTGCCGAAGGGTGTGACCTCGATCTCCAGTTCCAACGAACCATCCTGTCGCAAGTCCATGGCCACGACGGTCGTCAAGAATTCATCGGCCAAATTCACAGCCGCTGTTTGGCGATCGTTAGGCAACGATTCGAGTTTTTCAACCAATCGTTGTTCGTCGAGAAATGCCGATCCTAACCAAGCTCCCACCAGTTTTTGGTGCACGTCAGCGCTGGCGATCAATTCTTGTTTCTGTTGCTTCTCCGTCGATTCGGGAGTACTGGATTGTCCGTTGTCCGTGGCAGGCGAGCCAGTCGATCCGTTACAGCCAACCATCGCGAACAGCGTAACCAATATGAGCCAGTTCCATTGGCCGGCCTGGCCATTTTTTCTCCGCGACATTTTGAAATCCTTTTCCTTCACCCTTGTAATTCCCCGGACCAGCGCCCGCTGAATCGTCAATGAACCTGACAACCACTCCGCTGTGAGCAAATCGCTAATCCACCATCCGTTTGAATTTCAACTTCATGGACAATCCAGCCAAATTCGGCGGCACCAACTCGATCCTGTCGTCATCAATAAACTGAATCTCATGTTCGGTTACCTGTAACCCAATCGTACATTTGATTTTCATTTGTTTCGTCGCAGAATCATAGGATATAAGTTCCCAGCTTCCTTGCTTGGGCGCCGGCGTCATTCGTCCCATTTCCGTGATCGTCAACAATTCGCCATCCGAGCGGAATTGTATTTGCATCCTGGGTCGAGACAATTCAGGTTGGTCCGCCGACGTTCCGGCGCTTTCTGTCTGACCCAATCGTTGCCATAGACTATCGGCGGTTTCGATTCCCCAAGTCCCATAAAGTTTCGATCGCTGAGGATCACCGCAGCCGCAAAACAGCAAGCATGCCAGCATTGTCAATTTTAGTGCTCTACGTTGACGTGGATACTCAAAGTTCTGATAAATCATAGCTGGTAATGTTTGTTGATTATGATGATTTTGTTGATTGAGGAAGCTTTGAATGCCGATAAATCTCGGTCGGCAGGCTTTTCAAGCACGTCGAAAACAGGTGACCATTGTGGCATTTTTTCGGGGGCGAGAGATGGTTTTTTCTTCGATGGGTTCAGTATTTAAAGCCGCTTCACTCGTGCGATTTTCGCTGCTCGCAACGGGCTTGTCCATCGCACTGTTTACCAGCGGCTGTTGTGGCCCTATGGCCTGCGGCGTGGGTTGCAATACCGGTGGATGTGACGATTGTGATGGGACCGCTGGCCGGCCGATACCGATGGGGCCACTGGATGGATTACGCAATTTCAGGCAGTCTCTGGTTTGCGGAGGCGGTGGTTGCGGTGAAACCTACTTTGGCGAATGGATTAGTACGCCGCCCGATGATTGCGACCCGTGTTGCGGAACTCAATTCGTTGGCGGCGCGACACCTCGCCGACCGTTTTGTTGGCAACCCGGTAGCCTGCTCGGCAGCTTGAATTTCTACGGCCAAAGATTTTGTGACGGCGCCACATCATCAGCGCCTTGCGAATGCGGCGGTGGCTGTGAAATTGGCGGTGAATATCTCGAAGGTGACGAATATTCTGGCGAAGTCATGTCCAGTGGCGTGAGTGGATGCGCTACCTGCGCGGCAAGACAATCCGGCAGCTCGCAGTTCGCTCGCTCCAGCGGGCCAGCAATGAGCCAACGCACGAACATGGCCCGCTCCGCCGCTCCGGTTGGCGCCACTCGTACCGCAACTCGAACAGATGCTCGTGTGGAAAGAATTCGACGATAGGCCACCGCTATTTTATTTCACAAGTTCACATGCATCATCTGCGGTCAAACTGCTCCCCGATTCGCCGAAAAATTTCTCGGAACAAGCTAGCCAGGAGGCCAAGCCAATTGTCGGCCGGCCAAAATGTGGAAATGCAAATGATCAACGGATTGGCCGCCATGGGGTCCGCAATTGGTCACGACTCGATAGCCAGTTTTATCGACTCCTAGCTGTCTGGCGATGCGCCCGACAATGAGTAGCAAGTGCCCGGCCAAGTCCTGATCGGTGGCAGTCAAGCTGGCCACATTGGTCACTTCCTGTTTGGGAATCAGCAACACATGCACTGGCGCCTTCGGATCGATATCTCGAAAAGCCAGGCAGCGTTCATCTTCGTACACGATGTCAGCGGGAATTTCCCGGTCAATGATTTTCTGGAAAATTGATTTCTGTTCGCCCATCGATGACTCCTGTTAAGTGGACTTCAGTGGAATTGCCTGGTCCGCTACTAATACGACGATCTTTCCCCGAACCGGCAACAACCAGCTTCGATCCGCGTTTACCAGCCCGGCGTCGATCGGCGAATCTATGATCTGGCCCAAACGATTCACTGCCTCGCGTTGCTCAATTCGCTGATTGATTTCCAGTAACAATCCCGAATCCGCCACACTCAAGTCCGACAACGTGATCGGACAACGAATCAAAGCCAGCAATTCGGCAGTAACAGGCGGGTTCATAGCAGTGTTAGTAGGTTCAATTTCGTAGATTCGATGTCACGTCGTAGCTACAACTATGATATCAAGTATCTGGAAAGTTTCGACGGATGAAGAATCGAACCGAGTCGAATGTTTGATAGAATAAAGCCTACGTCGAAAATCAGCCGTTTAAAAATTACGTCCAGGTCACGAACTCGATTCCTGGCGGGCGCCTAAGTTGATCGTTTATCGAGACCGGAGATGTTCATTGCGGAATTCACGACTCACCAGTGTCACGATCGATCACGATTGGCTTACGGCGAGAGTCGCTGATCCCGGCCTTGTGCGGCGCTGTCTCGGTCGTTTGGATGCGGATGGGTTCGAATACCAAGTCGTCCTCGACAACCGTCAATTGCGAATTCTTGTTCGACGATCGGATCTGGAGGACGTGTTGGACTTGTTGTCGGATTTATCAACGGAATCGTATCGCCCTCCGGTCGCCGATAAAAGCGATTCCAGCCAATCCGTCCGATTGTTGTTCGCGATCCCGCTTGGTGCAGCGATTGGTTCAACCTCATCAGCACTACTTGGCAATTCAGTTTACAACGGAGTCACCGTCTCGGCGATCTGTGCTGGCGTTGCAGCGATTGTCGTGGCGTTGTCGCCCAAACTCCCCAGTAGACCATCGCACTTTCATCGACGCTGAGCAAATTGGTGTCAAAAACAATGAGCTGTTTTTTTCGAGCTGACGTTAGTTTGATCTTGGCGATATTCTTTGCCGCAAGCACTGTATTCTGCTCGAGGGGTGAATCGCGATGTCGAGCCGGCGCTTGCATTCAAGCTGTTTCAGCCCAACAGGAAAACCAGAAACCAAACCCTGAATGGAATTTCGTCCGCGGTCCCAACTTCGACGGTGTTTCTGTGGAAACCGGACTGCTCGACCAATGGCCGGCGGCGGGGCCGCCCATTGTCTGGCATCGCACGTTGGGGCAAGGCTATTCGAGCTTCACGGGGCGCGGCGACAAAGTATTCACGCAATATCAAACGTTGACGGGCCAGTTCCTCGTTTGTTTGAATGCCTTCTCCGGTCAAACTATTTGGGAGTATCGCCACAGCTGGCCATTCGATCCAGCAGGAATGTATCCGGGCCCGCAATCGACACCGACGCTGAATGGAGAATTGGTCTACTTTACCTCCCCTCAAGGCTTGGTAGGCTGCGTGAAACTGGCGACCGGTGAAGTCGTCTGGCAATTCAATTTGATGGAACGTTTTGCGGCCCAGCCAGTCGAATTCGGTTACTCTTGCTCGCCGGTGATCGTCGATGGAAAAGTCTTCTTGCCAGTCGGCGGTGAGAATTCTTCGATAGTGGCACTCGACGCGCGCGACGGGTCAACCGTTTGGCAGAGCGGCAACGAACCGATCAGTCATGCCAGCGCTTTTCCCATTCGTTTTGGCCAACGTAGTCTGATCGTGGGATATTTGAAGAATGTTGTTCAACTGTTCGATACCGATACCGGTGACTTGCTTTCCACGTTGGAATTGTCTTCGGGCTACGACGAACACTCGTCGTGGCCCATTTATCGCGAGCCCTCTTTGTGGCTATCGGCTCCTTTTCGTTCCGGCTCGATGTCGCTCGAGTTGATTGATAGCCAACCACCAACATTGGTCACTCGACGGTTAAGCAAGTGGATGTCCAACGATGTCTGTTCCAGTGTGCTGGTGGGCGATCATTTGTACGGCTTTGATATTGTCGACGTACAATCCAAGGTTCATCGCCCCTCGCGTGGTCTGTTTCGCTGTCTGGATTTCCAAACGGCTGACGAGTGTTGGCAGAACGGCTCGCTCAAGGAACGGCGAAGTCTGGACGGCAATTCAAGTAATGGGAGCACTCCTTCCATTGGTCACGCTGCCGTTGTCGCGGCTGATGGCAAATTGATTTTACTAAACGATACTGGCGAGTTAATCATGGCTTGGGCTGACCCCCAATCCTATCGCGAAATCGGACGAGTCCGTTTGCTGGGTGGAGAAATCTGTTGGACTCAACCGATGTTGCTGGACGGTTTTGTTTATGTTCGCAATCACAGTCAGGCGGTTTGCACTTTTGTGGGTGTGCCGGAACAGTTGAAGTTGGACTCCCGCCAGTTGAGTCGGGCCGCCGAATTGCCGATACCGATCTACCGCGACTGGGCGGCGATTATTCTGAGCGTCGAACCGGAATACGCCATGACGTCACCCAGTCTGGAATGGATCACGTATTGGTTTTGGGTCACCTTGGTGTTGGGCTGGATCGTCGCGCCGGTGGCGGCAATTTTGTTGATGTATGCCGTTGCCACTCTCAAACCGCACTCCGATTCTGATTCGTGGTATGTCGGAGGATGGACGGCAACCGCTTTTTTAATCGGTATCTTGGGTACGACTTTTTTAAGTCGTTGGTTGGACGAGTTCATTTTTACCTGGCAGTTGACCTTGGCTATTGGCTTTCAATGGATGGTCTCCCACGCAAAACTTCGTCGCCGAGATCCGCTCGCCCATCCTGTGCGCAGCCGGTTGGCGTGCGCAGGATTTCTGATTTTGATCGTCACGTATTTTGTGGTTTGCCGTCGGCTGAGCTTGGCATTTGAATGGAGTTTTCTCATGGGGTTTCCAGCTTCCCTGCCCTTTTTGTTGGCTGATCGAGCCGTGGCCGACAAACGCACGATTTCTCGTCGACTGCTGCAATGGTTGTTGACCGGATTGGCTTATGCGGCTTTCTACTGGATGGGAGCCGGAATCATGCTGTGGAAGTATCAGGAATGAATGGCTGGCAAGAAAAAGCGGCTTGGTGCATTGAACTAAAGAGCTTGCGCTCTGCCACCCCGCAGTCGAACCCAAAACGTTTAACGGCAAGCCGCAGGCAAACCCCCGAAGTTTGACGACAAGCCGCAGGCAAACCCCCGAAGTTTGACGACAAGCCGCAGGCGAGCCCACCGTCCCATTTGGTTTTGCCTCTGTCTGGCCCCCGTTCTTTTGCCTCTACGAATAATGATCTGCGTCGAAGCAAATCGACAACCCAAAAACAACCATGTCTCCCCTCGCCCTAAAAATTCGGACGATGGAATTCTCCATTCGAATCAAACTGATTCCGAATTTTTGGGGAGAGCGACGGTCTTTAAGTCCGTCAAGTCAGAATATTAAATTCTGTCATTTTTCTATTTCCAGGGTAGTTGCGCGCGGGATTTTTTGGGCATATCGCCGGTGTTCAATGATTTGCGTTGCAGGCCGCGCAGCGTTAAAATACTCTCGCTGTTTGAAACACAACGGAGCTCTGCGGGGACGCAACTTCGCCAGGGATAGGACAGTCGCCGGTGCGTCAATGAGGCATCGAGCACGCGGCAGCTGCGTCCTAGTTTAGCGACGGTACGCAGCTGCTTTTTGTTTTATTTTCGTGCGCTTTGTTGGACCCTTGATTCTCACCCCACAACTGCCCTTCGGATCGGG
>JANNWZ010000126.1:0-44959 GCA_031409295.1 Mariniblastus sp.
AATCGCGACGCTTCAATGCTGCTGACCCATCTCGGACCGGGCAACAGCGCCGACAAGGTCTTGTCTCCAGTTGGCTGTTTGTATTCCTTCGTTGGCGTGGCGGACTTCGTATCCGTCGCTGGCTCAGCCGCTCCCGCGACTTTCGATTGACGCTCGACAGAGAACGTCATCGTCATCGCGCCGCCATTGATGTCGACGTTACCGGTGTATTTTTCTTCGTCCAGCGCACCACTGAACTCCATGCCAAATTGATCACTGGCCAGTGTCAGTGCCAACTGTTTGGTTTGAGGATCAAACGACCCGCTGGTAATGTCACGTTCCCCGCGCGTCGATTCAAATGTGCCCGTAATGTTGTCGTTGGCAGTCATTGTCAAATTAAGTGTCAGTTCCTGTTCACCTCGTGGCGAAACCAATTGACCGGTCCACCGTCCGGTTACCGCATTGGCTGCCACGTCGACAGACGTCGGCTTTTGTTCAGTCGCCGAGTCGGTTTCTTCCTGCTTGGTTTCTTCCTGCTTGGTTTCTTCCTGTTTGGGTTCTTCCTGCTTGGGTTCTTCCTGTTTAGGTTCTTCCTGTTTGGGTCCTTCTTTGATTCGAGTGGCCGTGAACTCAAGCTCAAGTTCACCGTCATTGACCAAGACCACACCACTCATTCCATCGACGGTAAGATCACCTTTTAGTGCATAAGCAAACGCTTCATTCTCCGCCTCCAACGAGATCTTTTGCTGATCCGGATCGAAGAAACCATCAGTAATTTTGGAATCGCCTTGCGCTGATTCCACAGTGCCTGAAAGCTGGTTTTTTTCGTCTTTCTTGATGTGGATCGTAAACTCCAGGCGGCCGCCAGGAAGATTTTCGTTTTCAATCACTCCACTCCAGTCGCCGCTAACATCATCTTCCAAGGCAACCAAATCTTCGGCTGACTCAACGCGGGGGGCTTCTGTGGTGGGGACGACTACGGAAGGATTCTCATCGGGTTTGGCGGCCGGTACGATTTCTACATTTTCGGGATTTGCAACAGATTCTTCAGCCGGCGATTCCGCATCAGTTTTTTCAACTGGTGGATTGGTTTTGTCCTCGGACGACTCAGCTTCCTCTGGACTGTTAGTGGGCGTTTCCTTCCCATCCTTGGCTTGGTCGGCCGTTTTTTTCTCCGGCTGATAAAACAGTGGTTGCCAGTCATTGCCACCGTCGCTGGTCATCCAAACGGCGCCATCGGTCGTGCCAACAAATAGCAGGCCCTCTGCGATTGGTGATTCCGAAATTGCGCTACCCGAACCGTCTTTGGAATTGGTGATCTCCGGTGAAATTCGTTTCGGATTGCTCCCTTTGTTCAACGAACGGAACACAAAATTCCCGGCGCTGTAATGAATTTTCGAATTGTGAGGAGACAAGACAAACGGCGCCTTCCAATTGAATCGAAATCGTTGGCCACGTTCCTGCGGTTGCATGAATCCCCGTTCCCCGGTTTCCAGATTGATGCGCCCCATGCCCCCATTTTGGCTTTCGTAATAGATTTGCGCTGCATCCGTGGGATCGACCTGAGTAACAAATCCGTCGCCGCCGCCGATGCGCAGCCAATCTGAATTAACGGGGCCTTCGCCGGTCTTGCCGCGCGCTGGACCACCCCAACTTCCATTATCTTGCATGCCTCCGTAGACGTTGTAGTCCCGATTGGTATCGATGCCAACATGATAGAATTGGCCGATCGCAACATGGTTCAAATGATCCCAATGTTCCATCTGGTCGTAGGTCACGTAGATTCCGCCGTCGTTGCCGAGAATCATGTGGCGGGGATTCGCGGGATCGATCCACAATGCGTGATGATCCACATGGATTCCATCCGTCCCGCCGTCTCCCTTAAAAGTCTTTCCGCCGTCAAACGAACGGTACAAACTCGTCCCGCACAAGAAAATGTTATTGCGATCGATGGGATCGAATTGAATGTTGCTGTAATACATGGGTCGCGGATTAAGCGAATTGATGCGGGTCCAACTATCGCCACCATTTTCGGACAGATAGATTCCGCCGAATTCAAATCCCGCGTCCCCTTGTTGGTCCTGCAAATTCTCGGCTTGTCCTCCCAAGGTCCCGTTAAAAGGCGTGTTTTCGCGTTTCAACATGGCTTCTGTCATTTTGGCCAATTCAACTTCCAGGACGATTTTTTCGCGTTGCCGCGAAACGACGACTTCAATTTTATCGCCTGCCTGATGCTTGCGCACCTCAGCCAACAGCCCTTCCCAAGACATGGCGACCAAACCATCGAGCGAGACGACGATATCTCCGACTTTCAGTCCCGCCTTTTCGGCCGGCGAGTCTTTGGTGACGTCTACCAATCGAGCGCCAACATCGGCATCTTCCCCTCGAATGCCGATAAAGGGAGAAGTTTCCGGCTGTTTGGCAATTTTTTCCGACTCGATCACGGCAACGACAAAATTCGGATCGGAATCAAAATAGTCGATCCCGATGCGGCCCATTTTACAGGTCGGCAAACCCTCGGTGATTTTCTTGAACGAGGCGCCACCATCGATAGATTTATAGATTCCACTTTCAGCACCATATCGTTGTGCGGGATCATTTGCATCGAAGCCATCCCGTTTTCGTTCGTAAGTCGCAACCAGCAATTCGTTTGGATTTTTTCGGTTGACTTGCACGTCAACGACGCCGGTGTTTTTGTCGATATACAATGCCGTCGTCCAGGTCGTCCCGCCATCAGACGTTTTGAATAAGCCGCGTTCTTTGTTCTCACCCCACAATCGACCAAGTGACCCGACCCAAACTACGTCTGGATTTTCCGGGTGTATTGCGATCGCTCCGGTTTGAAAAGTCTTCTCTAGCCCCATGTTTTTCCAAGTTTTTCCACCATCGGTAGATTTATAAACACCATCTCCCCATGAAACGCTGTTGCGCGGATTGCTTTCTCCTGTGCCGACCCAAACCACCGCTGGATTCGACGGCGCGACTTGAACGTCTCCAATGGAAACCGTAGCTTGTCGATCGAACTGATGCTCGAACGTGATTCCATTATTCGTCGTTTTGACTAAGCCTCCAGACGCCGATGCGGCCCACCAAGTGCTGGGATTTTTTTCATCGACCGCGATGGCTGTAATGCGACCACCCATGTTGGCAGGACCAATCGGGCGCCACGCCGTTTGATCGGCCCAAGCTGCGGGAAGCGACGGTTTTCCCGCTGTCGATTCCGCACGTTGGTCCGTCTGATCGGATTCTGGTCGAACGGCACTTTCACGGTTTCCGCCCGGCGGCCGTCCGGCATTGCCGCGCCCACCAGCTGGCCGACCACCAGCACTGGAACGCGGACGATCTTGACCGACGATTTGGGCGGGTAACAACATCCCGCTACAAAGAAACAATACCAGTAAATTCGCGATTCGAAATGACTTCATCCAATCCTGTTTCAATAGCATTATTCAGTTCCATAAATCCAAGGTGCAGTACAACATCAATTCGCGAAGTGGTTTTCGTCAGGCAGGTTTTCTTGATGCCGGCTCTGATTCGATAATACCATACCGAATGTTCGGTTACAATTTTCCGTGCGATAAAGGTGATGTGTGGTACTAAATGTAGGCGTTGACTGGATTCGTTAAACCATTGACGATAAACTATTGGTTTAGAATTCGCCGATTGGAGAGCCGGGTATGACGACACTGCTTACCGGAGGGACCGGTTTCGTTGGTCGCCAAATAATGAAGGCCTGGCATGCGCGTTCGTCCGAACTGATTACCTGTTCCCGCGATGCCGAACGGGCCCGCAAAGCCTTCGGTTCGAGCGCTCCCAGAATCATCGCTTGGGATCCGCTCAAACCAATCGATTCGGATCTTCCATCGTCGCTGTCCGCGGTCATCAATCTGATGGGAGAGTCGATCGCGGACGGTCGATGGACAGCCGCGAAGAAAAAACGGATTGTCGAAAGCCGCGTCGTTGGAACTCGCAACCTGGTCACAGGAATCCTAAATTCCAATTGCTTGCCGTCGGTACTCGTTTCCGCGTCAGCCGTTGGGATCTACGCTAATTGCGGTGAAGATATCGTCTCCGAAAAACACGCGCTGGGCACCGGATTTCTCGCCGACGTTTGTCAACAGTGGGAAGCCGAAGCGAATCGACTAAGCGAGCACGGAGTCCGGGTCGTCAATTTGCGAATCGGGATTGTTTTAGGAGCCGACGGCGGAGCCTTGGAAAAAATGGAACCCATTTTTCGTTGGGGGGTCGGTGGCCGTCTCGGTTCAGGAAAACAATGGGTGCCTTGGATTCACGTCGATGATTTGGTGCGTTTGATCCTGTGGTGCGTGGATCAAGCGCCCGTCCAAGGGCCCGTCAACGCAACGGCTCCCAATCCGGTTCGCAATTCAGAATTAACTTCGGAATTGGCTCGCCGCGTGGGACGCGCCGCGTGGCTGCCCGTCCCAAAATTCGCGTTGCGCCTCGCCTTTGGTGAATTTGCGAATTCACTTTTCGATTCCCAGCGCGTCGTCCCGGAAGTCTCCCTGCGTCATGGTTTTCGATTTGAGTTTCCCGAATTGCGGGAAACGTTAGAGGATCTGCTGAGGTGAATTCGAAGCAAAATGCCGGTTCGTACGTCGGCTTGGACGTCGGTGGCGCAAACCTCAAAGTGGCTTTCGGTCCTAACGAAGTCCGTTCCATTCCATTTCAATTATGGAAACAACCAGAGCAGTTGGCACCGACACTCCAGGCTCTGTTGGCCAATCTGCCAGCGACCAGCAAGTTGGCGGTGACGATGACGGGAGAATTGGCCGATTGTTTTAGCAATCGTCACGATGGTGTCATTCGAATTGTTAATGCCGTCGAACAAGCTGCGGAAAATCGCGAGATCAAAATCTATCACACCAATCTACCAACTCCACTCAACCAATTCACGGAAGCGCGTGGCGAGAAACAGATTCTTTTGGATGCCCCGCATACCACCTGGTTCAACCCCACTCAGGCAAAAGCGAACTGGTTGTCAGTTGCGGCCGCCAACTGGCACGCCATCGCAAATTTTGCGAGCCGGTACCTGACCGAAGGCCAAGGCTTTCTGATTGACATTGGTTCCACGACGACCGACATCATTCCAATTCGTGACTACCAACCAGCATCACGGGGCTTAACCGATTTCGAGCGACTTAGGTCCAGTGAGTTGTTTTATGGCGGAGTCCAACGAACTCCCCTTTGTAGTCTCTGCGCATCGTTTCGGTTGAATGGCCAGTCCGTTCAGGCCGCCAAGGAATTTTTTGCCACAATGGAAGATGCTTTCCTCGTAACGGGCGCCGTGACCGAAGACCTCACGCGAATGGACACCGCCGATGGTCGAGCCGCATCGAAACCGCAGGCCCAACAACGATTGGCGCGGATGGTCTGTAATGATCATGCCTTTACGAAATCAAACGATGTACTCCCGGACTATTCACCAGCGTTGCTCGATCAAGCAGCGATCCAACAGTTGGCGAACCAAGCAATTTATTCACTGCAACGCGGCGTGGGTGCAGCGTTGCGCAGGGTGGTCTCGGCAAATCCGGATTTGCCCAAACGATTCATCATCGCGGGACAGGGTGACTGGTTTGCCGAAAACGTGGTCGCTGATTTGTTCGGTAACCAGGCAGAAATTGGTTTGTTAGCGGATCATTTGGGTCAACATGTTTCACAATCGGCGGCGGCCTATGCGGTCGCGGTGCTGGCGGACGAATCGACTGCCAGCCGCGCCGATCACCGGCAACAGGATTTGCCCATCCGAGTCGCCTGCGCCAAACCAGCGGCGCTGCGCGTGATTAAATTAGGTGGCAGCTTGTTAGCCTGGGGACAGACACCCGAACGAATCCGAGCATGGCTTTCTCAGCAGACTCCCCGGCGCAACGTTTGGATTGTTGGTGGTGGCGCTTTGGCGGAGACCGTTCGCGATTGGAGTCGCCGTTTTCCACTGGATGAATCAACGGCTCATCATTGTTGTCTTGATCTGATGAACATCACTCGGCAACTGGTGAGTAGTTGGTTTCCGGAATGGAACACCATGACGCAACTCGATCCCGATTGTCTGAACGTGGATGCGCACAACGTATTGCTGGATTTTTCCAGTTGGCTAAGTCAATCCAATGAGGCCGACGATGGCTTGCCGGAATCCTGGAGTGTGAGCAGTGATTCATGTGCCGCGTATTTTGCCAACGCCACCGCCGCCACCGAATTGGTGTTGCTGAAATCTTGCGCGATACCGGACCATCATGGTTTGAAATCTTTGGCGACCGCTGGCATCGTGGATGAGTCATTCCCGAACATTTCTGCAGAAATCGCGACCATCCGACTGGTCAACTTGCGCGACAGAGATTTCCCGGAGTTGCGGTTGACGGCCCAAATGTAGTCATTTCAGCTCGTGCTCTTAATCGCCAATTGCAACATTTCGTCAATGGGCAAACGGATCGCTTCAGCCGCCAGACTCGGGTCAACAAAAATCCGGACCTGTTTGACAAAGTCATCAAACTGTCGCTGGGCCAGTGTTTGGACGACCGGCGAAACGGAACCGAGCTGTCGAAAGCGATCTTCTTTTTCATAGTGTACATCAACATTGAATTGGACCTCCAAGCCCGCCGGTGGCGCATCGATCAACACCTGGTTCGAGTCCACGGCGCGACCGATTCGGGCACTCAACATTTTCGCCAATTGACGACTGCAGGCCACGGTCCAATGATAGGATCGTTGCGCGATTTGGCGATAAATGATTTCATTTTCATAGCAATTGTAATTGGCGATTCGTTTGTACAACGTTCGCTGGCTGCCAAACAAAGCCTGCAACAGCTGGATGGTACCCGGGTCCTGATCGGCCGTCATCAACTGTTCGATCATCTCTCGTTCCGGCAAACGAAACAGACGATCGACTCGCGCGGAAAAATCGCTTGCCGAAACATATCTTTGATACCACAAATAAAAGGCTCGTTGAAACATCGCCGTGGCACTCCGCACAGCATGATGCCAATAGACTTCGCTGAACATCACATAGCGGGCAAACACCATTAACTCGGCCGCCGTTTTTCCCTTTTGGGAAATAGCCAACCGATCTCCCAGTTCATTCAAACAGAGACTGCGGATCAATCGAGGGGAATCAAAGTTCTGCCCATAAGGAACGCCCGCATGCAAACTGTCACGATAGAGATAGTCCATTTTGTCGATATCGATCGGGCCCGACAAAATCGAACAGAGAATTTTTCCGGCGGTCGTTGTCGCGCGACGGTTAATCAAATCTGCGACTTCAACTGGTTCAACGCCCCAGTCTTCGCGCAAACACCGCGCCACATTTGCGGAATTCAGGTGTTGGGTTCCAAAAGCCTCATGTTGCGGAATTTTTGCCAAGTTCAAGTCTTCGATTGGATGGCAAAACGGCCAATGACCGAGGTCATGCAGTAATGCGGCTAAAATGAGCAGCGATGAATCCCGCGCGGTTACCGCGTCCGTAAATCGAGTCTGATGCGCCAACTGTCTCAAGAACAACAGCGACATCCGATAGACACCCAAGGAATGTTCAAAACGACTGTGGTTGGCGGCTGGATAGACAAACGAAACCAATCCTAATTGACTGACTCGCACCAGTCGTTGAAACTCCGGCGTGTCTATCAACCGTAACACTCGTGGAGTTACCGGCACATCGATTTGCTGGGGAATCCGAATTAACCCGGCCGGCCCATCCAGCGCGACGATCTCCGGTATTTCGAGTATGGCGTTCATTTTCCACGCGGGTTGGAGACAGGCAATGCCGGGATTCGACCCGCGTCCATGCGGTAGCTCGATAGTCCCTCAGCCGTCGAAACCAACAATTGCAATTCGTTGTTTTTCTCAACTAATCCAATTCCAGTCAAGGCAGACTGCGAAGTGAATTGGCCAAGATAGTCGCCCCGACCGGACAACAGGTTCACGGAACCGTTGGCATCGGCTAAGCCCAAAACAAATATTCCATCTTCACTGCAGCACATCGCCAGCGACTCAATTTCGCTCTCGAACAATTGCGATCCGATCGGTAGTTGCCAATCAATTTCCAGATCTCTACCCATTCCGATCACGGACCAATTATTTTCCCGATCAGTCGCCGTCAAGCAGATTGACGTTTGCGTTTTCAATTCCGCAGCCAGTAATCGCTGAAAGGACGATCCGGCAGGCGCTGCTGTCGGCGGGGCATCACCATGGAGCAAACCCATTTTGTCGGCATTACAGTACAGCAACTTACCGGCAACTGCGCCCAACGATTCGACTTGCTCCGTGGAAATTTGTTTGGTCGTTCGATTCGCCGAATCAAATACAAAACAACCGCGATTGTTGACGAAAGAAACGATGACCTGTTCAGGGCCATCTGGAACCATGGCGGCAATTTGCACGTCACGAATTCCGTCATGCTGAAATTCCTGATCGGGAAGCGCGGCGATCAAATTCCAATCATCATCGAACAGGTAGACCTGGTCTCCTTGTACGTTAAACGCGGCAAAAGAGGTACTGGCCGGAGCAGCTGGATCGCGCTGAGCTTGCGCAACTCGCAAACAACTAACCGCGGCTTGATCGGGCAAATTCAATTCATGGCGGGATATGAGTTGACCATCCAAATCGAGTTCGACGAGGGTGCGCCAACCATCGAAAACCAAAATCGTTGCCGGACTCTTGCGGGAATTGATCAACACATTTCCAGCCCGTTGAAATTCGCGATTGCTCCATTGCAAGACTGCGTGCAAACTGGAGTCCGGTGCCTTCGCCGTGTCCGGTGATGTACTGGCGTGGCTAAGTGGGTCTGTTGGGGCCAACGCCTTCGGCTCTGCCCCTGCTCCCGCCTTGATCAAATCAGCAGCACTCACGGCAGTCAATTGTCGATGATAGTCTTCCAGGAATTTCTGGTACTCGAGTTGCATTTCTTGAGCGACGTTTTCTCCCTTGTGTACCCGATCCAATGCGGCGCGCAGATCTTCGAACCAGTTGTCGTCCGATAAAGCTCGTGCAAATTCGATTCTCGATTGGTCGCCCAAGACAACAACAGTCGGAATTGTTTGGATTTGTAATTTCGTACTCGCCAATAATTGTCGATCGAAATACAATGGCAATCCGGAGGCTTGCAACGCTTTCTTTGGCTCTAATGAACTCGAGTTCGGATCGGCCAAATCTGACTCGGCGTAAACGGCTCCAATATGAAAATCGACCGCCGAGAACGCTTTTGTGGCTGACGCCAGTTGTTGCAACGAGTTTTGCGAGTCCGAACCGCCCAGCCATAATAATGCCGTTGTTTTACCTTTAAAATCCTCGAGATCGACGGTATTACCAGCGGCTTGCTGCAGCTCAAACGGTGGCGCGGGTTGCCCGATCGATTCCAGTGGAAAGGGATCGGGAATCGCCACAAACAATCGAACGGGAGTGGCGCCTGCTCGAGACCGAACCTCAAAAACACCGGGGTCGGCCGGTACATCAATCGTCGCTGCATGAAATTTAGCCAACAATTCGACGTCCTCGATTTCTCCAGACGTCAGTACCGGCCGCGCCATTATTCGCAGCGGCAATGATATCTGCGACAATAACAGAGTCTGCTGATCGATCCAAATATCTGCCGTTGAGTCCTCATACAAACTTCGCACAACATAACACGACCGACCATCGAGGGTTTGGTCGTTCAGCCGCTTAACTTGCTTTGCATTTTCAATCCAGCCAAACGAGAGTTGCTTCGTCAATAGCGAGACTGTCGGTGGGATCAATTTTGGCGGCTGCAATTTTTCCTGCTCGTCCAAAGGCAATTCCGCATAACCTCCCAAGTAGTGCCGGACGATCGAGTTTTCATACAGCTCACGCAGTGGAATTTTTTGGGCGACCGGTATGAATAACTGCTGGTTGTCCAGATTCTCAGTGTCGTTGTCAAAGACGTAACAGCTGAGCAGACGCCCGTCACATTGCAATTGCGAATTAAACACTCGGCTGGAAATTCTATTTTGCGAATCCCACACGACGGAGAATGGGTGGGGCTCCTGGATCGGGCGACCTTCGAGTCGATAATTCAAATACAGTACCGCTCGATCGCTGTAAGATTTCGCGGCCGCATAGCGCGCAATCACGTTTTGTAAAATAGCCTGACCGGTGAGACCATCGTCGTAAATCGGCGATGGACTGGACTCAGCCGCAACGACTGATGGTCGGTCGGGACTGGGACCGGACCGAGTTGTCGTCGATGGGTCACAGCCAACTAGCGCAATCAGTCCCAAAATCAGGGAGCAACCGATCAGTCGATTCGCATTCAGTCGAAGTGAATTCCGTTTCACGAGTTAAACTTCCAATTACTAAAAAGATTCCAACGCTCCGAAATCACAGACATTTAGTTTGCATCGACGCGGATTTGATCTCCGATACATTCAAACTCCGCCCGTCACTAGATTAAACCTAAACCAGCTTCCAGCGTAAACCTCGAATTTCGAGGATGCGGCGCAATGCGGGCAGGATCTTGAAAATGAACGGGAGTTTTTACGTGAATTCCAAGCCCGATACGAGAATTCCGAAATTCTGAGGGTGGATCAAGCAGGTCCATGGATCGAATTGCAACCGTGGAAATAGGTCGTCAAAAAAATTCAACGGCCGTTGTCTCAGCCGAGTTTGCAACAGGGGTTCATTTCTCGAATACAATTTTTCCGCCGACGATCGTCATCAAGACCTGTGTTGACTTAATTTCTGACGATGGACATTGAATCAGGTCCTGGGACAGCACGACGATGTCGGCTAGTTTTCCGGGTACCAACGAGCCTTTACTGGTTTCCTCAAACGCGGCGTAGGCGCAATCAATCGTATAGGATTTCAGCGCTTCTTCGCGAGTCAGACACTGCTCGGGAAAGAAGGCCATGTCATCGGTCAATTGACGAGTCACACTGGCGAAAATCGAATCGAACGGATTGATGCTTTCGACCGGTGCATCGGTTCCGTTGGCGACGACGGCACCGGAGTCAACTAGTGATCGCCAAACATAGGCGCCTTCTTGACTTCTTCGCATGCCCAACCGTTTCGGCACAAACACTGCGTCCGAGGTGCAATGCACGCCTTGCATGGCCGCAATAACATTCAATTGGCCAAAGCGGGCGATATCGTCGGGATGCAAGTGCTGCGCGTGTTCGATTCGCCAGCGACGTGGAACACTCGATGGATGGAGTTGAAACTGTTTCTCGTAGATGTCGAGGACTTCACGATTGGCTCGATCGCCGATCGCGTGGATGCATAACTGGAAACCATTCGCGATAGCAATTTCCGCAGTCCGCGTTGCTGATTCAAGTGGCACAGTGTTCAGCCCGGAACTCGATGGCAAATCGTCATAGGGGGCCAACAACCACGCACCATGTGGGCCAAGCGCGCCATCGATGGAGACTTTCAAGGCTCGAACAGTCAAGAAATCATTGCCGATACCGATTAGTTTGTAGTTCTTGATGCGCGCTTCAAGTCGCTCATTGCTTTCCCGCAGCATCACAAACAATCGAACTGGCAACTCGCCCGTGAGAGCTAGTTGCCGCAAGAAATCGACCGTTTCGAAGCTGGAGCCAGCATCGTGGAAACTAGTGATACCATTTTCCAAACAGGCCCGAGACGCCAACTCGATGGCTTGCCGCAAATCGGCCGATCGTTGCGCTGCGGGTTTCTGCCGGTCGTCGCGGGCTTGAGCAGCTTGGATCAGGGACTGGGCGGTTTCACGAAACACGCCGATGGGCTTCCCTGAATCGGACTTGAGAATCTCACCCCCCGCCGGCGGTTGACTGTTTGAATCGACGCCGGCCAACGACATCGCGTAATCATTGGCGAAGCTCATGTGACCGCTGGCGTGCGTCAACAAGACGGGATGGTTTGGCGTCAATTGGCTGATTGCCTCGCTCGTTGGATATCCCTCGACATTCGGACTGGGGGGTTGTTTCCATTTGGACTGATGCCAACCACGTCCGATGATCCATTGACCGGGCGGAGTTACCTTGGCCGCTTCGCCGACTTGGGTGACAATTTCGTCCCACGACGTCGCCGTCGATAGATTGAGCATCATCATTGATTCGCCCAAGCCGAGGAAATGTGCATGACCTTCGATCAAACCGGGCATCGCGAATTTGCCTTCGAGGTCAATGACTTTAGTCTCGGCCCGCATCAGCGACTTGATTTGCGCATTTGACCCAATCGCGAGGATCCGGTCTTTTGAAATCGCTATGGCCTCGGCACGCGGATTCGCTTCATCCATCGTGGCGAAATTTCCTCCGACCAATACGAGATCCGCCATCTGACACCATATTTCAGAGGCGCCCAGGAAGGTGAAGAACAATCCAGACAGAATTGCAAGTCCGCGGCTGCGGATCAAGAGAAATCGAGATCGTATCACTTTATCGCTCCGGGAATACTCAAATTAATCGACCGTTTAATTCCGGGCCATCCTAAATGGAAAATCAGCCGTGTACCAGTCAGGCACGAGGGCCTCCGATCCGCCGTTTTGGGTCCATGACTTTTTTAGTACTTACAGAGTAAACGGTCGAATTTGTTTGGATTTTCATCCGCAAATCAACGGTTTCCAAGTAGCGGATTCACGCTCCGATCGGTGCGGCGGTAACAAAACTTGGTTAATCCTGCCCAGGATGTCGTCGATTCTCGACGCTGATCTTGTACCTTTGTCACGAAATTAGGCAGCCTCTCAACTACTGAGAAATTTTCCGTTTGCGAAAAAAATTAGTATCAATTTGTACTATTTTCAGTATATTGGGGCGTGCTTCGCAACAAATTCGCGATTGCTGTTTTGGTTGGAAATACGTTTTCGACAAAAAGGCCTTCACAAATTTTGACAGCGAAGGCCTGATTTCAACGTCTAACAACCATTGTCCATCGAATTGGAGTCCATCATGAATTACCGGTTTTCTCTCTTCGCGTCATTGGCCGTTATTGCCCGAAGGCGGTCAGTTCGGAGTGTCTTGGGGGTGGCTGTTTGTCTGGCAGCAAATTGCCAAATTTTATCGGCTCAGATTATTACCGTTGGACCAAACATCAATGTAAACAAAGCCACCGGCAGCCAATCGGAAACCTCGATCGCGATCAGCCGCACGAATCAAAACATCGTGACTCTGGGCTTTAATGCGGGCTCGGGTGCATTGTGGACAACCTCCAATGGTGGAACCACTTGGACGGATCGAACTGTCTCCAGTGGACTGAGTTTGAATGGTTCCTACGACACTTGGCAAGGAGCGGACACATTTGGGAATATGTATTATTCGTATCAAGTAAATACTCGCACGCATGTAGCCCGTAGCAGCAACGGCGGCGTCACTTACACGGATATTTACGCAGACACTGCGAATGGAGCGGACCACCCGGAAATGGGTGTCGGACCAGGCGTTGCGGCCGGTACCACGAGCATTTTTCTTCGGGATTCAACCAATAGTTCACGGATCTTGAGCGCTACCTCAACAGGTTTGGGGGCCACAGGTGCATTTACAGTACAGACTAACCAGGGCGCCGGTAACTTTGGCTCTTCAGCGGTCGGACCGGGCGGACGGCATATTTTTGCAGTCATGAACCCCGCCGGCGGCATCGGACCAGCCAGTATTGACATCCGCTACGATGCCACGGGTACAAATCCGGGTGGCTACGTTTCGCAACCGTCCATCACCACTCAAGTCGGCGGTTTCCGACCGATTACCCCCCAGCCCAATCGAACCATCGATGCTCAAATCCAGTTACAGTACGACCATTCAGGAGGCGCCTTCAATGGCACGCTCTACGCGGTCTACACGCAAGCTGCTAATACTTCCACCAATGACACCAACGTTGTGTTTCGTCGTTCCACGGACAATGGTGCTACGTTTAGTGGTGAACTTAAGTTAAACGACGACACAGGCGTCAATTCGCAGTTCTTCAATCGTTTGGCCGTAGATCCGGTGACAGGTTTCCTGGCATCAGTCTGGTACGACGCTCGCAATTCGTCCACTAACACCCGAGCAGAATTGTGGGGCACCGTTAGCATCAACGGCGGGCTCACCTGGGCTCCGAACTTCAAGATCAGCGCGGGAATCTCGGATGGTCGCCAGTCGAATACAGGCGACCCTAACGAGTTTGGCGATTACATCTCAATGGATTTCTACAACGGCGTATTGGTTACTGCGTGGGCGGATTCTTCCAATTCCACGGGTGATAATCCAAACGGCACATCGGGCTTGGACATCTACTACTCCAGAATTTTGGTCGCTATCCCAGAGCCGTCATCAATGTTTGTGCTCGCGCTACTAGGCGGTGGACTTCTTCAGCGTCGTCGCTCCAGAATCTGTTAGTCATATTCCGCAGATTGTGATAACTCAAAACGCCCTTGCGAAACGCGGGGGCGTTTTGCATTTCCCCACCAATGACCTAACTCCCTGATACCCGAATCCGATTCGAGACAGACTGATTGGGTGCATCCGTTAGAGTCGAGGATTGCTGATTTGGTGGATTTCATTGAATCATCAAGCGCTGTGGAGTTTCATTCTCGATCGCGTGAAAGATCGGCAGGAGTTTTTCGTTAAGGATGGTGAGACCCAACAAATTACTCAACGAAATCACCGCGAGTCAACTAGGAAGACTAATATGAAGACCTACTCAAACCGAATCAAGATTTTTTTCACATTTGTTTTCCTTTTCGAACTCATATTGATTAATCCGCGCCGCGTGCCTGGACAAGAACCTGCCGAGCTGTCCGCGATTGAAACCAAGTACGATTTCGTTGAAATTTGGGACGAGCAAGGGCGTTCACGAACAGACTTTCTAAACGAGATCACGAAGTTGCCAGCCGGAATCTGCGAACAATCCCTGGTACAAATGGGACACTCCGACGGAAACAAGTTTCCTTTGGCGTCGGGCAAACTGTTGCTCACGACTCGATCCGCTCCGGATTTTCGCGACTCGCCGACCTATCAGCGACTGAAATCGGCCGGCCCGAAAATCGACGATGTCAAATGGGCGGCGTTAGTTGACGCTGATTTACTCAACACGGAAGCGCAGTTGTTACCCGGTTTTTTGATTGCGCTGCGCGACAACGACAACTTGGAATTCGAGCGGATCTTAAAGGAAAAACAAGTCGAGTTTGGAGTCTACGGCCTCAAGGTCGATCCAGCCAAAGTCCGAGCTGCCTATGACGTCTATCAGGCCGGCATAAAAACGATTGCAAAACACGAAGTATTGTCCGTACTCTATTTTAGTGAAAACGAAAACTTGATCCGCGCGGCAGGTTTCATCGTCAGTCATTACGTGCAATCGCCGGACGATCTGATCGATTTATTGCCGCTGTTGTTGCGCAAAAGGGCCAACGTTCAAATGGCCATCGAGGTTTTCATGAAAGACTTTGACGGCCAGATTGATTGGCAAAGCCAAGCCGATTTTTTGCCGCACCTTCTGAATAATCCCAATCCGTTCGCTTCATTGCTGGTCGCCAGAATACTTGACCGAACCAAAGTTGACCCGAGCATCGTTCGACAATGCATCTCGAGTGGTAATCAGACATTTCTCGAGATTTTGAATTCGCAAATCCTCGACGGCGAAACGTGTTTTTTGTTGTCTTTTCTCAATCGATACACCACCGAGCCGCTGGAATGCGATGCTCAAGTGTGGGTCCGGAAATTGAAACAATAGACCGTTCCGCAGCCCGTATGTTAAGGCTTAACGCCAGGAACCAACCTGTACCCGGACCGCAAATTACCAATGCAGATAGTTCACGATTCCGTAATAGGCCGCAGCGCCGGCAAAATAACCGATCAACGCGAACGGTGAGATATGGAGCATGTACCACACGAAGTTGATTTTTTCGAGTCCCATCGCCGCCACCCCCGCTGCCGAACCAATTATCAAACAACTACCTCCCGTGCCCGCCGTGTATGCCAGAAACATCCAAAATTCATGGTCGCGGGGAAATGGGTACATTTCAATACCAGCCGCAACCAGCGGCACGTTATCAACCACGCTCGACAACAATCCGATCAGGATGGCAATCAAATCGATGTTGCCTACATAAGTATCCAACAGCCCCGCAGCTTGGTTCAGGATTCCAGCTTGAGAGAGCGACCCGACCGCCAACAGGATTCCCAGGAAGAATAAAATAGTGCTCGAGTCCACCCGTTTGAGAATATCGAGAATATGGGTCGATGTTTTTGTAACTTGATCGAAATCGCGACGCAAAAGTTCCGCTACGATCCACACGATACTCAAGCTTCCAAGAATGCCCATAAATGGGGGTAGATGCGTGACGAGTTTGAAAATTGGCACGAGGAGCAGGCCCAAAATCCCAAATACAAAAATCAAAGTTTTCGCTCTCGAAGGCACGTTAAGTAATTTTTCGGACGCGGATTCCTGCGGCCTTTGCACATCCCCCTTCATGTAAAGGGATATCAGCAACAACGGCGCCAGAAAACAAACCATACTGGGAATAAACAGGCGGATCATGACCTCGACCACGGAAATTTTGTCTTTGATCCATAACATCGTCGTCGTAACATCGCCAATCACGGTCCAAGCCCCGCCAGCATTGGCTGCACAAACGATCATTCCCGCAAAGAACAACCGTGTCTTGTGATCGTCCACAAGTTTTCTCACCAGTGAGATCATCACGATAGTCGTAGTCAGATTGTCGAGCACGGACGACATGAAAAACGTCAAAAAGCCAATGAGCCACAGCAGTTTAAGCTTATTGGTGGCTTGAATCCGATCCGTGATCACCGAGAATCCGCCGAAGGCGTCCACGATCTCGACAATGGTCATCGCCCCAAGCAGAAAAAACAACACCTGCGCGACCTCCGCCAAATTATGGGCGAGCTGCCCTTCGATGATGTAGTCTCGAACAAGATGTGAAGAGCCACCTTGCGCTGTGTGCTCCGCTCCCGATTCGCCCTCGACGATTGCGTTTGCTTCCGCATGTTCTTCGACAAACCATTTGGGAACGTCCGCCTCCTGCATGAACGACGTTCCGTTAGTAGCATACAAGGTCCAACACAGCACAGCGGCCAATAATGCCGAGGCGGCTTTATTAACATGTAGATTGTGTTCGAACGCAATCGCCAAATACCCCAGCACGAAAACGACACAGATAATGGCAGTGATCATCAATTTCTCTGGGGCAAGTACAAGCTTCGTGAAACGTCAAAGTTGAAGAGAATATAAAATCTGGCGGATTTTGAAAAGGGGAACCGAGCCTTCTTTCCAACAAACCGCCCTGCCCCGTCACCAATATTGATCAAGACGTACTTTTTCGACCGGCATTTGTCGTTTTCTTGAGTTCCCGGCGGAAAACATTACTTTTCCGAAAGGCAGCCGCAATCCTTTTGCAATTAAGCAACGGGCGGAAAATGATGGTATTGGCTTCCAGCCGGTTTGGGCCAAATTGACAGGCTGGAACCTGGTGCACTGCGACAGCAAGATGTTTAAGACCGTCGCAAACCGGCCCTGTTGACTCAAAAGTTTAACGGCAAGCCGTAGGCAAAGTGTCTTCCAAGGCACATCGCCAAAAGCTTGCCGTTAAACAAAACAGGTTCGCCAAGCACTCAACCAACCGCCCGTAACACAGCGGGTTATGATTAAATCAACAGGCAGAATTGCCAGAAATGTCAGCTATTCTGCCGCAGACTGTTTCTTGATTTCAATATCGCCAAATGAATTTTTGAGCGATATCTTGCGAGGGCTATTGGCCACCGATGCCACATCCGATTTTTCTGCACCGTGCGAGATGTCAATTTCCAAATTCGCTTCGGTCGATTCGGGCAGTGTCAAAACGAGATCGCTGTGAGTTGTCTCGGCGCGAATGGTTTGAAAATCTGAACCAACGACTGCAATTTCGACGCGACCAAATTCGGACCAAACTGTGATGGATTCCCCCGCCGCGGCAATGTTGGTGGCTCCATGATGATTGACCGTTTTCAAGCTGCCCGCTGAATCGGAGACCCTGATCTCGCCGTGGCTATTTTCTAATTCGACATCGCCAAGCAATTCCGACGCGACGATCGAATTATGTGTGGTACGGAGTTTGACTGATTTGCTGATGTGATCGACTTCGATCCCCGTATGGCTGGCTTGAATGGCCAAATCGCCATCGACATGGCTGGCAACGAAATCGCCGTGCGAACCGTCAAACAGAACAGCCCCCGTCGCCGATTCGATTTTCGAATTGCCGTGGTTGACGGTCAACTTCAAATCGTTAACTTTCGTGGCCGTGACATTGCCGTGCGAAAGTGTGACCGCGCCCTTGCCAGTGAGTTCAGACAGAGAAATGTCGCCGTGGCTGTTTTCCGCGGTCAATTCGGAATCGACTCCGGCAGCTTCCAGATTGCCATGAGCGTTGAGCAACTTGACTTGCAATCCAGCAGGAACGCGAATCGTCAAGTCCGACTTGACGCCATTTAGTTCGCGACTGGATTCCGGCATTACCAGTTTCCAGGATTGAGTGTCGCCGATCGTCTCGATATCCAGAAACATGTCCTCGAGTTGGGTCTGGGCCATTTCGTCGGAATCTGCCCAACAGGTCGCATCCCAACTCCATCCCGTTTCGTTGTCGGTCGCGGGAACCAATTTGAGGTCGCCGAATCGATTTTCGACCTCAATTCGTTTGATCCCATCGCCCAGTTTGCCAGTCTCGTGTTTTTCCTTTTTTGAACCCGTAAAATCGAACGAATAGCCATCGAAGCTACTGAAATTAACATGACAACCGGCCAACAGACAGCACATCGCCACAGCACAGAAAAAACGACTATTAAACTGGTTGAGTTTCATCACCAAGGCTCCCATTTGAATTTGAAGACTAGAGATGTTCGGCTGCCGGACCTCGATCTTGCCAGCAAATTTCCCAGATTTATGCCGGGCAAACCATTTCAACCGATCGAATTGCAAATGCCCGGAAAAAAGTGGGCGTCGGCCGTCGCATGTTGATAAATGAATGAGTCTGGTAAAATATTTTCGAGTTTATTTGGAAAGTCGGTTGGATTGAGGTTGACCCGCATAACCCATAAATTTTAGGTTACTGCACTGTGCCATGGAAGGTGCAATTCGTCGTCGTAACGAATCGCTCAACTCAAACGGATTTGAACTGCGGTTACGACTTCACGGCTGTATTGAAATTCCACTTGCTGGTAACGATTTCGATACGGCTGATTGGGTAGAGTTCGCTCTATCGCCAACACCTTCCTGGATAGGCTGCGTCGGTTACAGTCGTTCACAGGTTTGGAATTTTCCATGTCGTCCGGTCTAAATTTTGATGTTAAGGATCGCATCAAACAGGCAACGAATATCGTTGAATGGATCGGCCATGATCTCCAACTGCGCCGCCAAGGAGCAGTTTACGTCGGCCATTGTCCGTGGCATGACGACTCTCGACCGAGTTTTCAGGTCAATCCGAGTAAGCAGAGTTTTGTTTGTTGGCCCTGTGGAATTCGTGGTGATATTTTTGATTATGTCATGCGTCGCGAGTCAGTGGACTTCCGTGAGGCGTTGGTGATTCTTGCCGAACGAGCCGGAATTCCGCTGCAAGAAACCAAGCACAAGATCGTCAAAGGAAGTGCCGACGACAAACAGACGTTGTACAAGGCCATGACCTGGGCCGAACAAGTCTATCACGATTGTTTGCTGACTTCCGAATCCGCCCAACCCGTACGAGATTACCTGGCGGAACGCGGAATCACTTCGGAGACCATTGAAACATTTCAGTTGGGGTTTGCTCCTTTGGCGTGGAGCTGGTTGGTCGACCGGGCTCGGGCAACCGAGTTTTCACCAAAAATTCTGGAAGCTTGCGGGTTGGTTGCACCAACCGATCGAGGGAATTGGTTCGAGCGATTTCGCGGCAGAGTTATTTTTCCGATTAGAGATACGCAACAGCGCCCAATCGCGCTGGGCGGACGAGTTGTGCCCGGAATCTACGGCACAGAATCGGAGCCGCCAGGCAAGTATGTCAACTCCAATGAAACTCGCTTGTTTTCGAAAAGCCAGAATCTATATGGTTTGAATTTGTATGTTCGCGATGCGGCCTCGCGCGATCGGAAACTGACGATCGTCGAAGGTTACACCGACGTCATCGCGGCCTATCAGGTCGGCCTGAGAAATGTTGTCGCTGCGTTGGGTGTCGCGATCAACGAACATCACCTGCGATTGATGAAACGGTTCGCCGATCAAATCACGTTGGTGCTGGATGGTGATGATGCCGGTCGAAAACGTTCCAATCAGATTCTGGATTTGTTTGTGGCCCAAGACATCGATATGAGAATTTTGACGTTGCCCGATGGACAGGATCCCTTTGATTTCTGTCGTCGCCACGGTGCCGCCGCGTTCCAGCAACTTGTTGATCAGGCGCCGGATGCGATGGCTCACAAGATTCGCCACGAAACGGCTGGGATTGATCTGGTCAACAACACGCATGCCGCCAATCAGGCGTTAGAAAACATTCTAAAGACCATGGCCAAAGTGCCGGTGCAGATGTTCGCCGAATCACCGTCGTTGGGGCTGCGACATGATCAATTGGTCACGCGTTTGTCTCGGCAATTCCAACTCGATCGGGATCGTATTCGCCAACGGTTGAACGAACTGCGATTGGCGTCGCGTCCCATGCCCAACGTCGTTGCGGCGGCCGCGCAACCGGTGCTCATCGATTCCTCGCGCTGGGATCGCAAGGAATCGGAATTGGTACAAGTCTTGATCCAGGAACCATCGTTACTGGATTATGCGATTGAAAATGTCTCGCCCAGTCTGTTTTCACCGGGTCCGTTAAAGCAAATTTACGAGCACATGGAAGAGTCGTTTCATGTGGGAGGGGATGTTAGTTATGAACAGCTGATGTTGCAACTTGAAGACACCACGTTGAAAGCGATCGTTGATCGCTTGCATGAGGAAGCGCTCGCCAAAATCCAATTTATAAAATCGGGCGAAAATCGTGACTTTGAATTGCCTCAACAATTCGAAGCGATTGTCCGCGCGTTTCGGAATTTGGTGCACCAGTCCGGCGACCGGTCGGCGATCTCGCAATTGCAGGATCGTCAAATGGGGGACGAAGATGAAGCACAGGCTTTGGCAGAATTGTTGAAGCTGACAAGACAACGACAAGGTCTGACGCCACCCACGGATGGGTAGCAACTTTGTTGGTTATTGATGACCCAATCATCAAATATTCGCGCAAGCGAAATGGAATTCGCAGGAGGAAGATCCATGGAACTGTTGGAAAACGAACTTAACGAATTGATCCGCAAGGGTCGAGCTCAAGGATATTTAACATACGCTCAGGTTACTGATTACCTGCCCGATGAAGTCAATGGTGCGGAGAAACTGAATGGCCTGATCGCCGTGTTGGAAAACTCAGGCATCGAGTTATGTGACTTGTCACCCGGAAGCGACAACGATGAACCAACGCCCGAACAGATTCTGAAATTTGAAGCCGAGCAAGAACCCGTTCCGGAATTCATCGGCAAACTTCCCCGTCCGTCGGACGACCCAATTCGCATGTATCTGAGCCAAATGGCGGTCATTCCGTTATTGTCTCGCGACGAAGAAGTCTCGTTGGCCAAGCGCATTGAGATCGCGCGCAAACGCTACCGAAGATCCGTTCTCTCCTGTAATTACGCGATGACGGCTACGTTGGATACACTGAAGCGAGTCCATGCTGGCGAATTGCCTTTTGACCGAACAATCAAGGTCTCGTTGACCGAGAATTTGCAAAAGGAACAGATCCTCGCCCGCATGCCCCATCACTTTCGCACGATGGATCATTTGCAAGCGGCGAACGAGGCCGACTTCCGATTGCTGGTCAGCAAGAGTGTTTCGGGCGCTGAAAAAATTGTTGCGCGGCGCCGATTTCTTAATCGCCGAGCGAAATTGGTGATCTTGATTGAGGAGCTCAGCCTCCGATCGCGCCGAATCAGTCCGCTCATCAAGCAACTGCGCCACTTTAGTAATCGGATGAAATTGATTCGCTCTCAATTGGCCGACCCCACCCAATGCGATCTCTCGCTCGCCGACCAAAAACGATTGCGAGGCGAGCTTTGTCGGATGGTCGTGCTTTGTCGCGAAAGTCCCGCCGGCCTGGAGAAACGAGTGATGGATTGCGAGCGGTTCTATACGGAATTTGAAAATGCCAAACGCCAACTGTCCAGTTGCAACTTGCGGTTGGTAGTTTCGATCGCGAAAAAGTACCGCAATCGGGGCATGAGTTTTCTCGACCTGATTCAAGAAGGCAATACTGGCTTGATGCGCGCGGTCGACAAATACGAATATCGTCGCGGCTTCAAGTTTTCCACCTATGCGACGTGGTGGATTCGGCAAGCCATCACACGGGCGATCGCGGATCAAGCGCGGACGATTCGAATCCCAGTGCATATGATCGATGTGCTGTCCCGCTTGCGCAACATCCAGAAAGCATTGTTGCAAGAGACCCGACGCAACCCGACCATGGAAGAGATCGCCAGCCGCGCTCAAATGGATCTCGATGAGGTTCGACGCGTACTGGACATCGGTCGACATCCTGTCAGTCTGGATCGCCCGGTCGGCGAAGGGGACGATTGCAGTTTTGGTGAGTTCATCGAGGACGAAGCCAGCGACAATCCCGTTCGCATGGCAACGAACGGAATCTTGCGCGACAAGATCGAATCGCTGCTGAAAACTCTGACTTATCGAGAACGAGAGATTATTCGTTTGCGATATGGCTTGGGAGACGGTTACACCTATACGCTGGAAGAAGTTGGCCGAATTTTCAAAGTGACACGCGAACGAGTACGGCAGATCGAAGCAAAAGCGGTTCGAAAATTGCAAAATCCGGTTCGCAGCCAAGTCCTCGAAGGATTCGTTCCCGACGCCAGTGTCGTACGATTTTCCAACAGTGATTTCGAGACCGCACCGGAGCTAGAAATCGAAGAATCGGCCTGGATTGAAGAGTCGCGAGCGGCTTAGCAACGCGCGGAAACCAAGTGGGGTAGGCTTCCAGTTTGTCTGGACAGCATCGACAGGCTGAAAGCCTACCCCACTTTTACCGCTTCTATACCACAGTGATTACTGAAAAATCGACAACCTCCAGCTGGCTATGCCTTTGGTTCCGCTTCATCGGTCAAATAGGTGTAACTATTTTTCATGGCATTGAAAAACGCTTTGTTGTCAGTTGCTTCCCGATCATTTACCAATCCGGCCGAAACTGCTGATTCCACCAAATCAGCAATGTTCTGCTGAATTTTATTCGAGTCATGATGAACGTGGATCAAGACATCTTCCAAATCGGAGCCAGGCTCAAACTCCCACGTTGAACGATCCTGCAGGTCATGAATGGTGGCGATATGAAACTTGCCCATCAAGTTATGATCGTCACTGAGGGCTTCCTGATAGGCTCCAATCAGAAAGATACCGATGTGATAGGGTTTCCCGTTGAGAGCATGCAAAGCCAACGAGTCGCGATCGCCGAAATCTCCCACGAAGCAATCGATCTTCCCATCGGAATCGCAGGTGATGTCGCCGAGAATACCGTAAATGGTCGGCCGTTCGTTCAAGCGATGAATCGGCATGACGGGGAACAACTGCTTCAATGCCCAAGCATCAGGCAACGCCTGAAACAACGAAAAATTTCCGAAATAAGTATCGGATAACATATTGCGCAATTGGTCCAGCTCACGCGGCACAAAATCCAGATCGTCGAGCAGAGAATTGATCTTTTTGCAAATCGCCCAGCCCATCCGTTCCGCATAGGCGCGATGCCAGATATCGAACATACCGTTAGAAAACATTTGCAGCGCCATTTCAATCATCGCTTGCGCGTCGTGAAAACTCTCCAATAGATTTTTTTCGTTCAAGTCATTGAAAATCTCGGTCAGCTCCCGCAGCGGCACGTGATCGTCCGGCTGGACTTCATTTTCCCGGTCAATCAGTCCGACAATCGCATGTCCGGAATCGCCATGCAGATTTTCCATGTTGGTATGCGCCGTGCCAATCACCGGCACGACGAGCATGCTATGGTGCGCCACTAACGCTCGACCTGATTCGGAATAGATATCTGGGTGCGGTGTATCGGTATCATCACACACCGACTGGATTTGATAAATCACATCGTTGGCATACTCGCGCAACGAGTAGTTCATGCTGGATTGGTCTTTGTTGCTATTGCCGGTGTAATCCACCGCCAAACCACCACCGACGTCGATCGTCTTGATCGGTACTCCATACTCGATCAAGTTAACGTAGACCCGGGCGACTTCAATTAGCGCCGATTTGATTTTTCGAACGTTCGTAATCTGGCTGCCCGGATGAAAATGCAACAGCGTGACACAATCGAGATATCCAGCAGTATCGAGTCGTTCGACAGCGACCGTCAGTTCCGGGATCGACAGTCCAAACTTGGACTTCGAACCGCCGGACCCGCTCCAGTGTCCGGCACCTTTGGAGGAAAGTTTCACGCGAATTCCCAGTTTAGGACGAATCCCGGACTCTTTCGCTAATTCCAGTACCAGGTCAAGTTCATTTGGTTTCTCGATGACAATCGTCATATCTCGGCCAAGCTTCAACGCGCGCAGCGCCATTTCGACAACCGTTTTGTCTTTGAAACCATTGCACAACAGCCGTGTGTCTGGATTAGCCATCGCAATAACCGCCATCAATTCGGCTTTGCTGCCAGCTTCCAAGCCACCATCGAATTTTGCGCCGGCGGCAACTGCAGCTTTGATCACTTCAAAATGCTGGTTGACTTTGACGGGGTAAAAGAGGTGATACTTGCCTTGAAATCCGTAGCTGTTGATGGCGCTTTGGAAAGCTTGGTTGATTTGTTCGGTCCGCTGTTGGATAATCCCCGGAAACCGGACAATAATTGGCGGCGACATCCCCTTCGCCGAAAAATGCTGGACGACATCCGCGATTCTGAGACTTGAATGGCCTGACTGATTCGTATTGACTGTCAGAAAACCCTCCGAATCCACGGAAAAGAAATTACGCCCCCAGCGATCGAGGTGATATAGTTCAGCGGCATCGGTACCCGTCCAAGGACGGTTAGGTTGGTCAAGCATCAAGGTTTCGATTCATTAAGGGCCAATAGATTGAAAAACCGCAATTTCGTTTTGAATCGAAACATCTTATCCGTTATTTCACGGGTTGGGAATTGGGAAAAACGGGCTGCCCGATCCAAAATCCGGTAATGAGTACAAAGTTTGGAAAAATAGTTCATGAACGAATCGCTTCAACGGCTAACGGCGCGTACGATTTTTTATCCCACTTTGGCTTGGAACATCCTCCACGGCCGAGTGTTACGACGCCGGAATTGGTGGGATTCGATCGATTCGCAAATCATTTTGGGGGCACTTCCGTTCGCACGCGACGTGCCGGCGATGGCCGAACTGGGCGTTCGAGGAGTGGTCAATACCTGCGAAGAGTACGTCGGTCCGACCAAGGCTTATGCCAGGTTTGGAATTGAACAGCATCACATGCCAACCATCGATTTCACGCATCCCAAATTCCAGGACGTTTGCCAAGCCGTCGAATTTATCGAACAGCATGCCGCCAAGAGTCAATCCATTTACATTCATTGCAAGGCCGGCCGGGCGCGCAGCGCCACGGTGGCAATGTGCTGGTTGATCAAGTCACAACAAATTTCCGCGGCGCAGGCCCAGACCTGGTTGCTGGACAAACGCCCCCACGTCAATGCGAAACTGGCTTTCCGACCCGTGGTTATGGAGTTCGAAAAAAAATTCCGTCAAAACCTTTGACTTGCGTCAGACAAATTCGGTCGAGCCATTCCAGCGCACGAAACCTTCGATCGCTTCGTATTCAGCCAAACCCAGGGCATCATACAGTCGGGCAGTGTCCGCATTGCGATCTTCGGCCCGCTTCCAAAACTCGCGTGCATCGGGACCCGGAAATAACGCCCGATCTTTTTGCGATTCATGTTTAAAAATGGCCGCCCGTTTTTTCATGACTTCGGCTGGACTGAGCGGAACCGCCATTTCGATTTCATGTGGCTCCCATTCATGCCAGGCGCCTCGATACAACCAGACGACGCATTGTTGGTACCAATCCTGTTTGTCGACCCGCTGGCAGGCTTGTAAGATCGCGCTAAGACAAGTCCGGTGTGTGCCGTGGGGATCGGAAAGATCACCGGCGGCATAAATCTGGTGCGGCTTCAGATCGATCAGCAATTTCTCGAGCATCGACACATCTTCTTCTCCCAGCGGCTTTTTCTTAACTCGCCCGGTTTCGTAGAATGGCATGTCCAGAAAATGTAAACGCGATTCGGGAACACCACACAGTCGCGTGGCCGCGCGGGCTTCACCCCGTCGAATCAGGCCTTTGATTTGTTGCACTTCCGGACTGTCGACTTGCCCAGCCTGCTTGTTTTTCAAAAATTCTTCAATATGAGCTTCCAGCTCGTTGGTGCGATGGGGATCGACGCCGAAAGCGCGGTTGAAATCAGCGGCGAATTCCGAGAAGCGAATGGCGTCATCATCAAACACGGCGATGTTACCGGAAGTTTGATAGGCCACGTGCACCTCGTGCCCCTGTTCCGCCAAACGAATCAGCGTCCCTCCCATACTGATCACGTCGTCGTCCGGGTGGGGTGAGAAAATCAACACGCGTTTGGGAAATATTTGCTCGTGAGTCTGGGGGCGATCGCCGGGTTTTTTGGCATGCGCCGGTTTCCCACCTGGCCAGCCGGTAATCGTATTTTGCAAATGCCGAAACACACTCAAATTGATGTTGTAAGCCGGACCGTGCTTGGCCAACAGGTCTTGCAACTCTTCTTCGTTGTAATCTCCATCCGTCAATTTCAATAAAGGTTTTTTGGTGTGCCGAGCCAACAAGATTGTCGCTTTGCGAATCCAGACATCGTCCCATTCAATGGGTCCGTAAACCCACGGCGTGCGAACTCGAGAGAGCGCTTGCGACGCGGCAGAATCGAGATAGAACACGGCTTGCGGGTGCGCTTGGAGAAAACTCGCTGCGACCGCCGAAGTAATTTCACCTTCGACCGCTTGGGCCACAATTGGCGCCTTGTGTTCGCCAAAGGCAATGAGGATGATTTGGCGGGCATCGAGGATTGTTCCAACACCCATGGTGATGGCGCGACGGGGGACGTTTTCTTCGCCAAAAAAATCACTGGCCGCGTCCATCCGCGTCACGCGATCCAGCGTGATCAATCGCGTGCGGCTCGTTTTGCCCGAACCAGGTTCATTAAAACCCACGTGTCCGGTCCGACCAATCCCGAGTAACTGGATATCAATGCCTCCCGCTGCCACAATCGCGGCTTCATAATTCTGGCAAAATTGGGCGACTTCGCTATCGGCAATCGTGCCGTCGGGAATATGGATCTGCTCGCGCGGAATATCCACCAAATCAAATAGATGTTCGTTCATAAACCGAACGTAACTTTGCAGCTCATTGGTCTGCATCGGAAAATACTCGTCCAGGTTAAACGTCACCACATTCTTAAGGGACAAGCCCTCGTGGCGGTGCAGTCGAACCAGTTCATTGTAAACCCCCACCGGAGTGCTTCCCGTGGCGAGTCCGAGTACGCACTGGCGGCCCACCGATTGGCGCGCTCGAATCAACTCGGCGATCGAGCCAGCGACCGCGCGATTGACTTCTGAGGAGTGCGCGTAAATTCGACACGGGATTTTCTCTTTCGATTCCATTTAAGTTCCAGGACTACTAATTTGACAATCTGAAAGCGCAGATTGTAGCGATCTAAAACCGGAGAATGAAGAGCGGAAGTAGCCTGATCGCGACCAAACACAGGATTTGGGTTGCCGGTTCGACAAAACGAACCAGACGATTAAAATGAACCCAACAACTCCTTTACCGAACCGGAAATTGTCCCATGAAAGCGCTCGTCAAACGTCATTCCCAACCTGGTTTATGGTTGGAGGATGTTCCAGAACCCAAAATCGGCATCAATGACGTCCTGATCAAAGTGGATCGGACCGGGATTTGCGGAACCGATGTGCATATCTACAAATGGGATGCCTGGGCCCAAAAAACGATTCCTGTACCCATGGTTGTGGGTCACGAATTTGTAGGTGAAATTGTGGAGGTCGGTTCCAATGTTACGGATTTTCGCCTTGGGGCAATCGCCAGCGGTGAAGGTCACGTCGTATGTGGACGCTGCCGGAACTGTTTGGCCGGTCGTCGACATCTGTGCGCTGATACCAAGGGGATTGGCGTCAATCGAACGGGAGCCTTTGCCGAGTACATTTCGCTGCCGATGACCAATGTCTGGCAGCACAAAAGTTCCGTTGATCGGGACATTGCTTCCATTTTCGATCCCTTTGGAAATGCTGTTCATACAGCACTTTCGTTTCCCCTGTTGGGCGAGGATGTACTGATTACGGGCGCCGGGCCGATCGGCTGTTTGGCTGCCGCCGTGGCGAGGTATGCGGGCGCTCGATTTGTAGTCGTCACGGACGTCAATCCCTGGCGATTGGAGCTGGCGACAAAATTGGGTGCCACTCGTGTCGTCGACGTTCGCAAGGAAACGCTGGCTGAAGTGCAAGCCGAATTGGGGATGACCGAAGGATTTGATGTCGGTCTGGAAATGTCAGGCAACCCGCAAGCGTTTCGCGATATGCTGGACAACATGTGTCACGGTGGCAAAATCGCGATGCTCGGCATTCCACCCGAAGAAATCGCCATCGACTGGAACAAAGTCGTCTTTAACATGCTGACGATCAAAGGAATCTATGGTCGCGAAATGTACGAGACTTGGTACAAGATGAAAGTCTTGATCGAAGGTGGCTTGGATATTTCTCCGGTCATCACCCATCGATATCACTTCACCGAATTTGAACAGGGATTCGATGCAATGATGTCAGGGAAATCCGGCAAAGTGATTCTTAAATGGTCATAAAGGGAATCACTCACAGCGGCGCGCCCTGATGGTTAGACGGATGCCAGTTGTTCCAAGTGATTGCTCGATTCAGTAATTCGTGGCACCGCCGATGAGGCGTAGACCATATTCATTTCATCAATGCGATCCACGCCGGCGGCGGTAATGGAAAGTACGCCGCTTTCCTCGCGTTGAATCCAAGCCTTTTGCATGAAGTACCACAAATGGAACTGGATCACGGATTCCGGGCAGCCCATCAGGGATTCCAGACTCGTCGGCGCGACTCCCGGATTCTTCATATCGCGACGCCGTTTGGCGTAGAACAACGATAGCAATTTGTGCCTCTCGGCCGTATCGTTGTCCGCGCACTTCGCTTCTGTGACCAGCTCTTTGTCTTGACGTTTTTGGCGATCGAATTCGATATCGTACGCAGCCCTGGTCTCGGGATCGCGAAGCGCGTGATAGGCTTCAATCAACGCCGTGAATTTTTTGACATCGCCACTGCCAGTGACATCTGGGTGCAAGCGTTTGGCTAAGTATCGAAATAATTGTTCGATCGTTTCCGCATTGGCGGTGGGACTGGCTTCGAAAATTTCGTAAAAATCGACAAATGGTTTATTCGGCATGCAAGCACCAGGTGGGAAAAATGGCTTCGTTCCAGCAATCGTGGTCGGGTCGGCGAGACTAAAAAACACGACTTGCCGACTGCGGGATCAAGACTGTGTTGAAATGTAGGTTAGTTCTCGCCGGATGCGGGAATAACCCGCCCACAACCCCGGCATTGCAGAAATCGTCGTTATTAACGAGGAAAAATGGCCCTGAATCGTTTGGCTATCATTGATTGCCAGCATGTAAACATGGGCGAGCTGACAAAAGAAATCCAATTATTTCAACTTTGACGAAAGAAGTGGTCGTAGCGATTC
Organism: Mariniblastus sp.; assembly: GCA_031409295.1. Classification (GTDB taxonomy): domain Bacteria; phylum Planctomycetota; class Planctomycetia; order Pirellulales; family Pirellulaceae; genus Mariniblastus. The sequence continues at coordinate 29,716 of JANNWZ010000126.1, forward strand.
CGATGTTTGGGATTAACGGGCCGACTTGCGCGACGTGTTTTGCAAATCGATGCCCTGGTAAAAAAATTGGACAGGAAGATCGAAATGTTTTCGCCCCCAAAACTAACGACGATCATCGCGACGTTGACCGGATTAATGGCCGTTTCTTCGATTGCCATTGCACAAGATGCAGATTACAACCGACGACTAGCCGCGATGCAACAGGCCCGCGAACGGGGGACATCAACAACCCCCAACGGAAATGCGCAGTCCAGCCAAGTGCGGGTGGCTGCTAACACAGGTTACGATTATTCCACTCCGCCCGTCCCGGTTCCACCAGCGCGAGTGGCTCAAGCACCAACAAATCGTCGCCCACCAAATTCACAACTTCAAAGGCCAGTCGCTGGACAACGAGTTGCCCAAGCGCCTCAACCAGTTGCGCAACCGCGTGCCAGAGTCGCGCAAGCCTCGACTTCTAACAACAGGGTCAATGACGGTTATCGGCCCGCGCATCTGCGAACCGCTCAGCTGAATGATGGTCCCATCATTGGCGGCGGTGCACCTGTGATGGACGCCGGCCAGGGCGTTTACGAAGAAATTGTCGGCGATGAAGTTGTCGGCGACGAGTATTACGATGAAATGGCGGATAGTTCCTTTGGCGATACCGGCGGATATTTCGATTGTGGCGATTCGTGCAACGATCGCGGCGGCTGTCCTCCCGGCCCCTGTTGGTTGTCCGGTCTCGGAGCGATTTTATACAACGGTGATTTTTTTGGTGGCGCGCAAGGATTTCAAAACCAGTTGTTTACCATCCCCGGAACCACAAATTCACTCGTTGGCGATTCCAGTTTCGGTTTCTATGGTGGCGTTAACTATGGGATTCCCTTGTGCAATTTGACTTGTGGAGTTCTGTCTGGGCAGTTCGGTGTTCGCACCGTGCAAACCAATTTCGATGGCAATCAATTCTCCAATGAGAATCGTGATCAGTTGTTCATGACCGCTGGGTTCTATCGACGAGTGGATTACGGTTTGCAGGGTGGTATCGTCGCCGACATTTTGAATGAAGATTGGTTCTCCAAAACTCAAACCGTGCAGGCTCGCGCCGACCTCGGTTGGGTTTGGCCAGGCGGAACATCATTTGGTTTTCGCTATGCCGACAATATTCAAGACGATACGCAACCCGCCACGATAAGCGGCCGAACGATCAACAGCTTGCGGACATTTTCCCAAGACTATTATCGATTCTATTTGCATCACGAAGCCTGTGCCGGTGGCTATGGCGAGATGTTCTTTGGCTGGACCGATGCCAAACAAACAATTTTCGGTATGGAATCGGACTTGCCGATCACGGATACAATTTCTGCCCAAGCAACATTTACCTACTTCTTAGATGGAACTGCTGTACCGGCCAACAGCGGTTTTCAAGGCGGACATCTGGGCGATGCTTGGAATGTGGCTGTCGGATTCGCCTGGCGTCCTCAAGGTCGTTCCTATTACCGCTCCTATGATCGCCCGCTCTTCAACGTGGCTGACAACGGCTCGATGTTGATTACACGGCAATAAATCGGAAGACCAACACTGGGTGTTCCCAATCCGTTGATAAATTCGAAAATTTTTGTGGCCTGCTCGACCCTTTCTTGAACTGGGTAAAGCAGGCCATTTTCGTTTTCCGACGATATTCCAGATCCCACTCAGTTGTAAATCGCCATTAATTCGCTGTGGAACCCCGGGTTGCGGATTTTGTCGGTGGCAATTAGCCCTTCGTTATTCGAAGAAAATGAGATATATTAAATCACTGACGAAAATGAGACATAATTGATTTGGAAAAATTGATTGATCGCGGTGTTGCGAATTCCCTTGGATTGGATTGGATCGGATCGGCCCGAGGTAGGGCCGCCGCGGAACACCCACGATCTATGTTCGGCCCATTGATAAAAAATGTGCGAATTCGCCGGCCCGAATTGCGACGTTCCCAAAAACCAATACAACCTACCCTCCTGGCAAATCATCCGCTGGGACGAAAGAGAGATTTTCTGTGGCTGACGATATTTATGATTATTTTGGCGGCAAAGCACCCAAAAAAGTTGAACCCATCGAAGACGATGATTTCGATTCGATAGATGAAAACGATGAAATTCCAGTCGCGCCCCTTTCTGCTGTCGCGAACGAGTCGGTTGATTCGGAGCAAACCGAGACATCACCTTTTTCGGCCGCCCCTGTGGAAACCAAAAAGTCGGAAAGCCATTGGGATTTTTTGGCTGGCATTTTAGGCATCAAACGCGATTCTTCGAAAAAAGAGGCCCCCGTCTCCCCAGCTCCCGTGACCAAGCCGATCGCCGCGCCGGTTGCCAAAGCTGTGCAACAAAAGCCAGTACAACAGCCAAAGGTACCGGCAAAATCCGCTCCGGCAGAATCTCGCGTTAGTCCACCCCGAGTTCGTTCCGACGAACGGCCTCAGCCTCCAGCGCTGAAACCGTTGGGGACCGATTTCTTGGGATTCGACCCGATTCCATCGCCAGAAGATGCGACCGTCTTGCCGTCCATGTTTAAGCCGACCGGAACGGCGCCTCCCTATGAAAAACAAAAATCGGTAACTCGATTCGAATCAGACGACGAGGATGATTTATTTGCCGAGGTCGATGATGATGACGATGATGTCCATCCAACGAAGGCAGTTGCCGAAAGTGATGACGAAAATTATCTCGAATTCGAGATTGAAGAACTGGACGAGTCACCATTTTCGAGTGGAGAGGAGGAAGCGTTCGGTCGTCGCGCACGTCGCCGCCCACCGTCCCAAGAACAGACCGACGAAAATCGACCGACCGGACAAGGTCGCACTTCGAACTCAGGTCGAACACCGAATTCAGACCGTTCGCCGACACGAGAACCAACGTCAGCGCCCGATCGTGGTTATTCCAAAGATCGTCCCCAACAACCCGATCGCACTCGCTCGCAACAACCCGATCGTCCTCGCTCGCAAGAACGATCGCCGGCTCCAGATCGGTCTCGTCCGTCGGATAGACCTCGAACGCCGGATCGGTCTGGTTCGCCGGAGCGAAGCCCTTCCCCTTCTCAAGACCGAACTCCGTCGCCTGATCGAGCCCGGTCACCCGAACGACCACGCGCTTCCGAACGGCCAAGTTCATCGGACCAGAGCCCATCGCACGAACGGACTCGATCTTCAGAGCGTTCCCGCTCCCCGGATCGACCCCGATCCCAAGAGCGAACAGGTTCAGCAGATAGGGCGCCGACAGCCGAGCGTTTCGCCCGAGATTCTCAATCTTCCAATGACAGCCACCGGGAACGCAAACCTGCTGCCGTGGATGACAGCAATACGGGTTCATTTGTTGAAGATATCAATCAGGAATCAACCACCGAACGCGAAGGCGGACCTCGTCGCCGACGACGTCGCGGCCGCGGACGAGATCGGGATCGAATTGATTCCGGCAGCGCTGCCGCCGAACCTAAGTCCGATACAGAATTCGATTTCGATCAACCCAGTGAGTTTGTTGATGAGATTGGTTGGCATTCGCCGGCGCCTGCCAAACCAACAGTGGCAAAACAGGATCCAGACCCGGCACGTGGTCCAGACCGCAACCGAGAATCGCGACCGGCTCGCGGTCCTGAACCTAAACGGGAAGCCGCAAGCGCGGAACGATCCAATCGGGAACCCCGAAATACTCCGACTCGTTCGGTTCCAGTTGAAAAATCGAATCTGCCGACCGAAGGCGAATCCACCACCGAACCACGCCGGCGTCGTCGGCGCCGGGGCGGAAAGCCGCGAACTGAGCAAGTTGAATCGGTCGACAAAATCGCACCTCACGGTTCGAAATTTGATGATGACCAATACGACGATGAGGCAGTTGACCATTCCAGCTCCAAAGGAAGCTATGATGGGTACGACGATGATGCCTCCGATGAGTTTGTCGACGATGAGTTTACCGCGGAAGAACGAGCCAATCTGCGTGATCGGAGCACACCGAGTTCATCGGGGCGCAACCGTCCCAACGATGATTCGGACGATGACGATGAACTGGAGTCCCTCGATCGCGAAGGTAAAACCAAGTTTCCAACTTGGGCCGAAGCCATAGCTGAATTGGTCGAATCGAACATCAAGAACCATTCCCGCTCGCCCAATCGCGGGCGTCCACGCGGCGGACCACCTGGAAATGGTGGAAATCGAGGACGATCTCGATAGAGTTAGGTAACCGCGAATGTCTTAAGGCCAGAACTCGCCCCACGTGCAGGGCGGTTCTTTCGGCATCGACGGTTTGGGGTCGGAGAGTCGGGATTCCAAAATTCTGGCTTCCTGATCCAGGGAGGTTAGCAACCGTCGATAGGTCGGGTCGCTTTGCAGTTCCGGTTTGGTTTTGGCGCGTTGTTCATACAACTGTTTTAGACGCGCGGTTTGCCGCGCCGCGAGATGAACTATTTGATCGCGTTCTTCCGTCCCTAGTTGGGTAGGCCACAAATTCTCGCGACACAATAGAATCACCAGCGCTGCTGCCGCCCGCACTTCATGGGGATGTTTTTGTGCTTCAAGTCGTAAAGTACCGTGAATGGACTTAAGCATACTTCGATAGGGCAGAAACTCACCCAGAAATTTTGCGGCCCGTTCGTTGTCCCAAGGTGGTTGAGTAGCGCTCATGATTTGATTTTACTTGGCGTGACTTTATTTTGGCAATTCTATCGGATCCATTCAAACGGTCTGCTGTCGAAAAGTCGCAGATAACCGCAGCGCTCATAAACCATTCACTATTCCCACAGGTTGCCCCAAGTCAAGGGTGGTTCGACAGTTGATTTGCGATTCGACATTTTCAATCGTCGACGCAACAACTCGATTTCCTGTTGCAAGGATTCGGTATGCAACGCGCGTCCGCGGTGTTCTATGAGAGACATGGGCTTCTTGCCCTGCTCCGGGGCGGCAGTTTTTGTCAGATGATCTGCGCCCCGAATCGCGGATTTCAAAACGTTGTTACGGCTAGCCGGCCAAATGCCTTCCCGGCCGATCAACAATACCAAGGCCAATATCACACGAACCTTTTCCAATTCATGGTTCCGAACTGCATCGACCACTTCATTATCCAACGATGTCGGCAACAAATGATGTTCGAGTAATTCCTCGAACCAGCGCTGAGCTTTGGGGTGTGCCCAGGGAGACAAATCGGAGGGCGCAGGCGGAGTCGGAATGGGCTGTGATTTTTCTGTCATTGGATTTCAATTAACGATTCACTATCGCCATTCGCTATGGCAGTTGTCGCAAGATTGGCTAATTCCATTTACGGCTCGCGAAGCCGCATCATAATCCTGGCTTTTGACCGCTGCCGTCGTTGCTAATGCGGATTTTTGCATCGCGGCAGCGAACGCCGCGTAGCCGCTATCATCGGCATCGGTCATATTCTCTTTTATCAAGACGGCGGCAATTGCTGCGATCATCTCGCTTTCGTGGTTAACAACCGCCGCATCCCGGGTGAAATCCGCTTTACTAGCAGTCAGCATTTTTAATTGTTCCATCGATTGACCCAGACGTTCCATGAGTGGAGCACGCTCCACGACGACGCTCCAATCCATTGTTTCAGCCGGTGTTTCTTCGCCGGTAAATTTGCCTCCGCGCACAAGTTCGGCCAGGCTTTCTGCCCGTCGTTTGCAACTTTCAAACGCTTGCGACGTACCAACCCGCGAATTGGCTGCAGCCCGCTCGAAGGATGTCTGAGCGCTCGCCGCCGCGTCCTGCCAACGCACGTCCGTGTCATACTCGCGAATAACGCCGAAAATCATGCTCAACATCGAAAACGACTGGTGCGCTTTGGCGTAGTCCGACTTGAATTTTACGGGGGTCGAAATATCAGTAGTCAGATTTTTTTGGATGGCTTTGACCTCGTCTTCAATGGTTGTGCGACCGATCAAGTTCGACCAAGTGATTTCGCCAACAACCATGGCCGGTTCATCTACCGTTGCCAATTGGGAATTGGCCTCGGGCGATGCGACCCCTGGCGAACTGGCCGCTGGTCGTTCGCCAACTAAACCGTCGGTGAACAAATTTTCGAAATAAATTCCGTCCCAATCTCGCTGGGTAAAAATCGGTCGTTTGACGCGTGTGACTTGTTTTGTTTTGCGTTCTTGAATGGCGATTGCACCGAGCGCACCCGAAACCAAGCTTGCCAAGATCAATCCAAAGATCGTCAAACGATTGGGGTTCATGCTAGAATTCATGGGGAAATGGTGGGGCATCAGCAATGTATCTGAACCAGCCGCTTCTGTATTATGTTCTGCTGCTCTGTCCGAATCAACCGTGAATCGTTTGCTGACTCGATGAATAACTCCTCAAACAAACACCCCGAGTCAAATCGACGCGATTTTTTAACAGGAAAATCAGCGATCCGATCCTGGCAGTCGAACGTCGCTGTACCCCTTCAAAAGTTCAACGAGCAGGATGTGCGGACCGGCGAGCCTGGTTCGACTGTGGGCATTTCACCGCTGCATCAACGTCAAGCCGCCTACCTGGAACAGTATTCCAAAAACGCCATGGCGTGCGAGTTTGAATTTTTTTTTAATCTGCATCAGTATCGCCAATCAGCTACGTCGGTAATGAGTGCGTTTCAATTGATCGACGATCTGGAAGAGCAGATGTCAGTTTATCGGGCGCACAGTGAAATTTCGACAATCAATCGGTTCGCTGCGAACAAGGAAGTTCCCGTCGAATCGACAATGTTTGAGTTATTGCTTGTCGCCAAGGAATTGTACGAACAAACGGCGGGTGCGTTCGACATCACGTCGGGTGCGCTGACAAAACTCTGGCGATTCGATCGTCGCGCTGGCGTTTTGCCGACGCAATTGGCAATCGACGAAATCATGAGATTCGTGGGCAGCAACCAAGTCGATCTGGATTCCGGCAACAAGACAATTCGTTTTGCCCAGCCCGGTATTGAAATAAATTTAGGTGGCATCGGGAAAGGTCACGCTTTGGATCGAGTCGCTGCCCAATTTCGCTATTCACAAATTAACGACTTCATGATCCATGGAGGCCAAAGTAGCGTCCTGGCAGCGGGAGCATCGACGGAAATTGAACCCGGCCCGGATCAAGGCGGCTGGCGGGTTGGCTTGACCCACCCGACTTTGCCAGGAGTTCGTTTGGCCGAGATCACGTTGCGTAATCAGGCGTTGGGAACGTCGGGCACGGCCCGCCAAGGGTTCTTCCATCTAGGCCAATGGTTTGGGCATATTATTGATCCTCGCACCGGTTGGCCGACGTCGCATTTTTTATCGACGACCGTGATCACCGATTCGGCGGCGCGAGCGGATGCGTTGGCAACGGCTTTCTATGTATTGAATCTCGATGAAATTTTGGGGTACTGCGAACAACATCCGGAGGTGGGCGTGATTCTCGTTTCGAAACAACCTGTGGGTGAAATCGAATCGTCAGGGCAGCCGGCAACGGGGCACGTGTTGATCCAGACGGTTAATCTCGAGGAATCTTCGTTTCAAGTGGGTTAATGTCACGAAACGAATGCCGGATAATAGGGGGCGGTTACGGACGTCCCACGTTTGTCGACCGCGATGGTTTACATTAGACTTGGCTCATGAACGAAACTCGCCCTCGAACGCTGGATAACAAAACCCTTTGCGATCGTGCGGCCGAGTGTTGGTTTCTAACCGGCGCGACAGCCAGTGGCAAAACCAATGTCAGTATTGAAATGGCGCGGCTGCTCAATGCCGAGATCATTTCGTTAGACTCGATGGCCATTTACCGTAGCATGGATATTGGCACGGCCAAGCCCAGCCCGGAGATTCGCGCATCAGTCCCGCACCATTTGATCGACATCGTTAATCCAAACGAGTCGTTTAGCGTTTCGCAGTATCGGGAGCGAGCAATGGCGACCGTTGACGAGATCCGTTCGCGAAATCGGGCGGTGATTTTTGTCGGTGGTACAGCGCTTTATCTCAAGGCGCTGTTGCGAGGAATGTTCGAAGGGCCGCCCGCAGACTGGAAGTTTCGCCACGAGGTTGAACAGGAACTTGCCGACATGGGCGCCGACTTTCTGCATCAACGACTGGAGATGATCGATCCAGTTGCCGCCCACAACTTGCACCCCAATGACCATCGGCGCATCATTCGGGCATTGGAAGTATATCGCCAAACTGGCAAGCCAATTAGTCATTGGCAGATGCAATTTGACGAAGGCCGCGACGCGGATTCCTGCAAAGTATTTACGCTGCGGCACCCGCGGGCGGTGTTACATGAACGGATTGAACACCGAGTCGAGGAAATGTTCGCAAACAATTTAGTGTTGGAAGTGCAAACTCTGTTGACGAAATATACCGAGCTGGGGCGAACGGCGGCGCAGGCGGTGGGTTATCACGAAGTTATCCAACACTTACGAGGGGAATTATCCCTGCCCGAAACGATCGAGAAAGTCAAATCTCGCACCCGCAAGTTTGCTCGCCACCAGGAAACGTGGTTCCGCGGATTGAGCGAATGTCGTCTAATCGATTTGGACGACTCGTTTGATCCCCTTGTCACGGCGCGCCGATTGGTTGAACAGGGATCATCCACTGATTCAACGCCCAGCCGGCATGCCTAAATCGCCGGCTCAAGGATGTTGGCCTAATGTTGTTAAACTTTTGCCAATCGGCTTTGCCAATTTGCCCCAGATTTGCGATATTGGTGGGCTGTAGAAAATTGCTTTAACCTCGACACCAAACGGAACTTGCTGTGCTTCGAACTCATACTTGCGGCGAACTTACCACCCACCACATCGGCCAAAACGTGACCCTCGCCGGTTGGGTCGATTCCATTCGAGATCACGGTGGTGGTAAATTTATCGATCTGCGAGACCGCTACGGACGGACTCAAATCGTATTCAGTACTCAATCTTCCGCTGCCGTATTGGAATTGGTTGGCAAACTCAAGCCGGAATACGTGATTCAAGTCTCGGGAACGGTTTGCGAACGACCGGTTGGACAGGCCAACCCCAAGATCTCGACGGGCGAGATTGAGTTTCATGTGAACGCACTCAAGATCCTCAATGAGTCGTTGACTCCCCCCTTTCTTCCCGGTCAAAAAGATTTGCCGGGCGAAGACTTGCGGTTAAAACATCGGTACATCGATCTGCGTCGCGCTCGGATGATGGAAACTTTGCAGCTTCGCAGCAAGATCATCAAAGCCATGCGCGACTACGCGGAAGAACATCAATTCATCGATGTCGAAACTCCAATCCTTGGTCGGAGCACACCCGAAGGTGCCCGCGATTATCTGGTTCCCAGTCGCGTATTCAATGGTGAGTTCTATGCATTGCCACAATCGCCGCAGCTGTACAAACAAATCATGATGATTGCTGGCTACGATCGCTATATCCAGGTCGCCCGTTGTTTTCGCGACGAAGACCTGCGCGCCGATCGTCAACCGGAATTTACTCAGCTCGATTTGGAGATGTCATTCGTTGATGCCGACGATGTGATTGGGATGATCGACGGCTTGATGAAAAAACTGGCCCACGAGATATTGGGTCTTGATTTGCAGTTGCCTCTCCCGCGGCTATCGTACGATGAGGCGATGCGGCGGTTTGGTCACGATGCACCGGACTTGCGTTTCGGATTGGAAATCGTCGACTGTACCGAGATCGCTGCCAAGACCGAATTTCGCGTTTTCCGGGGGGCCGCCGATGCCGGCAATTTTGTCCGCGGCATCAATGCCAAGAATGCAGCTGAAAAATTTTCCCGCAAACGAATCGATGAATTGACAGCTCTGGTACAGGAAGATTTTGGAGCCAAAGGATTGGCTTGGTTTCGCTGTGAAGCCGATGGCTCATTGTTCTCTCCAATCGCGAAGAACTTTTCGGAGTCGCAGCTGGCCGAAATCAAAACAAAAATGGGGGCTGCACCGGGCGACCTGTTGCTCTTCATCGCCGACACGTGGGAGATCAGCTGCAAAAGTCTCTATGCACTGCGCAAGCGGTTAGGTGTGGAATTGGAATTGTACGATCCCAAGCAAATGCATTTTTCCTGGATCGTCGAGTTTCCGATGTTCGAACACAATGCGGAAGCTGGCCGCTATGTCGCCATGCATCATCCGTTCACTGCACCGCGCGACCAAGATCTCGCGTCGCTGGATACCGATCCCTCGGTTGCGCGGGCGAAGGCGTACGATCTCGTTATTAATGGGTACGAAGCCGGCGGCGGAACGATCCGGATTCACGACAACAAGACTCAACAAAAGGTTTTCGGTCTGTTGGGACTGGATGAAAAATCAGCGCAAGAAAGATTTGGATTTCTGCTGGACGCGCTCCGGTATGGTGCCCCGCCGCACGGCGGAATCGCTTTGGGAATCGACCGCGTCGTCATGTTGTTTGCTGGCCTGGACAATATTCGGGACTGTATCGCATTCCCGAAAACTCAAAAAGCGTACGACCTGATGACTGAAGCTCCCAACGTCGTAGAGACAATTCAACTGAAAGAATTGGGAATCGAAATCAGCCAGAAAATCGAAAAAGCTGGGCGTTGATTGGGAACTGATCAATTCGAGCAGCAGTAGTTTGTGATCCACGTCCTCGCAACATTTCCTGGCGCGGGGAGTTTGGCCGCAACACCCATCAAAAAAACACCTACCGGAATTCGGCAGGTGTTCGGTTTTTCTAAACTTGTTTGGCATCTCACGGACGGCCACGGCCCATCGTGGAGCCTCAGGTCGCCGGCTATTTGCAGCAATTGTCAGTACAACAGCCGGCAGTGCAGAAACAAGGTCCGCCGACATCGCAGGCGCAACCCATTGCATCGCACTCACAGTTTGTGCAATCGCAATTCACACAACAGGCACAACAGGGTTCGGCGATGTTTGATTTTGTGGAACCAAAGACCAAAGATCCGGCGACTAAAACAGCCGCTAGAAATGCACCCGCGATCAATTTCGTAAACATGGAAAATCTCCGATTAAATTTTAGTTAGATACTTACACAACATCATTAATCAAATCCAAACGAAAATTCTAGATGATCCACACCTGCAGCCACGCGAGACGACGCTGATGAGAAATCGGTAGTCTAACGTCGGCCAATCGCCGCATCGCGACGGCACCTTTGTCGGCGACAAATGGCAACCGAACCGTTATCGAAGCGGAATCAAGCGGTTTCCATTTTTCCGTCGAAACAGCAATCTTGGCCGGCTGATCGCTTCGTTGGCACTGGCAAGGAGTGCCCTGATCATTTGAACAGCAACCCGCAGAACAAGGAGCGGACGCCGGCGCGACACAATTGTTGGTACAACAACAACGTTCATTCGACGAAAACTGACACTTCGCGCCGCAATATTTTCCGCAATGGCAATTGGGAAAGGCCAACGCCGGAAACACCAAGTAGAGGCTAAACAGCCCCACGACGCGCTTCGAGTTTTTGGTTCGCCCGACCATGCAAAGATTGTAGAAATAATAGGCGTTGAGTCAACCTTAAACCTGATAGCACCTGCTCAACCAATTGGCGAACAGCCGCAGGTTACCAATAAAAACGTCAAAATTAATGGTTAGCCGTAGCAACGCGATGACTACAATAGAGCCTGTCGATTTTTTGGCGATCAAAGCCACGTACGGTCCCATCCATAGGAAATTAGTCTTTTCCCAATTGCTTCATGCCTAAAACAATTTTAACCATCATGGGCACGCGCCCGGAAGGAATCAAGCTCGTCCCTTTGATTTTGGAATTGCAACGTTGCCCCGCCGAGTTTCGGTCGGTTGTCTGCGTGACCGGACAACATCGCGAGATGCTGGATCAGGTGTTGGAGTCGTTTTCGATTTCCGCCGATTACGATTTGAAATTGATGGCGCCCAATCAATCACTTGCGCAAATTACGGCGCGAGCGACAGCCGGACTCGACGATGTCTTCACGGCGGTAAAGCCAGATGTGGCGATCGTGCAAGGAGATACGACGACCGTGCTCTGTGGTGCGTTGGTTGCGCACTATCATCGTGTCACTGTTGGGCATGTCGAAGCGGGGCTGAGAACAGGGAACAAGTTTTCTCCTTTTCCGGAGGAGATCAATCGACGATTGGTTGGCCGGTTGGCCGATTTACATTTCACTCCGACCGATCATGCGGCGGCGACCCTGTTAGCTGAAGGCGTCGATCCTTCAACGATTTTCGTCACTGGTAATACTGTCATCGATACGCTGCTACTTGTGAGAGATCGAATCACAAAAGCGGTTCCTGAGGATGCGAAGCCGATTGAGCAACTGTTGACTCGGGAGAAAACCGTGTTGATAACCGGCCACCGTCGCGAGAGCCATGGACAAGGGTTTGAGAATATCTGCTCCGCCATTCGAGCGGTAGCCGAGCGACAAACCGACACCACGTTTATATATCCGGTCCACTTGAATCCCAACGTACTCGAACCGGTCAACAGAATCCTGACGGGTCAAAGCAATATTCATTTGGTGAAGCCACTTTCCTACGAGCCTTTTGTGTGGCTGATGAACCGGGCCACTGTGGTTCTGACTGACTCCGGCGGCGTCCAGGAAGAAGCTCCTTCGTTGGGCAAGCCCGTACTGGTCATGCGTGACACCACCGAACGGCCGGAAGGGGTAACCGCTGGCAATGCCAAACTCGTGGGAACCTCAGTCGAAAAAATTGTCGGTGAGTTAACGGAATTGTTGACCAATCCTGCAGCCCGCGCCGCGATGGCCAACGTCAAAAATCCGTACGGCGACGGAACAGCTGCCAAAAAAATCGCCGATGTGTTGGGGCGATAACGTATTCGGTTTCTGTCCAGTTAGGACAAATCAATGGCTTGATTTAGCTCTGGTCTTTAATCGAATTGGACTTGAGTCGGCTGGCGACGAGCGGAAAATAGGTGGCAATCGAATTACCTCGTCGTGTCAATTTAGATTTGCTTGCGAGTCACTGAAATTCGTTTGCGGGCGACGTCAATTTCCAAAACCTTGACCTTCACTACGTCACCGACCGCCACGACCTCACTCGGATCTTTCACAAATTCATTGGACAGTTGCGAGACGTGAATCAAAGCGTCTTGATGAACGCCAATGTCAACAAAGGCTCCAAAGTGAGTGACGTTGGTAATCACACCTTCCAAAATCAGGTTCGGTTTCAAGTCTTCGATGGAATTGACTTGATCGTTGAATTTCACGGCACGGAATTCACTGCGCGGGTCACGTCCAGGTTTGCCAAGTTCCGCGATGATATCCGACAGAGTCGGAATTCCGAATTTATCATCGACAAACTCGGCGGGCCGAAGTCTTTGGCTAAGCGTTGGATTGCCAACTAAAGTCTTGGGTTCCGTGTTCAACGAGCGAGCCATGCGACTCACCACCGCGTAGCTTTCTGGATGCACTGCGGAATTATCAAGCGGTTCCTCGCCCCCGCGAATACGAAGAAAGCCGGCGGCCTGTTCAAATGCTTTCTTACCGAGTTTGGCCACTTCATTCAGCTGTTTCCGATTGGTAAACCGGCCATGAAGATTGCGATACTCCACGATGTTCTCCGCCAGTTTCGGCCCGACGCCGGCGACATAGGACAACAGCGGAACGCTGGCCATATTCAGATCGACGCCCACATGATTGACGCACGATTCAACCGTCCGATCCAGACATTTTCGCAACAGTGTTTGGTTGACATCATGTTGGTATTGCCCGACACCAATTGATTTGGGATCGGTCTTCACCAATTCAGCCAATGGATCCTGTAACCGACGGGCGATGCTGATCGCTCCCCGAACCGTAACATCCAAATCCGGAAACTCCTTGGCAGCGATTTCACTGGCCGAGTAAATTGAGGCGCCGGACTCGCTGACAATGACCTTGGTAATCGGGAGAGCCGATTTCCGAATCAAGTCAGTTACAAACGCATCCGTTTCGCGCGACGCGGTACCGTTGCCGATCGCAATCAACTCAACACCATGCTTTCTTATTAATTCCAGCAGTGTTTTGCCCGCCCCGTCGAGATCGTTTTTTGGTGCGGTTGGATAGATGGTGGTGTTGGCGATAAATTTCCCAGTGCCGTCCACAATCGCAACTTTGCAACCCGTCCGAAAACCTGGGTCAATTCCAATCGTCACTTGCGGACCAGCCGGGGCCGCCATGAGAAGCTCTCGCAAATTCTTTCCGAAAACGGCGATCGCCTCCTCGTCGGCTTTATCCTTTAATGTCTGGATTACGGCTGACTCGGTGGCAGGCATCAACAAGCGTTCGAAACAATCTTCGACTGACTGGGATAATTCAGAGAAAAATTCGAACTGCCGGTTGTGCACGAGTCGGCGTTTGAGTTCGGAAACTTCTTGCGCCCCTTCAAACACCACGGCGAGGCGGAGAATCCCTTCCGTTTGCCCTCGCAACATCGCCAACAAGCGATGCCCTGGAACTTTGGCAACCAACTCCGACCGATCGAGGTACTGTTCGTACTTCTCGGATTCCCCTTTTTTGCCTCGTTTTAACAACGAGGTGATTTTCGCAAACACAAAAGCTTGTTTGACTAGCCAACCGCGCGTTTCGGCATTTTCGGACCATTGTTCAGCGATGATATCCAGCGCCCCCTGCAAGGCCATCGCATTGTCCATGACACCAAGCTCCGGATTGACGTAGGCAGCCAAGATTTCGGACTTCGATCGAGACAACGGTTGTTGCAACAACAACAAATCAGCCAAAGGCTGCAATCCTTGTTCGCGCGCGACCGTGGCACGAGTCCGACGCTTCGGTTTGTACGGCAAGTAAATTGCTTCCAAGGACGACAAATCGCCACAGGTTTCGATTTGCATCAGCAGTTCGTCCGTGAGCAGGCCCAGCTCGGCAATGGTTTTTAGCACGGTTACTTTGCGGGCCGCCAGCGATTTCGCGCGTTCCAGTCCGTCCTCGATTGCTCGCAACGCAATCTCATCCAAGCCGTGGGTGGCTTCTTTCCGATACCGCGCGATGAAGGGGATGGTATTGCCCTCGTTCAATAACGCGATGGCCGCACTGACCGAACGGATCGGCAGTCCCAATTCGTGCGCCAATTGGTCGGCGATGGTTTTTTGGTCGGTTGAGATGGTTGTCATCAAGGCAAACTCAAATGATAAAAGTCGAAAATTGAACGAATATCTCTAGTCTCAAATCAACCGCCGGGCGCTAGCCCAGAGTTTTTTCCGAAGTAACCGGACGCTAGCGCGTTCCGGCTAATCCGAAATTCGTATGGTCGCAATCAGCCGCAGGGCGCTAGCCCACGGTTTTAAAAAGAAACCGGACGCTAGCGCGTTCCCGCTAATCCGAAATACGAGAGCTCGCCATCAGCCGC
>JANNWZ010000127.1:0-12065 GCA_031409295.1 Mariniblastus sp.
TCAATTGCAACAGGAAGTTGAACGCATCGCCGATCTCAAAGCCACGCTGGACGCACCTCTCAATCAAGCGTGGCCAAAAATTCGTTAACTCGCGGCGGAAACAACTCGATCAGACGAGCTGACATCGATTCGGTCGATCAACATCAACACTCCGGCAACGTGTTGGCTCAGTGTGATCGCAACCTGCTTTTCGTGGTACGAACAGAGATGACCGGACAACGTCACAGCTCCATGGCAGACCTCAACCTCGAGTTGGCGGAACGCGGGATAGTGCCGACTCGCTAACAGTCGGCTTACGCTTTGACCGACGGCTTCATCGCGGAGAACAGTACCGATCTCATTTGCCGTAACCATGTTAGTCCTTTCAAGAAAATAGATTTCCTTCGGCGACATGTTAACCGATTTCAAAATTTCTCCTGCCAAAAAACCAGCCGGCCACGTTGAATTCTTCAAAGTTTTCCCAAGTGCTAGCACCCGTTAGCTGAACATCAAATAAGTGATCGAACTGATCCAAGCAATCGACGACCAACGCGCGAAGCCATAAAAAAAAGCCAGACGCCGCTCGGTTCATTCCCACAGCTCCCTCACTAAATGATGTATGCGAATTCTTTAACACGTGGAAGAAACGCGCAAGCAAAAACAAACCACTGCTGAGATGAGTGCCTTCGATTCGGAGTCCATCGGCGGGAGCAGTGGTTCTGGTTTAAGTAGAATCATTTCGGCCATCCGCCCTGTGGTTTTTTATTTTGATTTGTCCGCCAACTTATTCCTCCAAAAAAATTTTGTCGGAACGGGCAGACTTCGGTTTACAGTTTGGAGTTAAATGGGCATACTACTAAACCCTGGTCCAATCCAAAACTCTGTTTGTCCCATCACGTTTTGAAATTAGTCCAACGAGAACAGCCGTCAACCAATCTTTGAATCAGCTTGAAATAAATTTTTAATTGTTTCCGGGAGCACATGTCATGCTGCGATTTTCGATCAGCGAGTTGTCGTCATTACGTTGGTCGTTTTATCAGGATGTCATACGGTATGCGGCCAGCGGATTCACTTCGATCGGTATCTGGCGCCAAAAAGTCGGTGATTGCGATGTCTTGGAGGCGGCGGATTTTCTACATGAAATGCGCATGAACGTGTCGAGTGTTCACTGGGCGGGCGGCTTCACTGGCGGAAGCGGAACGTCGTACAACGACGCCATTGAGGATGCGATTGATGCCATCCATTTAACCAGCCGCATCCAAGGCGATTGTCTGATCGTTCATCCCGGTTGCCGAAACGGGCACACTGCCGGCCACGCGCGGCGGTTGTTGTTGTCGGCGTTGCGCACGCTCGTTCCGATTGCGACCGATTTCGGTGTTAAGTTGGCGATCGAACCAATGCCCTGTCGAACCGCGTCGGCTTGGACGTTTCTGGAGACACTCGACTGCTCACTCAATTTGCTCAGTGAATTTTCGGATGAAAATTTGGGATTGGTGCTCGATCTCTATCATGTTGGTTTGAATCCGGAGGTTTACGAAAACCTCGAGAATATGATTAACCGAATCGCCTTGGTCCAATTGTCCGACCGAGATTACGCCGCAACATGTCCGGAGCGTCGATTGATGTTGGGGACTGGCAACGTCCCGTTCGACAAATGGTTCCGCCGATTGCACGAAATGGGATACGCTGGCAATTATGAGATTGAGTTACACGGTCACGGAGTTGCCGAAGTGGACTATGCCAGAATGTTGTCCGACTCCTTGTCATTTCTGGCGGACCTTACGCTCGATGTTTTCGGGAACCCGCTGCACGATGCAGCGCAATTCCGTCGACCATCGAGCCCCTGACAGCGCTTTTCACGGCGGGCCGCTCAACGTTCATCCTTGTCCGGTAGCGGTATTAGCTCAAAACAAACCATCTGACCTCGTCCGCGGACATACATCAAACCCCGCGAAATGATCGGCGCTGCCCAACAGGGCGGCTTGAGTTTAATCTCGCCCGCATATTCGGTGACTTCTTCATAACGGTCCGGATTCGCTTTAAGCAACACTAATCTACCGGCCTCATCAAGCAATACAAAATGTCCATCGATGCCGGTCAATGAACTCCGTTCGAAACCCGCGACCGACCAGCGTACAACGCCAGTTTCCCAATCGATACAGCGCAGTTCCGCATTACCGGCATGTCGACCACTACAACCATACAGATTTGAGCCAACCAGAATCGGCGTGTTCCAATGGGCTTCCAAGGATTTTTGGCGACGTTTTTTGTCGCTCCAAATCGTGTTAATGCCCGTTGAAAAATTCCCGGCAGCGTCGGGCTTTTGCGCGGTCAATGCAGAATTCACTGTCGCAATACCCGCTGTTTCGAAAACCTGTTCGGCATCGATCGACAACAGTACGCTTCCCAAACCGTAACATTCCGAGATCAAGATCTGGTGCACTGGCCCCGTGGATTTGACGACCGGAGTACTCGCATTGACACTCTCCAATTCAGGGCTTCGAAATGGAAAATCCAAAAACGTTTTGCCGGTGGCCGTTTCAAAACCAATCAAGGAACCGCGTAACCAGGCATAGGCCACCGGTCGGCCACCCAACTCCGCCAACTTGATGGTCGAATAGCTCGCTAGATCGTTGGCAATTTGATATTGCACTTCGCCTGTCATCTTATCGATTGAGACAATTCCCGAGCCATTTGGCTGCACTCGGTCCAAAGCGCCCGGTGGAACCGTCTTGGATTCCGGCGGACTACCGCCCACCATTACCAACAACCGATCGCCGGCGATCACCGGTGTACTTGCCACACCAAAAAAATTTTGAATGACGCCAAACTTCGCGGTTGTATCCAGTTGCCAGACCACCTTGCCGGTATCTGTCGTCAAACAAAAAATCATGCCCTCCGCACCGAAAATATAAACTCGGTCGCCATCTACAATCGGACTGGTTCGCGGGCCGCTATCATATCCGTACAAGTCGCGATAATTCGACGGATATTCAAACACCCAAAGATCCGCACCCGTCTCGGCTTGAAAACATCGAACCCGCGCCTGGTCGCGATTGCGATCGAATTGAAAATAGCGACCCGCTGCGACGGTGCCGATTCCATAACCTTCTCCAAGTTCCTTGTTCCAAACCACTTTCAACTTTCCATCACTCCAATCGGTCAGAATGCCCGTTTCGGCGGACGTTCCGTCTCCCTGGGGGCCAAGAAAAACCGGCCAGTCGAAGCCGCTAGAACGGATCGGAGAGCTTGTCGGGGTTTGGGCCACCGGTTGGGATTGGATTGCCGGAACCAAAATTTCAAGCCGGGCTTTTTCTGGATCTCGCCCACCGCAACCCGCCACGGCAACAATCGCAATCCAGACCGCCGCGAACCAACATGGATCAAACCTGTCCCACTTTCCAGTCTTCTTCGAATTGGCCTTCATTTTAATACCATTAGTTGCCCACGGATCAGGGATAGCGTACTTCCGTTCGCAGAACATCTCCATCAGAATAACATTATGTTCGTCATTAACGAGACCATCTCAATCAACTTGACTGAATTTGAATTTAGCTATGTGCGTTCGCCGGGTCCGGGCGGACAGAACGTCAACAAAGTCAACTCGAAGGCCCTGTTGAAGTGGTCTATTGACCGTACGAATGTTCTCCCAGCTGCAGTCAAAAACCGATTCCGTGAACGATTTCACCGCCGCATTTCGAAGGATGGTTACTTTACCATCAGTAGTCACCGGTATCGCGATCAAGGACGTAACACGGCTGATTGCCTGAGCAAATTGCGCGACTTGATTTTGGAAATTTATCCTGAACCGATCACTCGAAAACCAACCAAAGTTTCCAAAGCGGCCAAACGTCGTCGCGTGGATGCCAAACGGCGCCAAGCAGAAAAAAAACACTCCCGTTCTCGACCCGGCTCAGATGACTAGAAATTGCCGTCTGGCGAAATCATACAGATTTATCCGGATAAATCGCCTCGCAAAATTTCCACGGGCTTCCCTTGCCAGCAGGCAAGATATACTTTAGGTAGATCGTCCTTTCCTGAGCACGTGATATGACACGCAAACAAGACCTTGATGAAATCCTCAAGCAATGGCCCTTTGACCCACATAGTGTCAACGTTCGATTGCTTGAATCGCGACAACGCGAAGTGTTGCAAATGCGAGTCGATATGGGCATTCTCCAATTGGAAACCGAAGGCCGACCCGATGGTCACCGCTTTCAAGGCGCCTCGACCTATTATGAGTTTCTTAAAAAGAAGGCGAAAGCCGTGACCGATTTTACCCTGAACGAGGATCATTGCCTTGAAGTCGATCGCGAATTTGTCCAATTTTACCATCGCCGCGTGTGCTGGTTACAACTGAAACAATTCGAGCGCGCCGTTCGTGACGCCGATCATACCTTGAACCTGATGGACTTTTGCAAACAGCATTCACCGGATGAGGAATGGACTATTTCTCACGAACAATACCGTCCCTTTGTGCTCTACCATCGAACTCAAGCGGCTGCGTTAACCCATATCGATAGCGAGGATGACGAACCTCGCTCACAAGAGGATGCGGAGCTAGCTGTTGAAGAGGTGAATCTGGGCTTGGAGAAACTTCGCGAATTATTCGTGGAATATGGTGCTGAAGTTCAATTTGAAGACGATGAGCTGGTACAACGTCTAAGCGAATTCCGCGAAGGTCTCCGCGAAAAATATAGCGTTGGCCAAACGCTCAACGAGCAATTAACCCAGGCAGTTGCCAATGAAGATTACGAATTGGCTGCCCGCCTTCGCGATGAATTGAGTCGACGGGAATCACCGCCGGAAATCTAGTTGAACCGTACCAAATTGCCATGTCAATTTTTCTTAGACAGGCTGGTCGAGCTTTAGCCAATCTGGCAGGTTTTTGAAAAATATTCCTGATTTGTAAAAAAGTTTGCGGCACTGTCCATCGCTAGCATGCAATTTGCCAAGCTAGGCGAACCCATATTTGGCAGTGTTTTGTGATGTTCGGGTCCTGGTTGTTACCGACTTGGCATGGCGAATGCATACGATTGATTCGTTGATTCGAAACGGTTCAATCAACTTTCTGAAACAGCAAAGGAATGTAAAGATGTTAGTTCTGTCACGGAAGCAAGATCAGGATATCGTCATTGGCGACAATATCCGAATTCGAGTTCTTAAGATCAAAGGCAACACAATTCGGATCGGTATCGAAGCACCCCGCGACGTCAAGGTGATTCGCGGCGAGTTGGAGTTCGAGATTGACCCGAGCGAAATTAAGCCGGGCTCCAGCAATGATCACGAGTTGGAAACGGAAATTACGATTGTCTTCGGTAACGATTCGACGACACGTGATTCGCAACCAGAAGTAATCCCGTTTCAACGGTCCAAAAGTCGGCCGCCAGAACCGCCGCGACACACAGTCGCCAACGCCGATCGGCAAGACGCATCGACAAATAATGATTCTGCCGCCTATTCGAGTATCAGTTTTCGGGCGCCATTGCCCGCGACGCTCCAACACAATCGGTTGAAAGAAATAATCAACGACATGACCCGTAAAGTTTAGGCGACCGCCGCCCAGTTACCGTTGCGAACAGGTCGGGACCTGCCAGATTTTTGCCAGTTAATTTTGGGGAACGTCGGGCGAATTGGCACCTTCCGGCAACACGCCACTTGAAAGGGCAGGGCCTTGATCGATGGGTGGCCCAGAATCGCGGAACAAGATATTTCGAAACGGTGCCGGACGAATGGGCGGCGAGTTGGGGGCGACCACCGTGTCAGCCGGCAATTCCGGGATATGGCGACTGCGGATCCGGTCCAGTTCAACCAAATTCTCGATAAGAATTCTTTTGACTTCGTAAATGCACGCCGGGCTTTGATGTACGTCCGAATGCTCAGCGGGCACCGCTAATTGCGAAACCGCACGAACGTGATTCGCACTCTCCAGCGACACCACTCCATCCCCCAGAAAAACCGGCGGTCGTCCCAGCGAAACCAGATAATTTTTCGGAATCTTTCCGTAGATGTTGTGAAACTTGACTCCGTCAGCGACATCTGCCTCATTGATGGCAGTAAAGACGGGCGCCCCGGACGCCAGCGAATCCAGACTTGTCGCCGTCGTCAACATGGCTTGCTCCGACAATTTGTCACTGTTTAGTTGGGCAATTTTTTTCAAGTGATCGGTTTGCAATTGCGGCAATGTGAACAGTTTTTTGCTGATCCAACGGGTCGCTTCATTGGCAAAATCAGATCCCTGAAACGGCGTCGCAATGGTAATCACCCGTCGCACCGACGGGTTGGGCGAAAAGTAAAATGTGTCGCGCAACAACTTGAGCGATTCGGGATCACCCTCAAAGCTGTCGATCGAGTCTTGACTGACCATTTCCCAAAATCGATTGCCACTTTCCATCGTCTGCATCGCGGAAACCAGGCCACCCATACTATGTCCGACCAGGATCAATTGATCGAGTGATGCTGAGTCCCCACTGGGATCCAGGACACGCCGAATCTTCGCCAGATCATCCCGCATCTGGCGAGCCGAATTCCAAAACGGCTGCCCCGAGGGGTAGGAATAGAACCAAAACTGGTAATTTGCATGTATGTCCGGATTGGCCCGCAGGTCATTGAACATTTGCACCCACGTAATCGGACTCGACCATAGTCCATGCACCATGACCACGGGTATCTTGGCGGGGTTGTAAGGTTCCAACATATACATCCCATATAGTTCCGGCGCTAACTCAGCGTTTAGCAACGAGGCCGTCTCCAACACACCGGTACTAATTACTGGATCTCGAAGGTTATATGCCAACGGGGTCGTAATATCACTCTCCAACGGTACGACTTGGGAATCGGCGGTCACCGTTGTTCGTTCCAGTGGATCATACAACGTCAATACGGCGCGCCGCAGCCCAGTCTCCGGATTGCGGGTATCAGGATGCAAATGGCAAAACGCCGTCATCGCTAACGTCAGATTGGGTGGATAATATTTTTCCACCGGCGAATCAATTGCTTGCTGTTTACGAACCGCAATCAGCGGCACACCTAGTCCGTAAGTGTGATATTGATTCACCAGGCCGGTGGTTTGATAATCGGAGACGAGTTCAAATCGCTCAAATTCCTGTTCCTGCCAGCGACCAGCGATTTCGACGGCAAATTCGAACTGACTCGCGCCGCTGCCGACGATAACCGACTGTCCACTGGACAATTTGCCAGCCGCACAGACTTGTCGCAGCAACCCCTCCAAGGAGCGATTGTAGATGTCGCAAATGTTGCGAAACTGCGGATCATAGGCATTGCGATTCAGGTCCAATCGCGGAGCAAACAAGAACTGATAGGAGTGCACCAATGCAGTCGCATAATAGTTGGATGCCGATTCGACTTGCCCGCGGCCGCGCAACCAATTGGCCTCAATTTCGGCTAACTCGGCAAGCGCGTGAACTTCTTCCATCGTGACGGGCTCGGCCGCCAATTCCTGCAGCCACTGAATCACTTTTTGGGGATCGCTTCGATAGCGGTCCAGCAGACTGTACTTTCGCAACAGTAGCTCGGTCCGAGCCGATGGCTTTGGTTTTTTGGCAAAGTAGCAGCCCGCCCGCTGCAGCGGACGATTCTTTGGATTCGCTTTGACAGTAACCGCTGACCTGGGATTGAAACTGGCCACATAGGCGATCCGATGAAACGCTTTTTCACGGGTCATCAGACAGCCAACTTGCGACGCGCAGAGAATTAGACACCCGATTCGCCAGCTCGTTTTCAAGCCGGGAATCAGCGAAAAATTGACAGGTTTGAGGTGTACACAACTCATATTTTTCCGATAGATCTACGCGGCAATTGAGCGTCGCGTTTACCGATCGGTTCAACGTGAAAAAAACACGTCGAGAAGTACCCAATTTCAGTTGCTATCGTCAACGTCAAACCCGTCTGCTAGCCTGAGAGAGCTTTGGTTCTTTGAACCCAACTCGCGAATTGTTCGCGGCTTGGATTTATCCATATTTCTTCCGAATTTTTCCGCAACCAGCTTTTATCAGCCGTTGGTCCAACCATTGTGCACCCTAGAGATTCAGGCCCCCGAGTTCGATGATTCAACGATCCAATCACGCTCACGCATTTCGTGATTTGCTAGCTCTGGCACTGGCGACGGTGTTTCCAACCTTGATCACGTTGGTCTATTTCCAATGGCTCCACGATTCCGAATCGTCGGCCCAACAAATCGCGTTTGGTCTTGGGAAACTTCTGCAATTTGTTTTTCCCGTAACCTTCATTTGGTTTTTCTACCGCGAGAAATTACCTTGGATCACGAGACTATCCACAAGCGCGCCGATCCCGCTGGACATTGAAAAAACTCTTTTGCCCACTCGAAGCTTTCCGATCCTCGTGGGAATAGCCTTTGGAATCGCGATTTCCATCGCCATGTGGGCGATTTTTTTCGGCTTAATTCCGGCCAGCATTGCGGCGAATCTGGAGATCCAGGTAACGCAAAAAATCACATCCATGGGACTGCAAAAGTTCAGCCATTTTCTTCTATTGGCTGTGTTTTATGTAGTTTGTCATTCATTCATGGAGGAATATTATTGGCGCTGGTTTGTGTTTGATCTTTGGCGCAGGTACCTCACCATGGCTGCCGCCAATTTTCTATCCAGCGTCGGATTCATGGCCCACCATATAATCGTATTGGCCTTTTATTTCGGCTGGGACTCACCGTTGACGTATTTGTTCTCGTGTTGCGTCGGAATCGGTGGATCGTTTTGGGCTTGGTTGTACGGGCAGGAAAATCGACTGCGAAGTGCTTGGATCAGTCACGCAATCGTCGACGCCGCGATCTTTGGATTGGGGATGTGGTTGATGTTCCGTTTCACGAAACCCTAAACTCGGCCATCGACGTTGTTTGCCGCTATCATTGCGTCCAGCACCGAGTCATTCGGCCGGATCGGCCAACGGTTGAATGAAAAAAGCCCGCTTTTGGTTGGGCAACGAATAATCAAATCCACAAGCGAGAAACATTTCATCGGATGAAGAAATCGCCATCACTTCGATGATCTTTTGTTCCTTGGCGCGCTGCACACACATGGCAACCAAAGTCCGGCCGACGCCTCTTCGTTGATACATTTCGCTAACGGCCAAACATTGAATCTCGGCGAGTTTCCGCGAGTAGATCTCCACCGCGGCAAAGCCAACCAACTGATCATCGTGTTGAGCCAGAAATGCATGTTTGAGCAACAACTCCAACTCGATAGATGTCCGCTGGAGAAGTTGTTTCCCATTCATAAAAGGTTTCAAAAAGGCCTGAACCCGCGCCAAATCTTCAGGTCGGGCGGGACAAAACTCGATTGGCGTTTCATCCATGCGGACAATTTCCCGAAAACAAGGCATTACTGGAGAGGTACTACTGGAAAACAAAAACTGGCCGCGACTCTCGCGTTGGAACGGCAGATTTCGCACTCCCCTCGATTGCGGTAGCGCCCAAAAAAAATCGGACCGTTATCGACAGCACCAATGTCGGACCATCTTTGCGAACATGTCGGTTCCCAACGTCAATTGTTCCAAAGCGATCCATTCATTCCGCGTATGCGCTTGAATGATGCTGCCCGGTCCAAAAATGATCTTGTGATCCAACTCCGAAAAAATTCCTCCATCGGTTCCATAGGACACCGTCAGCGGTTTCTGTCGATGTGCCAGTTTTAACGACTGCTGAACAAAATCGGAATTGGGGTCGGCGAAAAAAACATTCCCGCGACGAGTAATCGCCAGAGTCACATTGTTCTTCTTTGCTGCTGCTTCCACCCGGGCCAAAATTGGCTTCTCATCAACGCTCGGCATCGTTCGCAGGTACATCGTCGCCACTGATTTTCCGGCCGTAATGTTTAGCGCGGGTGAATCGTCCTGGATCCGGATATTCCAACTGAGTGTCGGCGGCTTAAACCGAGCGTCCTGCCATTCCGATTCCCGTTCCGTTTCATCGTAGATCGTTTTGATTTCGGTCAAAAAAGGGATCATATCCAAGTTGGCATTAATTCCCTCACCCGTTCCCGAATGTCCCGCCTTACCGCGCGCGGTGGCCAGGATTTCGATCGAGCCTTTGTGAGCGTGAACCACTTCGAGCAATGTCGGCTCACCGATTAGGGCTTTCGTGCCGTGGGTGACCATTTCGCGAAACAGTTTGCTTTGTTGGACGACGCATTTGGCACCGCCGAAACCCACTTCTTCATCGGCAGTGACGACGAAGTACAAAGGTTGTTTCAAGTCTTCCCAAGCGAACATTTGAGCCGCCGTTAACATGCACGCGATCGAGCCTTTCATGTCACAGGCCCCGCGTCCATACAAACGATCGCGCGCGATGGCTGGTTCGAAAGGACCAAACTTTTTGGTAAACCACTTTTTTGCCGGCACCACGTCGGAATGGGCACAGTAGGCCAGCCCGCCGTAGCCGCCTCCTTTTTTGGCGATCAAATTGGTTTTGCGAACGTTGCGCTCGTCGAGGTAATCAATCTTTTCCACGACAAAGCCGTGTTTCGTCAATTTCATTTCCAGATATTTGCTGATCAGGCTATTAGAATGATGACTAACCGTATCGAAACCGATCAACCTTTTGGCGTAACGCAGTGCTTTCATAACGGCTCTGAAAAAAATTGGTGGCGGCGAACCAGTTGCCGCGATGAACAAGATAAACTCAATTGACGAGTATCGGGAGGGTAGCCGGCGGCACTTCAAAAAAAGCCGGCCCGAAATGCAACCTACTCTAAAATAGACTGCCAACGTTTCAATCTCAAGCTGTTAATTCAAGGTCGGGGAATTCCCCCAATATTTTTTTCTGCGGACCATCCCCCATCGCATGGCAGTACCCAAGATCCACTTTGTAACGGGCCGACTGGCCGAAACCGCACTCCGTTCGACGCTGGGACGATTGTCAGCCCAGGCGGGCTTTGAATATTCAATTCAGGTCCTGCCAATCACGGTCGCGGCTTTGATGACTCCCGCTTGGATCGCGCCGCGATTGGACATACCGGCTGGCACCACCCGTTTGGTATTACCAGGCTATTGTGGAGGCGACTTGACGCCGATTCAAGCCGTCACGGAGCTTCCTATCGAAATTGGCCCCAAGGATTTGCGTCGGCTACCCGAGTTTTTTGGGAAATCCAAAGTGGCCGATGACTTCGGCGATTGGGATATTGAGATCATTGCCGAGATCAATCACGCGCCTCGATTGGAGCTGCGAACCGTCCTGGCAATGGCGCATGCGCTGCAAACGAGTGGAGCAACGTTGATCGATGTCGGTTGCGAGCCCAATTCAAATTGGGCGTCGGTTGGCGAATATGTATCGGCACTTATTTCCGAAGGTCATCGCGTTTCGATTGATAGCCTCAATCCACGGGAGATTGCGCCTGCGGTTGCCGCCGGGGCGGAACTGGTGCTGTCGGTCAATTCATCCAACCGCGAATACGCCGTGGACTGGGGATGTGAAGTCGTCGTGATCCCGGATGATATTCGCGACATCGCTTCGATGGCGACAACCATTGATTTTCTAGCCGAACGGAATGTTCCCTTACGAATCGACCCGATCCTTGAGCCGATTGGGTTGAATTTTGCCGCTAGCCTCGAACGTTATTTCAAGGCCCGTCGACGCTGGCCGGAAGCGGAAATGATGATGGGGATCGGCAATCTCACCGAACTGACCGATGTTGATTCAGCCGGAATTAACGTGATCCTGTTGGCAATCTGTCAGGAACTGGGGGTCCGCAGCGTCTTAACAACTCAGGTTATCAACTGGGCCCGATCATGTGTGCAAGAATGCGATCTCGCACGACGGCTCGTGCATTATGCAATCAATCATGAAGTTCCACCCAAACATCTGTCCGATCAATTGGTCGTACTGCGCGATACGAAATTGGTGGCCTTCGGTTCGAAGCAATTGGAAAAATTGGCTGCCGATATCAAAGATCACAACTATCGAATTTTCGCCGAAGCAGATGAAGTTCATTTATTAGGCAGTGGACAAAAATTCTCGGGATCGGATCCGTTTGCCGTGTTTGACCAGCTGGCGGCCACAAACCCCCGCAACCTGGATCCCGCCCATGCATTTTATTTGGGGTTCGAAATGTGCA
>JANNWZ010000128.1:0-13774 GCA_031409295.1 Mariniblastus sp.
TTATCTTTCAGATGGCGTCGTACGATCTCGGCCTTTTGCTCAGCGGTAAATTTTCTTCGGTTTTTGGTCATGGAATTTCTCCTGGGTTAGCATTATGTTAACCCAAATCAGGAAATTCCAAATCCTTTAGAGGCAAGACAGAACATCCCAGTGTCAATCGGATTCATATCACGGGCTCGGACAAAACGCATGACGCCATTGTCTATGGTGTTGGAACCGAAGGTGGAAATCGCAAAGCTCAGCGCAAATCGATCTGCCACAAGCCAGTGACCAGTGAATTGGGCAATGTGAGTCCCGTCATCCTTGTACCAGGGCCATGGAGTAAATCCGACATGGCCTACCAAGCGGATAACGTGGCCTCCATGTTGATCAACAATGCCGGATTTAATTGTAATGCAATTCGTGTGCTGATTACTCATCGCCAGTGGCCACAGCGTGATGAATTTCTAACCGCGCTCAGATCGGCGTTGGACCGTATCCCAGCCCGACGCGCGTATTATCCGGGTGCGGCCGAACGGTTCGCAGCGTTCACTAAGGACCGCAGCAGTGTTACGATGATGGGGCAGGGGACTGGCCTTGCTGCCGACTCATTGCCCTGGGCCCTGATCGAAGACCTCAATCATGACAACTTGCAAGACCGGTGTTTCAACTCCGAGGCTTTTTGCAGTGTCATGGGGGAAACCCGCTTGACAGCCGACTCAGTTGCGAACTACCTGGAGCAAGCAGTTAAGTTTGCCAACGAAAGTGTTTGGGGAACACTAAACGCGACCATCATCGTCAGTCCCAGCACACTCAAAACGAAATCAGTTGCCGCCGCATTTGATCAAGCGATTGTCGATTTGAAATACGGAACGGTTGCCATCAACCATTGGGCCGGGGTTAATTTCGCATTGGGCAGCACGACTTGGGGCGCCTTCCCTGGACATCCTCCCCATGACATTCAATCCGGCGTCGGTGTTGTCCACAATACCTATCTATTTGACCGAGCTCAAAAGACCGTGTTTCGCGGGCCGTTCCGTCCGTTTCCCAAACCGGTATGGTTGGCCAGTCGCACGAAAACGCATCGCGTCGGCCGACTATTGTTCGAATTTGAATGTTCGCCATCGTGGTTCAAACTGCCAGCGATCCTCGTTAACGCCTTGGGTTAGGATTGCACTCGACCCGATTCACTCAAACGTCAACCTTTAGCAGCCCACACGCGTCGACATAACCCGGCGCGCGGACGCCGTGATTGTCGTTGACATCGTAAGCAAAAGCACTGGCCGTAACGCGAGCCAACGCCACGAGATAGCGCCAACGGTAGGGCTCGCGGCAAAAACCAAATTCTTCGACAGTCGTCCTGTAAAATTTCTCGCTATGCAGCCGCCCGTCCTCACTGATCGCGTACTTCATCATCAATTCAAACACGGGCTTGGCGTCATAACCCTGCCCACCGTATCGATGAACCGCTGCGGAAGCCGTGGCTTGATCGTTGCCGCGTATGGCTTCTTCGCAAAGTCCCAACAAATCTTTGGCGTCGTTGGACTTAACTTTTTCAAAATGATTTTCCAACGGGTAGGGATCCGTGGCCCACGGTTCGTATTGTCCGGTATGCCACGCCGAAACAAGCAATCCGACCTTGGCATTCAGGTCGTTGGCACTACCAATCATGTGACGCCAGGCATGCGCGGCGTCGGCTCCATGAACGCCCGCTGACGCACCGTGAGTCCGCAATGGGTTGCCGGATTGACGCAACGTCAATTGATTGGCGGCCAGCGAAATCGCTTGGCAAATTGACTTCGGCGAAATGCCCTCCGCCAACGCGGCCGCCGCGGCACTGCTGGCCTCAAATTTGCTGGAATCATAAATCGTCTTGGAAAATTCATCCAGCCACGCATCGTCCGGCTCGCGCGTGCCGAGCGGTTTGCCAACCAGCTTGAATTCGTCCAGCAGTTTTGGCAGATGTTCGCGAATCGGCGATGCCAATTCTCCTTTTTGTTTGCGACGCGTTTCGAAATCCACACAATGCCTGACGCACTGACGCAACAGAGTCTGGGCATGTTCTTCACCAGCGACGTCAATCAAACCCATACCGCGATAGGCCAGCACAAATCGATGCACGTCGACTTCGTCAGCAATGGTATACAACAAAGTATCGAAAGCGACCTTCTTGTCGCGACTCAGCGCCGTCGCAAATAGTTCTTCCGCTTTGTTCATGTCGGCGTCGCGAACCAGTCGGCGCAATTCCGGACCGAACTGGTCAGACCCGGTGAAGGGGGAATCAGAAATTGCCGTGATGGGCTTGCGTAACTTTTTGCCCGGGCCGAATTGTTGAATCCGGCTGGAGTTTCGGTAGATGACTTTTAGTACCGGCAAAGGCTGCCGTTCCAGCGGCAAGTCAGGCGCCATTTCCAGTGCCGGCAGCAGCGCCATCTCCGCATGATAGCCAACATAATCTTCGCCGCCAAAGGTCTCAGCATTAGCCAATGCCGCGGACGCAACAAGTTGCCCCAACGTGACGTTGCGGGCGAGAATTTCTTCCGCCATTTTGAGTTGCAGTTTATCCGGATTCATTTCCTGCATGCGAGTCACCCACACGCCGAGCTCTCCGTAGGGTGACGGTTTTGTTGGAACGAGTTCTGCCGACTGGGCAACTCCCAACTCGATCGCCAGGTTACTTCCCAACCCGGCGACTAACATCCCACTTCCAACGCTTTGTAAAAAACGACGACGTGACGAAGCAGTCATGGCTCGCTCCCATTTGAAAAAGAATTACCCGACTCATTGTCGGAAATCAGCAGCAAATAGCAACTGAATTCTGGAAAACTGCGGATAAATCTGGGCGACATCGCAAATCAGAGAAAAAAAAGGAATCATCGATTGGTTCGTGATTCGTTTCTATTGACCTTACGGGATCCAACCACCTCGGATATCTTCCAGCCGATGTCAACAAATATTGTGTTCGATCGAATCGTACAAGTGAGTTTCATCCAAGGTGCGTTTGCCTCGTTTTTTTAAACCGCCGGATGCGGGCTTGCGTGTTGGGGAAGGGTGGTCGGGTAGAGGACCTCACCTAACCGTTGTTAGTCAGCGTCAAGCAAGTAGGCAACCCTGAGCCAATGTTTGACTTCGGCATCGATGTCTTTCATAGTCTCAATCGGGATTCGATGGGTGATTCGATCCCCCTTGGTTTTGCCACCGGTGTCGATTAATCGCGCTGGTGTCGTGGTGGTCTTGAGCGCCAACCCCAGGTCGAGTCGTGTGTTCGTTGTCGGCTTGATCTGCGCGAAAACATGTCGACGGTAGAGCGGAACGATCGTCTTGCAGGGACATGCTTTGCTTTCTTTGCCAATCGCCAACCCGATTTTGAGAAGTTTTTCATAGAGCGGACGCAATGCCGCCTTGGACCCGGCGAACATGGCCTCGACCAGTGCTTCGGGATCGTACTCCTGTGCTTCTGTGCTGGCCAGTGCGCCCATGCGTTCAAAGCCAGGATGCAGGCTGTAGAGTGATTTTCCGGTCTGTTTTGGTTTTGACATAATTGCTTCTTGACTCCCGATTTAATCGACTTGAATACTTCCAGCAAACGAATGAATCGTTCCGTTCCGATGGGACAGGAAATTATCTCGCAACAGTACCTATGCAATCTGCTTTTGAAATCTTGCGATGCTGAGTGTGAGAATCACAATACAGCATAACGCCAGTCCGCCGATCCATGGCAATAGATCGACTAAATCCGCAGAACGCAAGACAACGCCGCGAAGGATTTCGATGTAATAAGTAACCGGTATGGCATGGGTCACAATGAAAATCGGCCATGGCATTTCGGATCGCGGGAACATGAAACCGGACAACAGTACGGACGGTAACATGATGATAAATGCAAACTGCATCGCCTCGACTTGTGTTTTGGCCAACGTGGAAACCAATAGTCCCAATCCCAGACTGCAGACAATGAACAATGCGGAAAGTGCGATCAGTAAGACCATGCTCCCGCGAACCGGAACACCAAAGACATAAATCATCACGGCTAGGACAATTAAGACCTCGATCAGACCTACCAGCGCATAGGGCAACAGTTTTCCCAACAACAGTCCAGCGCGACTGACGGGGGTCACAAACAACTGTTCCAACGTTCCCGCTTCGCGTTCTCGGACGACTGCAAATGAAGTCAAAAACAGCGTAACCAGCTGCAGGATAATGCCAACCAAGCCGGGTACAAAAAAGAAGGCGCTCTCCAAATCCGGATTGTAAAGCAACCTTGGCCGAATTTCGATCGGCAAAGTCAAGCCTCCGTGTTCATCACGCGCCGGCGCAAACTGGACCGCGTCGCCTTTCTGTTTCGCGAGCGCCATGGAGATGTTGATCCCCAACAGGCTTGCGGAACTGAGGGCAGTGGAAGCAACTTGCGAATCGCTGCCGTCGATTAACACCTGGACCTGAACTTGCCGGCCGGCTAACAGTCGATCGCTGTAGTCAGCGGGAATTACAATTCCCGCTTTTGCCCGGCCAGAGCTGAGCGTTCGGTCGAACGTCTCGCGGTCTGGCGACTGCGCAATGATTTTGAACTGGCGCGTGTTGAC
Source organism: Mariniblastus sp. (assembly GCA_031409295.1). Lineage (GTDB taxonomy): Bacteria > Planctomycetota > Planctomycetia > Pirellulales > Pirellulaceae > Mariniblastus. The sequence goes on from JANNWZ010000128.1 coordinate 4,563, forward strand.
AAATGCCTCAACGAGCTGCCAGGAAGCGCTGCGACCATCGAGGTTCATGACCGTCGTGGGGATATTCTCGATTTGAGTGTTGATGGCCCAACCGAAGATGATCGTTTGCATCACGGGAACGACGAGCATAAAAAATAACGTACTCCGTTGTCGACGAATATGCACGAACTCCTTGATCAAAATGGCGGGCAACCCGCGCAGGAAGTTTGTTTTCGAAATCAACGAACGTCGGGAGTCCGTCACAGATTCGGAGGTTGGCAAAAAATGGTCTGAGGCAGTTGTGTTATCCGTTGGAGAAATGCGAATGGTTGGAGGAGCCGGTTCACCGTGCAATCGACGTTGCTCCGCCGTGTTGGTCAACGTGACGAAAACATCTTCCAGCGAGGGTTCGATGATCCTTGCCAAAGCAGAGGCTGGGGGACCAACAAACTCCGTCAGCCGATTTTCCGACCACGTTGAATCGACCAGCACATGAATATGTTCTCCGAAAAGTGTCGCGTCACCGACGCCTGGTTCGTTTCGCAATCGCAGCAGTTGTTCCGTTGGATGGTCGACGGCCAGCTCAAATCTTTGCGAACCGGGCGGGGTGACTTCGGGCAATTTTTTAAGATCGGCAACCTCGCCGATTACCAGTAACTTGGACTGGTACAAATATCCGACGTCGGTGCAGCGTTCAGCTTCATCCATGTAATGGGTTGTAACAAGCAATGTCACTCCGGACGCCGCAAGCTCATACAGCAGATCCCACAACTGTCGTCTGGCCACCGGATCGATGCCGGCGGTGGGTTCATCGAGAAATAGTACTTCGGGTTCGTGAATCAGCGAGCAAGCCAAAGCCAATCGCTGTTTCCAACCACCGGAAAGGTTTCCCGCGAGTTGATCGATATAGGGCTCGATTTGTGTGAGTCCGAGCAACTCCTCCTTGCGGCGCGCCAGTCGCGACGTACTTAGTCCATAGATTCGACCATAGAAATCCAGATTCTCGGCCACGGACAAATCGTTGTACAAACTGAATTTCTGTGACATGTACCCGATTCGACGTTTGATTTCCTCGGGATGTCGCGCGACGTCAAACCCCAAGACACTGGCTGAACCTGACGAGGGCCGCAGGACACCGCACAACAGGCGGATGATTGTCGATTTGCCGCTACCGTTGGGGCCTAGCAGTCCAAAAATAGTAGATCGCTTAACGGAAAAAGATACTTGATCGACCGCAGTAAAGTCACCAAAGCGTCGCGATAGATCGGTGGTTTCGATTACGTGATTCATCGCATTACTTCGGTGGCAAATTGTGATCAAGCCACACGTCGGCAGCCATGCCTGGGCGAAGTTCGTGAGTTTGATCTTGAACCTCAACTTTGATGCGAAAGACTTGTCCCGATCGTTCATCCGGGGTTTGAACATTTCGAGGGGTAAACTCGGCCTGATTGGAGACGTAGGTTACAGTGCCGACAAATTCGCGATTGGGGAAACTATCCACCGTTACGGCGAATCGATCCCCGAGGCGGACGTTCAGGCGATCCTCGGGCAAATAGGCGCGCACCCAAATCCGGCTGGTATCGAGAAGGGAAAGTGCCGGGGCATTGGGGGCCACTAAATCACCAGGACGCAATTCAAGGGCCTCGACGACTCCATCCACTTCCGAAACAATTTCCAATTCTTTGATCTGGATTTGCAGTGCTTCGATCGTCGCTTGGACCGCTGCAACATGGGCTTCCGCTTCAGCGATCTCCTCGATGCGATAGCCATTTTTTGCCATGTGCAATGCTTGCAATGCTTCGTCGAGTTGCGATTGGGCTTCTGACTTTTCTTCATCCCGAGTGCCGTGTTCCAGTAATTGCAATTCCTCCTCACGAACATGTTGCGTGGCTTCGGCGACTTGGAAATCTTCGAGTGCACGATCGAGTTCTTCACGCGACACCGACGACGAATCGCGCGAAGAGAGTCCTTGTATTCTCTCATGCGATCGTTTTGCGCGATCCAATTGGGCTGTCGAAAGAGTCAGGCGAGACCGAGCGGCAGCAACTTCTTCGTTACGAGGTCCAGCGACAAGTTTGGCAAGGGTGGCCGTTAGTCGGTCGACCCGGGCCTGAGTTTGCCCAATTTCTTCAGGCCGCAGCCCCGCTTTCAATTTAGCTGAGACCGCCGCCCGAGCGGCCAAAAGAGAGTTCGCCTCGGCGAGCCTCTGTTGCAGGTCATAAGGTTGTAACCGCAAGAGTATTTGTCCTCGCGAAACAGGTTGCCCTTCGACCACCAGCACGTCCGAGACACGCCCACCGACGCGCGAACCAACCCGCACTTCGTCGGCCTCGATGAAACCGGAAATTTTCGTTGAATGCGGCAAGTAGCGACTTGTAACAAGCAAGCCAGCCACAACTGCCACCAGCAGGATAACTAACAACGAGTATTTCATGACTGACTTCTTTTTGTTTTCGTCGGACTGGTTCTCTGGCCGACCCGCCGACTAACCGAATTACTACCGAGCTACTTCAATTCATCCCAACAATCTGCTTGGCGGTTGACTTCAGGTTGGTGCCAACCGCTGTTCCGTCCCTTTGGTGATATTATTAATTGTCGGATTTGGTCAATCACGAATTTCGCTCATAAGGGCGAGCAGGTTTCCGTCGGGATCTCGGAAAAAAGCCATCCATAACTCGTGGTCAGGCAGCTTCGCAACCAGGTGAGGCTTCGTTTCGAAAATGACATTTCGTACCGACAAGGTTTCGAATGCCTGCGCCAGGTCCGGGACTTGGTAGTAAATGAGGGAACAATAATTATGGGCCTGTGATTTGGCCGGCGCATCCAGCATCAATCGCACGCCGCCGCAATCGAAGAAACCGAGTCCCGGCGGTGCTTGAAAGAGGAATCGCATTCCCAGAGTATCGCGGTAAAAAGCGATACTTCGGTCGATATCGCTCACGGGGACCGCGATCTGACCAATCTGGGACAGTCCAAAGTTTGTTTTGAGGGCGTCAGCCATGGCGAGGTTCCTCGAATGATTTGTCAGTCCGTTGTTGGTGATTGGTTGAGTAAAAACCAGAGACGTTTCGAACCCGAGAATCCCATCATAACTCAAACCGCGGAGGGCCGCTCGATTGGTTTTGTCAAAACGATCTTATCATCTCCGGCGGCAAAAAAGTTTCGAATTCGTGCTTCTGGGGTAAACCCGATCCGGACATAGAAAGCCAGTGCCGACTCAAATTCTGGCAGACCGGACGTCTTAACAATTAGCAGTCGCATGCCCCGACGAACAAGTTGGTTTTCAATTTTCTCGACCAGCGCCCTACCGTGCCTTGTCCCATCCGGTCTTTTCGCGTCCCGAGCATCAGCAAGTTCCACGTTCCATTGGCGACCGGCTCAGGCGCGCAGTAGGCGACGCGGCTCGGCTCTCCTTCATCGGCCGTGAGCCAAATACCAGAACTGTGACCTTCCAGCGATTCGAGCAACGTGCCTCGGACATGATCCAGGCTTTCCACGTCAAATTGGCCGCTACTGTCCACAACTGACATCAATGGATGGTATCTGAAGCGATCGTATTTCCATTCATTCTTTCGGTTGGGCTGAGTGAGGAGTGGTTCTTGTTTTTCCAATAAATCAACCGGCCAGGCAAAACGTGAAGCCAAATCGAAATCGCATTAATCCGATGCGAGCATTTTCAAGTTCGGGGCAATTTGTTCGATCATGCGGGTCATGAATTTGTTGACTTGCGCGACCGTTTTGAATTGCATTACAGAATCGACGATTTGTTCTGCCTCAGCGAGTGAAATCTGGCTGGCCAGCTGTTTGATCGATGGCACGAAAGCCGGACTCATGCTGAACCGTCGCAACCCCATTCCCAACAACAACACAAACGCTTTGGGCCGCCCCGCCATTTCGCCGCAGACGGTAACCGGGACGTTGGCTGCATTGCATGCGGCGATCACATTTTTCAAGACAATCAACACCGGAGGAGCGAGCGGCTGGCAGAGGTGGGCGACCTTGGGATTGTCGCGATCGGCAGCCATTAAATATTGGACCAAGTCGTTTGTTCCAATCGAAACGAAATCAACCAAATCCAACATCGACTCGATCGACACGGCGGCAGCCGGAACTTCGAGCATCATGCCAATCGGAACTTCTTTGGTCTTGATGCCTTGGCTATTGAGTGTTTTATAGGCGCGGCGAACCATGCTCCGCAATTTTCGAATCTCTTCGACTGTAGTGACCATGGGAAACATCAACCGGACCGTTCCCTCCGGAAATTTGCTGGCCGCCCGGACGATGGCCCGAATTTGGGTGTTGAAGAACTCCGGATGTTCGAAGGACAATCGAATACTGCGCCAGCCCATGAATGGATTGGCTTCATGATGATCGTGTCCCAGGTAGGCTACGGTCTTGTCGCCACCAATGTCCAGCGTCCGGATCGTGACATTGTGGTTAGGACTGGCAGCCACGATTTCGCGATAGTTTTGGTACTGTTCGTCTTCATCGGGAACATCGGGATGTGTGAGATACAAATACTCCGTCCGATAGAGGCCGATGCCGGACGCTCCCATCGCGCAAGCGGCTTTTGCATCCGCAACACCATTGATGTTGCCTTGCAGTCTCAGTTCGATTCCATCCTCGGTGACAGCGGGAAGATCACGGTTGGAGGCCAGTTGGTCTTTCAGGTCAAAGAACTCGCGTTCGAGTTTTCGAAAGGCAGCCAATGTTTCCGGACTGGGATTAACTTCCACGTGGCCATCGCGACCATCGACGACGATCGTATCGCCCGTTTTGACTTTGCGCAAAATACCCACCAATCCGGACACAGCCGGAATTCCTCTGGACCGGGCAATGATCGCCGCGTGACTGGTTTGACTGCCCTTTTGAGTCACGATTCCACGTACGTCGATTTCGCCGAGTGCGACGACTTGCGACGGAAGCAGTTCGTCCGCTACGACAATCAAAGGCCCCTGAATCAACTCATGATCGGAATCACCGACCTCCGACAGATGGACGCTGATGCGAACAATGACATCGCGGATGTCATTCAAGCGCTCTTGCAAATAACTATCTGCGGTGCGCGTAAAAAACGCCGTGTACTCACCGAGTAAACGATGTAGAGCCGCCGCTGCGCTCATCCGTTCATCGACGATCCAAGCGCGGATTTTATTAGTGAAGGCCGAGTCGCGGAGAATAGATTGATGGACGGCAAAAATAGACGCCTCGTCATGACCGACCTGCGCTTCGACCTTTTTTTCCAACGCTCGCAGGTCGGCAGCCGATCGGTCACGCGCGGTTTCGTAGTTTGCCAATTCCGCGGTGATCTCCGAATCCTCCAGGCGCTGGGTGTCCGGATTCACGAAAATTTCGTGGATTACGTAGGCCGTGCCGATAGCGACTCCGGGAGAGACAGCAATTCCTCGGCGCATGTTGATACCTTTGTCAAAAAAAGACGATCCGGGCGAATGTTCGAATGATAGCGGGATTCGATCGGATTTCGTAGCCGAAGTCATTCAGACGATTTGATTGGAAGTGTGGTTCGTTTTCTGCCGGGCGGACGCCGCCCGGGAAACTACGAAATTGGGTGGCAAGCGTGTTTTTGGCGGATATCGCAGGAAATTTAGCACTTATTTTGCTCCCAGTGACCTGATTCGATAATTTCCGCATCAAAACGGCCACATCATCATCGATCCTTGTTGAGGCAAATCGGTAGCTTTGTTATATTCTTCGGATTGTAAAAGCCAACCTGATCGGGTATTTGGCTTAGGTTGTACCGATGTTTTTTGGGCCGCTCGATGCGTTTTTCCCAGCTTGACCGAATTACAGCCTTGGAGCTGGGCAAATCCATTTCTGCCGTTAAGTGTTTATCGCTCTCGGAAGAATACTTGCAGGATCATTTTCCGCGTTTTCCCGTCATGCCCGGTGTTTTGATGCTGGAATCCATGTTTCAAGCGAGCATGTGGTTGGTTCGCGCAACCGGGAAATTTCAAAAATCAACCGTGGTGTTGCGCGAAGGTAAGAGTCTGAAATTTCAAGGATTTGTTCAACCGGGTGATTCATTAGTCGTCCATTGCGAAATCAAGTCCGTTGAGGGTTCGATTACCAATCTAAAAGTTTCGGGGGAAATCAACGGAAAATCTGCGACCGGAGGGCGAATTATTGTCGATGCGTTCAACTTGGCCGATCGCCAAGGCGTTGATCCGGCCATCGATGAATACATGAAACATAAGTTCCGCATGACATTCAAACGACTTTGCAATCAATTAGACACACAAGATCTGGCCGCGTTGGCGATTAACCCACTGCTCGCTGTTGCCCATTAAAGCAATGGACGAACCAATCAATTTTTTCATTTAATTAATTTTTTTAACGGAGACGGTCAATAATGCCCATCAATGAAGAGGTATTTGACAAGGTCAAAGAAGCGTTGGTTGATGCATTGGGCGTCGACGATGACGAAGTAACCGAAGAGGCAACGATGGTCGGCGACCTGGGTGCCGAGTCGATTGACTTCTTGGACATCGTTTTCAAACTGGAACAGTCTTTCGGTATTTCGATTCCCAGGGAAGATTTGTTTCCCGACGACATTCTGACCAACGCGCAGTACATTAGTGATGGCAAGGTGACGGCGGTCGGCTTGGAGAAATTAAAAGCTCGGATGCCATTCGCCGACCTCTCCCGGTTCGAGCGAAACCCCCTGGTTCAAGATTTCGGAAACATTTTAACCGTTAAAGATTTGTGTAATTACGTCATCACAAAAACCAGCTAACTGGATTTTTTTCGGACATGGCTAGCAAGGTCCATCGGCGATCACCGCTGATTGGACCTTTCATATTAGGTTGGGAATGAAAGAGAATATTTAATGCGTTGGTTTTGGATTGATCGGTTTACGGAGTTCGTCAGCGGCAAATCGGCGGCTGCTATCAAATGCGTAAGTCAAAGCGAAGAAGTTGTCGATGAGTACGCACCGGGGCGAACCTATCTGCCAGCTTCGGTGATTATCGAAGGCATGGCCCAAACCGGTGGCTTACTGGTCGGTCAAATGAGCGACTTCAAAGCGCGAATCGTGTTAGCCAAGATTACGTCCAGCAAGTTTTACTGCGAAGCCTATCCTGGCGACATTTTGAACTATCGCGTTGAAATTCAAAGCCAGGATGGGATCGGGACGATGGTCAACGGTACGTCACAGCTCAACGGAAAACCGCATGGCGAAATCAATTTGATGTTTGCTGCGCTGGATGACGAACGATTTACCAAGGTGGAATTATTCGAACCATCGCAATTTTGCCGAATGTTGCGTTTGCTCCGACTGTTCGAAGTCGGCGTCAATAAGGACGGTTCGCCGATTGCTGTGCCACGGCACATGGTCGAGGCCGAGAAAGCTTACTTGAGTATTGGCTAACGGTCATCCGATTTGCGATTGATTTTGAATCCGACCGCGACGTACGATGCGTTTGTCGATTGGTGTCGCCAACGTCCCGGCAAGAAACCACTCCGTTAAAACTGGATCTGATTAACATGATTTCAACTCATCCACGTCGTCGCGTCGTCGTTACGGGCGTCGGAGTTATCAATCCGCTGGGCAACGATATCGAAACAGTTTGGTCTGCTTTGAAAGAAGGGCGATCGGGTGTCGGCTATACGACCATTTTCGACGCCAGTCATTTTCCGACCCGTATTTCGGCCGAAATAAAGAACTGGGACATCAGCCATTGTGTCCCCAATCCAGAAGCCTGGAAGTTTCGCGGTCGCCACACCAAGTTTGCCGCCGGCGCGGCGCAACAGGCGTTTGTTGGGTCAGGTGTAGCGGATGCGATCAAGGATCCCCGCCGATTTGGTGTTTACATGGGTAGCGGCGAAGGCAACCAGGATTTCATGTCGTTTGCGTCGATGATGGCCGCTTCGCTAACTCCGGATGGACAGCTGGACCTCGTGAGATTTACGCGCGAGGGTTTGGAAAAACTCAATCCAGTCATGGAACTGGAGCAGGAACCCAACATGCCGGTCGGACACATCGCCGCTATGTTTAACGCGCAGGGCCCCAATGCGAATTGCTTGACCGCTTGCGCGGCAAGTAATCAGGCCATTGGAGAAGCGGTGGAAATCATCCGACGCGGAGAAGCCGATGTGATGCTCTCTGGCGGCACTCACAGCATGATCCATCCCTTTGGCGTGACGGGGTTTAATTTGCTGACAGCACTGTCTACCAACAATGACAATCCCACGGGAGCCTCGCGCCCGTTTGATCGTTTGCGAGATGGGTTTGTGTTAGGGGAAGGGGCCGCCATGGTCGTGTTGGAGGAATTGGAATTTGCCCAGGCGCGAGGCGCGCATATTTGGGGTGAAGTCGTCGGATACGGCTCGACCGCCGATGCGTATCGAGTGACCGACATTCATCCTGAAGGTCGAGGTGCGATTGGTTGTATGCGAATGGCGCTGGCTGATGCGGGGTTGCAACCCGCCCAAATCGATTACGTGAACGCCCATGGAACCAGCACCACAGTTAACGATAAAGTCGAAACTCGGGCGTGCCGGGAAGTCTTTGGTGAACACGCCATGCAAGTACCAATTTCTAGTACCAAAAGCATGATGGGACATTTAATTGCCGCCGCTGGTGCGACCGAGTTAATTGTTTGTTTAATGGCGATTCGCGATAAAGTCTTGCCGCCGACCATCAATTACGAAAACCCCGACCCGCTGTGCGACTTGGACTATATCCCAAACCACGCGCGCCAGGCCAAATGCTCGATCGCGTTAACGAACAGTTTCGGTTTCGGTGGCCAGAACATTTCGGTCATCGTATCGGAATTTAAGCAGTGACCCCGCTTGTTCCGAAGGCAATTCAACCATCGTGAAGGGCGGATTTTAGGAGAGTCACCAGTTTCTACGATCGGCCTTTGGCCAAAGCGATTGTCGGGATAATGGCTGTCCAACAAATAGGGTGGCTGCTGCCGCCGGCCGAGACACGCTAAGATAACCGGAGCGACTTCGTTCAATTCCGATTCCACTCACATCCGTCAAGGGAACCGTTCTCGTGAAGAAATATCTGCCCTGCCTCGCCTGCTTGATTGTTGCCATTGTCGCTCAGCGGGCCTTCTCGCAAGAGGAAATACAACCCGTGCGAATGGGATGCGGGATCATGACTTTCGATACGGTGCCAGGATGGGGACTGCGCCCCGATGGGACCTCGGCCCTGGGATCGACTCATGGAGCCGTGGTCATCGACAAGGCGGGAAACATTTATACCA
>JANNWZ010000129.1:0-32690 GCA_031409295.1 Mariniblastus sp.
GGCGGCCATGTCATCAAATTGGGACCGGGCAACGACTTGGCCGCCAAGGCTGCCTTGGCGGCCTACCCCGGCGGACTGCAAATCGGTGGCGGCATCGCAATCGACAATGCCCAACAATGGCTGGACGCCGGTGCCAGCCACGTGATCGTCACCAGTGGACTGTTCGATCAAACAGGACACTTTCAATTGCCATGGTTGAAACAACTGGTCGCCGAAATCGGCGCAAAACATCTGGTGATTGATTTAAGTTGCCGTCGAATTGATCGCGGTTGGACCGTCGTCATGAATCGGTGGCAAACGCGTACCGACGTTCAGATCACACCCAATCAATTGGATCAATTGTCGGAATATTGCGCTGAAATTCTGATCCATGCGGCGGATGTCGAAGGGCTTTGCCGTGGGATCGATGTCGAACTGGTACAGCTACTCGGGGCCTGGGGTCAGACACCCATCACGTATGCCGGCGGTGCGGCCAGTCTCGACGATGTCCGGCACGTCGCCGAATTGAGCTTGGGCAAAGTCGACATCAGCATCGGCAGTGCGCTGGATATTTTTGGCGGTTCAAAAATTCGTTACGCGGATTTGGTGAACTGGAACCGCCAAAACAAACTTGCATAACCAAATCGCTTCGAGCTTGAAACCAGTCCTTGAGGAATCGCGCGCCCGTCAAGTGAGGGCCACCTCACACAACCGCTTCCAATGACCCAAGCGCAGTCGACTGAATTCACCCGCGTCAGCGACGGAAGTGCACAGCCGAGACAGCGGCGCCAGTTCGTAGCGGCGGGTGTCAACCCGCAGTCCGATCAATCACCCCATACCAAAGCCGCGTTAGCGGCGGCAGATTATCCGGTGAATTCGCCTTCAAAGAGATATTTCCGCTCAAAAGTGATGCCATGTTTCTGAAGTAGTCCGATGTATTCTTCTTCGAACGATTTCCCGCGGTGATGGTCTTGCTGATTCGAAATGTATTTTTCAATCACCCTCAATTGGGAATAACTGACAGTAAAAGCACCATAGCGTTTTTGCCATTCGAACTTCGCCTTCGAATCGGGTAACTCGCTGATCCATCGCGAAGAGTTGGCTTTCAAATCTCGAATACAGTCGGACACAGTTTTCGATGCCGGAAGGTTCACCAACAAATGGACGTGGTCTTCAATGCCCCCCATCGCAGTTAACGCCCCACCTAAATTCCTAGCGATACCACCAGTGAACTCATAAAGCCGTTGTGAGATATCAGCCCGGATTGTTTTGTGTCGATACTTGGTTCCAAAAACGACGTGGTAATTCAATTGTGTAAATGAACCCATCGGATAAGCTCGAAACTGCATCGACTAATTTTGATGGCAGTTAATCGTAACAATTTTCTAGATTACTGTCGCCGCTTTCACGGCTGAAAACTAGGGGCGATCGGCAACTGCGGGCTGGCACCCGCAGCTACGAACTGTCGCCGCTATCGCGGCTTGGTTTTGGGCGATGGGACGGACTGCGGGTTGACACCCGCAGCTATGAACTGCCGCCGCTTTCACGGCTGAAAACTAGGCGTGATCGGCAAATGCGGGTTGGCACTCGCTGCTACGCACTACCGCCGCTATCGCGGTTCAAAATAGGAGGTGATCGGCAACTGTGGGTTAGCAACCGCAGCTACAAATGGTCGCCGTTATCGCGGCTGAAACAATGTCGCCGACTTCGCGAGGAGAGGCTGAAGCGCAGCTATCGCGATTGAGTACCCTCGTCCGGCAAACGCTTGTCAGGCTGCGTCATCTTCGGAACGCTTAACGGCTTCCGTAGAAATTTCACCGTCGTCGCTGACATCTTCAAAACGAACACTGACCCGTTTTGAAACGCCGGATTCCTGCATGGTGATGCCGTATAACGTGGTGGCGGCGGTCATGGTTTTTTTGGAGTGTGTGACAATGACAAACCTCGTCCAACCGAGGAAACTCTTCAACACGTCGATAAACCGTCCGATGTTAGCCTCGTCAAATGGCGCGTCGACTTCATCTAGCACGCAAAACGGACTGGGGCGGAATTGAAAAATTGCCATCAAGAGCGAAACGGCCGTCAACGCTTTTTCACCACCGCTTAACAAGGAATTGTTGAACTGGGATTTTCCGGGGGGCGTGGCGATAATTTCGACCCCTGCTTCCAAGGGATCGATACCTTCTTCGAGGGTGATATCCGCTTGGCCCCCGCCAAACGTTTGCCGGAACAGTTTTTGAAAATTGATCCGGATCGCTTCCAGAGTTTCGACAAACAACTTGCGACTGTCGGCATCGATCCGACCGATGATTTTTTCTAACGTCGCTTTGGCTTCGACTAAATCCTGATACTGGGTGTCCATGGAGTGGTAGCGTGTTTCCAGCTCTTCCAATTCGCGCAACGCATCGAGGTTAACGGAGCCAATTTCGCCGAGTTTTTTTCGGAGTGTAGAAATTTCTTCGTCGACGACATCACGGCGCTGTGGGTCGTCGTCTTGAGCTTGAATTTGAACGGCCGCGATATCAATTCCATAGTCGTCCAGCAATCGCTCGGCCACTTGGTTTCGCTGCATCGTGACCTGTTCAATCCGCATCTGTGATTGGTGGATCTTGTCCTGAGCCCAACGCAGTTGATCACGCTTTTCGGTCAGCGACAAATTCAGGTCTCGACGTTGACTATCGAGGTCCATACGCGATTGCGAGACTTTCGTCAGTAATTCGGCGATCTCAGCTTGGTCGACTTTCAGGTTCGCCAGTTGTGTGTTCCCCAATTCGATCTGTTCCTGGGCCGTCACGGAGGCCAGTTCGTCGGACTGCGTTTGAATTTCAATTTGGCGGGCGGATTGCTCATGCTCCTCGAACTCTTGACGATTTTGCGCAACTCGCGCCTGCAAACCGTCCAGCAATTGTTCCGCCTTGGCAAGTTTAACGCGTGCCAGGGTGGCGTCTTTTTCGATGCGCGCTCGCTGTCGGCTGGCCTCGTGCGACGTGGAATCATCGTCGGAAATCAGCGCATGAAGTGTGGAGACGTGCAATTCCTGAGTCACCAAGCGATCTCGTTCGGTCACCAATTGCAAGTTTAGTTCAGTCCATCTCGCAGAAGCCGATTCCAAGTCCGAGCGGGTTTCATGCAACTGCTTTTCTGCCCGGCGAATACTCTCGTGGACGGATTTAGCTTGCCGTCTTTGATCCAGCAATTGGGATGCCAGTTCGGTGTTGTCGCTGATCTGTTGCTGGACCCGCAGTTCCGCCTCAGATTCATGCCCGGTCAAGAGTTGGATTTGGGTACGATACTGGTCAATCTCGTTTTCCAGTCGTTCAATTTCACGTTTTAGCGCTCGCAGTTCACTGCGTCGCGAAACGAGCCCGGTCGTCAGAGATTTTGGTCCCGCCACCACGGTTCCGTCGGACTCAACAATCTCGCCGTCGAGTGTTACCAGACGGACGGACTCTGCTACACCGCGTGTAGCCTGCAAATGCAACGCTTCGGCGAGAGTCTTGACAACCCAAGTACCACCCAAGACTTGCCGAATGAAGTTTTGAAATTCTGGCTGAACCTGGACTAACCGGTCGGTTCGTCCAATCACACCCGCAGCGCCGTTCAAATTAACATTGGGATCGGCGCCCAGCGTGGGCGGATTTTTCAGCTGAATCAAACCCACCCGTCCATTCAACTTGAAGGATTCGTCCGCGATTTGGTTGATCAACTGGTCGCCATCGACAATCACATATTGGGCCAACTCGCCAAGTGCTACATCGACGATCGCAGCATGTTGGACGTTGACCGAGACCAAGTCTGCCACCAAGCCGATGACCTCGGTCAATGGCCCTTGTTTGGCGGTTTGGGCGGATTGCAAGATCTCTTTAGCGCCCGCGTTGATGCCTTCGAGACTTCGCTCAAGTTCCTCGATCACATCCGCGCGTTGGCTTGATCCGATATGCTGATTACTCAGCTCACCCAGTCGCTCCCGGGCAGCAAAAAGTTCCGCTTTGCAGGCGTCGTGCCGGTGCCGGGAATCGGCCAGAGCCGAGTCGTTGGACTCCGCCTCGCGTTGCAAACGTTCCTGTTCGCGTTGCAAATTCGCCTGTTCCGTGTAATCGGCCTGCAGCGAAGACTCGAGTTGAGCGACCAATCCGCCAAGCCGAACTTTTGACTCCCCAAGGTTCTCTACCTGGGTGTCAAAGGTGCTGACTTGTCTGCCCAGTTGCGTAATCAGATTCAGCAATTGAGCATGTTGGAGACGACGTGATTCATTGGCTTGGCGAATCAACTGAATCTGGTCGTCCAGCGACGCCAATTCTGAATCCAGTTTTACCTGTTGATCTGCGGCGTCACGAAAGTTGATCTCAGCAGTTTCAAAATCGTGATCTGACAGCTCAATCCGCGATCGCAATTCGGCGGTTCGTTTGGTCGCTCGTTCATATTGGGAATGCAACTGCGTCTTGCGTTGATTCAAATCGGCCAGACGCGATTGATTCAATGACACCCATGATTCAGCTTGCGCAATTTTTTCACGCAGCGTGCCGGCGCTTTCCTGATGCTGGCTCAACACGACGGAGATTTCGGCCAGTTGGGAATCAAACCGTTTGGCACTCGCACTGCGCTCGGTGATTTCAGCCTCCAAACGGTGTTCAGCTTCGCGGGCCTCGGCGATTTCGGCTTGGATTGTCTCGATTTTCTCCTGAAACACGCGCCAGTCTTTCCAGCCGACCTGAGTTCGCAATTGCTGCAAACGATCGGAGTATTCCTTGTAGCGTGTTGCCTTCGAAGCCTGGGCTTTGACACTGCGATAACGGCTGCCGACTTCCTCCACGATATCAGCCAAGCGAATCAAGTTACCATCGACTCGAGCAAGTCGGCGTTGGGCTTCAATTTTTTTGGCCTTGAATCGGCTAATACCGGCGGCTTCCTCAAATATCGCTCTTCGATCTTTGGCATTGGTCGACAGCATACGTTCGACCTTGCCTTGTTCGATCAAACTGTAGGCGTCCGTGCCAACGCCCGTTCCGCGAAACAAATCCTTGATGTCTTTCAGTCGGCTAGTCTCGCCGTTGATCAGATATTCCGATTCTCCGCTACGATAAACACGCCGGCTGACGTGAACTTCATCCGCATCAAACGCAAATCGACGATCGGTATTTTCCAACACGATCGTGGCGGTTGCCGAATTGGCCGGGCGTCGGGCATTGGCACCGCTGGAGCCTTTGAAGATGACATCGGACATGTCTTTGCCGCGCAGCGATTTGGCACTCTGTTCGCCCAGCACCCATTTGATCGCGTCGACAATGTTTGATTTGCCCGAACCATTAGGCCCGACAACGACGGTGATCCCGGCGGGAAATTCAAAGCGAGTTTTGTCAGCAAAGCTCTTAAAGCCATTGAGCTCGAGGGCTTTAAGCATCCAACGGTACCGTTATGAAATTGTGATCAGGAAATCCGTCATTTATCGCGAGTAAACCAGTCCTTCATTCTACCCAACGTAGTTGATTTTGAGTCGGAGGTATCAGCCTCGGAAGCCGATGCGGGAGTCGAAGAGGTGCGAGACTCTTCGGCGGCGATCGACAAATTACGATGATCAATTGGTTCTACCAACATTTCCGCGGTAAGCGGTCCAGCCTCGTCGCTGGTCGGTTCGTCGTCCACCGATTGTCCGGGGACGTAGGCCCGGCCTAAACGAGGCACGGCGTTGACGACCAATCGCGAACTCAACTGGCCGCGGTCTTTGGCAGTTCGAAACATTTTCAATAAATCGCCATACCCCATTCCAGCACGCGTCAGTGTTTCGATCAACTCGCCGACTTGATTGGAACAGACTTTTCGTTCCTGCCCGCTGTCCGTGGAATACCGGGTAATTGAAACCGTTCCATTGCCGGTCGCCCGGATTGTCATCCGTGATTCTATGTGCAGGAACTCGTCACCCACAGTTTGATTCATTCCGAACAGTACGATCTCCGGCCGATTCTGATGCGAAAAATGTATCATCGGTGCCGACGTCTCCGACGGAATTTGGTGCAGATAGAAATCCCCCAACCAAGTACCTGTCACGACCGGGTCTTCCGGTGATCGCGCCAAAAGTGCGGCAAAAGCTCCATACCGCGACTCGGCGGATTTCACCTGCAACAGTTGCTTGAGCGCTTCGCCTGCCGCTGGCGCGTTCAATGACGTCAAGGCTTTCAAGGCGTGCCAACGAAAGGCGGGCTCTTTTTCGGCCACCAGACGCAAGTGGTCGACGCCATCGGCGTGACCCATGTAGGCCAGCGCTTCCGCTGCTCTAAATTTGACTTCCAAGTCGGGATGCAGCAAGACTCGTTTCAGAATCGGTACCCCATCGTTGCCGAGCGCTTCCAAACGCAGTGCTGATAAATCTGCCTGGTTCGGATCGACGATTTGTTTTTCCAACAATTCCATCCGTTCCAGTCGCTCGTCGCCGGTTTCTGAATGGACAATACTTGTCACGACGTTCAGATATCGGCCAACATTGTGGAGATACTCGGCCGGTATCACCAAGTCCACAAAGCGGTTGGTTTTTGGTTCGGCGACTCCTTGCCGTCCATCTTTGTCGACAAAGGTGAACCGCGAGTTGATTGCGCGAGCGATCATCGTGGTCGTTTTGGGGGTGAAGTTCTCGTGGCTAATTGTCAAACCGAGACTGCGGTCTTCCAGTGCCACTCCACCACCTAAAATGTAACCATGCATCTGATTGGGTTGGTCTTGTCGCGATTCAAACAACGCATCGACCAAAATTCGACCCTTGCCCGTGGCCATGACCTGGCCTTGTTTAACGGCTCGATCAAGCTCTTCCATCGGCCGCAGTCGAGTCTGCATGACCATTCCATTTTCAATGCTAGTCGCATCGGTGGTTCCCAAAGTGCCCACCTCGATGTCGAATTTCTGACCCTTGCGAACACCCGGTGGCAAGAGCCCTTTCATCAATACCAATTCGGTATCGGTTCCAGCTAGCAGAGATTCAATGTCAATGTCCTGTTTCTTGCTGCTTAGTTCCTGGATCAAGTATTCCCGCTGGGCACCCGGCTTGGGGTTGCTGCCGGTATCGCGCAAAGCCACTGCCAAGCCGATTCCTTCGACCTTGGCATATCCAAGTCCATACACCCGACAGACGTCGCCGACATAACCTGACTTTTCTTTTTTGTTTGCGTTCTGCAGCGGTCGTGAGTAGTTATCAGGACTTTGGGAGCGTTGAACAAGGTTTTTACAACCCGCGACAATTAACAAAATTAGACCGGCCACCCAGAGAGGTTGAACCCAGCGAAATGAGTTGTGCTCACGAATTGGATTGCGAGTTTGGTTTCTCATCGCGGGCCTTCCCTGGCTGCCATGGATTGATTCAAAATGCACACTACTGTGCTGCGTCAAACGGGTTTCCGACAACAACGATTCAGGCACCCTTTTGGGGCCAGGATCGGCGATCGATAATCTGTGCGAGGTTAGAATCGCCCGGTTTTAGCGTCAATGCCACTCAAATTGCTAGCTTTGCTAGGTCCCGCGTTTTTGTTTGTAGTTTGGATGATCCGCCTTGCCAGTCAGTTCATACAGGAAACGACTTGGGACTGCATCACGCGGTTTACCCCATTTCATGCGGGTCAGCGACATCGACAGTGTCAAACGCTCTTCCGCCCGGGTTACGCCGACATAACACAGACGCCGCTCCTCGGCGACACCAGCTTCGTCGTTCTCCAACGAGCGGTGATGCGGCAAGATGCCTTCCTCGAGACCAACCAGATAGACCTCGGGAAACTCCAAACCTTTGGCACTGTGCATCGTCATCAGCGCGATGGCATTTTTTTTGAGCTGTTTTTCTTTTTCGTCGTCCGGATCCTGTTCGCCCAACAGAAGTTTGTCCAGGAAATCACTCAGCGTTGGTATCCGTTTGGATTGCTCGTATTCGCCCAACGAGTTGACAATTTGTTCGACGGTATTCCAGCGTGCTTCCCGATCGTCCGGATCGTCATAATTCCGGTCAATCTCGTTACGATAACGAATCGCAGAAATCATGTAACGAGCCAACTCCACCAACGAACTGTTGGCAGCCTGAGTCTTGCCTTTGTCTGACAGCAGACTCAGTTCTTCCAACCCACGAATCGCGGTAGTCGGCAATTTTGGCCGCTCGACTTCTCCGGTAACGACTTGCCACAAGGGTACTTTTTGTTTGATCGAGTGATTGAGGATGGTCTCGATCGTTTGTTTACCAATCCCCCGCGCGGGAGTATTGATAATTCTCAAAATCGAAATCTCGTCGGGCTCGTTATCCAGTAATCGTAGATAGGCCAGGATATCTTTGACTTCTTTGCGATCAAAAAACGACATTCCACCGACCAGAATATACGGCAGTTTCGCGGCCCGCAATTCGGTTTCGAACAATCGAGGCTGTTCATTAGTCCGGAACAGAATTGCAAAATCGCGTGGTTGACGATGCTGTTTTTGAATGCGCTCAGCAATGGAACGAACGACCTCTTGGGCCTCGGTCTGTTCGTCCGGGTACTGGACAATTTGAGGTCGATCGCCGCCAGGTCGGGCGGCAACCAATACTTTGTCGTTGCGAAGTTTGTTAAATTTAATCAACGAATTGGACATTCCAATAATGGCTTCCGTCGACCGGTAGTTATCTTCCAAGCGGACGACCTTAGCGTCCGGCCAATCTTTGCGAAACGACAAAATGTGCTCGACTTCGGCTCCACGCCAGCCGTAAATCGATTGATCGTCGTCGCCGACGACACATAGGTTCCGATGGTGACCGGCCAGTGCTTTAACAATGCGGTATTGCGATTGATTGGTGTCCTGATATTCATCGACCAGCAAGTGATCGTACATCGCCGCCTCTTCGGCTCGAATCGAATCGTATTCCTTAAACAGTTTTTCGGTCAGCAACAACAAATCATCGAAATCAACGCAGCCGGACAACTTCAAAGCCGTTTGGTATCGCCGATAGCCGATCGCTGCCAAATGTTGTGCGTCGGAATCGGCAGCCAAATTCGCTTGACTTGGCGACAGCGATTTGCATTTCCAGTTTCCGATCCAAAATAACATCTGGCTGGGTGCCAGCATTTTGTCGTTGACTTTGATTTCGCGCAGAACTTGTCGAGCTAGACTTTCCTGATCGCCGCGATTGTAAATCGCAAACTTTTTTGGATAGCCCAACACCTCGATTCGACGTCGAAGAATCTTGACACACAACGAGTGAAAGGTCGAAATGTTGGGAAGTTTTTGGTCGTCGGCGTCTTTCAGACCACCACGTTTGGGCGCAGCTCTGGATTTTTTGGTTTTGCCTAACAACATTTCGCTAATCCGCAACTTCATCTCATTGGCGGCTTTGTTGGTAAATGTCATGCCGAGAATGCGGTTCGCGGGAGTGCCAGAGCCGATCAACTTGGCAATCCGATACGTAATCACGCGAGTTTTTCCGGTACCGGCACCGGCTAAAACCAACAACGGTCCAGTCAGCGTATTGACGGCTTCCGATTGATTGAGATTGAGTCCATTCATGTCGTTAACGAGTTTTGCTGCGACCGGGGGGCGATGCCGAGATAAAAATGCGTAGAAATACGCTTGCTTTGCATTAATAGCCTATCCCTCCAGGCGTACAACGCTCTCCGTTTTTGAAGCGTCCGACCGCGTGTGGGACAAGCTTTTAGCCAATCTCGCAAGACCATCTTAGGCAACATTGGCAATTCCGATGAGGGGGTCGATCAACACCCTGCCAACGCTACTCCCGACCCGCAGTTCGTATTGACCCAAAATTGCCAATCATACTACTATCAACGGTGATCCTAAAATCCCGCCGGACGGAGCGCGCGATGGCTAATTTCTTTCTAATCGACCAATCTTTGCGAGACGCCGGCGGCCACCATTGTGACTACGTTCAATGTGTTGCCCGAGCTGCCAACCAAATGGGGTTTTTGACGACGATCGGCACGAATCGCCGTTTGCCAAAGAAATCAACCGATCCGCTGGAAAGCCTGAATTGCCTCGGTTCAGTTCGACGGGTGTTTCACAATACCGTTTATCATCGTGATAGTCATTTGGCCGGCCTGCGGCGAATGAAAAATGGTCAAATCCCGATCGGCATGCCTCAGACCAGCCCGGGATTTCTAAAAAATCTCCAACATCGTATTGAATCATTTCAACATCGACGGAGACGCGAAAAAGTCGTCCGACAATTTGCCAAAGATTGTGAGAGCTTTTTTCGCAATACGTTGTTTACACCCCAGGATCACGCGTTTTTTGCGACCGCCTCGGAATTGGAATTAATGGGATTGGCAATTTTTTTGGCCAAACACCCACGGGCAACTCAAGCACGATGGCATATGCAATTTCATTTCAATTTGTTCGAAGGTCGTCCGCCCGAATACACGCGTCAATCGTCAACCGCGAAAGCCGTGCGTTCCTGTTTTCTTGCGGCTCTTTCGCGGCTATCGTATTTTTCTGTCAATTTCTACACGACTTCGCGAGAATTGGCGGAACAATATAACCAATTGGGCGTGGGCGAATTTTTTCCGTTGCCCTATCCAATTGCCTCGGAATTTGCCCCCATTGCCCAAGTTTTCGGTTCGTCACCGGTCGCTGCAACAACATTTAGCTTTGCGAAACAACAACAACTTGGCGCGGCGGGTAGTTTTTCAACCGATTTGAATGCAAACTTCAGTGGTCAAACTGATTTCATTCGCGGACCGATATTTGGCGCGGTGAAATCGAATCACGACGCGATGTTGGATTCCGTGCCCTTCTATCGCGATACGCCGATTCGAGTCACTTGTCCCGGTGGAATTCGGCGCGAAAAAGGGCATGCGGAATACCTTCAACCATTGGTCGATGAAATCTACGCCCCCTTGTTAGCTACCCGTCAAGTTCAATTAGTGCTTCAACGCCCGCTGCGAAAACTGTTTCAACCGGAGAAACTTGAACTGCAAATACCGAGGCTTCCCGTTGGTTCGGCTGATTGCAGTCCCATCGTTTACGTGCCTCATCCACTGGCCCGGACTAAGTATCATGAGCTGATCCGAACGACCGATATTGGATTATTGTTTTACGATAGTCAGATTTATTACAGCCGGCGGGCCGGCGTGCTGGGTGAATTATTGTCCGCCGGCAAACCGGTAATCGTACCCGCGGGTTGTTGGTTGGCCGAGCAAATCCAGGAGCCTATCTTCCGCCATGCCGACCAACAATTTGCTGGTCGAGAATTTCGCCGGACTGTGTTGGCGGATATACGATGGGAAAGCCAAAACGTCCCAATGCCAGGCGGGACTCTGTCATTTGACGATGGTCGGCGACCCTTTCGCTTTGAAATGGATGTTCATCCCGCAGAAACACTTGCGGGCTTGCGATTTGATTGGCATTGGCCGAATGAACCAGGTGTTTATTGCCGGATTGAATTGACTCAAGTGGATGCCGCTGGAGAAATTTTGGCAAAAAGTTGTCAAGTCGTAGGCCATCGGCAAGCGAATAAAACGAATGTGTTAATGAACTTGGCGGCCGGTGCAGCCACACTTAGATTTTCGCTGAAAAATGCCTTTCATCATTCGACTGCCAGCGTCAAAAACGTCGAAATATTGACGACTCAGGCAGCAGGCGAAAGTACCGAATCACGGCACGCACCCCAGGGAGCGGTCGGCGTCATCGCCGCAGACCGTGAACATTTGGCGAGTAGCTTACAGGAAATTCTGGATCATCTCGAGCATTATCGCCGAACCGCTGAAGAGTTTTCGCGCCCATGGTACACTCAACACGATCCTGCGCGGACCGTGGCACATCTAATTGGCAGCGAACTGTACGTCACCAATGTGGCCTAACATTTTGGATTCAACTAAGATCGTTTCGAAGCACGAAATCCACGCGACTTACTCGCCGACAGCGCAGTGGCCAAGTAACGGCGCGCCAATCAAACTGAGCGGGAATTGCGCATGAATGTTCTAGTAGTCGGCGGTGCAGGCTATATCGGTTCGCACATGGTACGGAAACTCGATCGAACCGGCCATCAAGTCGTTGTATTGGATAACCTGTCAACCGGGCACGCAGCCGCAGTCACTGCAGGCGAACTGATCATTGGTGAAATGAGTGATCGGGCATTGGTGGAAGCAATCCTGTCCGATCATCGGATTGATGCCGTCATGCATTTTGCGGCCTGTGCGCTGGTCGGTGAATCGGTAATCGAGCCCGCCAAATATTACCGCAACAATGTGGTGGCGACATTGGAATTATTGGAGGCGATGCGTCGGACGGCCGTCAAACAGATTGTCTTTTCCAGCACTTGCGCCACTTACGGAGTGCCTTCGTCCATTCCGATTTCCGAACTCGAGCGCCAATTGCCGGTCAATCCATATGGGTTCACAAAACTGGTGATTGAACGAGCGCTGGCTGATTACGCGACGGCATACAATTTCGGTTACGCGGCTCTGAGATATTTTAATGCCGCTGGCGCTGCACCGACCGGGGATATCGGTGAACATCATGATCCCGAGTCTCACTTGATTCCAATCATTTTGCAAACCGCCTTGGGCCAACGTAGCAGCGTTATGGTGTACGGCGACGATTGGCCCACTCCGGATCGAACTTGTATCCGCGACTATATTCACGTGGACGACTTAGGCGCGGCGCACTTGGCCGCGCTGGAACGTCTGAAAAAAGGGCAGGGGATCGAAGTGAATTTGGGAACAGGCACCGGTTTTAGCGTGCGGCAAGTTATCGAAGCGTGCCGGGATGTTACCGGCTGCGAGATTCCCGAGACCATGGGCGCGCGGCGCGCCGGCGATCCGCCAGCACTGGTCGCCGATGCAAAAAAAGCGAAATCGGTGTTGGGTTGGCAGCCCGAGTACGCGGAAGTGGTGCCGATTATCCAGACCGCATGGAAATGGCATCAGTCTCATCCCCACGGTTATCAATGAGTCGAATGGTCGGTACGACGATCCATTTGATATTCCGATGACCCGGCCAAGACGATCAACAACTTCCTTCGTCCCACTCGAGCGACCTAGACGTGGTCCTGCGTAGGAGAATCGAAATGTTTACCATCGGGCACGGTCTCCCGATCCTTGATCGAAGAGGATTCCGACGACGGAGAAAACGCGCGTTCCAATCGTTGCCGGGATTCTTGCATCATTTGTCGAACAAAGAACCACATGCCCACGGTGACTGCCAACAAAAACAATGCGGCCAATCCGGCGAGGCGTTCCAATTGATCACTTAACGCGTTAGCTGGAGCGACCACGCTCGCGAAATCTTCCACGGCCAACACGACGAAACCCGTTTGCACTTTTTTGGTCTCTGTTTTTTCAGTCGCGCCGGCATTCGCATCGACGAAACCACTCATCTTTACGGGCGCTGAAGCAACCAATGACTCGCTGTTGTAATTCATTGCTTTTCCCAGACCTGTACTCCCGATCGGATCAATAAATCGTTTGGTCTCTTTCACTCGACCGAGATCAACCGTGCAACGCGCCAATTCGGCCGGGATTTTACCTTCTTCCTTCAGGATTTTTTTGAACAACGGATGTTCCAAAATAATGCCTTGGTTGTCGCCATCGCGCGAATCAACCATCATCGCGTAATGGCCCGCGACGTCTTCGAAATCCACGAAATTTCCCAGGTCGACCGTCACGGCCACGATACCAACCACTTGTTCGGCAATCAGTAACGGCGCCGAAAAAGCAACTTTCCAAGTATTGGATTGCTCTGAGATAAAAACCGCCGATAGGTGCGGATGGTCGATGATTTGTCGCTGGCCAAGACGGCCGGCAGCTTCATCCGAATTTTTTAGATCGAGCTCGATCGAATCAACGGAACTCGGCTCAAGATCCTGATCCAAACCGGTGAAATAAGTTCGGTACGAATAGTTTTTTCCCAAGGTGGAGTTTTGAGTCCGAAATGCGGATGCGAGCTGATTACCATAGCGGTCGCAAATAAACCAACTCGAGACCAACGGAAACTCGCCTGTGCGATCGAATAGTCGGCGTTCGAGAAACGGTTGCAGTTGTTGGCGCAGCGGATGTTCACAAAAGTCTTGACGCGATTTTGCCAATTCCGCCCGCGTTCCGACGGAGTCTTGATAATTCAAGCCATTGGTCGCCGGGTCCGCAATGGCAATTCGCAGTTTCTGCAATTCGGCGTCGTTCAGCACTCGATCCAAGGTCGCCAAAAGTTCCGCGTCGCGAGACAATTGACGGACGATTCGAAAATACTCGTCGATCTGCTCCGCTGCGCTGCGCGCGGCCAAGCGAGCCGCAAATTTATTGGCGTCGACAGCTTTATTCGTAATTGCGACTTGGGTCCGATCGACGGTTTGACGAAACGCCCACAATCCAAACAATGTCATCCCACCGATCAACAACAAGGGACCGAGCAAACCCAGAATCATCAATGGACGTCGCGCTTTGGCCAATTCACGTTGACGCAACGCCAACAGAACGCTCTGAATATTGCTGAATCGTTTGTGCGGATTGGCCGCGATACAACGGTCGATTATTTCCGCCAGGGCGCGATCGACGCCGGCAATCGCGCGATGCTCGGCTGGCTTGGTCGCCGCGTACAAACCGTCTCGATAACATTGCAGTCGGCCATGGAGATCGTCAGCGGTTTCGATTTCGTGGGCGAGTTTGGCACAATAGTATGGCGGTTTACCGGTCAACATACTGAACAACAGCGCGCCCAAACCATACACATCCCAACGAGCGTCGGGTACGGCGTCCAGATCGGCTTGTTCGGGAGCCATGTAAAAAAGTGTTCCCAACGCCGCCGTATCTTCCGTACTCAAGCGGGACTGGCCAAAATCCGCGACGCGGGGCTTGCCGTCCTGATCGAGCATCACGTTACCGGGCTTCAGATCGCAATGCAAAATTCCTTTGCCATGCAAGTGCAACATGCCATTGGCTAGCTCCTGAAACAACTCAATCGCCTCGGCCGATGGCATTCCGGTCGATGCGCTTAAACGGTCTTCGAGGCTACCATGCTCCAAATAGTCCATAACATAATATGGCGGATCGGCATCCCAACCGACGTTGAGCAACTGGACCACGTACCGGTCGGCCGCCAGCACGGCCAGTTTCGCGACTTCGCTGGCGAGCAACTGTATATCCGCCGATGTGCGACGGGTATAAAACTTGATCGCCACCTGCCGACCGGTTTTTAAGTCATTAGCTGACCAAACTTCACCGTAGGCTCCGCTCCCGAGAAATTTCAGCAATTGATACCCGGGAACCTGGGCCGGCGGCCGCGTCGGCTCGAGGCTCATATCACGAGCTTTTTCGAGCTCGTTGGAGGATTGTTGTTGGGTTCGATCGAGTGCCATGCTTACAAGTTTAAGTGTAACCAGCCATTGCCGAGAGTGGTCCCGGTAGTCTCAAAAAGAAACCAGACCCGGTCCAGCTACTACGGTTATACCGGATTTTTCCGATTTCACCATGCTGCGCCACCTCGTTAACAAATACGTCCTCCGGTAAAATCTGGTTCCCCGAAAATAGCTTTAACACTCCGAAATATTCACCGACGGTCGTTACGACATGAAAGCACTGGTAACCGGCGCAAACGGCTTTTTGGGCTCGTATCTGGTGCGCTTGTTGCTGGAACGCGGCCATGAAGTGACTGCGTTGACGCGTCGCAAAGACGAAATGCTCAGCCATGCAAATATGCGCATCGTCCATGGCGATGTCCGCAGTTTCGAGAATATCAGTGAGGCTTGCCGTGGCCAGGAAGTGGTGTTTCATACTGCCAGCGTTTCCGGTATCTGGGGAACTTGGAAGCATTTTCATGGCAACAATACAATTGGCACACGCAACGTCGTGGAAGCGTGTCTCCAGTCCGATGTTGTCAAATTGGTGTATACCAGCAGCCCCAGTGTCACCTTTACGGGCGAGCATCAGATTAATGTGAACGAATCAGTCGGCTATTCAAAAAAATGGCTTTGTCACTATCCCCATTCAAAAGCGTTGGCGGAACAGTATGTGCTTCAAGCTGATGACGATCCCGATTTGATGACCTGTGCTTTACGACCGCATTTGATTTGGGGTCCCGGTGATCGCCATCTGATTCCACGGTTGTTCAAACGAGCAAAAGCCAAACAGTTGCGGCGTATCGGCGACGGTACCAATCAGGTCGATACGACTTATGTTGAAAACGCGGCGCTAGCCCATTTACAAGCGGCCGAAGCGATGAAATCAGGTTCGCCGGTTTGCGGGAGTGCTTATTTTATCTCGCAAGGCGATCCAGTGAACTGCTGGGGCTGGATTAACGAAGTGCTGGCACTGGGTGGTTTGCCGCGTGTAAAACAATCCATTCCGTATCCGATGGCCTATCGATTGGGTTATGCCTTGGAGACCTATCACGAGTTGTTTAATTTGAACTCGGAACCAAGGATGACTCGATTTCTCGCGGCTCAATTGGCCAAGAACCATTACTTCGATATCTCCCGAGCGAAAAAAGATTTCGGCTATTGCCCGGTGGTCTCCATTGCCGAAGGGATGCGGCGGTTGGAAGAGTCTTTGCGAGTGGGCTAGACTTTCCGGCGTCGCGAAACAACGATTGCAATTCGCGAAACCAACCGGTAGTTTCGCGAGTACTAAGTTTCATCACTGGATTAATAATGGTCTCGTATCCAAAACCTCACGAATTACCTGAATCGCAACGCGTCGTTATTACGGGCTTGGGATTGACGGCACCTAACGGCAACGACCTGGCGAGCTACCGCGCTGCGCTATTGGCCGGAAAAAGTGGCGTGCAAAACTATGAGATTCGCTATTTTGGAAAAACGCTGGCCGGAATTTGCGATTTTGAAGTTCAACGCCATCAATCGCGCAAAGACGCGCGGCGTGGAACACGTGCCGGCAGCATTGGTTGTTACTGCGCCCATGAAGCAATCCTGAGTTCCGGTATCGATTGGGCCAATACGGACACTTCTCGCGTAGGTGTCTACATTGGCATCACCGAACACGGCAATGTCGAAACAGAAACGGAAATTCACGAAATCCGGCAGTTTGATTACGACGTCAAGGTCTGGTCGCATCATCACAACCCGCGCACCGTGGCCAACAATCCAGCCGGAGAAATTGCGCTCAATTTAAGCATCACCGGGCCGCACTATACGATTGGGGCGGCTTGTGCCGCTGGAAATGCTGGCTTGATTCAGGGCTTGCAGATGTTGCGATTGAACGAATGTGATTTAGCGCTTGCCGGTGGAATTTCTGAATCGATTCATACGTTTGGAATTTTTGCCGGGTTTGCCAGTCAAGGTGCCTTGGCAACCAACAGCGTCCCGACCGCCGCCTCTCGTCCGTTTGACAAAGATCGCAACGGCATCGTGGTGGCCGAAGGCGGATGCGTTTATACGTTGGAAAGAATGTCGGATGCCAAAGCCCGCAATGCGAAAATCTACGGCGAGATTGTCGGTTACGCAATTAATACCGACGCCACCGATTTCGTGTTGCCCAACCCGGAACGGCAAGCCCAGTGTATGGAAATGGCGCTCCGGCGCGCGGGAATTGTCGCCCAAGACGTGGATATTGTCAGCTCCCACGCCACCGGCACGGGACTTGGTGACGCTCTGGAGTGCGATGCAATACGCCGAGTCTTTGGTGCCAGTAAGAAAACTTTCGTAAATAATACGAAAAGTTTTATCGGGCATTCAATGGGAGCGGCGGGTGCGATAGAATTGGCGGGTAACTTGCCGTCGTTTGACGACCGGATGGTTCACGCGACAATCAATGTTGATCATCTCGATCCGGATTGTGAAATTCCCGGGTTGGTGATCAACGAGCCTCGTCAAATTGAAAAAGTTGACTATATTTTGAATAACTCGTTTGGGATGTTGGGAATCAATTCGGCTACGGTGATTAAACGAGTTTAGCATAGCGATCAAATAAAGGAGAACCGCCAGATGGCACCAACTGAAATCAAAGAAGTGATCCTGGACATTCTGTCCGACATTACGCCCGACGAGGACCTCTCAGAACTGAAGGACGAAGTCGCCTTCCGTGAACAACTGGAACTGGACAGCATGGACTTCCTCGACATTGTCATGGAATTGCGAAAACGATATCGCATTCAAGTTCCCGAGGAGGATTATGTCCAATTGGCTTCGATGAGCTCAACCGTTTCGTATTTGACGCCCAAGATGACCGATTGCGTGCTGACGTAGTTGTTGTTGAATGTATGACACGATTATTATCGGCGCTGGAATGTCGGGACTCGCCGCTGGTATTCGGTTGGCCCATTACGATCAAAAAGTCTGCATCCTCGAACGCCACTACACGATTGGCGGTTTGAATTCGTTCTATCGGATGAATGGTCGAGATTACGACGTCGGCCTGCATGCCGTCACGAACTTCACGGAGAAAGGTGCAAAAAAAGGGCCGTTGGCGCGCATCTTGCGTCAACTCCGTTTCAAATGGGAAGACTTCGCGCTGGCTCCTCAGAAAGGCTCGCGGATTGTTTTTCCCAACGTGCAATTGAGGTTCGACAACCAGTTTGAGTTGTTGCGCTCGGAAATCCAACAGGCCTTCCCACAACAGATTGACAATTTCAACCGCCTGGTCGATATGATCGTGGATTATGACGATTTAGATCAAGCGGCGTTCGGAGTTTCGGGTCGGCAAGTATTGAACAATACGATTACGGAACCACTGTTGATCGAAATGTTACTGTGCCCGTTGATGTGGTATGGCAACGCGGCCGAGCATGATATGGCTTGGGGACAATTCTGTATTATGTTTCGCAGCATATTCATGGAAGGATTCGCACGGCCGTTCAAGGGTGTGCGTTTGATTCTCAAAAACCTGGTTCGCCGGTTTCGCGAATTGGGCGGCGAACTGAAATTGCGTCAGGGCGTGAAACACATTCACGTGGAAAACGGTCGCGCGGTTTGTGTGGAACTGGATAATGGCGAACAAATCATTGGCAACCGAATTTTGTCATCCGCTGGGCGATTGGAAACGTTGAGACTATGTTCGGACACTGTCGAACCCGATCCGCGCCGAGCGGGTCAATTGACCTTTATTGAGTCGATATCGGTGCTTGATCGCGAGCCGGCCAAAATTGGCAACCATGACACCATTGTGTTCTATAACGATTCCGAGAAATTTCATTGGGAACGTCCGCAAGCCGAATTGTGCGATACGCGGACTGGGGTCGTCTGCTCGCCAAATAATTACGACTACGCCATAAACGACGGTCAGTTGCCCGATGGCATCATTCGGATCACGACCATCGCCGATTATGATCGCTGGAACGGTTTGACTGCGGAGCAATATCAGCGTGAAAAGCTTCGGTGGTATGACCGCAGCGTTGCTGCCAGCGTCCGTTTCACGCCTGATTTTCGACCCTACGTGATCGATACCGATTTATTTACTCCCACGACCATCAATCGATTCACTTGGCATGATAACGGAGCCGTGTATGGTGCTCCGGATAAACAACTTGACGGTACCACGCATTTGGAAAATCTCTTCCTCTGCGGCACCGATCAAGGCTTTGTGGGCATCATTGGAGCGATGATGAGCGGCATTTCTATGGCTAATCTGCATTGTTTACGCGATTGAGTTTTCAAGACGTCAATCGCTCAGCCGAAGGCGAAACCGCCCATTCGAAAGCGGGTTTTGCCTGGATGTATGGATCTGCCATTTGATTTTTTGAACGAGGCAAGCAACTTTCCATTTGATCTGGCAGGAGTTATGATCTGGCAAGATTGCACCATTGGTCCGTACTCTTTTTTGGGAATCCTCGCATGACCCGGTCTAAGTCACTTCTGTCGTTCGTGTTACTAATACTTCTGACGAGCCAAGCGAATTCGCAGTTGCGAGTCGCGCAAGTCTTTTCGGACAACATGGTTTTGCAGCGCGAGCAACCCATTATCGTTTGGGGCTCGGCTGACGCGGGCCAACAGGTCACTGTCCAGATTGCCGAAAATGACCCGGCGAAAACCACGACAGACGATCGAGGACGATGGCAAGTTCAACTTAAGCCGATGGCGACACAATCCACTCCTTTTGAAGTCCGCGTCCAAGCGGGAGCGGATAAAGTTGTGTTCAAAAATGTTGTCGCCGGAGATGTCTGGATTTGCAGCGGCCAATCGAACATGGAATGGCCCGTAAAAGCCTGCGGCAATCCCGACGAAGAAATTGCCAATGGCAATCACCCCTTGATTCGTCATATTAAAATCGGTAATCAAACGAGCCTTGTCCCGCAGGACACGGCGATGAATTCTGGCTGGCAAGTCTGTACTCCGGAACACGTTCAGGACTTTACCGCGACCGGATATTATTTCGGCCGCGAGTTGAATCGTGACCTTAACGTTCCCATTGGATTGTTAAACACCAGTTGGGGCGGCACGATCATTGAAGCGTGGATCAGCGGTGACTCCCTGAAAACCCATCCCGATTTTAAGAACGCCATCGAAACAATCGAGGCGATGAATCAGAACAACAGCGAACTTCAGTCAATTGCGGCCAAGGCGGCTAAATGGCAAAACGATTTCCAAACCGCTCTTTCTGACCGCTCCGACGATTGGGTCTCCGCTTCGCTCGACGACGCCAACTGGGAAGAGCATGAATTACCGGCGAATTGGGAATTACTTGGGCACCCCGACCTGGACGGAGTTGCTTGGTATCGCCGCGAATTTGTCGTGCCTCAAGCTTGGGCGGGTCGCGAAATTAGTCTCTCGCTGGCCAAAATAGATGATGCCGATGAAACGTACATTAACGGAAAAAAAATTGGCGGAATGGATTCTTGGAACGAGGCACGAAAATATACGATCGCCAAGGAATTGGTGACCGCCGGACCGATGACGATCGCCATCCGTGTCACCGACGGCAATGGTGGCGGCGGAATTCATGGCGAACCTGCATCCATGTCCGCGACGGTGGCTGGTCAGGCGCCCATTTCGTTGGCTGGAAAATGGAAGTTCAAAGTTGGCTCGAAAACGGCGGCGTTAGGTTCTCGTCCACAAATTCCAGTGAGCGGACCGAACAATCCAATGGTACTTTACAACGCGATGATCAATCCGCTGCATCCCTTTCAGTTCAAAGGTGCGATCTGGTATCAAGGAGAGTCGAATGCGGAGCGAGCCCATCAATACCGCACGCTGATGCCGTTGTTGATTGCTGATTGGCGCTCAAAATGGTCAACGCCGGATTCGAAAAACGAATTTCCCTTTTACTGGGTCCAGTTAGCTAATTTTACCGCGCCAACCACGGAACCTGGTCCAAGCGATTGGGCCGAATTGCGCGAAGCCCAATCGATGACTTTGTCGGTACCGAATACGGGACAGGCCGTCATCATTGATATTGGTGATGCTGCGGACATTCATCCGAAAAATAAACAGGAAGTCGGACGCCGCTTGGCCCTATTGGAATTGGCCCGACAATCTGACGGAAAAATAGAATCATCTGGGCCGACCTATCAAGGAATGAAAACGGAGGGAAATCGAATTCGATTGACCTTCAATCATGCTGCCGGCATCAAGTCGCGGGATGGCGGTCCGCTCAAACGATTCGAGATTGCCGGCGCCGATCAAAAGTTTGTTTGGGCAGAAGCGCAGATCAACGGTGAAGAAGTTGTCGTTTGGAGCGACAGCGTTTCAGCCCCGGCGGCAGTTCGCTACGCTTGGGCCAATAATCCGGCGGGCTGCAATCTTTATAACGCTGCCGGATTGCCGGCCTCCCCGTTTCGGACGGACAGTTGGCCGGGAATGACCGCCGATAGCAAATAGAAAATCGGGGGCCACCCGCTATTTTTCGTGCGGTGCGTGATTCCTGAAAACTGCGACGATGTCTTCGGCGGGGACGACATACAATTGGTTGTCCGATTCGAAATCGACAGGAATCGCGTTTTTTGGGTGAAACAGCACTTTGTCGTATTGTCGGAGCGGCAGGTCTTCGTCTCGGGCGATGGCTGCGGAAATCGTAACGATTCGTCCGGTGATGGTTGGAATTTCGGCCGAATCGGGCAGGGCGATACCCCCTTTGGTTTCTTTTTTCGGTTCGTCTTTGCGGACCAATACGCGTAATCCGATCGGTTCCACGAATTCGAATTTTTGCGAGCGAGCGCCTTTATTGCTGGGCTCTTTTGCCATTCCGTTAACCTTTTCTAAAGCGACCAAATAACCCCAGGACTAAGCTTCGACTCATTATGCCCAGATTTGAATTTTGGTCGAGGGACGACGGAAAACAGAATTTAGACGAAAAATTGAACTTGGGCTTGTAAAACTCGCTTTTTTTGGGAAAATCCCGAACTTGCAGACATTGTAGTTTTGGAATGATAAAAGGTTAAATACGTGACAGATTCCCTAAACGTGGCGGCGCGAACTGAAACTGGGTCGTTGAGAATGAAGCGACTGCGCCAATCCGGTCATATTCCTGCGGTTTTGTATGGACACGGCGAAGAAACGAAAATGCTCAGTGTCGCGACCAATGACCTACACAAGATCCTCCAACACGGAGCGCATATCGTCGACCTCGTCGGTTCGGTAACCGATAGTGCATTGATCAAAGCGATTCAATGGGATGCCTTTGGTACCAGCATTGTGCACGTGGATTTGACGCGAGTTAGTGCCACCGAAGAGGTCGAAGTGACATTGCCGGTCGAGCTCAAAGGGGAAGCTCCCGGAACGCACGAGGGCGGTATTGTCAATTTCACGAAACACGAAATTGTGATTTCCTGCCCAGTGCGCAGTTTGCCCGATAAATTGATTTTAAGAATTAACGATCTACACTTGAACGGGATTTTGACAGCGAGCCACGTTCCGTTGCCCGAAGGTGCCCGTTTGGTAACGGCCGCTGAGACCCCGCTAGTTACTTGTGTTGCACCCATAGCAGAGGCGGAAGAAACGGCGCCAGCCTAATTTATCGTCGGTTGGACTACCAGAAAAGTATTTCGATAAACAGTGGATATTATGAAGTTAGTGGTTGGCTTGGGAAATCCTGGCCAAAAATATAAAGGAACGCGACACAATATCGGTTTCGATGTGATTGCGATGTTGGCTCAGCGATACAATGTTGACCGCCCAAAAGGCAAGTTTAACGCGGAGGTCGCTGAAACCACCATTGCTGGTGAGAAGACAGTATTACTCAGTCCGCTGTCGTTCATGAACTTAAGCGGTCAAAGCGTACGGGCTGCGGTGGATTTTTACAAATTGGATCTGTCAGACTTGATTTTAGTTTGCGACGACTTGGCATTGGATAACGGGCGGCTGAGACTCAGACCCTCGGGTTCGGGGGGCGGGCAGAAGGGTTTGGCGGATACAATCCAACGGCTCGGTTCGGATGGTTTCGCCCGACTTCGAATCGGGATCGGGCGGACACCGGAAAATTGGGATGCGGCCGATTACGTGCTTGGTCAATTTTCCAAGGATGAAAGACTGGTCATGGACCAAGCGATCGTTCGAGCGGTAAAAGCAATCGAAGTTTGGATTAGTGCGGGCCTGCAATCCGCGATGAACCAGTTCAATGCTGACGCCAACCCACCCCCATCCAACAATTAATTTAGAAATTTAGAAAAATTCAATAAGGAATACAAAGTGGCTGAAACGGTTTACGAGTGCATGTTTTTGTTTAATGCCAATGTTTACGCGCGGAACCCGGCGGCTGCCGCGACGGCAGTTGAAGAAATCGTCAAGTCGATTGATGGCGAGATTCTGGTTAGTCGTTTGTGGAATGAGCAAAAACTGGCCTACGCCGTGCAGGGTCACCGCAAAGGTGCTTATTGGCTGGCCTATATTAAAGCCGAAAGCACAAAACTGTCTAAACTAAATCGAGCTTGCAAGTTGAACGAGATGATCCTTCGTCATTTGGCGATCAAACTTGATCCGCGGCTGGTTGAGCCCATGGTTGCAGTTGCCAAAGGCGAAGCCCCGCCACGCGTCTTTACTGGCGACATTAAGATCGAAGAAGATGTTGAAGAAATCGAAACCGTCACGTCTTAGTTTTGGCTGATTGGGGAAGCCAAGTTTTTTTCCGCCGACAATTTGTTGTCTGACCTAACGTGTCAACACCTAGTGCTACCATTCGATCACAGGAAGTAATTGTTAACATTTCCCAATTCGGTTTAGAAAGGACGCCAAGCCGATATTCGTAGAAATCACTCTTTGTGAGAAAAAACCATGGCCAGTTTCAATCGAGTCATTCTTGTCGGAAATTTAACACGCGACGTCGAGATTCGGCGCATCCCGTCCGGTACAGCCGTTACCGACATTTCCATGGCTGTCAATGAACGGGTGAAACGCAATGACCAATGGGTTGATGAAGTCAATTATTTCGATGTCACCCTGTGGGGTAGAACCGCCGAAATCGCCGGCGAATACCTGTCCAAAGGCTCATCCGTTTTGATCGAAGGCCGGTTAAAACTGGACCGCTGGGAACAAGAGGACGGCCAAAAAAGGTCCAAAATCAAGATTATTGGCGATCGCATGCAAATGCTCGGCGCCAAGGCAGGGACTGCCGGTAGTCCCAACCAAAATTTCGGATCATCCGCCGAGTCGAACAGCGACTCAGAAGATGATCATGTCGGCGCGACCGCCTTTCGACAAAATGCTCCACCCGCCGACGAAGTACCCTTTTAATTTTATTTAGCTTCAAAAATACGAGATAGATCACGATGCCAAGCACAAAGATGAAAAAACAGAAGCGTACCCGGTCGCACCTGACCAAACTGCCTCGCGGCGAACATCGGGGCGTGGAGTTGCTGCTGATTCAGTCGGTCGACCATTTAGGCAAACAAGGCGAAGTCGTTGAAGTGAAAACCGGATATGCCAATAACTTCCTGTTGCCGCAGGGACTGGCGACGATCGCCAGTGACCACCACAAACGAATGGTGGAAAAACATAAATCCAAGCTGCAGGAAATCGAACAATCCCGTTTGAAGGATCTGAAAGATCTTGCCAAATTGATTTCCAAACAGAGCATTACGATCGAGGCCAATGCCAACGAAGAAGGCCAATTGTATGGCAGCGTAGGCGCCGCCGAAATCGTTTCCGCGCTCAAGCAAAACGATATTACACTAACCATCGACCAGATTCGATTGGAAGGTGTGTTGAAAGAGCTTGGCTTGTATACCGTCAAAGTCCACTTGCATCAGGAAATTGAATCCGAACTCAAAGTTTGGGTTGTTCCGACCATCGACGGGAATTAGCATTCAGGCCGCTGGCCAAATCTTGAACAACTTGTGAACAATCTTGCAAGCTTGGCTTTTTATGCCAAGCTTGTTTTTTTGGAATGAGATTTTTTTCGTCGAACCGGTTTGGAATGAGCAACAGTTTGCCCTAGAATCGGGAGCGGAAGTGTGGGCTGAGCGAGCAAAGGGTTCCGGCGAGTTTGCCTCTCTTCTTGGACCAAAATCAAGTGCAGCGGGTTTTCGTTAGCGCCCAAAACATTTTCCACCCAGCGCTTGCTGCGTTTCTTGACACTTAAATGGATTGACGGAAGTAACGGAATGTCCAAAAAACCCTCACACGACAAAAAAAAAGACGCCGCTGCATTTGAAAGGCAACCGCCGTTCAATCTGGAAGCCGAAATGGGTGTTCTTGGCAGCTTGATGTTGATGCCCGAAACCTGCGATGAAATTGTCAACATTTTGCGGCCGGAAGATTTTTATGACGAGGCCAACCAGAAATTGTTTGGCCACATGATGGACATGCACGGCGCTGGCAAGAAAATTGATTTGGTCTTGTTGAGCGAGCGCTTGATCAGCAGCGGTGACTTTGAATTGATCGGTGGGCGGGCCGGATTGGCGCAGATTTTCACCACGGTGCCGCATGCCGCTCATGCCACGTATTATGCCAATATCGTACGGAGCAAAGCGACGGCTCGAAATTTGATCGCGACCTGCGGCGATTTGTTGACTAATGCCTACCGACCCGAACAGGACCCGGATGAATTGCTCAATGATGCCGAGCAACAAGTGTTTGCGATTCGGGAAAGTCGGCAGTCCAACAACTTGTCCAAAATTGATGAGATCTTGTCCGCCGCGATGGATCGCTTGGACGCGCGGGTTCGCGGCGAAGTCCAAGAGGGAACCGTCGAAACAGGTTTTGTGGACTTAGACCACATGACAGGCGGATTGCACGGGTCGGAACTCGTAATTTTGGCCGCTCGGCCCAGTATGGGTAAAACGGCCTTCGCGATGAATATTGCCGAACATGTGGTCCTGAAAGCCCGTCAACCGACGTTGTTCATCAGTCTCGAAATGGCGGCGATTGAATTGATCGAACGGATGTTATGCTCGGTTGCTCGAGTCAATGGCCATCGTCTTCGTAACGGTACTCTCGCGGCCGATGATCGTAAACGACTGGTAAAAATTGCCGGTGACCTCAGCAGCGTACCGTTGTTTATCGACGATTCGCCCACCCGGAATGTGTCCGAAATTGCTGGCGCAGCGCGACGCATCAAACGACGCGAGGGGAAATTGGGGCTGGTAGTGATCGACTATTTGCAACTCATTCAACCCGATTCGGCGAATGATCCGCGACAGGAACAAGTTTCCAAAATCGCGCGACGATTGAAGGGTTTGGCGCGCGAACTGAAGACTCCCGTCCTGTGTCTATCGCAATTGAATCGTCAAGCCGAGGAATCTCGCGATCATCGCCCAAAACTTAGCCACCTCCGCGAATCGGGGGCGATTGAACAGGATGCTGATGTCGTGATGTTTGTCCACCGAGAAGGGTACTTCCAAAAAGGCAACCCCGATTCCGATGTGAACGAACATGAGGCCTTGATCATCGTCGAAAAACAACGAAACGGTCCAACGGGCGACGTCGAATTGCATTGGGAGCCAAGTTTCACGCGATTCTCCAACCGCGCCCCCGAACGTTACTCCGAATTCGATGAATATCCGGAACCAGTCGCCTATTAGTCCGTTGTGAATTGCCTGGAAGCAATAACTTTCCTTGGCACCCGTCGGTAGCCTACAATAGGGACGATCAGCAACGGCCCAGTTTGTTTCCACAGTTTTCATCGCCCGACTAACCCAGTTGACATATTCATGACGGCCTCTGAATCGACTGATATCGTCATCATTGACGAGACCGAGCAGTGTCCCTATCTGGAGGGTCAAACTGCCCGCATGCCGTTGCGGATGCCATTGGAGAAAATCACGCGCGAGGTTGCCGATCGTCGACTGGCCGAAGGCCATCGTCGAACCGGCGAGTTCATTTACCAAACCAACTGTCCCAACTGCAGTGCTTGCGAACCAATTCGCCTCGATACGGGCCGTTTTCAATTCAGCCGCAATCACCAACGCACACTCAAACGAGGAAATCGAAAATTTCAACAGGTGATCGGACCGTTGCAATCGGACACACAACGTGTGGCCTTGTTTAACAAACATCGTCGCTTGCGCGGACTGGCAAAACGCGATACGGATATCGACATGGAAGAGTACACTTGGGGCTTCGTTCGCAGCTGTCTCGATTCCTTTGAGATCGCCTATTGGCTGGAACAACGATTGGTTGGTTTGGCAGTCTGCGACATCGGCCGACATAGCTTGTCGGCTGTTTACACTTTTTATGATCCTGATCTCAAGTCCGCTAGTTTGGGAACGTATTCAATTTTAAAACAGGTCGAGTATTGCCAACAGCAAAAATTGCAATATCTGTACCTCGGCTATTATGTCGCCGGTTCGCCACACATGAAATATAAGTCCCGCTTCGTGCCCAACGAGCGATTAGTTAACGGTCGCTGGGAATTACATGACAGCCCCTAACGCCGATTCGGGTCCCGTCAAAAGAATGCTGATCCACCTCGTGACGATCATGTTTCTCAGCATGATCAGTTTCATCATCTGGTCCGCCAATACCCAACAGAAATTTGGTTTCCTGCAGTTCGGTGTCGCGTTTCCCTATGCCGATAAATTGGCGCATTTTTTGTTGATCGGCAGTGCAACTTTTTTGTTGAATCTGAGTCTGAAAAATCAGACCATTGCCTGGGGGGGCCGGAATTGGCTGCTGGGAAGTCTGATTATCTTCGCCCTGATTACACTGGAAGAGTTCAGCCAGCGTTTTATCCCTGGGCGCAGTTTTGATTTGCTGGACCTGACTGCGAACTACGCCGGAATATTTTGCTTTGGTCTGTTAGCCGCCAGACGCCGTTGATCGAATCTCAACGACGCCTCAGTAGCAGCGACGCTCCGAGACGTCGCGCGACCCATCTAAGTTAGACTCGGTGCCAATCAATCAGCCGTACTCTCGTGCGCCGTTCGACTCATCAAGTCACCACATCCGCCATGACCGGCTTTTCGACCAAGCCAAAAATCTTTTGGTAAGCCATAAAATGTCCGGCGAACACGATCGGCATCGCAAAAATGATTGGGACAATGCACATCATGACTGCGATCATCAAGATTAATTGTCCAACAACTGCACATCCTAACAATTGAGAAAAATTCCCTCGCGTACCTTGGCAAGCCAACTTGAACGCCGGCCAACCTTCCATGTTTCGATCGACGATCAAGGCACTGGCAAAAAATATCGTCAACTGAAACGGCAATACGAGCACGAACATTCCGACATAGGCCAATGCAATTATGATCACGCCCACTGCCACGATCGCTTCATCTCCTAGACTGATCATCATAATTCCGCCAAGCAAGGCGATCAAAAATGGCACCATCAAAACTAGGGTGATTCCCATGTAACACAACACCGCGATAAGACTCTGGACGAAATAGTCGAAACCCTTAAATAATTGATCGAACACCATTGGTTCGCCGCGCGATTTCTTAAGCAAACAAATCGTAAATCCGCACATCATCGGTCCCAATAGGACCAGCGGAACCAAACCACTGATCAGGCCGCCCACCAAGGCGATCCCCAAAAACGTAAAATAGTCTGCTCCGAGAAATTCCCTTCCCTCGGTGTAACAGGCAATGGGTCCAATTCTGGTTTTCCGCCAGCCGCGATTCAGGCCAACATTTGAATGCATTGTTTCAAGTCCCAAGATCTTGCCCTCACAACCAGACATTGCCAGACAACATTCGCAAACCAGAATCGCGAATCACTAACGAAGTCACTTCAAACGCGATTGTCGCTCTTCTGGCTCGGACTGACAATCAGGAAGGCTGATTCAATTTTAGAGAATTTGAAAGATCGCCAGTTGCACTTTTGAGGATGTCGCGCAGGCGGTGACCTACTTATGGTAAAGTGATCACTGTATCGAAGACTTCGTGCCCGGACACTGTGTACTGGGCAATCACGAATTACCCCATCGGAGCAATTCATGCACACCAACTTTACGGCAAATTTATTGGCCGGCTGCCTTTTGTTCCTGGTCAGCGTCGTTCATGCGGACGAATCTCAACCGACTATTTCCGTCAACGGTTCCGCGGAAATTCGTGTCGCACCAGACGAGGTTGTC
The DNA here is from genome assembly GCA_031409295.1 of Mariniblastus sp. Taxonomy (GTDB): domain Bacteria; phylum Planctomycetota; class Planctomycetia; order Pirellulales; family Pirellulaceae; genus Mariniblastus. Next base: position 29,319 of record JANNWZ010000129.1, read on the forward strand.
ATCACCGCATCGGTCGAGTCACGGGCCAAGACCCTTGCCGCTGCGGCTGCGGATAACGACAAAAAAATCGCCCAAGTCATGGAGTTTCTCAAAAACGCCGGGGTGGGTAACGAGAATGTACATACGGAATTTATTGGAATTGAACCGATCATGCGAGAACGTGATCCCTATAAACGTCCGATCCAAATGCAACAGAGTGTTGTCCCTCCGGCCGAAAGCAACGTCGATGAAAAACTGGAAGAATTGTTGCAGCCGCTAGGCTACAACGTTCGTCGACAATTTCGCATTCGGATTACGCACCTGATTCAATTCGAAACCGTTTACCGAGGATTGGTAGAACGCGGCATCAATCAAGTCGGTGGTATCCAATTCAATTCTTCCGAGCGAAGAAAATATCGGGACCAAGCCCGCGTCAATGCGGTTCGCGCCGCGCGAGAAAAGGCGACGTTGATGGCTGGCGAACTGGGCGCCACAATCAGTGCCGTCAAGTCAATCGGAGAAACCAGCTACGGCGGCGAACCAGCTGCGAACATGACGCAGAACTATTCAATTGTTGTTCCGGCGAATAACGCTTGGGACGAAGACGGTTCATTCGCGGCTGGTCAAATTCATATCACCGCCAGCGTTGATGTCGTTTTTTATTTGGGCAACGCCAAAATGGATGACTGATCGATTACACGGTGCGCTCCCTCGCACAGCTGCGGATATCCAAAATCTCCTTGTTCGGAACAAAATCCATGGAACGTTTTTGGACGAGTGACTTTCGTCTGAAGAAATTTCCCAGATTCGTGAGCCTTGGTGGGAACTTGCTGGCAATGTTCTCTCAATCTGTTCATTTACCAAATTGCGAGTTGAATTTCGGTTACTCTGTTCAGTGTCGACCGACTCTGATAGGCTGCTTGGCAACAAGGAAGTTGATTCGGTTTGAATTTAGAAATCCAACTTTACTCGGCCAGTCCCCACCGGAAACGGAATCATGATTCGATTGTCGATTGCATTACTGGGAATTGTAGTGGCCTTCTCCGAAGTTATCGGAAGACAAGCCGACACTGATTCGTTCGCTTTTTCGCCCTCGGCCAGTGGGACGCGATTGACAGAAGTCCTCCTAACCGATGGCGTACCTCCAAGCTATGACGTGACGGCACTGGTTGCCGAATTAGAATTACCGGCGGACGAGCGTTGCTGGAAAGGCTGGCTGACCTACGGTGCCGCCCGATCTGGATCGATTGCGGTGTGGATCGTTGGCCAGCCCGAAAACAGACGCTGCTATGTCGACAAAAATCGCGATCGTATTTTTCAGCTCGGCGAAGTGGTTGCCTCTACGCCAACCGACGCCGACGAATGGGTGACGGATCTCGACGCGTGGTACTTTGTGGGAGCCAGCGAGCAACCTGAAAAACAAACGAGCAAAGTCAGGTTTCGCTTTGATTCGGGCTCGTCAACGTGTCAGGTCGCGACTGCCGGAACCATGAATGGTTCCGTGAAATTCGACGGCAAAATTTGCGCCGCCCGATTCGAAGATCGCAATGCCAATGGATTGTGGTTTGACCCGGACGACCGTTTGTTCGTCGATCTCAACGCCGATGGCAAAATCAATTCAATCGTCGAGCGATTGCCTTGTGAGGGCATGCGGATGATTGGAGGCAGGCTCCATGCGATTTCCGGAGACGCCTCCGGTCGCTCCTTGGCCCTGACGCCCGTCTTGGAAAAAGGTTCGATTGTTCCAAAGTTGGGCCTGGACAACTCTAACGCCAAAGTTATCTCAATCAAAGGCGCGCTTGGATCTGACTCCGGAATCAATATTCCAGTCTCTAATATCGATCAAGCGATCGAAGTGCCAGTCGGCAACTGGTTTGTCAAGGATATTCGGATCGAAGTTAGCGACGGCGAAAACGCATTCCTCTTTCAATTTGAAAGCCTCGGGACGGGTGATGCGATGATTGTGGTTGAAGGCGACCAAACGACGGACGTGGAATTGCTTGGGCCGCTCACGCTGACTGCAACTGTGAACAGCGTTTCCTCGGGTCGGGAGACGACGATCCTGGTTACGCCGATGCTGACTTCAAAATCCGGCTGCTATTTGCATGGTTCAGAGATTGGCAAGGAAGAACCAACTGATGAAAATCGGCTGGCCGCCTTAAGTTTCTTTCGCGAAGTACAAATTGCTGTCGGTTCGTCGGGTTTTTCGTGATGAACATTCTGTTCGATCCCGGTACGGGTTCGCGAAGATGTGCCTCCATCCCAAGTCAAAACGATCCTCGAATTTAACAGTGGTCCAATCGGCGGAATGATCGTCGAGGTGATCGAAGCTCAAGACCATCTGCCGTAGTGGAATCGTCGTTCGCCGGTCGTTGGCGAATTCGCGTCGCGGACGAAATTCGCTAGAGGCGGGGCAACTCAAAAATTAGACACGCTCAGGATCCCTGTAATGAAGTTGAATCAAGCCTTCGTGCTCGTCAGTTGTGTGTTGCTGAATTTCCCATACTCGATCGCGATGGGGTCCGGTTATGCCGTCGTAAAGCAGGATGAACTGCTAACGGAATTGCCCCGCCAAATTCGTGCCTATGGAACGATCACGGACGGCAATGACAATCCTATTCCGGCCGCACAAGTGACCATCGTCATTCCAACCGTCATTGGTTTTGCGTCTGCCGATTACGTCATCTATGATCCGTCGCTCGCGAATTCGACCACGGATATGTCAGGACATTTCGAAATTCCTTTTGCCGTTCCTGATCCAAGATTGGCTCAAACCGGCAGTCAAGTGCAATTGCTCTTGATAGTTCGTGCCGAAAAATTTCGAACGGCAGTTATTGGAATAAAGACTCCCCGGCTGATGATCGATTATCCATTGAACCTCAAACTTGAACCATGTGAGCCGCTGAAATTGATCGTGATCGATAGCGCAGGACAAGCAGTCGCGGGGGCAAGCATTCAACCAGCCCGTATTTCCGGCAACCGGATTCCGTTGCGATTCGAAGCCGAAAGAGCGGGGACGACCGATGAGCATGGAGCGGCTATTTTGCCGGGCTTTGATCGGGCGATCCTGAACGAAGTCTATGTTCAATCGAAAACAATTGGCAATCAACTAGTTCCTCTTACGATTCGTAACGGCCAAGCGACAGCCATATTGAATGAAACGGGTAAAGTCACTGGATCATTCAAACTGCCCGTCAGAGCCGATACGTCGAGCCTCGGCGGACGGGAAATTATTGTTTTTAGCTATACCACCATTGTTGACAACCTTGCTGGACCACCGCGAATGTCATGGGCTTTGAAACAATTGGATGACCATGGAAATTTTGTCGCGGATTCGATTGGAATGGGAACTGTTTTCATTCAGCTATTGAACGACGCCGATTTCCCATTCGC
>JANNWZ010000130.1:0-19511 GCA_031409295.1 Mariniblastus sp.
TCGCGCGGCCGTGAGTGCCAACTCGGATTCACACGGTGTCGGCAAGTGTGGATATCCGACGGCGCCTTGGGCTATGTTGGTGATCCAGTTGTGATCATTGACGCGTTTCATACACAATACTTCATCTCCGATCACCAGCAAACGAAAATCGAAGCCACCGTGGTCAATATACCTTTGTTGGTAAACGACATTTCCAGCTGCCAGAGTTTCGGTAAATTGTTGTGTCGCGTCTTCCCACGTCTGGATCCGCTTGAGGCCTCGCCCTTGACTACCGAACATCGGCTTCAGTACCACTGGGCCATTGAGAATTTGAAAATGCCGCAAGGCATCCGACATTCCTTGACTGACTGCCGTGGCCGGGATTGGAATTCCGTGTCGACGCAACTCCGTTAGTGACAAATATTTGTCCACTGCCATTTCGATCGTGCGCGGTGGGTTGACAATTCGGAGACCTCGACGCTCCAGACTGAGCAACACGTCCATCCGGAAAATTACCTGTTGCAGTGACCCAGCCGGCATGGCTCGAGCCAATACGCAGTCAAATTTTTCCAATGGGTGAGGACGGTTGTGTGAAGGCGATATTTGCGAGACAACCGAATCATTGAAGATCAGGTCGGCGAGCGTTTCAAACTCCACGCTTTCGACCTGATGCTCGATTCCTGCGGCGCGCTGCAGGTCCAGAAAATGCCAACTGTCCGCTGGTGAGAGTACGCAAAGCTTCATGGAACGTCAGTTTTCCAACCCAAACGAAGCACGCAGCAGGTCGAATCGCAGACGCCCACAGGAAAAAGTCCGTCCGGATTTCAGGTTGTTAATTGTAACTTGGGCGGGGCTAAACAGGTTTTTGTCAATCTTATAAAAATCCCGGTCGTAACGATTAAAAATGTTCAAGAACGGTTCACCAAAATCGCTGGAACTGGAACTGGGCAGTTTTTCAAGTACCTGTTCCACTGCTGAGTCGGTTGTCTCGACCCAGAGGTTGACGTTGCTGCCATAGAGAATCGAATCATTGGTCCAACCCAACGACGTCAAATCATCGGCGGCAATTGGCGGCAGCGGCGCTGTGCCGGTGGCATTGCGAACGGCCAGCAAATCGAATTGCAGTTCATGCAACTTATGTAACGTCGTTTCCACGCTGCGGGCAACAACTTGTAATGTGCCGGGAAAGCTGGCCGTGCGCGCAATGCACAGTGTCGCCTGTTCAGCAGTAACGCCGCAGGACTCCGCAAACAACTGGACGGCTTCTTCCGATGGCAGGGCGTTCGACTCGAAAATGCCAACGGCAATCGGCGTTTGGCTGGACAGTCCGTATTCAGAAAGAATATTCTCGTTTCCGCGTAACAGGCGGGCCGGTCCGCTGCACATCGCAAAATATTTTTTGACGGAAAACGCCCAACCAGCGTATTGAGATGCGATACAGGCAGCCAATGGAAAATCGGTGGAGACCATAATCTGTGGGAGTGGCAATTCAGCACAATTAGCTGGCGCTAGTTCAACCCGGGCGATTCCCGACAAACAAATTTCAGCCAACCGAATTCCGGCCGCCAAAGTGCCGGCGCGACCGATGCCGAAATCCAACACCGTGGCTCCGGCAATTTGACTCGCTATGATCCCGAGCTGTTCAGCCTGGTCGATGGAAAGTTGGCAAAGCTGAAGTGCATTGGAGTTGAGTCGATCAAGTAGAGTCTGTTGGCTGGAAGAGTTCATACGGCGGATTTCCAATCGAGTTGACGCGTTGGCGTATCGACGATTTCGTTATTGACAAGATTACGACAAGTCATGGAGATTGATACTCGGTTCGGATTGTTCGGCGTGGGGAACGTCATCACGAGGAAAAAACTCCGCGACGACGGCTCGAAATTCGGCGGCTGTGTTGACGGTCGCAACATAGGTGCGGAAATGCCGAGCGCCACGTCGGCCCTGAGCATAACAACACGCATATCGCCGCATCAATTGGGCGCCTTTGGACTCCCCGAAGCGTTCAGCAATCAAATCGAAATGATGCAGCAAACACTGGCGTTGTTGTTCCAGCGTTGGATCGGGAGGAATCGGTTCGCCGCGTAGCGCTGCCGTCGCTTGAGCGAACAACCAAGGTCGACCCAAACAGGCGCGTGCGATCATGACTCCATCCACATCGTAATCTCTAAACGCATTCACAACGGCTTCGGCGCTGTCGAGGTCTCCGTTGCCGATCAGCGGAATCTTTTTGAGGTAGGGTTTGATTTGAGAGATCAAGTCCCAATCGGCCGAGCCACGAAACATGTCTTGGGCGGTTCGTCCATGTACGGTCAAGGCTGCCGCGCCGGCTCCCTCCACAACTTGGGCAATATCGATCGCGTTGATTTTATCACGAGTACAACCCAAACGAATTTTTGCCGTCACCGGCACGGGAGCACATGCTGCCACGACTTGCTCAATGATCTGACCCATGCGGTCGGGGTCGCGCAACAGGTAACTGCCGCTACGTGCTTTCTCAGTCACTTGCTTGACCGGACATCCAAAATTAATATCAACGACACTGACGCAATAATCTTCGGCCAACCGACGCCCGACTTTGGCCATAGTTTCGGGTTGGTTGTCCCAAATCTGAACTGCCAGCGGACGCGCCTCCTCGCGCACGCCCCACAAACGATCCGGATGTTCCGCTTCGTGTTCATCCATCCAGACGAAACCTCGCGCATTAACCATTTCCGTTGCTTGCAATCCCGTTCCGCCGTACTCGCGAACGATTTGCCGAAAGGCGTAATTCGTGAAGCCAGCCATGGGTGCCTGCAAGATCGGCGGGTCGACCGTAACATTCCCAATTTTAATCGGGCCGACGTTTGGTAGGATATAGCCAGTCGCGGTGCTGGATGGGAGGGTTGAACGCATCGAGTTATCTAGGGGCTGGGTTTAGCGCCATTGTTGGGCGTTATTTTTTTTGGGGAAGTTAGGGACGTAAAAGGTTGCGTGCTAAATTGGATGAAGTTGGAAAAATACCATTTGTTCAAACGGATAGTCTATTTCCCAAAGCGAGATTTGTCGTCCTGTGTCATGAATTTCCTCCCGGCAGCGAGCGGGCCAATCACTGGGATCTGATGCTGGAAGACCGAGGTGAATTGGAGACTTGGCAACTGTCCGCCGCACCAGCTCCTGGAAAAATAATTGCTGCGATCAAATTGCCTCGGCATCGGTTGGATTATCTGAAATATGAAGGTTCAGTCTCGGGCGGGCGCGGTTCAGTGCGGCGAATTCAGGCTGGCGAGTTTCAAGGCACCCTGGATTTCGGTCCCGATCAAACCGGTTGGTCAATCGAGTTATGGTGGACCGATTCATGGCTCTCAGTTCACTTTACTGAGCAACCCGAAAACCGGTGGTCGGTGGAGTTTTCCGCCGTCTAGTTTGTTCGTGGGGTTGCCGATTTGCTAGCGGTCGATTCGATGTTTTACCCGAATTCGATGATTTGCTACTATCGGTCGGATTGACGCGAAATTAGTTCAACTGCGGAGCCGAAAGTGAGCGGAGCTCAAAGATTTTTGCCATGGACGGTCGGGTTCGCCATGCTGATGACGGTGTTGGCGATTGCCTCGAACTACATGGTTGTCGACATCGATTTGTTTCACGAAATGGCGTTGTTTCGTCAGTATCTAACGGACGGTCGAATGCCGATGGCAGACGATTTTGCTTACACCCCGACATTGGAAAAAGTCGTTCATCACGAGTGGGGCACAGGGGCCGTTTTATATGGCGTTTCGGTCGGAACGGGTTGGGGAGCGGGCGGCATTGTCGCATTGAAATACCTACTCTGTTTCGGAATTTGTGTCGGCTGTTATGTTCTCGCTCGACGCAATGGGGTCAGCCAAGCGATCATTGTCGCACTTGGTTTCGTATCGCTGAATCTGGGTGGCTGGATGGCGTTTACCAATATCAGGGCTCAATTATTCACCTTGGCGTTTTTGGTCGCGCTCTTTTTCCTAATCGATTTGGATCGCCGCGGTAAAAAGTGGTGGATTTGGGTTTGGGTTGCGATGGTGATCGCGTGGGGTAACATGCACGCTGGCGTCGTTTCTGGAATTGGAATTTTGGCGGTCTATGGATTATCGCGGTGGGTGGAAGTATGGGTCGCAACACGTTCATTCAAGCAGTCCCTGGTGGAAGTCAAGCATCTATTGTTGGCAGGTTTGTTGACCGCCCTCGCGATCAATATCAATCCCTATGGACTTGACTATGTGCCGTATCTGATTCGCGCAATTCGCATGGAACGCCCGTTGATTTTGGAGTGGTCACCGATCTGGAAAGTTGCTTCGTTCAGTTCGCAAATGTTGTTTTTGTTTTCAATTGTCGTTGCCGCTTGGGGAATGTATCGAGCCAAGACCTGGCCGACGTTCGAAGCGTTCGTCTTGTTATTGACGGCCTATTTGGCGATGAAACACCTACGACACGGTTCGTTGTATGCGGTGACCTGGATTTGTCTGGTGCCACCCATGATTGAACGATCGGAATTGGGAGCCGCGATTCGTGAGTTGTGGCAACGGCACGGAAAGATGATTGCGGTGGCCAGCTTGGCCAGCGGACTCGTGGCGATCGGCTGTGCGATGCAAACCCGGTTTTGGGAGTTGCGTGTCCCGAGCGAGATTTCCGCCGAAACTAAAGGGACCCCTATTTTTCCGGTCGGCGCAGTTAAATTTTTGCGCGACAGAGAATTCATCGGAAACCTGTTTGTCCCATTTCAAACGGGAGCGTTTGTTTCCTGGAATCTATATCCGCAAGTGAAAGTGAGTCTGGACAGCAGGTACGAAGTGGCCTATCCCGACGGCGCGGTCGAAGAGAATTGGAAATTCTATCGAGCGGACGAGGGTTGGCGGGCTACGTTGGCCAAATACGACACTCAGGCGGTTCTGGTTCCCCGGCACGAGCCCGTATTCGATGCGATTACGCGATCGATTGAGTCCGAGGCAGATTTTGGTTGGAAACAAATTTATGATGACGGGAACTGTGCTGTATTCGAACGGAAGGAAGTTGTCGTGGCTGCTCGGTAATCGTGCGAGGCTCCGCACGGTTCGGTGTGGCATTGGATCTATGGCTTTGTGGACCCCACGAAATCCCGCTTCGGTGCGAGAATTCGGATGTCACCATTTCGTATCGTGAATCCGATGCGGTCACAATACTCGCAAAGCGGCACAGAGTATTTCCGAGTCGTATCGAGCACCTGCCGAATCTCGCTCATGGTTAGACCTGCGGAAGCGCTTAACGCATTTGTCAATTTCTCATGTACGCTTTGCATTGTATCGCGGTGCAGGTAGATGTCATTGGAGACTTTGACCAGCTCACCGTTTTCACTAGCCAGGTCCAGCAGTTCAACCACCGAGTCCTTGTTCTTTTTGGCTGTCGCCTCGAGATCTTCAACGCTCGGCGCCAGTAAGCCTTTGGATTTGAATTGGTCGATCAGTTGTTCCATCAACAGTTTTTGGCCTTTGGAAAGTTTGGGGCCCGAGCCGACCAGTGAAATTGAATTTACGTTGGCGACAATTTGTTTTCGTTGTTTCAGTAGTTCAATCACGACATTGAGCCATTGCGGATGCGACAGGTAGGAGAATTCGGCGTCGAGGTCGGAACGCGGATGGGCAAATCGCAACGGATGTTCGTCATGCAACCGACTCAGAGTTTTTAGCAAGCGCTGGGAAAGAGTCTCCAAATGTTGTCGCTGCAGTACAGCATTGCGGCTGGGTGTCAGGGCAACTTCGACTAATTCGCCGGACGATTTCAACGATGCGTACATTCCATCGACGTCGATGATTCCGGCCGTCCGGGCCAGTTCAGCTGGCAGCCAATCGCTGCTGTCCGAAAAATAAGCCGCCGCCGAGGCGCGTTTGTGGGGATCAGTTCCAGCCAGCTCATGTAACATCGCCAATTCATCGGTACTCGGTTTTCGCAACCGATAGCTGTTCGGGTGCAACACCGTTCCTCCCCCGATAGTTTCCATCGGAGATTGTCGACGTATGACAAATGGCTGATTCCAAACCGCCACCACCGGTTCGTTCAAAAAAATCTGCGCCAGTCCGGTCTCGCCCGGCTGCAACTCGCTCGCTTCCAACAGTCGGACATTGCCGAAAAGTTCGGCCGTTCCGATGTGAAATCGAATTCGGGTGCGATCTTTCAGCGGCTTGTTTGCGCGGTCAAGCAAGCGCAAGCGAACCGTCAACAATTCCGCCGGCAGCAGATGACCGACTGCCGCCAGTTCATGACCCCGTTCAATCTCTTGCAAACTGACGCCCGCCAGATTGATCGCCGCCCGTTGACCGCGATGCACGGTGGCAACTTGCGAATCGTGGTTTTGCAAACCGCGCACCCGCGCGATTGAGCCTCCGGGTTGAATTTCAACTTGGTCGCCAATATTGACCGAACCACTGGAGACACTGCCAGTGACCACGGTCCCGTATCCCGCGATCGAAAAAGCGCGATCGATCGCCAGTCGGAAAGGGGCCGTCAATGCACTCTCGGTGGTGAGATTCGGGGAGTCGGCTGTCGCCGCAGTTGGGGTCGAATTTTGTGCCACTGAGGTGCAGGCAGCCAACAATGCCGCTTTCAAATCCTCGAGTCCCGCGCCCGTTTTTGAACTGGTTCTAACGATGGGCGCATGCTCAAGAAACGTCCCGTGGACCAGCTGTCGTATTTCCGATTCGACCAGATCCAGCCATTCCGGATCGGACAAATCAGACTTGGTTAACGCGATCACACCGGCCCGCAGGTTGAGTAGTCGCAAGATATCCAAATGCTCATACGTTTGTTGTTTGATGGAATCGTCTCCGGCGATCACCAGCAAGGCGAGGTCCATGCCAGTCGCGCCAGCCAACATCTGACGTACAAACTTCTCATGACCGGGGACGTCGACAATTCCGACGCGAAACGGTGGAAGGTCGAGATGGGCATAGCCCAGTTCGATCGTGATACCACGTTTGATTTCTTCTGGAAGTCGATCGGTGTTAGTACCGGTCAGCGCTTTGATCAGCGAAGTCTTACCGTGATCAATATGGCCAGCCGTACCAAGAATCAGGTCGGTAATCATGCAACCATTCTAGCGGCGGCTTCACCTGTCGCTAAGTGGTCGCGGATACAATGGACAGCTGGTGTTCTGCAGCGGCGTTGATTCTAGAACTTGACGCTAGGGCGAGCTTCCGCGTTTTCGGCGGTGCGGACCGATGGTTGTGTGCCCAACGGATTCGCTGGTTGCGTCCCCTCGATAGCAGGTTGAGCGGGGCGGAGGTTCTTGGTCATCGCATCCCAAGTATCAAAGGATCTTTCCCGGAAATTTTGATTTTTTTCGTGAGCCCAATCCGCTGTGCGATCGAAAAAATCTTTGGAACGTTCGTTCATTCGCTGGATCAAATTGGGTTCGGTGGGATCGGGTTTAGCAAACAAAGATGGCATGCCCCCGAACAATCGGGGTTTTTCGACAGTCGGTTCGGGTGCGACCTCTTGTTTCCAAGTTGATTTTTGAAGCGGCCCGCCGAACATACTCTGTCGTTCTTTCGCGGCCGGTTTGTCGGCCGAAAAATCCAGCAGCCGAGGCCATTGCCTAGTCGGTTTTTCCTCGTTGGGCCCGAAGGGCGTCGTGCGAATACCTTTGCCCCCAAACAAGTTTGGAGTTTGGGCGCTGGCGGTTGATTCGGTATATACTGCAAATAATAACAAGGCCGACAGTACGCCGGCAAATCTTGTGATTTTCATGGTGTTTCAGCCCGAAATAGAAGTTAAGTTGACCTACCGGCGCGGAGTATTTCAAAATAAGTAACTCCTGTCCAGAGACAATCTTTGCCAATGTTCTCGCTTTGACATGAAAGTATCGCTAGCGAACGGATTTCCGGTCCGAGACTGAACATTAAACACCGAACACTGGACACTAGCTCATGCAACAAATCGGATTTATTGGAGCCGGCCAAATGGCCCAGGCACTGGCCGCTGGAATCGCTAAAAACAATCGCGAGCTGGAGTTTGTGATCGCCGATCCCAGTGAATCAGCCCGGCAAGCTTTTCAGATCCAAATCGGCGCCGTTCGAACCAGAGTCCTGGCCACCAATCGCGATGTTTACGAAGCCTGCGAAACGGTCTTTCTGGCTGTCAAACCGCAATACGTAGCGGCGGCGCTGGCAGATCTAAAAGTTGGCGATGTTTGCCGCGGGGAACGCTCTGTCAATGGTTTTGATTTGGATTCCCCGAATTTGCGCCCGTTGGTTGTTTCTGTGATGGCAGGAATTTCCATCGCCCGCATCACGCAATTGACGGGCGCGACCCGAGTCATCCGCGTAATGCCGAACACGCCGTGTTTGATCGGATTTGGCGCATGTGCGATGGCCGTGTCTCCGTCGGTTTCGCAGTCCGATGAATCAAACATACGTAGTTATCTGGAATCAGTTGGCGTGGTGGAATTGGTTGCTGAACCGCTGTTGGATGCGGTCACCGGGCTATCGGGTTCCGGTCCAGCGTACGTATTCAGTTTTATTGAGTCACTCGTAATGGGAGCTGTGAAGATGGGGCTGCCGCAACTAACAGCTGAGAAATTGGCCGTTCAAACGGTACTTGGCGCCGCAAAGATGTTGCAGGAATCGAGTGAGTCGCCGGCTGAATTGCGTGACCGAGTTACCAGCCCCGGCGGGACGACACTTGCTGGTCTCAAGGAATTAGAGGTATTGGGTTTTCGAAATGCTGTCATGTCAGCGGTTCAGGCTGCCACCGCGAGATCGGTGGAATTGGGGCAACAGTTTTAAAGGCTGTTCGAAATCGGGTGCTGTTGTTTGACCTTGAACCGGATAGAATGTGCGGCGTCAGCAAACTCGCGTTTGCCTTTACCGCCGCCGGATTATTCACGGACTTAGTTGAGTTAGCACATGTCACTTTTTGAAGACAGCCGATTCGTATATCGCGATACGTTTTTCGTTTTCTTTCAGCAAAAAAATCGGCCATCATTAAAGAGTGTGGAATCGATGTTGGCGGGGTTGGGAGACAAGTATGAGTCGTCAAATGCCCGGGAATCCGCCGGTAAGTTCGATTCCATCACGGTCCACTCGCCACAGGATTATTCGGCGATGGATATTACCTATATCGATGGCGAAGAAGTTCACGACCAGATTCAGGATTTGAAAATCGAATTCAAAACGATGACTCTAACCGGCGATGATCATCAAAAAATTGCCAAGCTGGAAAAATGCGATGGTCGCTTGGACGTATTTCATTTTGCCGAACTTTCCAACGAGGAAGTCGACGAAGATGAAGTTCTTGATCCGGGTGGATTGTTATTGGTCCTCGATCGATTGGCTCGATTATCGAACGGAGTAAGTTACGATCCTCAGTCGCAGTCGTTGTTGTAAACAACTGCTTGCTCGCGCGGGCGGTTGAAAGTTCAATCGCCGATCGGGCGATTGGTTTTTTCCGATTGGACAGACCGATTCACGGAGTTGTCGGGTCTTCAGTACATTTTCTACGAGGCGTTGGCTGCCGCCGAATCCAGGTAAAAATCCACTTGTTTGCCGGCGATATGCGATGCCGGATAGGATTCGAAATCGCCGGATTGGTGAATTACCGCTTGCAGTACTGCCGCCTTCTCTGATCCGGTCACCAAAAATGCGACCCGGTGTGCTCCATTGAGTACAGGCCCAGTCAATGTGATTCGTTTTTGCGCGGTCTCCGGATGGATCGCGACCTCGCAAACTTTGTCTGATTTCAAGAACTGCATTTGATGTGGAAAGATGGAAGCCGTATGACCGTCTATCCCCATACCCAGGATTACGAAATCAAATTGTGGGATCGCATTATCATCGATTTCAACATGTTCATAAATTTCATTTTCGTAACGTGATCGTTCCTCGTCGGGATCGGATTCTCCCCTGACGCGATGGATGTTAGCGGCGTCAATCGATATTTTGTCTAACCATAACGTTTTTGCCGATCCGTAATTGCTGTCTGCATCTTCCGGTGGCACGCAACGCTCATCGCCCCAAAAAAAATGCAGTCGGTTCCAATCCATCGCGTCGGCATATTGGCTCGCCCACAGTTGATACAGGAGTTTGGGTGTGCTGCCACCAGACAGCGCGACCGTAATCTTGGTCTGACTGCTCGGCAAACAGCTGAGCCAATTGGAAAAGTCACTGGCAAATGCCGTTACAACATCGTTCGGCGTGGCAAAGGTTTTAATATTGGACATGGTGTTTTGTGGGCGTACCAAGGAAAAAAAATAGACATTGCGACGATTTCACGTTTCACAGTCGCAGCACAAGGCCCATTCCGCTACTTGCGCGAGAGCAAAGCGTTGCGCAAAATTTCTACGGGATGCAGGCTTAACCGACCCGTGCCATCGAAAATCTGATGTCGACAACTCGTGCCGGGTGCGGCAATTAGAACATTTTTTGACTCGGCACGCACGGTGGGGAACAGAATCAATTCGCCTATTTGCATGGAGATTTCATAGTGTTCCGCTTCATACCCGAATGATCCGGCCATCCCACAACACCCCGACGGAATTAGCCGAACTGCATAATTTTTCGGCAACTGCAACATTCGAACTGTTGCTGCCAATGATGCCAGCGCCTTTTGATGGCAATGACCGTGCAGTCGAATTGCAACTTTGTCGTCCGTGAAAAAAGTCGAGTTTATTTTTCCGTCGCGAATCAACTGCGAAATAAACTCGTCAATCAATAGGCAGTTCTTGGCCAGGCGAGTTGCCGCTGGTCGCAATTCCGGCGATACCAGTACAGGATACTCATCGCGAAAACTCAACAGGGCCGACGGTTCAATTCCAATCATTGGAACTTCAGCGCTGACCAGTGGTTCTAAGGCGCGGACATTGGCTTCGGCAAACTGACGGGCTTGCCGTAGCAATCCTTTTGACAGCGCCGCCCGGCCACTTTCCGCATGAGCGGGCATGACAACGGTGAAACCGATCTTTTCCAACAACTCGACGGTAGCAATACCGACAGAGAGGTCATTGTAATTGGTGAATTCGTCGCAGAACAAATTTACCGCGCCGAGTTTGCCGGCCTCTGGCAAGGGTTTGTGTTTCTCAAACCAGGTTCGCAACGTTGTGCCATGCAGCCGGGGGATCGAACGTTGGATGGCAAAACCAGCAAACCATTTTACCCATCTCGACGTGATGGAATTGGTAACCAACCAATTGAACAACCAGGGTGCCCGCGAAGCAAGGGCCATTGATTTGGCGAACCCGGCGATCAGTCTCGCTCTACGCGGTACGCCATTAGCATCATAATAGCCCTGCAAAAATTCGGCTTTCAGTTTTGCGACGTCCACGTTGGATGGACATTCGTTTTTGCAGCCCTTGCAAGACAAACATAAATCCATGACTTGTTTGAGATCTTCGTTGTCGAACGGCTTGGATTCGTCGATTGGATGGGTCAATACATGCCGTAACATATTGGCCCTGGCTCGAGTCGTATCTGCTTCATTGCGCGTCGCCATGTAACTGGGACACATCGTGCCGCCTGACAACTGAGTTTTACGGCAATCGCCCGAACCGTTGCATAACTCGGCGGCGCGAACGACCCCTTGTTCGTTGCTAAAATCGAAAACCGTGTCGATTTCGCGCGTCGGTTGACCGGGTTCGTAGCGCAGTTGCCCGTTCATGGGCGGGGCATCGATGATCTTATGGGGGTTCAGGATGTTATCGGGATCCCATAATCTTTTGATTTTTCGAAGCAGTTCATAGTTTTTCGCGCCAATCATCTGCGGCAAGAATTCGGCTCGCAATCGCCCGTCGCCATGTTCGCCACTTAACGAGCCGCGATATTTTTTTACCAGTTTGGCAATCTCTGCTCCAAGATCATGGAACTGTTGATTGCCGGCGGTTGTTTTCAGATTTAGCTGGGGTCGCAAGTGGATTTCACCGGCCCCCGCATGAGCGTAATGGACGCAATCCAAGCCATATTTTTCGCGCAAAATCTGGTTGAACTCGGCAATGTACTCTGGCAAGTCATCGATCGACACGGCGGTATCTTCAATCACGGCGACGGGCTTGGTATCTCCTGGGATGTTCGATACGACCCCTAAACCGGACTTTCGCAGTTCCCACACTTGGTCCGCCTCGGCGGCGAATAACACCGGAAAATGGTAACCCAGTTTCGCAGACCGCAGTTGTTTTTCCAATTCTTGCGTTTGTGCCAGGACTTCATTCCTGTCAGTCCCACGAAATTCAACCATCAGGATGGCGCCTGGATCGCCTTGCACAAACTCGGCGTTCTTGCGCTGTTCTAAATTGCGCGCGGCCCCTGCCAGGACTAACCGATCCATCAATTCACAGGCAAAGGGTCGACGCTTCATCGCCAGTTGCGTCGCGCGCAAAGCCTGATCCACATTGTCGAAATGGACGCAGGCGACGCCGTTGATCGGCGGCGGCAAGGGCACGCAATTCAGTTTGATCTCGGTGGCAAAAAAAAGTGTGCCTTCCGAACCAGCAATCAACTGACAAAAATCGAATTGTCGCTCAATCGGATGCTCGGCGGAGCCAAACGGATGGGTTTCGATCAACAAGTCGACGGCATAGCCAGTGTTGCGCCGATGAATTTCTGGTTTGGGGAACTCGTCGCGAATTTCCGTTTGAGTTGCACGATCGGACAGCAATTCGTGCACGCCGCGATAGATTCTAGCTTCCAGTGAAGCATTGTCAGGATCGCACTTGTTCGCAAATTCCTCGGCGGAAACTGATCGAAACGTGGCTGTGGACCCGTCGCTGAGAAAGCCGCGCACTTCCAAAACATGATCGCGCGTGCTGCCATAAACAATCGAATTGGAGCCGCAGGAATTGTTTCCCAGCATCCCACCGATCATCGCGCGATTCGAGGTCGATGTTTCTGGTGCAAACATCAGTCCATGCGGAGCGAGAGCCAGGTTCAACTCGTTGCGGATTACACCTGGCTGGACCCGCACAAACTTTTCGGTCGGATTTATTTCCAGAATCTGCGTGAAGTGCCGGGAAACATCCACAACAATTCCTGCGCCAACGACTTGGCCCGCCAGCGATGTTCCAGCCGTCCGCGGAATCACACCAATTCTATTCTCTGCGGCGAAGTGAATTACCAGCGCGATGTCCTCTTCGGTTTGCGGGACGGCAACGGCGAGAGGAATTTCCTGGTAGGCGGAAGCGTCGGTCGAATACAGTTTACGCGTCCGATCGTCGATTGAAATTTCGCCGGACAGATGAGTCTGTAGATCCTGAAGCTTCCGGATAAGGTTGGAATTGGTCATCGATGGTCGGAGCCGGTCTCGCGGACGAAACCGGATTCAAATGGCAGTCATCGTTAGCGGTTATTGTTCTGGTGGAAACCCATTATAGCTCGCAAAACGAGGTGTCGTCTGTTAGTCGACGGCAGGGATTTCGCCAATACATTTCGGCGGGTTCGATCAACGCATCGGCGACTTCCGGGCCCCAGCTGCCAGCCGGATATCCGTAAATCGGGACTGCCGGATCGTTGGCCCAAGCGTCCAAAATCGGTTTTACAAATCTCCAGGAATGTTCGACACTGTCACCGTGAGCATACAGGGTCGCATCCCCTTTCATGCAATCTAGCAGTAATCTTTCGTAGGCTTCCGGGACATCGGAGTCCGCCAAATCGGAATAGCGAAAATCCATCGAAACATTTTTTGCTTGAAATCCTTCACCGGGAACTTTCATCCCGAAGTTCAGCAACAATCCTTCGTCGGGTTGGATGCGAATGATCAACTGGTTATTGGGTTTGTTTAGCATTTCTGATTCGCGGCGAAACAACGTGTGTGGCGGCTTGTTAAACGTAATTGTGATCTCCGCCACTTTTGTGGGCAGTCGTTTTCCGGTTCGAATGTAAAACGGTACGTCGGACCAGCGCCAATTATCGATATAGAATTTAAGGGCTGCAAAGGTCTCGGTTTTCGAATCGGCTGGAACCCCTTCTTCGTCTCGATAGCCTTTAACTGATTTCCCACGCACCTTGGACGCCAAATACTGGCCGCGAATCGCCATTTTGCTGACATCTTCGGGGGCAATCGGTCGCAACGATTCGAACAATTTATTTTTTTCATTGCGGATCGCCGTCGCCGTCGGTGCAATCGGCGGTTCCATCGCCACATGTGCGACCAGCTGCATCAAGTGGTTTTGAAGCATGTCCCGGAGCGCACCGGATTGGTCATAGTAGCCACCACGGCTGCCGACCCCAATGTCTTCGGCGGACGTGATTTCCACATGATGAATGTAATTGCGATTCCACAGCGGTTCGAAAATGCCGTTCGAAAATCGCGTCACCAACAAATTTTGCACCGTTTCTTTGCCTAGATAATGATCGATGCGATAAATATTTTCTTCACGGAAGTGTTGTTTCAAATTCTGGTTTAATTGTCGCGCCGAATCCAAGTCATAGCCAAATGGTTTTTCGATGACCAGTCTTCGGTAGCTACCAGGGGCCTGATTCAGACCCTGCTGAGCCAAAAAAGCTGGGATTTTTTCATACAAAATCGGTGGTGTGGAAAGATAAAAAATACAATTGCCACACGTGTTGAATTCTCCATCCAAAGCACTCAGACGACGCTTGACGAGTGCGTAGTCAGCCGCTTCGTTAGTGTCGATCGGTTGGTAGTGCAGTCGTTTGGCAAACGCCTGTTTGGTGTCGTCGGTTTCGTTTGAGAGGTCGAGAAATTCATTTTCGAAAAACGACTTTTTGCGGAAATCGTCGTCCGTCAATTCGCTCCGACTGATCCCCAGCAATGCGAACCTTTCGGGCAAATAGTTTCGCTTAAACAAATCGAAGACCGCCGGAATCAATTTTCGTTGGGCCAGATCGCCGGATGCACCAAAGATGGCAAAAATCAATGGGTCGAGTTGGGGGCCTTCCATAGGAGTCCTTTCGGCGGAATCATTGCCAATTGTGTTGGAGCCAGCGTAATCAGATAACGAATTTAGTCGAGAATTTACCGTGCTGATAGACCACTGTGACAGATTGACCAATTGAAAAATGGTGCATCGAAAGAACAAATGAGATAGCCGGATCCCTAAAATCCGAATAGGATTACCAATTGTTTCGTCGATCGAATTGGCCCAGGATACATCCTCGGCCAAAGAAAACCGCGCGGCATTTTCCGCGCATCAATTACTCGTATTACTTGGAATAGCAGGATCATCATCATGGCAGATGCCTATTTAGTTTCGGGCGCGCGAACGCCGATTGGTTCGTTCTTGGGCGGCCTTAGTACCCTTTCGGCGACCGACTTGGGCGGAGTTGTGGTTGCGCAGGCGATCGTAAGGGCGGGATTGACGCCGGACAAGATTGACGAAGTCATCATGGGCAACGTGTTGGCTGCCGGAGTCGGTCAAGCGCCCGCGCGTCAGGCCGCGCTCAAAGGTGGCTTGCCGAATTCCATTGCCGCCGTCACCATCAACAAAGTCTGTGGCTCGGGGCTGAAAGCAGTCATGTTGGCGAGTCAAGCAATTCGATGTGGCGATGCCGCTGCCATCGTGGCCGGAGGCATGGAGAGCATGTCACAGGCGCCCCATTTGGCACGGGGGCTGCGGACCGGAGTCAAGCTCGGAGACATTCAGTTGACCGACGCGATGGTATTCGACGGATTGACGTGTTCGTTCGAGTCGTGCCATATGGGAATGCACGCAGAGCACATTGCGACTAAGTTCAACGTTACACGAGTTGATCAGGATCAGTTTTCGGTTACCAGCCAAGAGCGCGCTACAGCAGCCATCGCCGCGGGAATCTTTGTCGAAGAAATTGTGCCAGTCACGGTTACCTCGCGCAAGGGAGACCAGATCATTAGCGTCGACGAAGGCCCGCGCTCGGATACCACACTCGAAGGATTGGCAAAACTCCGGCCTGTTTTTGATCGCAACGGTTCGGTTACCGCCGGCAATGCTTCGACATTGTCCGATGGCGCCGCCGCATTACTGGTATGTAACCATTCGATCGCGACGACGGCACCGTGGAGATACAAGATTCTGGCCAGCTACACTTCTGGTACGGAACCGAAAGACCTGTTTATCGCACCGGTTTATGCCATCGCAGGGGCTTTGAAAAATTGTGGATTGTCATTGGCGGACATCGATTTATTTGAGATCAATGAAGCTTTTGCCAGTCAAATGGTTGCTTGCCTGAAAGAATTGCGACTTGATCCGACCAAGGTCAATATCTCCGGTGGTGGTATTTCCCTCGGTCATCCGATCGGAGCCAGTGGTGCTCGCGTACTGGTCACCCTGATTCATGCCCTGCGCCGGACTGGAAAAAAACGGGGGGTGGCCAGTCTTTGTTTGGGCGGCGGCAACGCTGTGGCAATGGTAATTGAGGCGGCGTGATCGATTGAATCGAAATCCCCAGACTTCGAACAGCGCAATTCCGGCGACGCCCTCATTGCCGCGTGAAACTCGAATCATCCCCAGGTGGCGAGTTTTTGCCTTGGCTCTCGCGTCGTCGTTGATGTTGTGGCTGTCCTTTCCTCCCGTGGGTGCCTGGTGGCTGGCCTGGCTCGCACCGATGCCTCTGATTTGGCTGGTCATGATCCCAACTCAACTCGGTCGGATAAACTTTCGCGAGGTCTGGTTAGCCGGTTTGCTGTATTGGTTGGGGACCTTTTACTTTATTCCATTGCCGCATCCGGCGATGTGGGCGGGTTGGCTCGCGGTCAGTTCATACATGTCGATCTACACGCCTCTGTTTGTAGTGGTTTCGCGGACGCTGGTGCATCGCTTTCACTTTCCAGTGATCCTGGCAGCGCCGATCGCTTGGACCGGGATTGAATGGATTCGCTGTAATTTTGCGACTGGCATGGCGATGGTTTGCCTGTCGCATTCGCAGTTTAGACAACCCATGCTGATTCAGATCGCCGATCTCTCGGGAGCCTATACGCTGACGTTTGCGATTGTGATGTTTGCCGCTGGAGTGGCAGTGGCAGTGCGAGCGCCAGGCATGAGTGTTCTTGTCCCTGTGCCTCCCGGTGCAACTCGAAGTGGTCGGTTGGTTGCTTTGATGGCCGCCTTGTCGATGTTGGCGATAGTAGTCAGCTACGGTCAATGGCGTTTGAAAGAGGCTATCTTGACTGCATCGAAGCCCTCGATTCATGTCGCGATCGTGCAAAGTTCGATCGATGTGATTTTTGAGTCACAAACGAGAGCAGAGGAATTAGAACAGTTTGAGCAGTATTGCGATTTGACCGGCAGGTCCCTTGCGCAATGGCCCGAGCTGGACTTGATCGTTTGGCCAGAGTCCGGTTTTCCCCGTTCTGCCTACGATTTGCTGTCCGATATCGATGCCGAAGGGACCGTCGAAATGTACGAGGGCGCAATCGCTCAGGTTTGGGGAATGGCGATGGGTTACCCGGCACTCAATGCAGGACATATCCCGTTGATTGTTGGCGCAACAACGGTCGATCCCCAGAAAGATGAAATGTTTAACGCGGCGTTGCTGATCAATTCATCAGGAGCGGTTGCGGGTCGGTATTTCAAAAATCATCGAGTGATGTTTGGCGAATATGTTCCGCTGGCGGATTGGTTTCCGTTTTTGCACCAGTGGACTCCCATCGGTCGAGGATTGACCGCTGGTAAGTCGTTTGAATCATTTGAAGTCAAAACAGTCCGTATCGCGCCGAGTATCTGTTTTGAATCCACCGTCCCGCAGCTCATGCGTCGCATGGTGAACACTTTGAATGAGCAGGGAAAAGAACCCGATGTGTTGATAAACTTAACCAATGACGGTTGGTTTTTTGGCACGAGTTGCCTGGATTTACACCTGGCATGTAACGTATTTCGCGCGGTTGAATTGCGGAAACCACACTTGGTGTGTGCCAATACAGGATTCTCGGCGGAGATTGACACATGTGGTCGGTTGTTACAAGTCGGCCCGCGTCGGGATGTGGGTTTAATCAAGGCGGAAATCACGCCGGTGACCCGCACCAGTCTTTACCGAACGATGGGCGATTGGATACCTGCAATTTTCGGTTGGGGCTGCGGAGTGGTTTGGCTGGTCGCAAGATTTTCCCAAACTCGTCGGGCTTAGCATCAGGCGTTCAATAGCCTAACCTGGGTCTTGTCCGCTCGTTTCCTTGGCTGTTCTCAGCGTCAAGCCATCGTGACCCACCCGCGATCAAGGACTTGCCAATGCCGACGCGATCACGGCGACATCGACAATATCATCGACGCTGCAACCGCGCGAAAGATCCATGAAGGGCTTAGACAAACCTTGAATTAGCGGTCCCAATGCCTGAGCGCCTCCCAATCGTTCGGTGATCTTGTAAGCAATATTACCCGCATCCAAATCCGGAAACACAAACACATTGGCTTGTCCCGCGACTGGCGAACCGGCGGCCTTTCGCGCCGCGACGTCCGGAACAATGGCGGCATCGAATTGTAACTCGCCGTCGACCAACAACGCCGGTTGCAACTCCCTGATCAATTGGGTTGCAGCTCGGATTTTTTGAACATGCGGATGGTCGGCACTTCCCCGCGTCGAAAATGACAACATTGCGATTCGTGGAATTTCCCCGGTCAGGCGCCGATGGTTATCAGCCGAGGTGATCGCGATTTCGGCCAATTCCGCTGCCGTCGGGTCAGGAACGACTCCACAATCCGCATAGGTCCAGCAGCGGTCGGGGAATTGCATCAAGAAGAAACTGGAGACCAGTTTGCGCCCCGGACTGGTTCCAATACCGTACAATCCAGCGCGGATAACACTGGCCGTTGTCGCCAAACTCCCAGCCACCGATGCATCGACAAAACCAATCTTTACCAGCAATGCCGCGAACAGCAACGGATCGGCGGCGGCCAATTGTGCGCCTTCGAGAGAAAGTCCTTTATGTTTGCGATGTTCGTACAGCGCCGCCGCACACTTAGCCAATAACATTTTATTCGATGGGCAAACAGTTTCGACTTCAGCGGGCAAGTCAACGACTAGCGCTTGGTCAGTCACAACCAAAACCGGTTGGCCAAGTTGAAGTTTGGCCAACTTGATTGCCGCTTGCACGATACGAGGGTCCGATGATTCCGGAAAAATAATTCGGCGCGGGTTGGAATGTGCCGATTTTCGTAGACTTTCAATAACTGTGGGCATTTTATGTCGGCGTCCTAATTCCACAATTCCAATTGCCGAATCTCATACTCGAAACCACCCGACAGAATCGGAAACCGACACCAAGTCTTTGGATCGAGACTTTCATCATCCAAATGAAAAGATGGAGCGTAACGTTCGCGTTTCCATTGATTGCGACACCACAGTCGAAAAAATCGAATCGTCCATTGTTTTAACTCGGCGGGTTGGTAATTCGCAAACTGGAGAATGGCATGTTGGAAAACTTCGACCGGCATCATTTTGTCTCGAATCGCCAATAGCTCGATTGCGTCCAACACCTCATAAGGCATTAAATCGTCTTCATCGGTTTGTTTGTTTTCGGGAGGTCGCAATTCGGCCGTCGGTTGTTGCCTGTTAACCGACTTCAGGGCGGGAAGAGGTTGCAACCCTGCGGGACCAGTTGTTTCCATCCACGCAAGCCAAGTTCGCAAAAAAGCCTTG
>JANNWZ010000131.1:0-4489 GCA_031409295.1 Mariniblastus sp.
GCACAGCCGTGCATGTCGCCGATGGCAATCGTACGTGGCATCAAAAAAGCGGACCCAAAATCGTATCAGGTAAATGGAAAGTCAAATCGCAGATTAATCGTCTCGCGATTCAAACAATATCGACAATTCCAATCAGGACAAGCAAAGGTAGTGACGGGATGATCTATCTTACGCAACCAAGAAATTCAATCAATACCGGATCGTTGACGTCGTGCAAAGGCTCTAATTCCAACGTGTAGGATCGGCACAACCTGAATGCAAAGCCGGGAACCCAGGGGGTGTCGTCGCCGAAGCCAAGAATTTGCCAGCAAAAATGTCACAGGTTTCGTGTTTGAGTGACAATACCTAGCGTTCTAGCGAATCTCTGAATAGGATTAAGGGATCCAGATCAAAGACGGTGAAAATCCGACAGGCGGACCGTGATCGATGGTTTTCCCTCTAAACAGTTTCGAGACCGATGGTGTTTTATGAATTCTAAAGAAATCCTGGACCGAGAGTTTCTCGAAATCCGAGCAAAAATTCTTGAAGTTGGGGCGGCATTGGACCGGATTCAACGAGCCGAAGGGGATGTCTCTGCCGATCCAAAAATGAACTTGATTTCCAAAGCGATCGAGTTGGTCGGGACCGTTCAATTGCATCGGGCCGAGAGGATTCAGTTGCTGTTTTCCCGTGAGTATGATCTGGCCTGGCAAGAAAAATTTGAACTGACTTCGCGGACGTAAACCTACTCGCTCGACCAAGAAAGTTTTTCTAAATGGATTATATCGATCCGCATCTGCACATGGTCTCGCGCACCACGGATGATTACGAGACGTTGGCGAAAATGGGCTGTGTCGCGATCAGTGAACCGGCGTTTTGGGCGGGTTTTGATCGGGGTAGCGCAGATTCGTTTCGCGACTATTTTCGACAACTCACATCGGTTGAACCGAAACGAGCCGCCCAATACGGAATTCAGCATTTCACTTGGCTGTGCATCAACGCCAAAGAGGCAGAAAACGTCTCATTGTCACGCGATGTGTTGCGCGTGATTCCCGAATTCCTGGATTGCCCCAATGTGCTGGGGATTGGTGAAATCGGACTGAATAAAAATACTCGCAATGAAGCGATCGTGTTTCAGGAACATGTGGAACTCGCTTTGAAGTACGAACAACAAATTTTGATCCACACTCCCCATTTGGAAGACAAATATCAAGGGACGCGCATGATCCTCGACATGTTGGCGGACCACAGCGCGTTGAATCGTTCCCGCGTGCTGGTCGACCATGTTGAGGAGCATACCGTCAGCGCCGTGTTGGAGGCGGGATATTGGGCGGGGATGACCTTGTATCCCGTAACTAAATGCACGCCGGCGCGAGCGGTTGATGTAATCGAACGGTTCGGTGCCGAGCGGTTATGCGTGAACTCAGCTGGAGATTGGGGGCCCTCGAAACCAACTGCCGTACCCGATCTCATTCTGGAAATGCGACGACGCGGCCATGCCGAAAGTTTGATTCGGCAAGTCGTCTATGAAAACCCCAAAAAATTCTTCAGCCAGAGTGGGAAATTTCAATTAAAAGTGCGCTAGTTCCCGTGCAGTCAACCGGCGCTATTTTGCGGCGCTGAAACCTGGCTGCGGAACGGTTGTTCCGCTTTGAATAACTCGACCTTTGCTTCGATATCTGATTTCTCTGAATCCGGGGCTAACTCGAGTGCTTTGGCGGCGGTCTCGAGCGCCGCTGCAAACTCGCCGACTTCGGCTTTTGCAACGGACAACGTCAGCAAGTAAGACCAATCTTTGTTGTCGCTCAACTTGCACGCTTGTTCGGCTTTCAAAACAGCCGTTTTGCCGTCGCGAAATTTTTCGTCAGGGCACGTCGCCAAGAACCACGCGATACTATTGAGGCCATCGGTCATCTCGGGAGACAATTTTACGGCTTCTTCCAGGTCAGTTTTGGCGCGCTCAAAGTCGCCCTTCCCCATGAACGCAACGCCCCGATTTGCCAGTCCAATGGGAGATTTGGTTTGCAACTTCAAGAGCTCATCATAATCCGCGATCGCTTTGTCGTATTCCTTCTTCGACGCAAAACAAACAGCGCGATTGTTGTAAGCCAATGAAAGTTTCGGGGCGTAACGAATCGCGCGACTGAAGTCAAAAATGGCCTCATCGACTTGTCCTCGTTTGTACAACACCCACCCGCGGGCATTGAGTGCCATGGAGTTTTTGGGTTCCAATTCAACGGCTCGGTCCGCCTGTTCAAATGCGGCGTCGAGTTTCGCTTCGGCTAACGACAGATTGCTAAGTCCGACATAGGCGTCCGCGTTTCGATTGTTTAGCACCAACGCCTGATCGTAATCGGCGCGTGCTCCAACAAGATCCTGGCAGTACAGCTTCGCGCTGCCTCGATTCACAAAATATTGAGAGTTTTTGGCGTCCAGTTTAATGGCCTCGTCATAAGCCGTAATCGCTTTCTTGCAATCGCCCAGTGCATAAAAAACTCGACCCAAGTTATAGTGGGCGTGGGGGAATTTCGGATTCAACTTGACGGAATAAGCGAGGTCTTTCAATGCCAAGGCGTATTTTTGTTGAGCATTGAGCACGCGGCCTCGGTTGCTCCAGGCGACGGCATTCTTCGGGTTGATTTTCAGTGATTCGTTCAAATCACGAAACGCTTTGTCGAACTCGTCGTTTTCGTAAAAGATCATCGCGCGATGCGCCAATGCCGCAAAATCACCTCGGTTGGCTTTGATGCGTTTTTCGAAAAGAACTTTGGCTTGTTCCAAGTTCATCACGTTTTGCAGTGGCAGCCAGCCCTCGACGTCGGCTAAAGCACACCATTTTCCATTGATGGAAGTGATGGAATGGATCTCGCCTTCAAAAACTTTTCCGACGGTTTCCTTATGGATTTTCGTGGCAAAGCTGCCGGTAACGACAACTCGATCTCCGACGACCTGTCCGGCCACGGTAGAAACGACACTCAGGAAAAACAAGCACAGTGTGCCAGCGAAATTGAAGTTGGTTAGTATTGGTTTCATGAGTTCAAACAGGCAGTAGGGTTTAACAAACAATCGAAATTGACCGTTCCAGAGTCTGTTATTGTAATGACAATCTATTTTCCGATACAGAACCGACTGAAAACAACGTCCAAAATATCATCTGTGTAAATAGTACCGACGACCAATCCCATATCGTCCAACGCAGCGCGGATTTCCGCGGCAATAATTTCTTCTCCGGCTTGTTCGGAGGCCGCCAATTGGGCGGATTTTACGTAATTTGAGGCCGAACGCAGGTTTTGCGCTGTTCGCGCGATCGTCGACCCAACAATTTCCGACGAGGTTTCCGAAAACGCCAGCGCGTGTTTAAGGATGGTCTGCTGCAGTTGCTTGAGGCTCGACGGATCGGCGAAACTCGTGGACAACCAGCGTTGCTCCGATTTCCATTGTTGCATCAACCGAAGGTCGACAGCAGTCATTTCAGCGGGCGGCAAATCGGATTTAGTCTGGACAATGAAGGTGGTGGCGGGAGCAGTCGCCAGGCGTTCCCGTTCCCAACTCGTCCGGACAACGGAACCATCCAGGCACAACAATTGGAGCTGAGAGTTCGATTCAGCGAATTCTCGTTGCTGTTGTGCCAAAGCAGAGATGCTGGTCGAATCAGCGGCGGATTCGAATCCTGCTGTATCGGCAAGCTCGACGATGAGTCCTTCGATTTCAAGTTGTCCGATCAAGAAGTCGGTTGTCGTGCCGGGGACGTTGGACACAATCGCTCTGTTGGAGCCCAGTAACCCATTGAACAAACAACTTTTGCCGGCGTTGGGCAAGCCAATCAAGGCGACTCGAATTCGTTCCGTGGTCAACGCGCGCGAGTCAATTTGGTTGAGGATTCTGTCCAGCGTCGTTTGAACTTCGACCAAGCGAGCGAGCAGAACTTCGCGGCTGATGAACTCGATGTCTTCTTCGGCGAAATCGAGTCCGGCTTCAAGTTCGGCGAGAACATAAGTCAACTGGTCGCGTGCCGTGATGAGTGGTCCCGACAATCCGCCGGCCAGTTGTTTCAACGCTCCATCCAATTCCGTCGGCGCCTGGGCATCGATGACACCGAGCACGGCTTCAGCTTGAGTCAAATCAAGTCGACCGGACAGAAAAGCGCGCAACGTAAATTCGCCGGGATTGGCCAATCGAGCGCCGGATTGACAGATTTTGACGAGGGCCAATTGTAAAATTGGCGCCGAGCCAAACGTGTGAAACTCCGCTGAGGGCTGACGAGTATAACTGCGGTGATTTGGCCAATAAATCAGCGAACCCGGTAACTTCAAGTTGTCGTCCAAGACCATTTCTACGCCAAGCATCGAGGGCGACCGCAGTTCGGCGAGTGGCCTGGTCGAGAAAAAACAAAACGATTGAACCAGACACTTGAGGCACTCCGGGCCGCTGATACGAATGGTACTCCGCAATCCGTGGCCCGCCGCAGTCGCGATCGCAGCGATCGTATCGTCAACATCAAAATTGGGCA
>JANNWZ010000132.1:0-16690 GCA_031409295.1 Mariniblastus sp.
CGGCTCGGTGGATTCATTGGACGCAAAAGCGACGGCAACCCCGGTTGGATCACAATCTGGCGCGGCTGGGAAAAGTTAAACACCTATGTTTTTGTCGCCAGCAAACTGAAACTAATAGAATAAATGTCGGTAACGACAAGGTCAACGGCCGCAGCCAATGCGACCGACTAGTATTTTACGACGACACCAAGGCTGGCCTCGTGAGCGGAGATTCGAGTCGTCACGTTGCTTCCTGGTAATGCGCCACCAGGCGTTAACAGCGGTCCACTCAGTTCATTCTCCAGTAGATAGGTATAGGCAAAGTTGAAACTGGACCATTGCGTCAGGTGAATCGAAGCACCACCTGAAAAACCGTGGTGGTAGTTTAGCGGAGCCGCAACGGCAAGCATGGCTTCTGCATCGCTCAAAAGGCTGCTCGTGTAGAAATAGCCGCTGCGTACGGTCAACGCATGGTTCAATTGTCGTTGAGCACCAACGTTGATTCCAAATTGATTGCTCCAACCCAATCCGGCCAGTGAACCGTCCGGGCGAAATCCGGAATCCCCGAATCCATCCGTGTTCTTGTTATCAACGTAACGCAGATCCACTGCCAAGACAGTATTTTGGATTGCCGTGCTAGCCATTCCCACCGAGATAATCATCGGCAGGTCCACGTCGAAGCTCAAATCACGTGGCATGCCTGACTCGTCTGTTCCTGTTACTTCAAAAGCGTCAAACCACTGCGGCGACTTGAACATGGCTCCGAAACTCAAACACGGTGAAGCCTTGTAGTGGGTCGAAAGCTGAAATCCTCCGCCCCACTGGAGTTTGGTTCCTCTTCCTGAGGGATATCGCGGCTGGCCGCTGCCGTCAGCGTCGTCGGGAGCGGCAAACAGAAACGGATCCACCGTCACCTGTCCGATGGAAACCGTTGGAGTAAACCCGACCGATAGCCGGTCGTTGACTGCGTAACTAAGCGACGGAAGGATCTGCAGGAATTCCGCTTCGCTGTACAACTGTCCGAAGCCACCTGGTGCTCCCGGCGTGTTGGACTGTGGAAAAAAGATTGGGTTGGTATTGCTTGCCGCGTAATTGGTTTTGATACCCGCTGCGGCGACAATTCCCAGCCCCATCGTGAATCGTGGATCGGGCAGTTTTTGAACCCAACCCACATAGGGCAATCCCGCGAATCCCGGGTTGCCGTCACTCGTTCCGCTCACTGCCCCGAAGCCGACCGAGGACTCGGTTTCCAATACAGGAAACAGGGTGCCAAGTGATGTTGACAATTCAGAGTGATTCATGTCCGCCATGGCCGCAGGGTTCCAATAGACGGCTGAAATTGCGTCCTGTGGTGCGGCCGTGCCGGCTCCCCCCATCGATTGGTTGACTGAGCCCGCCCAGGGTAGCAGGATTCCTTGCCCAACGACAAGCTCAGGACAGGCAGTCGCAGCAATCATCACAACCAGCAACGGGAGAAAACAGTTGGGAAATTTTCGTTGCGACATCTTGAAATACCAATATTCAACTTATTGTCTGGATTCCTCTTCTTTGTGGTAATCGGAACAATCCGAAAAGCACTGGATTTTTTTGGCGCCGAATCTGCCGAAATGTCATGATTTCTACTTGCGATTCACTGCCTAACCGGAATAGGTTCCCTGTCCTCCCATTCATCCGCAGGCAAATGCACTGATTGACTGGCCAACTTCGCCGCTCAAAGAAGACCCACCTTAAATTGAAGCTGGTAGCCTGAAGTTGTTAGCCATAACCCTGATGCCAATACTTGTGAAATCTTGTGAAATTCTCCACCGCTTCGGAATACTCTTTGTCAAAAGCGTTCAACTTCTTTTTGTAGGATTCCTGTTTTTCCGATATCTGCTCCTCAAGTAATTTCGTTAGTTTCTCTAACTTTGCACGCACGGAATCGGCGAAAGCCAATAATCATTGTTGCCCAGCAGGGTTTCAGGTTGTAGCTAAATTTATGCATTTCGCGTCACAATACATGAAGCAGAAGTGATAGCCGGGGAGGAAACAGCGGGAAAGGAAACAGGGACAGGTTCGAATCCCAAGAATGTGAGGTTAAGTCTCGACTACTTCGCGTAAATCAAGTCTTCGCGCGCATCTAGCAGGCCGACGTAAATTGCTCTGCTGGTGTCATCAAGCAACCGCTTTCTGGGGCGGCCAACAATCCACCGTTTTTTGGATTTCCGTTGGGCGCTTCGGTCACATCGACCGAAGCGTTTGAGTGAAATTTGTGAACCATCCGTTTAATGGCAAATAGCACTTTCCACGAATGCGTGCCGCGGGTTTTGGTTGAAACACCTACTGGCAACGGGACAAAAATAGTCGCGCTGAGTGGATTTCGGAAATGCCTAGTTTTCAAGGGCCAAACACGGCGTGACTCGTTGGGGGTGAGTCACGTCATTCCGAGCCTTTTGAGCACTTCGAGCCTCTTTTTTGGCGCGATCGGCGAGGAGGTGAGTCACGCGATTTTGTTAAGCACAATTCCAACCGCGCAAAAATCCCGCGATACGTGGCGCAAAAAACAAGCCCGACAGTTTTCACTGCCGGGCCTGATTTTCGTTGAGCCGGATTTAATTCCGGATCAATATGGAGGCGGGGGGGATCGAACCCCCGTCCCGCGATATTTCCACGGTGGCATCTACATGTGTAGTTATTGTTTTACGATTTTCATCTCTCTCACCGGCCAACAACCGCCTGCGAAACAGACTATTCAAGAACTTTGTTTAACCGTCAGCGTGCTTGACGTGACCCACGGCGATCTGGAATTGGTGACCAGCTTTCTAGGCTCTCCAGCGAAACCTATCAGCCGGTGGAGCTTATTACTAAGCAGCCAGTGCGAAAGAGTTATCTTTTGCAATTAAGGTTTTTGATCAGCTTTTTACGTGGCCCACTGATCAACCACGACATGCAACCAACGCTTCTACCTATCCGGTCGAATCCAATTCGCCCCCTGATTGAAGTCCAATGGCCACCGTGGGAGGTGTTATTCATCGCCCAAAAACGGCCACGCCGACTCCAAACGTAATCTTAGAACAACCTCTCGGTTTGGCAACTGGCAATTGGAAAACTATCGGCGAATTCCGGTGACAAATCCAACAAATAAACCACTGGGCAACGGGAACCAGCGTCCCGATTTGACGCGCGGCAGCACACCCTCGAGCAGCATAAAAATCTCATTTCATTGCGCCCGACTCGCCAACAACCCTCGTCCAATTTGAGTCCCTGCATTCGAAATTCGGGACCACGACTTATACCTTGGCACCGGCTCCCAGGGACTCAAACCTTGGCACTTTAGACCCATTTTTCGGCAGCCAATTTTTTCTGCAAGGCTGTAATCCCGATCAAAGTTAAGCAGGAATTCGGCCTGATATATCTGTCAATATTAGCCAATGATACCTGACGGGTGTCTTAAAGACCAATTCGACTCCTTTAAGGCTTCCCCTATCAATCCGGTGGAATGTTGCCATAATTGTCTCATCAAGTCTATTTCAATAATCGCCACCCATGCGAGTGCATCACCCAGAGACG
This sequence comes from Mariniblastus sp., assembly GCA_031409295.1. Taxonomy (GTDB): domain Bacteria; phylum Planctomycetota; class Planctomycetia; order Pirellulales; family Pirellulaceae; genus Mariniblastus. The sequence goes on from JANNWZ010000132.1 coordinate 3,529, forward strand.
GGGTTGATGCATCGGGCGATTTGCCATGACGCGGACCATTTTCTGGGTGGCGTCCGTTTTCTATCGAGGAGGTAGTATTATGTACAAGATTCTAAATAGCCAGGGACTAGGCGTCGCCGGACGACAAAATGAACTGATCGAGCTCGCTTTGACCTACGGGTTCAATGGGGTCGAAGTGGACATTGAGGACTTGGTCGGCCGTCATGACGCGTTGGGGAAACAGTTTGCTTGCCAGTTTCTCCAAAGTGCGACGACCGATATGGGAACCTTTTGTTTGCCTGCCAAACTTGGAGGGACCAATGTCGAGTATCAAGCCTCGATTGCCAAACTAGACACCATTGTTGATCTGGCCGCCACACTGGGTGCCAAACAATGTTATGTCAAAATCCAACCGACCAACAGCCATTTTGCGTTTCGCGAAAATTTCGAACAACATCAAGCCCGCCTGCAAGAAATTGGTGCCAAATTCGAACCGCATGGAATTCGCGTCGGGGTGGCGCTCCAGGCCTCAGGAGTAAAAACGGCTGAGGGTGAAAATCAATTTATTAAGACGGCGGACGAAATCTTGACGCTCGTTAAGACGGTTGGACAAGCGAATGTAGGACTCTGCCTGGATTGTTGGGAATGGGTAGTCGGAGGCGGAACCTTGGCGCAACTCCAAGCCATCGATGCCAATAAGGTGCTGACGGAAGTTCGTTTGGCGGATCTCATCGCCGGGGTCGAACTGTCGGAAGCAACCAAAAAAGATCGCACTGCTTTGCCCGGCGATCAAATGGGCTCGTTCTCCGTGTCCTTGATTCAACATTTGCTGGCCAGCGCTTACAGTGGGCCAATTTCGGTGGCCACTGCCACGGTGACCTTCAATGACGCCGCGCGTGAAAAAGTCGTGCAGGGATTGAGCAAACGTCTGGACCAATTGATCGCTGGCATCGATCCTGCGATTGAGGCGGAAGTTGAGTCGGTTGACGGTGAATCATTGGACGAAGTCGTCGGCGTAGGTTCCGAAGGTTAGTTGCGCCGCACCGTAATTGTGGCGACTGAAAACAAGTAAATCTAATTCCCGGGGGATCCTTGCGATCGCCCGGGATTTTCTATTTTATGGGACGACTGGCGGCCCGCAGGTAGTTGCGTTTCCCTGCCCTGAGATTCCAAACCAATGCTCAACGATTGGGTTGACCTGTTGGAGCCATTCCCGAAAGAGCTCCGATCCCCGCGAAAACTGAGAGGGTCAGTCCCTTGGTCAGACCGACTTACGGGATTTTCCGGTCCAAAAACGTACTATCAAATCGTTCTCCGACGCACTGTCATATTGTAACGATTAAGCAATTTGTCGGTGGCGCATCGAGGGTTGACGCTTCGTTGGGCATAACTTTGCTGATTGTAGCGACTGAATAAAACGGATCTCGTGCGAATACGGCAATATCGGTTAAACGGCATGATGGGATTCGTCGCGCTTCGTCGATACAACCGAAGCATGGTAGATGCACCGAATGCCGGAACATTCGGTCGAGGCATTGCCGAAAATTTCGAGACGAGAGTATGAAAAGTATTAAATACGGAAGAATGGTCGGGGTCGGTCTAGGCGCCGGACTAGCAATCGCAGCCGTGTATAGCTTTACGACGAATGCGACGCCCGATGGGTTCCAACCTCAACCGGGTGAGTTTCAATCGTTGTCCGATTGGGAACCCGATTCAACTCTGAAGAAGTCCGACCGTCGGTTGCTTGAGGCGATGACGACCACCCTCCCTGTTCCCAACAATTCTCTCGAGATGTCTTCGACGCCTGATGCGAAAATGACCAGTGGCGACTCGGCGATTCCAGATTTTCAAAGCGAGGCTCCCGAGTTTTCCCAGCCGTCGACGACGTCCTCAGCAAACGCACTTGCGTCAAATGATGAATCATCATCCACAATGGATTTGGAGATTGAGTTAGTTGCAGATGGCGAACAGCTCACTGGGGATGCCAAGATGAAAGTCTCGCAACCAAAGACTGCAGCTTCGGAAACAGCGACCGCAGAAGAACTTGATTTTGGTGCGTGGAGCGAGGGTGAACAAGTCGAGACCCTTAGCGCACGGGCGCCCTTCCATACTGACCAGCCTGTGGACAGCGAATCCACAGGTATGTTCGCCGAAGCCGTCGCGGCTGAAACGCCAATTGCCGCCGCTGATACAACCGAAGTCAAAAGCAACAGTTGGAAAAAGAATCCGTTTCTCAACGGCAGCCAGACTCCGTCGAACGTAAAAAACGTCCAACAGATTCCCTTAGTTGAAATTCCAGCGACTGGACAATTTGCGAACTCTTCGTCGGTTAGCGCAACTGCTTCGAACGATAACCAGGAAATCGTGAATCGCGGGTCCGATTTTCAGGTAACACCCACCAAGCCCAACGCCTCGGCGATGTCGGAATTCGACCAATTGGTCGGATCGCCGATTCAATTCGCCAACGCTTCAAAAAATACGACTCAGCAGGTGATACTGCCGGGGATGGACGCCGAGACTACGTTGCGGACAAACCGACCGGATCAGATACGTCAGGACATTACTCCATTGGACCTGACGCTGACAGAGTCCGTCGCGCAACGAGCGGTACAGCATATTGAATATGGCAAAACCCTGGCTCGGAGAGGCGCTTCGACTTCGGCTCAACAGGAGTTCTATTCGGCACTGCGCGTTGTCGCGCAAGCCAATGATAGCAGAGCGGGAGTCAATGAATTTAGCCTGTCACTTCGACGAGGAATTTTGGCCATGAAGGAAGCGGAAGACTTTCTGGTCACCGACACGGAAACCCAAATCGGATTGGACGTAGCATTGACGGCGGAAACCCATCGCGCCGGAGTTTTGACGGCAGCTGAAGCCCAGTCACTAACACCTCTGGAAGCGACTCAGCGGTACTTCGCGGTGGCCCAAGAACAACTTGAACGCGCCGGTGGTCACAATGTTGTGACCGCCGAATCGCTCTACTGCTTAGGAAAACTCCATTCGATAGGTTCTCCATCCGATCCGAACGCGGGGCGACTGGATACGGCGAAGGCGATTGTTTTTCATCGGGCCGCTCTTTCCAGCGATGATAAAAATCATCGCAGCGCCAACGAATTGGGTGTCTTGTTGGCGCGAGCCGGCGAGCTGGAGGAAGCCAAATCGCTATTTAAGAAAAGTTTGATTGTCAATTCAGCTCCCCAGACTTGGGAGAACCTGGCGAAACTGCATTATCGGTTGAATGAACCAGCCTTGGCTCAATTGGCCCAAGCGGAGTACCAACGAGCTACTCAACAGATGATTAACGGATCGACCCAGTGGATGCCCCCGACGCAGTTCAATGCGGAAGCCCCAGTCGATTTTCATGAAGCAATCGCGTCCAAGCCAGACGCGGCTGAAACAAACATTCCAGTCAATAACGGCGCTAAGGGTGAAGAACCGAATGCGGGTGCAAAATCACTCAGCCAGCGAATCAAGGATCTGTTCTAGAGGTAGTTGCTTTCCGCCGTGACGTTATGCTCGTTGCGGCGGCCGAGTAGAAAATATTCGATGAAACGTAAAGGCCAGGATGCCATGAAAATCTCTCTGTTTGTTAAGACATTTGCCGTGATGGCTGGGCTGGTCGGTGGACTAATATTGTTCCGACAGGCACCGACCGTTCCCATCGATGCGAAAGTTTGTGGGTCAATTGTAACCGCAGTGCAATCTTCACCCGGGGCCAAACCAAGCGACCAGGAAGGGTGCATTATTTACGACAAGAACTTGCAACTGTGCCAAGGTTTTGGTTATGCAACCAGTGATTGCGATGGCAGTTGCGGTGGCCATTGTGCGGGTGGTTGCAGTACTTCTACATCCATCATGAGCGATGGCTTTGGATACGGGCCCGTTGATTCAGGCCAGCCAGCGAAAATGATGCGTGGTATTGACGAGGATGATCGAGGATTGCGCCGCGAAGCGCATTGGCGAAACGGGGACGAAGTTCCGTTTGAATCATTCTCATACGGCGAATACATTGGTCCGCAACGCACACCTCATGTCGCCGACTATCAATTGCGAGTCGGTGACCAATTGGAATTTGTTTTTCTGCTGACACGGGAAAAAACAGTTGAGCCCTATCAATTCTATGTGGGGGACGTCATTCAAATTTCATCACCCGTTGAAGCCAGCCTGAACCAGACGAACATCAAAATCCTGCCGGACGGTTCGATCTCAATAAACTTGATCGGCCAGGTTCGCACAGCCGGAAAAACAGTCTTGGACCTACAAAATGAATTGAATGAAAAATACAAAAAATTCGTGAAGAATCCTTCGATCGTAGTCCAGGTGTTAACAAGCGAAACACCTCTGTTAGACTTGGTTAATTCGGTTGACGCCAGGCAGGGGCAGGGGGGACAATCTCGTCGCGCAACAGTTACGCCAGACGGCACAATCCAGCTGCCACTGATCGGTAGCTCGCCCGCAATCGGCTTGACGTTGGCCGAAGCAGGTCGCGAAATTAACGCCCGTTATCGCCAGAAAATTCGGGGGATCGAAGTCACTCCCATTCTGATTCAGCGCGCTCCACGTTTTATCTACGTCGTTGGAGAAGTGCGCCAAGGTGGAAGATTCGAATTAACCGGTCCAACCAGCTCCATGCAAGCCGTGGCACTGGCGGGTGGCTTTGCGAAAGGGGGCAACTTGCGCCAAATCATTGTTTTTCGACGTGATCAAAATTGGAAACTTACCGCCACGAAACTCGATCTGGCGGGTGCCTTAAATGGAAAGAGTCCGCAGCCTGCCGACGAAATCTGGTTGCGGGACTCCGATATTATTCTGATTCCAAAAAAGCCAATTCAAAGATTGTCGGACGCCGTAGATTTGTACATGCGAAGTACAGTGTATGGAATTTTCCCGCAGTCCGGTGTGCGGTTTAATTTTGACAACGTTACTTCATTGTAAGGAGAATCCCCATCGGATTGGATTTATCGCGCAAAATATTGTGGAATTATTAGTTGCAGAATTATTGATCCCAATAGTAGGCAACTGCGGAAAACATCCTCATAATGTGGTTTTCAAATCCTACTCCAGTGGCGTGCGGCTATGGATCTTGGACAACTCCGCTATTTCAACAAAATTGTCGAACATCGAAGTTTCACTCGTGCCGCCCGGGACTGCTCGGTTTCCCAGCCAGCACTCAGTCAACAGATTGCCAAACTCGAAAAAGAACTTGGCCAACCCTTGTTTGAACGGCAGGGGCGATCTGTTTGCCTGACGGCGGCCGGACAGATATTGCAAAGTCGCTCGGAACAGATCTTGCAATTAGTCGATGAAGCCAAACTGCAGATTACTGACGACGGCGAAACAGGCCGAATCTGTATTTCCGCAATACCTACAATTGCTCCCTATTTCCTGCCGGCGGTATTAAAGGAAGTTGGTTCGCAATTTCCCCGGGCTCAGTTTGAAATCAGTGAAGACACCACCGCCAAACTTTTGACCCGTTGCTCCAACGGCGATATCGATGTTGGTCTGGTCGCATTGCCGGCGGCGGCCAAATATCTTGCGATCGAACCGTTATTCAGCGAGGAATTGTTATTGGCGTTGTCCGCCTCCCACGCCTTGGCCAGCAAACCGAAAATTTCGGCCAAAGATCTAGTGCGGGAGTCGTTTGTCCTGCTGGATGATGCCCATTGTTTGGCCGACGCGATTGAAGCGTTTTGCAATTCCAAGAATTTTCAACCGGTCGTAACGTCTCGTATCGAACAATTGGTAACCGTTCAAAATTTGGTGGCCTTGGGATATGGATTGTCGTTTGTGCCTCGCATGGCAACTTACGATAACCTTGGTGGGCGTATCGTATATCGTTCGTTAACTGGCGACAAACCACTGCGAAAAATTGCCCTTTGCCACAATCCGTATCGGTTTCAAAACCAATTGTTGACTAATTTCTTGAAAGGCCTTCGCGAATTCGGTGGATCCGATTGGATCGATGCCCCCGCATCATCCAGCGAAACAAACGCCGGCGCTTTTTCCCGTTGGATTCACTAAACGAGCCCGGATTTTTCCTCGCCGGGGTTTGCCATCGAATTGCAAATCGAATATTTGGCTCGATACCTGGAAGCGGATGAAAGCAGCACGGAGACCGGACCAAGTGCTTTCTTTATTGTTGCCGGTTCAGCAAAAAACTGGTGGCCGACACCAGTTCATCGATCGGCGCGTTGGCATCCATGACAATCCCTCGTTGATCCACAACGACTGCTTTGGGGAGTAGTCCCGTGGGATATTGATCCAACAACGATGGTCCTATTTGGCTGCCCGTGGTGTAATCGATGAATCGATAACTGGGAAGGCTGTTGGCAATACGCAAATGGGCCGATTCTCGTTCTGCATCGGTGCACACCGCTAACACGAGGACATTTCGAGCGACTAGCTCACGAGCTGTCCCATGAAAGTCCTGGAGCACTTTCGTGGACGGCAGGTTCTTTTCCGACCAAAAAATAATCAAGACGATCCGATTGGCCACTTCCGCCGGTTCGAGGCTGCCTCCCAAGGTCAACGGGCCGGAAATTTCCAATTTTTTTCCGTTCAGTTCACACCGTCGTATTCCGTCTTTTCCCAAACGATGCACCAGTTCTGCCAAATCCGCTGTGTTGCGAACCGGCTCTGAATCCAAAAACGCCTGATAGATCTGGCGAGCCTGATCGTGTTGATTGATTTGTTCAAACCAATTCGCCACACTATCGACCTTCACGAGTAGATTTTCGGCACCCGTTGTGTCCCGAGCCAGTGCCAGAGCAACTTTCAGCAGTTCTCGTTGGCCCGCTTCGCCATTGACCCAGCGATCGTCCAAAAGGGGATCGAAATTGCTTTCCAGCAGCAAAACTTCATCACGAATCTCGCGAAAAAAAATTTGTTCTTTGGCTGAGCTAAATTCCGAAGACTTTTGGCAGATCGATTGTAAAATTCTCTGGCCCAGCGCTCGATTAAACTTGGGTAATGACATGACAATCACGTTGACGGTTGACAACACCAGTTCATCGTCGGGAAAATCATGTAATAAATCCAAAACCAGGGTGACGATTGGTTGGGGATCGTGATCGCTGTTGTAGTTCTTAAAAAATTCATAGCATTGGACTTTGGCATAAGCCAGTCGCGAGGTTCGGGCAATACGGGGGTTGGTATCCGCGAGATGGCTTTCTGCGGCCGCCATCAGATTGGGTCCCACATCAGGGATGCGCATGTTATTCAACAGGTCCAGTCCGTAGACGATCGACAACGCCGTGATTTGAGACTCAATGGCCATGTTGCGTTGTGAATTGGTCATTGGCATACTCAACATTTGACTGGCGACTTGAGCACGTTTCAAATTTTCGTCGACTTGAACGGTGAGTGGGGCAGTACGATTCCAGGCGTTTAAATCGACCAACAATTCCTCCAGGGCATCCACAGATCCATGCTGTACGATCTGATCAAAGTCCTTTGAGTTGGTTCGTTTGGCAGTGGCCGCTCCGTCTTCAGGCTCCCCGTCGGTTGCCGCCAAAATGCGACCGCTGTTCGCCGGCGCCGTATAAACATTCCAGATAATCAGTACGACCAATAACGTGGTTGACATGCCAGCTACCAAGGCCAGGAAGTTGACGACTTCAGAATCCACTTTTTTGCGCGCAACAAATTCGGCAACTTTTCTGTTTTTGGCCATGGGAGCGAAGAGCGGTTATTCTTTGTGTGGAAGTTCGAAACAATCAGAAATTTTTCGCGGGATCTGCCGCGCAGCAAAATCATACAATCGGGCAAAAAAACTAACGGGCAGCAACTTGCTCGCATCCCGGTATCATAACCTAACAAAGGCCGACGATCTGCTGAACCGGATCAAGGAAGTACGAGCTTGCTGGTCGGGGGCGCAATTGGCGGAACAACGGTTGTCTTGGGTGTGGCAACGAAAATCATCCGCAGCTGATGCAAGCCGTCCCGAATCTGATTGGCTTCGATTTCTGTTAAATTGCCCGTTGTTTTTTCTTCCAACATGGCAAGCAAGTCAATAAAATGTTTGGCCATTGGTCGATCTATCGTCGACTTGCCTGTCGCCGGATCAGGCAAGATTCCTAAACATGTCAAGGCTTGAGTCGCCAAGGTCGATACCAGTAGCCCAAAGGTCACGGGAGGTAACGGCGGACGCTCTCCGTTGGGCGAATCAGGTGAATTACTGACTGGCAAGTCTCCTGAGGTCGAATTTCGCCACGCCTCCTGCTCCTTTTCGACTTGCGATTTCCAGCCTTCGTCAACCATGATCTTGGGATCGTTGTCAGTTTCAGGTTTGTCTTCTGTGGACATCGACGTCTCGGCTCCGATTAAATTTCGTTAGACACGCTGATATTCGCTTTTACTCGATCGGCGGACAGCGGCTTGAATGAACCCGGAGAAAAGCGGATGCGCCGCAGTCGGCTTCGATTTGAACTCCGGATGAAATTGGACGGCTACGAACCAGGGGTGATCACCGAGTTCGATAATTTCGACCAATGAATCCGCCTCGCTGGTCGCCGCAATCACCATCCCATTGGCCTGTAGCTGTTGACGAAACAAATTATTGAATTCATATCGGTGGCGATGCCGCTCGGTAATCTCCCGAGTTCCGTAACATTCAATCGCTTTGGTTCCATCGGCCAATCGCGACGTTTGCGCCCCCAGCCGCATGGTTCCACCCTTATCGGTAATGTTCTTCTGTTCATCTAACAAACAGATCACTGGGAACGAAGTATCCTTATCAAATTCGGTCGAATTAGCCTGATTCAATTTTACAACGTTGCGAGCGAATTCAATCACGGCGCATTGCATTCCTAGACAAATTCCCAAAAAAGGAATTCGTCGCTCACGAGCCCAGCGAATCGCCTCGACTTTTCCCTCCGTCCCCCGCTCCCCGAAACCTCCAGGCACCAGAATTCCATCGTAACCCGACAACAACCGTTCGGGCCCTTCACGTTCGATGTCCTCACTTTGGATTCGTCCAATCCGCACTTGAGCGTGGTTTTCAATCCCGGCATGATCGATCGATTCATAGATTGATTTATAGGCGTCCCGATGTTCGGCATATTTTCCGACTACGGCAATGCTAATTTCGGTTTCCGGGTTTCGCAAACGGTGCAGCAATTCACGCCAATTGTCCAAATCCGGCGTCCCGCTGGGGAGCGATAATTTTTTTACAATGAGTTCGTCGAGCCCATGGTCGACCAGGCTCAAGGGCACCTCGTAAATCGAGAAATCTTTATCGCGTTCTTCAATCACCGCATTCAATTGCACGTTGCAAAACAACGCAATCTTTTCACGGTCCGACGTGGACATTTCACGTTCGGTCCGGCAGATTAAAATATCGGGTTGAATACCAATTTGACGCAACAAGCCGACTGAATGCTGGGTCGGTTTCGTTTTCAGTTCTGCGGCAGCTTTCAAATAGGGCACTAATGTCAAATGGATATACAGGCAGTTTTCTTTGCCGACTTTCAGCGAGAATTGCCGAATGGCCTCCAGAAATGGCAAGCTTTCGATATCACCGACGGTGCCGCCAATTTCTGTAATCACTACGTCAACGTTGTCTTTGGCGAGCTTGCTGATGCAGCTTTTGATTTCGTCCGTGATGTGGGGGACCACCTGAACCGTTTTGCCCAGAAACTCACCCCGCCGTTCTTTCTCGATGACTTTCAGGTAGATCTGGCCCGTGGTGTAATTGGACTCTCGCGTTAGCGGGCCATGCGTGAAACGTTCGTAATGGCCAAGATCGAGGTCGGTTTCACTGCCATCGTCAAGCACATAAACTTCTCCGTGCTGGTAGGGGCTCATGGTGCCCGGGTCGACGTTGATGTACGGATCCAATTTTTGCATCCGCACGCGCAGCCCGCGTTGTTCTAGTAACATGCCAATCGATGCGCTGGTCAGGCCTTTTCCCAACGAGCTGACCACACCGCCGGTTACGAAAATATGCTTGGTCATGGTGGTTCCTGATTGAGGATGAATTTGCAGCTCAGTTGGCTTGGACTAAACGAATTCTAGCGAGTGTTCTGGCGTCTGACAAACGCCGCATAATCTGCGGGAGTATCGATTCCGACCACCGGATGGTCGATCAAGCCAACATAAATCGAAACGCCCGCATGCAGCACGCGCAATTGTTCGAGCGATTCGATTTTCTCCAGTTGCGGCGCTGGTAAATGAGGAATCCGTAGCAAAAAATCCCGTCGATAGACATAGAGACCAATATGTTGAAAAAAACTGGGAGGATCCGCGTGCAACCAGCGATCGTCCCAAGTTCTGGCCCAGGGAATCGGAGCGCGCGAAAAGTACAGCGCCCGGCCCAGTTGATCGATCACTACCTTGACGCAACTGGGATCATCCAACCATTTCCGCTCTCGGATCGGCGTCGCGAGAGTAGCCATCTGTGCCTCCGGATGTTTCTGGAAAATGGTTATTGCCAGATCGATGGCGTTTCCCGGAAGCTCGGGTTCGTCGCCCTGAAAATTTACTATCAAGTCGTATTCGACGAGTTGGGCGGCAACTTCCGCAACCCGATCGGTTCCGCAGACATGATGGGGATCAGTCAACTGGAATCTGCCGCCAAATCGTTGGACTTCGTCCACAATTTCCGCATCGTCTGCGGCGACGATTACGGAATCGGCAAGCTGGCTGGTGCAGGCCGATTCATAGGTATGTTGAAGTAGCGTTTTTCCGGTTTCGCACAGGAGCAGTTTTCGTGGCAGGCGCGTTGACGCCAACCGAGCCGGTATCACGATGATGGATTTCAAGGTCAGTTCGTCCCATGGATTGTGTCGAACCCTCGATTCTAGCCGATGTCAATAAAACGATCAATTTGCTGGCAGCGAATCGGTCATCCGCATGTTTTTTGAGCAGGAAATTTTCAAATTGCTGAATAAGCGAGGGGCTTGCCAGTTCCAGCCGACCCCGGTTCAGTTAAATTGTCGCACTCGTTAGAATCTTGGATTGATTGCGGTATTCCTCGGGTGAGCGGGTCAAACTGATAGTCCCCAACGCCCGTCTCCAAGCTCAAGATTCCTGTTTCGACAGATAAAAAACTCTATGAAACGTTTGACGTTGCTTTTCAAGACTTCCATTGGGAAAAAGTTCATTGCCGCCATTACCGGCTTGGTCTTGTTTGGTTTCCTGGTTGGCCACGTTGCCGGAAATTTGAAAGTGTTCACGGGAGTCGCTGAAAACGGCGTGCCGCATATCGACGAGTACGGTCAGTTTCTCAAAGAAGTTGGTAAACCGATCTTACCCTACATGGTCGGATTGTGGATCGCTCGCAGTGTGCTCCTGGTGAGCTTGGTTTTGCATTTGACCGTCGTGATACAACTAGCCATGGTAAGCCAAGAGGCCAGGCCGGTGGGCTACCTGCGAATTAAAAAAACGGCGGCGTCGCTGCCTGCCCAGTGGATGATGTATTCCGGTTTGTTGATCTTGGGTTTTGTTGTGTTTCACATTTTGCATTTCACAACCGGCACGATCCCGTTGGGAAAATTCGAACATGGCAAGATTTTCAACAATTTGGAATCGTCGTTTACACGAACGCCGGTAGCGGCCGGATACGTTGTGATGATGATCGTATTGGGATTCCATTTGTACCACGGCGTCTGGAGTCTGTTTCAAACTTTGGGCTTGGACAACCCCGATCGAAATTCCGCGTTACGGATGTTTGCCCTGGTTTCGACAGTGGCCCTATCGATCGGGTTTGCCATGGTTCCGGTCGCTTTCATCCTCGGGTTGATGCCTGGCATAATCGAGATATTCCAAAACTTATTCACCAAATCCTAAGTTAGAGTGTTCAGCGGTTCAGTTTTCTGGGGCGCTGTTCAGACAAGCCCGCAGATTTTTCCGCAGAACACTGAAAACCGAAAACTGAAGAAATGCTAACTCTCAAATCCAACGTACCCACTGGCCCGATTCAGGACGCTTGGACGAATCACAAGAATAGCCTGCGATTGGTGGGACCGAAAAATCGGCCGAAGTATCGAGTCATCGTCGTCGGGACCGGGCTGGCCGGTGGCGCCGCGGCGGCTTCGTTGGGCGCAATGGGCTACAAAGTCGATTGTTTTTGTTTTCAAGATACACCCCGTCGGGCGCACAGCATTGCCGCCCAAGGGGGAATTAATGCTTCGAAAAATTATCGCAACGATGGTGATTCGACATGGCGTTTATTTACCGATACTCAAAAGGGTGGCGACTATCGAGCGCGTGAGGAAAACGTTTATCGGTTGGCGGAGCTCAGCACGGCGATCATCGACCAAGCGGTCTCGCAAGGCGTTCCGTTTGCGCGGGAGTATGGAGGCAAACTGGCCAATCGTTCGTTTGGTGGTGTGTTGGTGGAGCGAACGTTCTACTGCCGCGGTGAAACCGGACAGCAATTGTTGCTCGGAGCCTACTCGGCGCTGGAAGAGCAAATCGCGAAAAAGCAAGTCACCATGTTCACTCGCTCTGAAATGATGGATGTCGTGGTGGTTGATGGTGTGACACGCGGAATCGTTGTCCGCAATTTGGAAACGGGAGAAATCAAATCGCATGCCGCCGATGCCGTGGTTCTGGCTTCTGGCGGTTATGGAAATGTGTTTTACTTGTCGACCAATGCCAAAGGCTGCAATGTCACAGCAGCGTATCGAGCCTACAAACGCGGCGCTGGTTTTGCCAATCCCTGTTTCACTCAAATTCACCCGACCTCAATTCCGACTTCCGGCGATTACCAGTCGAAATTGACGTTGATGAGTGAGTCGTTGCGGAACGACGGACGGATTTGGGTACCGCGAAATTCCGGCGAAAAACGAGCCCCTGCGGCGATTCCGGAAGCGGACCGATATTATTACCTGGAAGAGCGATATCCCCGTTTTGGCAACTTGGTGCCGCGAGATGTGGCCGCCCGCAATGCGAAAGATGTTTGCGATCAAGGCCTGGGAGTCGGGCCCACAGGTTACGGCGTGTATCTCGATTTCGGCGCGGCGATTACCAAAAACGGGATCGAAGCGGTTAAATCGAAATATGCAAATCTGTTTGAAATGTATCATCGCATCACCGACGAAGATCCCGTCCACACGCCGATGCGAATTTACCCGGCCGTGCATTACACGATGGGAGGATTGTGGGTCGACTATAATTTGATGACGAATATCCCTGGCTTGTACGCCGTTGGTGAAGCGAATTTTGCGGACCATGGTGCCAA
>JANNWZ010000133.1:0-18180 GCA_031409295.1 Mariniblastus sp.
AAACCTGGAGATCGTGCGACCGGATCAAGTTTGGTGCAGCGACATCACTTACATTCCGATGCAATTTGGATTTTTGTATTTGGTGGCCGTGATGGATTGGTTTAGTCGTTATGTGATTTCCTGGCGGTTGTCGAACAGCCTGGATGCAGATTTTTGTATCGAAGCATTGGAGTCAGCGCTGAGCCACGGACGTCCGGAAATTTTCAATACCGATCAAGGATCGCAATTTACCAGTCGGGAATTTACCGACGTGCTGAAGTCGCAGGATGTGGCGATCAGCATGGATGGCAAAGGTCGCGCGATCGACAATGTGATGATCGAAAGACTTTGGAGAACTGTGAAATATGAGGAGGTCTATCTCAAGGCCTACAGCAGCGGAGCCGATTGTTATCAAGGGCTCGATTCGTACTTGGAATACTATGATCACAAAAGGCGACATCAGTCCCTAGCACGCAAAACCCCGTGGGAAGTCTACCGTCCCAACCGAAAAAATCGCTTGCAGCTCTCTATCTAAGATTTGCCCGCCGGTGGTCCAATAATTGGGGTCCACTTCAAAGTATGCTGCGATGACAACTCCATCGTGGAACGACCTTGCTGATCACTCAAACACGAGTGGACGATTGACAAATCCATTGCCGATATCGACGAAGCTTGCTCACGCCCGTTTCGAGATCGATATGGTCTCTCCTTTTAGATCCTCCATCGAATGCATCAAACGCCCGGATACGAATCACACAACGAATTTGAACAACAATTCCAGGTGCCCGAAGCTACTTAAAATGCTAAATCGCCCGTCTACCAGTCGTGGAACAAATCAGCCCTGATTCATTCCTCGGTTGTTCGACTAAAAGCACGAATCGCCGAACACTAGCGCGAACGGTCCGATGCTACCACGAGAGGCTTGTTCAGCTATTTCCTAATTCTCAATTGGCGGGTCCTCTGGCAAACCAAAGACTTGCCGGGCGTTTCGCGTCGTCAATTCGGCCAGTGCTTGAGGCGAAATGTTTCTAACATCGGCCAGGCAGGTCGCTGTATGCGTAATCAAGGCTGGATGATTGGGCCGTTGACCACGATGCGGATGGGGCGCGAGATAAGGGGAGTCGGTTTCAATCAAGATTCGATCGGAAGGGATTTTAGCCGCGATTGCTCTCAAACTGGCGGAATTCTTGAAGGTCACCATGCCGGAAAAACTCACGTACATACCCCAATCCAAACACTGCTGGGCTGTTTCCCAACTTCCGCCAAAGGAATGCATGATTCCGTTAATTTTGCCTTCGCGCCGATGGCTTCGCAGCATGTCCAGGATATCCGTTTCGCAGTCGCGCATGTGAATGACCAACGGTTTTGCGGTTTCAAACGAAAGCTCGATATGTTTGGCAAACCATTCATGTTGAGTTTCGAAGGGGCAATAATCCCAGTGGCGATCCAAACCGGTTTCCCCAATTGCAACCACATTGGGATCGAGGGCGAGCTGTGCAATATCGCTCCAATCCGCGAGCGATGCTTCGTGGCAGTGGTTGGGATGAATGCCGACGGACGCCTGAACCTGAGGAAAACGAGCGGCCAAAGCAACACATCGTTGGCTTGATTCCAACGTGGTTCCGATTGAAGTGATACCGATTACGCCCGCCTCAATTGCCAACTGCAACAACGATTCAAGCTGAGGCTGCAGTTGTTCGTCTTCCAGATGAGCGTGAGTATCAAACAAACGCATGGTCACCAGATTGCCGAATCAATTCCAGATCAACCAATTGCCGTTGTTCGCAAGTTTCGGTAGCGCGATGCCAGTAGCGCACGTCGAGTTCGCCTATTTTCCAGCACAAGCAGACCGGATCGTTCTGTCGTCGAGCGGGAAAATCGACAAACCCATCCGCCACGCGTGTCGGCCGCAATCCCAATTCGACCAGCTCCAGAACATAGGAATCGATTGCCTGCGATTGATGCAGCACGATTTTTTCAATCGACAGAACTTCGGTCCGATAGATATCTTGCGGCGATCCACCAATCCGTCGTTCCCCCAATTGCCCCAATCGTTCGCGAGTCTGCCGAACTTCTGCGGTTAACTCAACAATATCGGTCGTTATCGACTGGACCAGCGGCAGCATCTGGTTTGCCTGTCGCAAAGTGAAATTTTTTTCCGAAAGATTAGGCGTATTCATCGTGAGTTCGGCCGCAGGCCGATGGTGGGGGCGAGACTTAGGAACGAGCGGGTCGAGCTCTGGACTCAATTATACTTGGGTCGTCCCAATCGAAAAATGGGTTCAATCAATATTTGAATCGTGTTTTGGCGTGGAAAACCGGTGAAAAAGACACTTCCCTTTAAACGCCACCTCGCGAAAGACTCGTTCCAAGGCTCCGCAGCCCTGATTCTTCGTCGGTATCGGTTGCGTTTGCGAATCTCGTTTGTTGCCTTGTTCGATTGGTGATTTCAAGTCGCGCGCGGTTGGTCACTGGCGGCCAACCGAGCGAACGGTCCATTAGCAACCATCAAATCGGCGTAAGATCCCTGTTCCACAATTCGGCCATTTTCCATGACCACGATCCGGTCCGCCATCCTGGCGGCGGTCAAGCGATGCGTGATCATAATGGTCGTCCGATTGTCCGAGGCGGCTTGTAACGCCTGTAGAACCAACGCTTCCGATTTGACATCGAGACTGCTGGTCGGTTCATCGAGCAACAGAATCGGGGTGTTACGCAGAATGGCGCGGGCGATCGCGATTCGTTGACGCTGGCCACCGGAAAGGCTCGTGCCCCGTTCGCTGACATTGTGATCGAGTCCGGCGGGCAGTTTATTGGCGAACTCATCGACGAGCGCAAGTTTCGCTGCGGATTGAATTTCTGAGTCGCTGGCCCCCGGGCAACCGAACAAAATATTGTCGCGGAGAGTACCCTTAAGTAATACTGAGTCCTGCAGTACTAAACCAATCTGTTGACGCATGGAGTCGGATTTGAATTTTCGAATGTCGGAGCCGTCAATTTTCACGACTCCACTGACCGGATCGTACAATCGCAGCAACAGGCTGGCGAGTGTGCTCTTACCCGCTCCGGTGGGTCCCACAATTGCCACTGTTTCACCCGCTTGAACCGCGAGTGATAACCCGCAGAGCACGGGTTGGTCGTCATACTGAAAATTGACATTCTCAAACTCGATCAAACCGGTAAACGTGGGGGCGGGGATCGCGCGGGGATCTTCCACAACGTCGAGTTCGCTTTGCAAAACCTCCGCGACGCGCTCCGCACCAGCGGTGGCTTTGGCAAACCCGCCGGCTTGACGAGCCATGGCCCGCATCGGCGCGTAAAAATTGGTGACGTAGGCAAAGAACACAATCACGTCGCCGACGGTCATGGTTTTTTGGAGCACGCTTTTGGCGCCGTAGAACATCACCAGCGCCAGGCCAACGGCAGCCAGGATATCAACAATCGGCGCCATGCGCGCCTGAAATTTGACACGACTCAAATATTCACCGAGACTGCGTTGCCCTTGCGTCGTAAATTTCTGGTGCTGACTTTCTTCTTGGGCCATGCCCTTGACCAGGTGAATCGCCGATAAAGACTCTTGCGCCATCGACGCCAACTCACCATCGTGATCGCGCGCCAGCCGAGACAATCGTTTGATTTTTCGGGTGTGATACCAAACCGCCAGCAACAGCACGGGTGACACGCTGCAGGCGATCAACGTGAACTGCCAATTCAGCCAAAGCATCATCACAATCATCGCCAACATCAAGAATACATTGCTGAAAAACATCAGCGAGCCGCGGGCTAACAACATCTGAATCGCATCGATATCGGTCGTCAGACGGGTCATCGTGTCACCCAGTCGGTTGCTTGTGTGATACCGCAGCGACAACCGCTGGAGTCGTGAAAATAGAGCCGAGCGCAATGTGTAAATCAGACGCTGCGACACATTTCCCATGACTCGCGTAAAGAGATACGTGAACAAACCCGTTCCGCACGCAATCAAAATCGTGGCGGCACAAGCCAAATAGAGAATGAACACAGGATCCCGTTCCGGCGCATTAACCCAATCCCCAATCAACGGCAAACGCGTATCCTTACCGCCAATAACGCGGTCGATCACAATTTTCAGCGGCCAAGGTCGGAGCGCGGTGAGCAGGGCATCCGCGATCATTGCCGCAAACGCGAAAACCAACCTGCCCCGAAACGGATAGAGAAACGGAAGCAGCGTCAGGAACGGATGTTCAGTTTTTGGATCGGCTGGCACGATGGTTGATGTCAAATGCAAAAAGTACTAAGGCCGGTTAGGTGGATCGCGATCAAGACTGGCAAGTCGGCGGCGTAGTTCGACCGATGAAAATCTAATCTCGGGAACGAAAGGGTTGAGTCAATCTTCCGACGCCGTTTTCAATCTTGATCAAGGCACTGTCAGTCGATAAACCCGTTAATCGTTGGAGCGCTGCGTCGGCTGCGGCACCGGTCATGATTTTCGGTTGATAGTTGACACGGGGATCGCGGTTTTTGACGTACGCCGGATAAAAATCGACGATCGTCGAATGCGGTTGAAAATCAACGCCGACCACTAATGCTTCGGCATTGCTGTTTCCCGTGCCAAACGCGAAGTTACCAGCGCTATAAACTACCGGTCGGTCGTCAATCAATTCGATTTCCTGCATGATATGCGGATGGTGCCCAATGATCAGATCGGCACCGAGGGAAATCATGAGCCGCGCTTTCTCGCGATCCGCCGCATTCGGCTCCCGCTCGTAGGGTACGCCCCAATGAACAGTCACAACCAACCGATCGACCAAAGGACGAAGTTTCGCGATATCGGCCGCCAAATGTTCAGGAGTGTCCGTCGCACTGCCCGGTCGATGGCGTCGGGCCGCCGTGCGACCGTTCCAGTAATAACCAAGCAGGCCAACCACATGGGGTCCGGCTTGCATGATCGCGGGTTGATGCGATTTGTCCAGGTTGAGACCTACGCCGATCGCCTGAATGCCATACTTTCTTAGCGATTTCAGCGTTTCCCGAACCCCTTCCTGTCCGCAGTCGAGCAAGTGATTATTGGCCAATGTCAACACATTAAAACCTGCGCGGCGCAGGACCGACGTATACCGGGGACTGACTTTGTAGGAATGGTGTCGCGGCAGTTTAATGGCGTGGCGTGCAATCGGACCCTCTTGATTTGCCAACACGATTGCTGCCCGACGAAACAATGGAGTGACACACTGAAAAATGTAATCCGGACCAAACTCGTTGGTTCGAGTGCGTGCGCGCGAACCAATCATCACGTCCCCAACCGCCATCAAGGAATAGGGGCCACGCTGGTTTTCGCGTAGGTTAGCATTGAGCTGGCTGGCTGACAGCAAGTCGACGGACGCCGGCACGATTCCGAGCGGATCTTTCGCTTGTAGTTTTTGCAGCACTGGATCGGTCAACGGTATGTCTAAAACACTAGTCGCCGCTGGACTCCAAAGTTTGGCCAACTGTTCGCGGGACTTCGAGCGGATTTTTCGCTGTTTGAAACAGGCGCGAATGATCGCTTGATATTGTCCCTGAAACAATTGTCGGTCCGATTCCAAGATCGCCTGTCGGACGGTGCCGAAGCCATTCCGGATTTTGCGTGTACCGAGTTCCGTGGGACGAGTCGGATGGTCTTGCAATTCGCCAATCAAGATCAACGAATGAATCACCATCAGATCCAGATGGTGAATCGCCGCCTTGATCGAAGCGGACTCGGTACCGGCGTTGGCCACCAACTGAAGTCGCAAATCCCAAAACGTCGCGGCCAGAATTGTCCCATTGTCGTGCGCGTCGGCGTTCCGGCCGGTCTGGAAGTCGTCCAGCGTTTTTTTCGAAAGCAGGCTGCGGCGATGAAAGTGTTGCTGATCATGCCGATGATGAAACGCCCAGATGTGTGGCGAGTTCAACATCGTAGCGGCCAGATAGTCACAATAGGCTTCATCGAGCGCGGTTTTGAAATTGCATTGGCGCTGTAAATCCCGCCAACGATTGACGCGAAAGTCGGCGGTATGTCGCGTCAAGTGATGGCCGTACTCGTGATAGATCGTGCCGGCGTTGTGCGAGGCGTTGCAGCGGTACGGGCTGCCCGTCAAATCGCAGAATGCACCACGTACGGACAGCCGCCAACCCGGACCGAGATGTATTTCGCCATCCGGGGCCAAGGCGAGGTGTTCGACGACCGTAAGAACTTTTTCGGTAGGTAATCGGTAATGACCACCCTGCATCGGAAACCAACGCTTGGATTTTTTCCTTTGGACTCCGTCGCGACAACCCTGGTGTTCGGTAATGGCATTATGAGCATTGACTCGGACCACCACGCCAGGCAGCGCTGGTTGCCCCAGCTCCTTTAACAGGCTATCGACATAAGCGGCTACCGCATCGGTGTGATAGTACGAGTTGACTTCGCCGAAGCGGGAAGCTGAAATGTATCGCTCCCACATTTCCGGTTCAGCAAAAGGATGGCGTTCCATCCGTCCACCGCCATGGTAAGGCTCGAACAGAAAATTCCCGAGCGCGTCCGGACAGGCATCGCCGAGTGGGATCCCTTGAGGCGAAAGTGAATCGGGGAGTTTGGTAACCGAATCGTTATGCACGGTAACAAAACGACCCGCCAACCGTCGCGAATCCCTCAGCCGGAGTAGCGGTCGAATCGCTTTTTCGAGAAATCCAACTGGCGCTGGCAAACCGTCCGGCCCGAGCCCGGATTCATTTTGCGAATGCCACAAATAAACCAGCCCTGACGGTTCGGCCGGGCTGGCTGGATTTTTTTCGGAAACCAAAAACGAATCCGTCATCGTTGACTCAGGGACCGGCGACAGCGCGACAGATCGATGCTGATTTTTCACTGCGTTGAGATGTTTGTTAGGCACTCGTTGACACGGCAGCCAATTTCCGCGTTCGAACCCGAGACATGATCAAACGACAAGTTTCCAAAATTCCTTTGCCAGTATCGCAAACCGGAGTTTCGCTGCGCACGGAAAACTCTTGTACGAACAACGGAGCATTAGTAATCAAACCAGTCACCGCAATCGGATCCCAGCCCATCCGCTTGACCGCTTGGTCAATCGCAATTGCTGACGCTGCGCAAGCGGCTGTCAAAACCACACCGGAAGTTGAAGAGCGAATCACCGAAGAATTCAACAACGCCTCGGTCTCGCGTTGATAGACTCCATCGGCGATCTCGATTAACACGACATCAGGCGAAACTGCCGCTGCATCATTTAGCATGCGACCGTAAAGACCCTCGAGTTCGGCCAGCGATGTGAGGTAGGTTGAAGGAAATCCGTAATCGCTGAAGTCGGCGGCAAACGCGGCGCCGGTGGCGTTGAATTCATGAATATCTCGGTGACTGGCGCTACCGGTCAATTTCAAGATCGCGACGCGCAACCCTTGCCTCACCAATGCCTGGCCCAGGCGCGCGGTACTAGTGGTTTTGCCGCTGTTCATTCCGGTTCCGACAGTAAATACCGGGTGGATGTCCGCCGGAAACTGCTGTGCCCGGCGGAACAGTACTTCTTTGAAGTTGATGCGGACTCCACCGTCGTCACACAGGTAACCAACCAATTCGACTTTGGTTGGGTTCTTCATCGAGTTGTGACTGTCACAAACCGTACCGAGCAAACCACCATTGGTCAGCATATGCAAATTGGCGATGTCAATTTTTGTCGCGTGATAGGCATCGGTTGCATACCGCGTTCCCAACACGCCAATGATATGGTCGTTCTGATAGACGCGAGAATATTGGTTGTCGTCCGTAAACATTCGGGAGTGATTGGCAACCTTAGTGATCTTGACGAGCACACAATCACCGACTTCCGGCTGGACACTGCTGGACTGGAAACGCAACTCGGAGGTCGCCTTGCCGAGCTTGCGGGTAAGTTTCCCGGTCGCCCATGAGTTTTTGACACCCGCCGGTGCAGCGACCCACTCTCGAACGATCTCAACTGGTGCCAGACTCGCGTGTCCCAATCCGGCGACACCATTAATACGGTTATTGACGTGGTTGCCGTTGCCAACAGTTCCATTGACGGAGTTATCGCTCTCGACAGTGGGCATCACAATAGACATACATCTCTCTCAAAAAAAAACCAAATTGGTTGGGGACAGCCCACGGTTGAAACAAAACGCAATCCAAATCAAATCGGAAAACCACTTGAGGATGTGGGAGAGATCATCGAGTGAGTCGCTATGACGAAACATTAACCTGGCCATCTCGAACAATTAAGGATTCAGTTGTTCGAATGGAAAATGAGACGACGGGACGGACAGTGGTACGAGGGAAAGCCCAACAGGTTCAAATTTATTTTGATGTTACGTCCAAAAAATTACCCGTTGTGCAAAAGTACCAGGAAGGGGCGACGAAGAACGGAGTCAAAACATAACGCCAGCAACGCTTATCATGATTGCATCAATTTCGAATACGTCAACGGTAAAAAAATCGCCCAAACCAAGATTCTTTCTTTACGCAATCCGCATAGATTTGGCGAAAAGCCTGATCGCCTGATGGACTTGCCGAGAAAACCGTGGCGCAGAACGTTGGTTGATAGCGACTTACCAGGAGCGTTTTAGTAGCACCTCGTCGACGTTCCCGAGTTGGCATGCACTCGTCACAGCAGCTTGAAAATCGCGCACTTAATCGCGCACTTTTAAGGAATGCGCAGAACTTTGCCACAGAGCAAGTTGTGGGGATGTTTTCGACACTTTGGCGGGGATCAGATGCGCAACCGGAGCAAAAAAACAAAAACAGCCAGTCGAGCGACCGGATTCTATTTTGAAATATGGTCGATTTTCGCTGCCAAAATGAAGTCGTTCTCGCTGAGTCCCCCGATAGCGTGAGTCCAGATTTCGATCCAGACGTTGCGATAGCTTTCCAGATGCAGGTCCGGATGATGGGCTTCGGACTCGGCAATATCCCCGACCGATTTGAAGAACTCCAAGCCAGCCAAAAAATTCTTGACGGTCCAGTCTTTGCGAATTCGTTGGTTGTTGTGGGTGAGATACCAACCGGGTAATTGTTCGAGTTGCTGTTGTACGAACGGCAATGGACAGGCGTCAATGCCTCCTTCGCAGGGGACGCACTTTCGGGCCGTCAGCTCGCTGGTGTTTTGAGGTTGCATTATCGAACCAATTGACTTTCATGATTACAGGTTGATACGAAAGGCTGGCTACCTTAGCGCACCGGAGCTAGGGTCAACACGATTGAATTAGTGCGAAGCCAAATTAAGAAAAAAGCACAAGTCAACCCTATGATTTGATCGAATCCTTGTCGGACTTGCCATCCTGGTTGGACTTGCCATCCTTGTTTGGCTGCTCGTCCGATTTCTTTGGGTTATCGTCATTGGAAGTACCTTTTTTATCCGAATCCGGTTTCTCGCCTGAATCCTTTTTGTCGTCTTCGGCCTTTTTTTCTTTTTCCGCGGGCTCTGGTTTGTCGTCACCCGCTTCGTCTTTCCCCTCGGGATTGGTGGCTTTGTCTTTCTCGACGCTTTGCAATTCACGCCACGGTTCGCTCTTTTTGTAGCTGTCGAATTCCTTTTGGAGACTTAGTTGTTGTTCCGAGTTGCGTTTGGTGGGAGCTTTTTCTCGTTCTTGGCGATTGACTTCAATCGCTTTTTCAATCCACTTTTTGGCGTTTTCAAAATCACCGGTTTCGGCATATCCGGAAGCCAGCGTACTGAGAATGTGAGCTTGTTTAAACTTGGTTGCTTCAGCGGCTTCGGTGGCCAATTTGACGGCGCGTTCGCCATTTCGAACTTCGGCATCGGGCGAAGTCGCCAAGACCCAAGCCAGGTTGTTCAAGATCCCATCATCGACGGGTATCGGTTCGTCGGACTTGTTTTCCTGTTCTTGAATCTGTCGCAATTCCTCGGACAACTTCAGGGCTTCTTCAAAATCGGCAACGGCGCCTGGATGTTCTCCGGTGGAAAGCCGGGCATCACCACGTCCACGCAGGGAGGCTGATCGTTCGGCCATTGCGGCAAATTGAAGTTCGGTGGACTCCTTGGCAAACTTTTCCTCGGAGTTATTTTTGATCAACTCGTCATAAATCTCGATCGCCTTGGTCGGCTCTTCGGCAGCGTTATAGAGCATCGCCAATTGGCGTTGCAGGGATTGGTTTTCGGGATCGCTTTCGGCGAGTAACTTAATGTCATCGATCGCTGCCGAAAAATCCTCCTGTTGCATCAAAATCAATCCGCGCAACATGACTCCCCGCGCCAACATCGGCTCTACGGCAAGCGCTTCTGTCACATCCGCCAGCGCTTCATCCAGTTTTTCCTGTTCGAGATAAATTGCCGCTCGTTCGGTTAAAAGTCCAATGTTGCCAGGCTTGGGATTTATCCGTCGATCGGTTTCGATGGCCTTGGTGATGTCGACCACCGCCTCGTCCAATTTTTCACGCAAAATATTAATTCGCGAACGAAGTTCAAATAGTCGCACATCATCCGCGTCGCGCTCGATGGCGCGATCCAAAATTCTGATCGCCTCACCCTGGAGTTTTTCATCAAACTTGGGACCGAGGGTCATCAACAAGACGACAGTTTCGATGTAGTTTTGAGTTTTGACATTTTCCGATTGCAACAATTGGTTAATGTCTTCCAGGGCTTTGTCGGTTTCATCTACGCTCAAGTAATACAATGCGCGAACTCGTACCGGATCCATATTTTTGGGATTGATCTTGATGGACTGATTGAGATCCGAAAGTTGGGCGTCCTTGTCTTCGGTCAAAGAAGCCCGCATGAACAGGGCGTTGGATAGTTGTTCACGATCCTCGCCGCCAACTTGAACGACCTTTTCGACCGCGGCTTTAGCAGCTTCGCGATCGCCGCCGGGCAGCAAATTCAGTCGGGCGATCATCAGGTGTGCGGTGGCCAGATCCGGTTGGTATTCAACCGCTTTGCCTAAACGAGCAAGGGCTTCGCTGCGATATTTTTGCCAGCGCGCGTCTTGACCACCTTCGGCAAAAATTCGCTGTGCCAATTGATCGGCATGCTCAAACAAGGACGCTGCGGCCAACTGTTGGGCTTGTATCTTGGCTTCTTCGTCCAGTCCTTTTTCGATGGCTGATTTACACAGTTTCACCACCGCGTCGAGGTCTCGAGTCGATTGAGCTTTGATTTTCAGGTCGAAAGCCTGATCCAGATCGGCACTACCCAAGTTATCTTGCGTCCAGCCCAAAGTTGGACCAAAAACTAATAGTGCGACAGCGAAAATTCCGCCGATTTTTTTGATTCCAGCCGATTGCATCGACAACTCCCTTATCTTGTTAAACGAGACCACCGGCCGTGTCGCTGCAGTCGGATTTTGCCCGGCTACCAACACTGCTTCTGCCGCCGCCTATTCTATTCGATCGCGGGCTTCGGGAAAATCGGTGTGGTCCACTTAATTGGCAATCAAAGCTCAAAGAAACGGACCAATTTTTCAAATAGTACCTTTCCAAATCAAAGCAAAGCAAGTTTAATGTCGTTTTCATTTCGGTTCCTACTAAGATCCATTTCCACACCCCAATTCGATTGTTAAGGCTATTGAGTATGTCAAAAATGTCCCGTCGGATCTTCTGTGCTGTTTTTTTTACAGGCATTTTTTGTTACACGTTTTTTCAATTTACACCGCCGCTGATGGCATGGCAAAACGGCGGTACAGCGGCGAATTCCGCCCCGATCGCCACCGTAACCTTGCCGACGATCGAAAAATTGTCGGCCAGCCAGTCTTCAA
Source organism: Mariniblastus sp. (assembly GCA_031409295.1). Lineage (GTDB taxonomy): Bacteria > Planctomycetota > Planctomycetia > Pirellulales > Pirellulaceae > Mariniblastus. The sequence continues at coordinate 11,698 of JANNWZ010000133.1, forward strand.
TTGAAACCGTGGCTCCCAAAGCGATCGTTCAAACAGCCAGCGTTCAATTCCAGGCGCTGAGTTATTTGGTGCCTGTATTTGGGATTTTAGGATTGATATTTACGTTTTGGAAATTGGCTTGGGTCACTCGTCAAGAAGTCGGAACCGAGCGGATGGCGCGGATTGCGGCGAGTATTTCCGATGGGGCCATGTCGTTTTTGAAAGCTGAATATTCGGTCTTGTTCGTGTTCATCTTGGCAGTTTCGGCTTTGCTGGCTTGGTCGGCAAACATTCAGGGTGACACGACGTCGCCTTTAATTGCATTATCTTTTGCCCTGGGTGCGATTTGCTCGGGGACCGCTGGATTCATCGGAATGCGGGCCGCCACGAAAGCCAATGTTCGCACTACACAGGCGGCTCGGACTGGATTGGGTCCGGCCTTGGAAATTGCGTTTGCCGGTGGAAGCGTGATGGGGATGGGGGTCGTCGGATTGGGTGTCCTGGGATTGGGCGTGTTGTTTGTGGTTTATGGTCAGCTGTTTGGATTGGAGACGCCCGAACAGTTGACTCGTGTTATTACCGTGCTGACGGGGTTTTCGTTTGGCGCGTCGTCGATCGCTCTGTTTGCCAGAGTCGGCGGTGGAATTTACACCAAAGCGGCCGATGTCGGTGCCGACCTGGTGGGCAAAATCGAAGCGGGTATTCCCGAAGACCATTCCTTGAACCCAGCCACCATCGCCGATAACGTGGGCGACAATGTTGGCGATGTCGCAGGCATGGGCGCCGACTTGTTTGAGTCCTATGTCGGATCGATTGTGGGCACGATGGTTTTGGGTGCGGCGTTTTTCGGATTGGAAGCATTCAATAACGATGGTTTCCAAGGCCTGTCAGCTGTCCTGTTGCCGCTCGTCCTCTCTGGGGTTGGAATTCTGACATCGATCGCTGGAACGTTTTTTGTCAAAGTCAAAGAAGGCGGAAATCCGCACCATGCGTTGAATATTGGCGAATTTGGTTCAGCCGGATTGTTGTTGGTGTTGACCTATTTGATTATTGAATGGATGTTGCCGGCGAGTTGGTTGTTTGAGAACAAAGAATTCACCAGTTTGGGAGTGTTTTGGGCGATTTTGATCGGGCTTTTTTCAGGTTTAGCGATTGGAAAAATTACGGAGTATTACACCGGTACAGGGTCGGGCCCGGTTAAGTCGATCGTGCGGCAATCGGTAACTGGAGCGGCGACCAATATTATTGGAGGATTGGGGGTCGGGATGATGTCGACCGCTTTGCCGATCATCGTGATCGCCGGAGCGATTATCGGAGCGTATTCGTTTGCCGGACTTTACGGCGTTGCAATCGCCGCAGTTGGGATGTTATCCAATTGTGGAATCCAGTTGGCCGTCGACGCCTATGGACCGATATCAGATAACGCCGGCGGCATCGCCCAGATGGCGGATTTGCCAAAGGAAGTTCGGGAACGAACCGATAAATTGGACGCCGTTGGAAATACGACGGCAGCGATTGGCAAAGGATTCGCAATCGGCTCGGCGGCCCTAACGGCGCTGGCTCTATTCGCGGCGTTTATGACTTCGTACAACGCGACGCATCCAGTAACCAGGTTGGACCACGGCATCGACATTACCAACCCCTATGTCATGGCGTCATTGTTCATTGGTGCCATGCTGCCGTTTTTGTTTTCTGCACTGTCAATGAATGCTGTCGGACGGGCGGCGAATTCCATGGTGGAAGAAGTCCGACGCCAATTTCGTGACATTCCCGAATTAGGGGCGGCATTGAAGGTCCTGCGAAAAAACGATGGGACCGAATATGTAACCTGGTCCAAAGACGATCAACGAGTTTTTGACGCTGCGGATGGCAAAGCAGAGTACGGCAAATGCGTAGCGATCTCGACCAAGGCATCGATTCGCGAAATGATTTTGCCAGGCTTGATCGCCGTTGCCGTTCCGGTCGCCTTTGGATTCGTGCCGAAGTATCTCGGTGAACTTGGGATAAAGGATCTTCAAGGCAATACGAATGCTCTGATGCTCGGTGGCTTGCTCGCGGGTGTTACCGTGAGTGGTGTGCTGATGGCATTGTTTCAATCCAATGCTGGCGGCGCTTGGGACAATGCAAAAAAGATGATTGAAGAAGGCTACGAACACAACGGCGTGATGCTTCGAAAAGGAAGTGATGCTCACAAAGCCGCCGTCGTTGGCGACACCGTCGGCGACCCATTCAAGGATACTTCTGGGCCGTCATTAAATATTTTGTTGAAACTGATGAGCATCGTGGCATTGGTAATTGCGACATTGATCTAGTCGGTCAGTCGAAACTCGTAGATCACCACCGCGATGGACTTTGAGCTTCGCGAGGTCCTTGCAAAACAAAGGCCCGATTTTCCAGATAACGTGGTGGGAAATTTGCCCGAGCCGATTATCCAAGTTTGAGTTGACGGCCGCTTGGATGTGATAAGTGTCCGCGATCGGATGTTCCCACCATTGGACGGAAAAACCGTGATAGCCCCACCAATCTGATTCAATCCACCATTGTGCTGGCAAATGCCCCTTTCCGACCGATACTTGGGAATGGATCGAGTTCGAAATACGCCGACTGAGTCGGTGCGTAAGACTACCAGTCGGAACCCCACTTTTCCCCAACAGTTGGGGTTCGATGGATTTTCTTCTGAAAAAGTAACTTTATCAGGTAGAATTCTTGATTCGCTCAAAAAATATGCTTTGATCTGCTGGACCTTTCGACTATCCTATAGACAGGGCGACTACGGCACCCTAAACAGCCTGGATTTAGTTTCCGACCGGTGTGGGCAAGCAACATCGGTTTTAATAAAAGAGGATTTTTGGATGAACGCTTCAATCAAGAACTACTGTTTCAAGTTTATGGTCACAGCGATTGTGATCATGACAACGTCCGCTGTGATCAATGCGGATGAACCAAAAGACAAGTCGTCAACAGACGCCGGCAAGAACCGACGACTCTCAGTCGTGTCAAAGTCTCAAACGCCAGCCGATGGGTTTCAATCCGTCGAAATGTTTTCTGCGATGGAAAGCGGTGAAATTGCCGTTGTCATCAAAACCAAAAGCGCATCAGATTCGAATTTGTTGGTAACCAATAACTCGAATCGCCCGCTGTCAATTGAAATGCCTGCGACGTTTTCAGCTGTTCCAGTATTACGCCAAGGGTTCGCTGGTGCGGGCGGTGGCCAAATGGGCGGCATGGGTGGCGGCGGCATGGGTGGCGGCGGCATGGGTGGCGGTGGCATGGGTGGCATGGGTGGAGGCGGCGGTCAACAAGGTATGGGTGGTGGAATGGGCGGTGGCATGGGTGGCGGTGGCATGGGTGGCGGCATGGGTGGCGGTGGCATGGGTGGCGGCGGCATGGGTGGCATGGGTGGTGGTGGGATGTTCAACATTCCTCCAGGAAAAACTGGTCGCCTGCAATTGAAAACGATTTGCCTCGAAGAAGGCAAACCGGATCCCTCGCTCGGCAACGAATACGTGATTCAACCGTTGGAAAAACTAACTAGCGACCCAAAAATTGCCGAAATGTGCCGCATGTTGGCCAATGATGAGATTTCCCAGCCAGTGGCCCAAGCGGCGGCTTGGCATATCACTGATAAATTGTCTTGGCAAGAGTTGTTAGTGAAAAATCGCGTCGAACTGATGGACGGTTCGTTCGAAAGATTTTTTGATCCCGCACATCTGCAACTTGCTCAACAGGTTGTAATTGCTGCAGTACAACGCGCCGATGCACGTGCGAAATTTGAACAAGACTCACAGCGATCGACCGCAGAAACTCGTGTTTCTACGATAGAACGAAAAAACTAGGCACTCGAACAGATCGTTCGAATAATGCTTGAGACAATTACGATCAGTCCCGCGAGTTTCGCCGGACTGATTTTTTTTTGGTCCCAGTCGAATGATTGCAATCAAGTCTTCTTCGGCATTCACCCAAGCGATTGAGCAGTCAAGCGCGCTCAATTGGAAATGCAATAACTTCGTCGATCGTAGTCGCTCCCGTGGCCAACATCACTAAACGATCGACCCCCAAGGCAACTCCGGCGCAAGCGGGTATGCCATGATTCATGGCGGACATCAGCCGACTGTGGATGGGCAAACTCTGTCTGCCATCGGCCACTCGCCGGCAATTTTGCAACTCATTGCGATCCTGTAGTTCAACAGGATCCAACAACTCGTGATAACCGTTGGCGATTTCCATTCCTTGCACATACAGTTCAAATCGTTCTGCCACCGGCGTCAACTCGTTTCGGATAAACGCCAGCGCCGATTGGGTGGCGGGCCAATCGAACACGATGAGCGGCGCTGAAATGCCCAGCTTCGGCTCAATCACATGGGTCATCAGCAGGTGTAGCCAAAAATCACGATCGGAATTCTCGCCAACCAATTCACCGAGTTCGATTCCGTGTGCGACGGCCAATTGCTGCAATTCACCGCAGGTCGCTGAATGTGGATCGATCCCCAGAACAGCTCCAAACAAACTCCGATAATCAATCCGAACGACATGATCCAGTTTCAGAATCTCAGTAATCAAGGTGGCCAATAAATCCATGCCGGTCTGCAAATTGTCTCCGACGCGATACCATTCCAACATCGTGAACTCGGGATTGTGCAATTGTCCGCGCTCCCCGGCGCGAAATGATTTGGTAATCTGGTAAATTGCCTCGGCGCCCGACGCCAACAAACGTTTCATGCCGAACTCGGGCGACGTTTGTAACCACATGGTTTCGCCCGTCCGCGATTGGTGATCAGCGGAGTCCAATAACTCAGATTTGCGAACTCCAATGGGCTGCAAGTGTCGATCAACACACGTATCATGCGATAGAATTGGAGTCTCGACTTCGATAAAATTTCGGTTATCGAAAAAAGCGCGAACGCGTTGAATTACGGTTGCCCGCAAGGCCAATCGATCCAGGGAAGCCGTCGGTAAGAAATCCAGGTTCATGGTCGCCCAATGTAATCTAGTCGACGGAAAAAGTGGAGCCGTGATCCGCGTAAACCCATAATTCCAACGAGCCAAGTCTATGTGCGGACGATTTACTTTACGAACATCGGCGGAATCACTGGCAAGTCTCTTCGCGGGATTGTCGTTTCCTCCGCTTGTGCCAAGATATAACATTGCGCCGACGCAGGAAGTGCTGTGTCTGCGCGAATCGCCAAACGGATCGAAGGAAGCTGTTTTCTTGCGTTGGGGACTGGTTCCTGCCTGGGCTCAGGACCTCAAGATCGGAGCACACATGATCAACGCTCGAGCAGAAACGGTTGCCACAAAACCTGCCTTTCGCTCGGCCTACCGGCATCGGCGGTGTTTGATTTTGGCCGATGGATTTTACGAGTGGCAAAAATCGTCCAACGGCAAACAGCCGTACTATATCAAGCCAACGCATCGTCCATTGTTTTGTTTTGCGGGATTGTGGGAATCTTGGGCCGACTCAACAACCCCCAAATCGGACAATCCCAAGTCGACAAATATTATCCAGACGTGTTCAATTATCACAACCGCGCCCAACGATCTAATGGCAACAATTCATGACCGAATGCCCGTTATCCTGGACGAGCCCGGACAACAGCTCTGGATCAACCGAGATTCAAGTTCGAATGTGCTCCAACAACTGCTGATTCCTTGTCCCATCACCGATATTCGCATCGACCCCGTCGGTAAACAGGTCAACAAAGCCGGGAACAATGATCCTGGTTGTATCGAACCGATAGTTTTGGAGACCTGACGGAATGGCCGCTAGCGAAAATTCTCGCCGTTATAAATCGGCACTTCTTGCAGATCTTCGGTTCCGGTTATGACGCGTCTTCCGATTCTAATCGGGAAACCGGTTGTAAGCAAAAATCTTAACTTCTAGGTTGAGGCGGTTTTTCTTTGGGATTACAAATTTCCGACGAATTCGATTGTTCACGTCGATGAATTATCAGCAGAACCGGCTCAACCCGTGGTTGCGGATCGATTAACGTCCTGATTTTTGCAGAAAGACCAACATGCGTCATTCGAACTCGAAATGCCTAATTGTATTTAGCTTGATCGCCGCTCTGTCGTCCGGTTGCGCGGTGCGGGAAAAATCCAGAGTCGCAGGCAATGGTTTGTTTTCAAACGTCTGGCTTCGACAACCAAACTGGTTGAAAAAACAGCAGTCGATTTCCAACAGCCAGGATTCGATTACGGCGGCCGAAGAATGCGACTGCGCGACTGGTTTGCCAGGAGCGATAACCTTTAATGGCGTTGAGCCGGAAATGTCAGAGCAGATTCAACACAATAGCGAGGTCATCTTTCCGGCCACGACGGAACAGGTCTTGCCGACCCTTATCAAGGATGTTGTGGGTGAGTCCAAGGAAACATCGGTCTTGAATAATCCAAACCCAACATTGGAAGAGCCCGCCGATACCACGGAATCGGGACCCACGACTGAAGAGTCCAGTCGGACCTATTATCACGACAAAGATCGCGATTCAATACCTCCCGGCAATCCGG
>JANNWZ010000134.1:0-7431 GCA_031409295.1 Mariniblastus sp.
GGGGAATTGAAAAGGGTAGACAGCGCTGGATTTTTGCAAAATCGAGTCCGGCAAAAATTCAGCATACCGCCAAGCAACTAATTTAACTTTGAGATTCCGCGAATCAAGCCACCGCTAGCACAATCCGCCAACCCTTCGCGGTAGCACACCCTTCGCGGTAGCACAATCCGCCAACCCTTCGCGGACTTGTTTCGCGGACTTGTTCGCGAGAATCAAGCCACCGCTAGCACAATGCGACAACCCCTCGCGGACTTGTCCCCTCGGACTTGTCCCCTGGAACGATCTCAGCCGAGGAGCCCACCAAGCAGACCAAGAGTATCCCCAAACAGGCCAGACTATTTTCAATCATTGTTTGGCCAGTTGCATGCAAGGTCACTTCCGAACTGTCGGGACAGGAGTTCGGATACCGGCTATCGCACGAGATTGTCAGGGTATTTCAAGTTCGTTTTCAAACTCAATTGCTCGCCGCGATGAATCTAAATTCGTGTCTATTCATTCAATCCCCTACCCTACTGAGTTTGGCATCGACATGCTTCCGGACTTGTGAAGTGGGATGGACTACCCAAGGAGATCCAATACGGGCGCATGATCTTCGACGCCGGTGAGACGCATATCCAGACCCTTGAAAGGAAATGTCAATGTTCGGTGATCGAGACCCAGGCAATGCAGAATGGTCGCTTGCAAATCGTGTACGTCCACGCGATTCTCAGTGATGTGGAAACCGAAATCGTCGGTCGCACCGTAGGTCAGTCCGCCACGGATTCCTCCACCAGCCATCAACATCGAGAATGCCTGAGGGTGATGATCACGGCCCAGACTGCGCCCTAGCGATGCGTTACTTTCCACCATCGGTGTTCGACCAAATTCCCCGCCCCAAATCACCAACGTAGAATCGAGCATTCCGCGTCGTTTGAGATCTTGTATTAATGCCGCGGTGCCTTGATCGGTAGCGGCGCAGTTCTCGCGATGGTTTCCAATAACATCGCTATGTGCATCCCAACCTTCATGATAAATATTGATGAACCGAACCCCGCGTTCGACCATTCGCCGAGCGACCAGGCAAGCACGGGAAAACGATGGCTGATCCGGGTCGCATCCATAAAGGTCAAGTGTTTCCTGGGGTTCACTTTTCAGGTTCATCAATTCTGGCGCACTGGATTGCAAACGGTGAGCCATCTCGTATGCACTGATTCGCGATTCAATTTCTGGATCGCCGACCGATTGCGCTGAACGGGCGTTGAGGTCTTGAATCAAATCAAGCGAATCCTGCTGCAATCGCGCGTCAACGCCAGGAGGACTGGCAAGGTTGAGAATAAGATCTCCCTGATTTCGCAGACGCACGCCCGAGAATTTTGTCGGCAAAAATCCACTGGACCAATTGGCGGAACCGCCGCTGATGCCGGATCCCGTGCTCATCACCACAAATGCCGGCAGGTCTCTGGACTCCGACCCCAGCGCGTACGTGACCCACGATCCCATGCAAGCTCGGCCGGGTTGGGCGAATCCTGTATTGAACAGTATTTGTGCCGGCGCGTGATTGAATTGATCCGTGGTCACCGAGCGAACCAAACATAGTTCATCCGCGATCTGTCCGAGGAAAGGCAGAGTTTCGCCGAGTTCCATTTGGCAGGTGCCATGTTTGGCGAAGGCAAATCGCGGGGCCATCACAGCCGCATCGGAACGAATAAAAGCATACCGCTGGTCGCCAATGATGGAGGGTGGCAAAGGTTTGCCATCGTGCTTGAGCAGCTCGGGTTTGAAATCAAATAGTTCAAGATGCGAGGGCGCTCCGGCCATGAACAAGTGAATCACGGCCTTGGCCTGCCCCGCTCGAGGCGCGGGAAAGTTTGCAGTCCGCGCGGCTTGGGCCGCAATACCTGTCCGACCCAGGCCGGCGCCGGCGAGTGTCGCCAGTCCAATCTTTCCCAGTCCGATCCCACACTGCTCCAGAAACCAACGACGGGACGCGCGGATACCGCGTTCAGCAAATTGATGGATTTGACAATTCATAATTAAGTCGGTCTTTCTGCTTGCGATTAGTTTCGCATGATGGTCTCGTCGAGATTCAGAATCACCCGCGCCGTGACGGCCCACGCCGCGATCTCGTCCATGTTCGGCTTTGGTTTTTCCGTTTCAACAGGAGGCGATTCAGTGTCATTCGGATTCGAATGTCTCAAAAAAATATTGGGTAACAGCGAGCTTACCTGTAATTCGCCCGCGACGATGCGTTGGCGTTGTTGTTGGACAAACTGACCGACGCGGATTTGTTCTTCGGATGAAGCGGAACGGTTGAGGCATTGTTTGAAAATAAGATCGATCCGTTCCGCGTCCGTGGCTGGCTGGGATGCCATTTGTTCACCCAGCGCTTCGGCGGCTTCAAGGATCACAGTGTCGTTGAGCATCGACAACGCTTGAAGCGGTGTGTTCGAGGTCTCGCGTTGCGCCAGGCAAGACTCGCCGCTCGGTGCATCGAAGGTATTGAACATCGCGTAAGGTGTGGTGCGTTTGAGAAAAGTATAGATACCGCGGCGGAAGCGATCGGGTCCAACACTTGTATTCCAGGCGGCGCCTCCGTAGGCCGTTTCGTTGGCACCCTCGGGCTGCGGCGGAAAAACGGGCGGGCCAAATTGTTGGCGATTGAGTAAACCCGCAGCCGTCAAAACAAGATCACGGACTTGCTCGGCATCGAGTCGGATTCGATTGGCTTTGGAAAGCCATCGGTTTTGCGGATCCAGTTTTAGTTGGTTCTCGGTTGCGAGGGACGATTGCCGATAGGTTGCGCTCATCACCAGTTGCCGGTGCAGTTTCTTGATTGATTGGCCCTGTTCGACAAAGTCTTCGGCCAGCCAATCAAGCAATTCAGGATGGGACGGAGGATTGCCTTGAAGACCAAAGTCGCCTTCGGTTGTGACGAGCCCTTGTCCAAAGAGCGCCGACCAGGCTCGATTCACCTGGACTCGCGCCGTTAACGGATTTTCGGGAGCCACCAGCCATTTTGCAAACTCAAGTCGCGGTTCTGCCGTTGCTTGTTTCGTCAGCGGGGGCAAGAAATCGGGAACATCAGGTTGCACGAGTTCCCTGGGCTGTAAAAACTCGCCACGGTGATGCAAAAACGTCGCGCGTGGGTTGTCTGCGGGACGCTCGCGAAAAACAAGTGTGGTTTTTACACTCGGACGTTTTTTCAGTTCGCGAATTTTGTTGGCTTGCTCGCTTAATTCTGGAGCCTGCATAAAAAAATATTGACGCAGTTGATGATTTTCTTCCGGTGATAATTCTTCGGCAGGACGAAACAACAACTCTTCAATACTCGGCGGCGTCAGGGCGGCGATTACCTCGCCATCTTGCGTGGTCGTTGAGATCCGGAAACGACCCAGCGAGCAGGGATAATGCCGGCCGAACCGCAGCGTTATGTTCAACGATCCTGCCGCGGTCAACGGCTCGGATAAATTGAACACCGCGACATTTCGTTCGCCGATCTGGTCTGCACAGGACCAGCCCGTTTGTGGGTCGCCGTCCAACGCCAACTGGGCGGAGACGTTTTTCCCTCCAAAATTATTTTTGGCATCTGTCTCCGTAGCGCGAATCAATTTGAGGGCACTTAACCCGTTTGGGGTTGTGATACGCGCAGCGAACTCACCCAAGAAGAAATCGCCTTTCGGTCCTTCGAAATAGGCCATTCCCGGCCCCCGCGCCGGCAAGCGATCATCGGGTAGGACTTCCAAACGTATGGCAGTTGTGCCGGCAGGAATCTTGGAAAAAGTAAGCGTGTACAGGTCGTCCTTGGTGATATCGCCGGATGCAAAGACTGAATGATCGGACTCGATGTTCAGTTTCAGTGTGGTTGAGGAAGCGATCTCGGGGCGCAAGATTTCCCAACGAGTTGTTTGCCGACGTTCGCGCTCCAGCCATAATTCAAAAGCTGTATCGATCGCGGCGGTTCGCCTCAATTCGATATCGGGGTTCGAGTTGTCCGCCAGCGGCCAATGACTGGGCAGTTCTGCGATCAAAGCCTTTGCTTCGGCCAAACGCCGTTCATTGCTTTCTAATTCTTCTGGCTTGGGCAGCTCCAAATCAGGCTCCTCGGTGTTGTTCAGAAAGGCCATGACCTGGTAATAGTTGCGATGCGTGACGGGATCATATTTATGGGTATGACATTGGGCGCAACCGAGTGTCAGGCCCAACCAGGTTGTCCCGGTCGTTGCCACGCGGTCCGTCATGGCATGGAAACGAAACTCCAAGGGGTCGATCCCACCTTCTTCATTCAGCATCGTATTGCGATGGAATCCTGTAGCGATCAAGGCGTTCTGATCAGGGTTTGGCAGCAGGTCGCCCGCCAATTGTTGAATGGTGAACTGGTCGAATGGTAAATCGCGATTGAAGGACTCGATAACCCAATCACGATACGGCCAAATGCTGCGCGGCCGATCTTTTTCATAGCCATTGGTGTCTGCATAACGGGCCAGGTCCAGCCAACGCCGCGCCCAACGTTCGCCGTAATGAGGCGAGGCGAGCAGGTGATCAACCAGGCGCCCGTAAGCCTCCTGATTGAAACCACTGATGCCCAGTGGCGACATCGTCAATTGTTGCTGCCAGTGTTCCGATTCCTCAATCGTCGGTGGCAAGCCGATCAAATCGAGAAAGAGGCGGCGAATCAAAACGTTGGGCGGCGCAGCGCCGGAAGGCGAGAGGTTCTCGTCCAGCATTTTCTTCAATACAAAGTGATCGACCGGATTCCTCGTCCAATCCGGAAATTGCTGTGGGTCGATTGTCGGCAAAGGCGATTTCGCGGGGGCAACGAACGCCCAATGCGTTCGATAGTTGGCTCCTGACTCGACCCACGCGCGCAACACTTGAATTTGGCGGGCGGTCAAGGGCTTGTTGAATTCGTGTGGGGGCATCCGTTCGTCTGGGTCGGCTGCCTCGACGCGCCGAACCAACTCGCTGTCAGCAAGAGACTCCGGTTTGATTGCCTGATACCCCCCCAGATCAGCGGTCGCACCCACAAACGAATCCAGTCTCAGGTCGGCAGCTCGCGACGCCTCGTCAGGACCGTGGCAGGGAAAACAATGTGTCGCCAGGATCGGGCGTACATCGACATTGAAATCTGGAACCTCTGAATCCACGGTCGTGGTTGCCGCAGGAAAGTCTCCGGTAGGTGCAGAAACAGCGATGGTTTTTGCCGGCAGGCAAATAGGGTTAAGGCTCAACGCGAGCGCAAGTAGTCGAAAAATCAAACGGTGTACGGTGGGCTTCATGCGGGGATAGTCGATTCGTGGGGTCTGGCGCTGGCTTCGTGTGAACTCCTGTATTGTAATGGAAAACAGGAAGTAGGAAATTGTCGTCGTTGCCTAAACTAATCGACGTTGCTTCGAGGGTTGGCGGCCAAACGATAGTCCAGTTGGTTAAAGAATGGTTGCCCGTTGCCGAATATTCATGTTAAGAGCGCGTCAGTGAGATAAAGGCCAGGATTTCATTTCAAAACTTGAGTGTATTTTCTAACAGCGTACGGGGCGATTGACCTGAAGGATTAATCTGCATTTCACCCGCCGGCGAGAGTAGGTCAGGGAATTGCTTTATTGTTCCAATCGTGATGTTATTTTGCGACGAGGATGTAATCAGCAGTGCTCGCCCATCGGGCAATTTACAATAACCTTCCAGTTCACTGTGAGGGAAAAAAACGAGACGTTCGCGAAGCACTCCTGGACCCCATGCACGACCATCGCGAACGGCATTTTCGAGGTTCAATCGCTCGATTCGCCACCCCAAACCGGCAACAACATTTTGAAGGCACAGCAGGTCTCCGGTGGCAGCGTCAAAACTCAAAGTCTGATTAAATGGTCCGGCGATAAATCGGTTCACAACAACACTTGGCGCACTGGTCCGAGTGTGTTTAAGCATCGCCTCGACATCCATTAAACGCACCTCCGGACGCACGTCGCCGTAGTCAGCAGTAGCAAGCAGAACCCGGTCGCCGAGGCTGACAAATTCAGGGCGACTTCCATTGATTGCCGCATCATCATCGATAACTGCAATCACGGCATTGTCGAGGTTGCCATCTTGCCACGCTCGTTCCCAGTCCAATTTGAAAATCCGGGCCTTTCCTTCGAAAGTGTTTCCCATGAAGGCTCCCAGCTTCGGATGTTTCGTCAACCCGGTCGGATGGCTCAACATGGGAACGCCCGACTTACTCAGAAACAGCGTTCGACCCGTTGGCTGTAATTGGAAATCCAATTCCAGAATGACACCGGTAGCTTTTTCGGTTCGAGTTGCGTCACCATAAATGTAGAGATGGCCGTCGATCAGCGACACACCCTGCGCTGCACCTACTTCCGTGCGCGTAATTTGTTGGGCTTCAACAACAATTGAATTGGCTTGCCAATCGGAATCGGTTGGTTTTTGACCGTAGACCGGAGCCACGCCAATTAGGAACATGACTCCCGAAAAAAACAGCCCCCATCGGCAGCGGGGCAGCTTAGGAATTGGCTCAATCATGGTAATAATTCTGCATGGTAAAAGTTCTCGAACCTCGGTAGATGTTTTTGAAATCGAATCTTGCTTGTCGGTCAGTTTTTAGGACCTACGGGATCTAATCTGAATAGGGAGCATCCACGACGGTGAATACCTGTTCCATCGTTTGTTTGTCAACAGCGTCAATTTGTAGCCGGTATTTTCCAGGGTTCAGGTACTCTTTATAGTTGATGAAATTCGGCTGGGGGCTTACGTTCGTTTTCAGCACCAGGTCCCAGCGAAACTGGTTTAATCCTTTGGTTCCGGCAATCGTGAAAGACGTTACGCGCTCTCCATCTTCCTTCAACACGGAGAATTTCAAACAGCCTGTTTTGCATAGCCAAAAAGTAATCGGAGTCTTTTCGAATTCGCGAAAGTTCTCTCCGGGCCGGACATCACTGAGGTAGGGCTTTACGGCCACTGGAATCGGAAACAAGTAGTCGCTTGATTGTGATGCTGGCGTGCGATTGTATTGCTCGTGAATCGGCAACAGGTTCATTTTGTAAATCCCACGACCATGCGTCGCCACAATCAGGTCTTGCTCGCGTTCCTAGATCACGATATCCGAAACACTGCAGGCTGGCAGATTTCGGCCTAACAACGACGGTGGCGTTGTCTTGCGCCCCAGCATAAATCCGGTAAGGAGAATCTTGACTCACGGCAACGTCATAAAACTCGCCCGTCGGCAAATTATTGAAGTGCACCCACGATGCGCCTGTGTCGAAACTCTGGTAAAGTCCACCATCGTTAACGAGTACGATATGATTTGGATTCGTGGGGTTGATCCACATTTCACAATGATCCAAATGCAATCCACTGGCAGCGCTGGGAATCTTATGAGCACCGTGTCCGCTCAACAAATCAAAATTCTGGCCGCCGTCAGTGCTGTGGGCCACTCGGACCCCTAAAGCAAAGATCTCGTCG
>JANNWZ010000135.1:0-7195 GCA_031409295.1 Mariniblastus sp.
ATCGTCGCTTGACCCGCCCGAAAATAGGTCTGACTTTCGGATTCGAGCAATTGATTGTCGTCGAAGGAAACGATCGAGATCTTGCCCAAACTCTGGTTTTGGCCCGCCTGTGAGATGGTGCCGTCGGAACCGATCACCAGATCGGAGATGGCTCCGTCGTACGTTACGGGAGTCCCGCCGTCGCCCAATAACGGGAAACCATTACTATTCCGGAGCTCATTAGATTCGGCATCGCGAAAAACGACACCACTGCGGGAGTACATCGGGCCTTCGGCACCTTGGTAGACGAAAAATCCGTCGCCATTGAGTGCGATATCGAGTTGGCGACCCGTCGGCTCCATGCGCCCCGGCGTGAAATCGGCCGATTGTTTTTGAACCTTGATGCCTGGAACGGCTTCGCTGGAGTCGCCATCGGCTGATCGTTCAACCAATGAAAACACCATTCGCCGGTGCCCCGGTGTGTTGAGATGGGCCAAATTGGAAGCGATGGCTTCCTGTTGTTGGCTGAGCACGTCCAGCGCCGTCGCGCTACTATATAGCCCGTTAAGCATGATTGAACTGTTCGAAGTGTGAGGAGAGTCAGAATAGTTGCCGACGAAAAACGTTCGGCATCACTTTAGATCGGTTCTTCGCGTTCAAGTGTTAAAGAATTCCGAATATTCTGATTATGCCGCCTGGTAGCGATTAACTGCTATCAGCTCCCCGCAAATGTTAAAGTTTACTGATTGGGCTAAATGTTCTACTCTCACGCTCCGATAAAAGAGGATGACGTACTGGGAGATTCTCGTTTGTTCGTCGTCGACTATTCAATTTTCGGCATTCGCCAACCTTTGGAAAACGCTATGGCAGCGGCAGAACAACCCGATTCCGGTGCGGGTAAGAAAAAATCCGGTGGGATCATAAAGATAGCGATTTGGCTGATCATGGTTTTGGTGTCGGTTGGTGGCGGGTTCGCGGCACCGTTGTTGATTGCCAAATTGAGTGCGCCACCGGAAGCAGTGGTTAAGCCAGAAGATCATGCCCCGGATCCAAACGAAGAAGTCGAATTTATTGACTTTGAAGAAGTCGTGGCCGTGTTGGGAAAATCCAAATTCAGTCGATATCTAAAAGTCAGTTTGTCGCTCCAAGTCGCCCATTCTCAACGAATTGACGTTGACAAGAAAATTCTTTCGCGCTCGGCCGTGTTAAGAAACCGCATCATTGCGCATATTGCCGAGACGAGTGAAGAAGACTTGGCTGGCCAACATGGGCAAAATCAATTCCGCCGTCAGATGCACGGCTTTTTTAATGAGATTCTCTTTGAAGACGGCATCGAGCGAATTCAGGACGTGCTGTTTCGGGAGTTCCAGGTTCAATGATCTCATCTGAATATCCGCTGTACGACTTCCGGGCTGCCAGTAAAGTGGAACGACCCTTGGCGGCGGCATTCAAAATTTGGCAAAAGAAGTTCTCACTGCTATTCGCGGAACGCTGGCAAGAGATTGCGCCGACGGAAATTCAAGTATCCCCAATGTTGATCAATGCGATGACGTTTGAAGCGGCCCGCGCCCGTTGGGACCACGCTTCGACCGGAGTCGCCATCCACATCAAAGACAACTCGGTTCAAGGCTTGCTGATCGCACAACGGGCGGACTTGTTAATACTGGTGATGGAAATTTTTTCCGAGTTGCTCACGGCGCGACCCGCCGATCGCGAGTTAACCACGATTGAGACTGCCTTGAGCCAACTATTTTTTCAAAATGCGGTCGCGACATTTGGCGATGCTTGGCCGGATAAGGAACCGATGCCCATTAAGGTGAAAGAACTGGACGCGGAGCCGAAACACAGTCGGATGTTTCCGCCGCAGAAAGAAGTGCTCGTGACGGGATTTACGATTCGCACTTCGGGTGGATCGGATGCAGGGCCGGCAAAAATCGAATGGATTTTTGCCAAGGAAGAATTGCGAAAGCTGCTGGGCGTCGCTGTTGTCGTCGCTCCCGCCGCCGATGGCGTCAAGATACCGGTAGAGAATATCACTCCCATGGTTGTCGAAGTCGCGGCCAGATTAGGCACGGTGGAGTTGGAAATGAGTGAATTGATGGCACTTAGCGAGGGCGATATTGTGAAACTCAATCAACCAATCAAAACACCGTTGACCTTGTTTGTGAACCAACACCCTTGTCTCCACGCGTGGCCAGGACGAATTGGGGAACAGCGTTGTCTGATGATTGAATGAGTCCACCCGAAACGTTTTCCTCAATTACCGTCTGTCGAGGCCGCTGAATTTTTGGCAACTGGCATTAACTCCAAACTACTATAATCATGGCTCCCAACACTGAAACTTCCGAATCAACGTTCGCCAACGAGGCACCTGCTGGTGAGCGTGTTGCCGTTCAAACACCTGAGTTTCAATCGTTTGTTGACGCGGGAAACCAGCCGAAACAGCAGGAAATCAGTCGCTTTGCGGACATCAAGGTGACGGTCTCGGCGGAACTTGGCCGGACGAGTATTCCGATCGAACGGCTGTTGTCTTTGGGCAAAGGCTCGGTCTTGGAACTGGATCGAGGGGTCGAGAGTCCCATCGAGTTGATTGCTCAAGGTATTCCTTTGGCTAGCGGTGAAGTTGTGATCGTCGATGATTGTTTCGCGATTCGCATTTTGGAAGTCTATCCCCGCAAACGCCGCGGAGAAGAAATCAAAGGAGAAAAAACGGCCTAGCACCTCGAAATATTGTTGTTTGCGATTAAGTTACGAATCTCCTCCTCTTGCTACTGAAGAAAAATGAATTTTCGCCTGACACTCATTGCTGTTGCCTTGGGGAGTACTTCCCTGTTGACTCTTCGGTCAACAGCAGCGCAGGAATTCGGCGCGGAAAATCCATTGCGTTTATATGCGACAACTCCGCTGGTGACGAATCCCTCGGTAGGCACCGACATGGATCACCCACCAGCGGTTTCCGAATTGCCTGTTGTGGACGAGGAGCGGACCATCCCCGATGAAATTTTCGCGGCGATCTACCCCGATCGACAGCAGCCGGTACAACAGGCGACGTATCTCGAACCAGAGGTTCGCGAGCCAAATGAAGCCTTTCGCGCGACCCCAGTTCCTGCCGCTCAAATACCGGTAACCCCCACGTTGCTTTCGCAATTGCCAGTGGCTCGGAAGCTGTTGGTTCCCGCGCCACTGGTTCCGGAATGGACTGCCGACGAGTCGAAACCGCAAGTTCCAGCGATTAAGGAACCAAGCGAAACGAGCAGCGTTGCCTTGCGGCCGACGTCGGATCGCGGTTCGTCAAAGATTGCTTCGACCCAGACGCTGGCGGCAATGTTGGCTGAATCCAACTCGAATTTCAAGACGGGAAACCGCCCCGAGACGCTGGCTGCACCCGCAATTGAAACATCGGAAAGCGGACTTGGGCAACCGAACGCAGAACTCGAATCGAGCGAAGACTTTCAGCAGATGTTGCAAAAAATTGCCACCAGAACCTGCCTGGTGCTGTTTCTGGGCGTCGGATTTATTTTCGTCGCCAAACGTTGGGTGGCGGGAATAGGTGGCGCGAATCGAGTCCCAGCGAGCAAGAGTAAGCCTACTAACAAGAATAACGGCCGAGCGAATCAGTCGCGAATTCAACTGGTGGCGAACCTACGATTGAGTGGTAAATCGAATCTACATCTCGTCGAGGTGGGCGATCAACGCGTCCTGATCGCCAGTGATTTGAACGGTATCAAATCAGTGGTAGCACTCAACAGCGCGTTCTCAGCCTCGCTCGACACCGACGACGAAGAGGCGACAACGGAATTGATGGATTCCAATCCGGCCGGAACCTACACTCCGGCAACGCGGAGTTTTTCGCATCCGACCAGTAACTATCCGGCCGCCAATTCTCGTCAGCCATCGACAGTGCAGCCGATCGAGCAGCGATCGACGGCGGAGGTCGAAGCCGAGATGAAACGGCAACTGGCCGAATTGTTGGGTGGTCAAGCGTTCAAAGATGTATTTTACAAACAGACACGGGCCGTAGCCTAACCAGCACGATCTATCGCGGCTGGCAAGGAGGCCAACCATGGATTTGAGTATTTTAATCGCGCAGGCCGCCACACCGGTCGTCGATCCGAACACGTATGGCGAACTTGCGCCGCCGATTCAAATCGCTTTGTTTCTGGGCGCCATGAGTTTTGCCACGGGGGCGTTGGTCAGTTTGACGGCCTTTACGCGGATCGTGATTGTATTGTCGTTTGTGCGTCGGGCCCTGGCGACACAAGAAATTCCGCCGAATCAGGTCATGTTGGGTTTGTCACTGTTTCTGACGATTTTCGTGATGGCTCCAACGTTTGACGCGATCAACGACGAAGCGATTCAGCCGTACCTGATCGCACAGAAAATGGAAACACCCGATAAGGACGTATTGTTTGTGCTTCAAGTGGCCGCGCGGGAGTTGCATGCGTTCATGCGGGTCCATACTCGCAAGACCGATTTGGCCTTGTTTGTCGAGCTGTCGCATACGCCGACCTCAATCACGCTCGAAGAAGTTCCCATCAAGGTCCTGATTCCCGCGTTTATTATTAGCGAACTGAAAACGGCGTTTATTATGGGTTTTTGTATTTACATTCCGTTCTTGTTGATCGACTTGGTGATTTCGACGGTGTTGATGTCGTTGGGGATGATGATGATGCCTCCGGTCGTGGTATCCACACCGTGCAAGTTACTATTGTTTGTGTTGGTCGATGGCTGGCACATGATTTCCAAGGCACTCGTCACAAGTTTTGGAGGGTAATCGATGACCGCGCCTCCAGGAATCGCCAATTCCAATCTGGGTTTCGCTCAACGCAGCGAAACGTGGTTGTCGATTGCGTTTTTGGCGACATTGGCCGTGTTGATCGTGCCCTTGCCAACATTCTTGCTGGACATGTTTCTGGCGATTAATCTGGCTTCCTCCATCATGTTGCTGTTGGTGACGTTGAGCGCCCGACGTCCGCTGGATGTGTCTGTTTTCCCGTCACTGCTGCTGTTGATGACCTTGTTTCGATTGTCGTTAAATGTGGCCACGACGCGTTTAATTTTGCTAAACGGCGACGCTGGCAAGATCGTCACTACATTCGGTGACTTGGTCGTCGGTGGAAATTTAATTGTGGGAGCGGTGATCTTTTTGATTTTGGTCACGATCCAGTTTATCGTCATTACCAAGGGTGCCACGCGGATTTCCGAAGTCAACGCGAGATTTACCCTGGATGCGATGCCTGGTAAACAGATGGCAATCGACGCGGAACTAAACGTGGGTGCCATCAGTGAACAACAAGCCAAATTGCGCCGCAAAGAATTGGCTTCCGAAGCCGAGTTTTACGGGGCTATGGACGGTGCCAGTAAGTATGTGCGCGGCGATGCAATCGCCGGTTTGGTGATCATCGTTGTGAATCTAATCGGGGGTGTTCTGCTGGGCACGATGGGCGGCATGTCGATTGTCGAAGCGATCAAGTTGTATTCGATTTTGACGATTGGTGACGGATTAGTATCCCAAATTCCGGCTCTGATCATTGCCACGAGTGCCGGTATTCTGGTCACGAAGTCATCTTCGGAAGCCAATCTCGGCGAAGAGATCGCTTCCCAAGTCATGACCGGACATCGCGCGATGTTTACCGGGGCCCTGATTCTGTTGGTCGTCGCCCTGGTGCCGGGACTTCCAAAGATACCGTTCATCTCATTGGCGGGCTTGACCCTGCTCATGGTCAGCCGAGCGCGCAAGAAAGAAAAACAAACGGAAGCCAATCGGGTGACCGATGAAACCAAACAACAAACCCCTGCTGAAGTTTCACCGGATGAAAAGAACTTGACTCACTTCCTGCAAAACGACCGGATTGTTGTCGAGATCGGTGCCGGGTTAATCTACTTGGTCGAACCAAAAAAAGGCAAAGGGATTCCCGAGCGAATCACCTCGTTGCGCAAAGACATCGGCGATCAATGCGGTTTTTGGGTGCCCAACATTCGCATTCGTGATAACTTGCAAATCGATGTGGCGGAATATCGCTTTTTCATCGGTGGCCGTGCAGTGGGCAAAGGAAAAATTCAACCCAATGATTATCTGGCTATCAATCCAGGCGGTGTCGCCGCGACAATTCCCGGAACGGATACTACCGATCCGGCGTTTGGGCTGCCCGCCAAATGGATCGATGAGGCAACCCGTCGTCGCGCGGAAATTTCCGGGTTTACCGTCGTCGACGCAGCGACCGTGCTAATTACTCATCTGGGCGAGTGTTTGAAAAAACACGCCCACGAATTGCTCAGTCGCGAAGACCTGCAAAAAATGCTGGACAAGCTGAAAGAACAGGCCCCTACGATTGTGGCAGAAATCAAGCCCGATACGATCCGTCCCGGCGTCTTGCACCAGCTGCTGGTCAACCTGTTGCAGGAGTCGGTCTCGATTGCGGCCCTCGAACGCATTGTCGAATCGGCCATCCATCACGGTTCGCAAATCAAAAACGTCGCGGAATTGACGGAACGGGTACGGCAGGACATCGGCCCGATCATCGTCGATCGGTTTCGCGATACGACGGGCAAAGTGCGGGTCATTTTACTGGAACCCAAACTTCAACACGCCTTCCGCGAAAATCTGAGTGGCGAGATGATTGCGTTTCAGCCGAATCAACTGGAACGGTTGGTCGAAAAGTATCAACAGGCGTGGGATTTGGCTTCGGTCAAAAACGAACCTGCGGCGGCGCTGGTGGATTCGACGATTCGGCGGGCCTTACGCCTAACCACCCAGCGATCGCTGCCCACGGTGTCGATCATTGCCTACAACGAGATCCCGACAGATTTATTGATCGAACCGGTAGCGATCATTCGGTACCAGGATGTATTTGGCAATGATGCGCACCCGAGTATGGGAACGGAACCGGCGTTGGCGATAGCGCGAGGCAATAACGGATGAGTATAAAGAATCAAATCATGCGTCGGCGAATGAAGCGGCGCGGATCGTTGGGAACGGTCTGCGGATTGTTGACAGCGTGTGCAGTGACCTTGATGGGATTAGCAGTTGGCTTGGAGCCGCACGTTATTTTGTGGCGCGCTTTCGCCTCGGCAATACTCATCCGATCAATCGTGTCTTTCGGCATGAGCGTGATCTACGTAGCGAACACAAGTAATAGTTAGCAAGAACCAAATCTAACCATACCGAATCACCACATAACACTGAACACTGAACACTGAACACTGAACACTGAAC
>JANNWZ010000136.1:0-38768 GCA_031409295.1 Mariniblastus sp.
GGGAAACGATATGGAACGAATCGGTCGGATATTAAACGGTTGAAAAACCTTCTGACCAACACGGTTCGGACCTTAAGGCGGCTTTGGAAAAGCCCACGACCTAAAACACGATTGGTCGAAGTCTATCGGTTGCGATCTTAAAGATCACCCAACGGCCAGGGCCACGATGTTAATCGTTGCCCGTCCCGCATGTTGCGAAACATTCGAAGTCGTTGGAATCCGATCGAGCCAACCACAAACAACCAAACAACAACGCAAAGAACGAATGAACGGCCAGTTCGAATTTATCGAGCTGGCCGCTATTCGTTTTTTTCATTTACAGACCGTTTCACAATTTCAGCACTTACTACAAGGAACACGAACATGCCCATCACAATCAACAACAAACCAGCCAACGGAACAGCAGTCAACCACAAACCAGTTGCAATTCACTTGGAGCCAGCCAACACGCTGAACGTCATTCCCAAACGGATTGCCGCCCGCGATCGCCAAGCCTGCTTGGCCTGCGGTAAACCAATCCCCAAAGGAACCATGATCGCTCAGATCACCAGCCCGCTGACTAACAAGTCCACTTGGATTCACGCCAGCTGCGTTGAACAAACCGCAGCCAATCCAACCGGGGTCGACGCCAACACCATCGCCAAGCTGGACAACCTTGCCGAGAAAGTCGACCAGATCGCTGCCAAGGCGTGGAGCAACAAGAAAGAAATCATCGAACTAGGGAAACAGGTCGCTGAGCTCGAAGCCAAGCAGCCCGTTCGCATCGAATTGGTGATCAACAACGGCTCGGAGGTCACCACCAAGCAGCTGCCCGCCGACGAGCTGTACATCAACGAGTTCCCCACGCTGCTTAAACTCGCCAGCATCGGTGAAAACATTTACATGAGCGGCCCAACCCAATGCGGCAAGACCCATGTTTGCTCGCAAATCGCCCGAGCCCTCGATCGCCCGTTCTACTTCATCAGCTGCTTCGATGAAATGACCGCCGGAGATTTGTTCGGTCGGCTCGACATTGTTGACGGCATGAAAATGGAATGGATCGACGGCCCGTTCGTCAAAGCCTACGAAGAAGGTGGTGTTTTCCTGCTCGACGAAATGGACATGGGAAACGAAAAAGTTCTGGGTGCTCTCAATGCCGCCTTGGCCGGTGACACCCTGTCCCTACCAAAACGAAAAACCGGCTTGATCGCCAAGCGTCATCCGAATTTCGTTTGCATCGCCGCTGCCAACACTTGGGGCGGCGGAGCAACCCGCGAATACTGCGGACGTAATCAAATCGACGGAGCGACGCTCGAACGATTCGCCACCGCCATGATCGCCGTCGACTACAACGACGAACTTGAACAGAAGCTGGCCGCTTCTGAAATCTACAACTGGCTGAAGGGGGTTCGCGCTAAAGTTCGCCAGAACAAAATTCGCAAGCACGTCACAACCCGCTCGATGATTCGCTTCACCAAGCAGCTGGCATCTGGCTTCACCATGGATGAAATCAAAACACGATTCTTCGCCAGCTGGTCGGCTGACGAAGTTGCCAAGGTGAACTAACAATTCCTGCACTGCAATCCATTTTTATCAACCCAACCCACAGAAAGCCACGACCATGTACCAGTACGAATACCAACGCGGAACCGATGGACTGACAATTGGTAGAACCTTTGAATCAGTGGACGAGTTCGTTCAACACGCCGCTGGCGGAACCTATCCTGTCAGCAGAATCAAAGACGGCAGCTGGATTGGCAAATCATTCACCGGCTGGGATCAAGTAAACCGCGAAGCCCAAACAATACAACCCCGCGAGATGGAGATCGTCGACGGTCTGGTTGCCAAGTTGATGGAACGAATCGAAGCCCCCATGTCCCGCAGAAAGCGACGGACTTGGAAAGAGGAAGGAGAATCGGTTTCATTCGAGCGAATACTCGAAAGGAAGGATCACATTTGGTCCGGACATACCAAAGCCAATCGGTTAGCACCCCGCAGCGTGGATATCGTCTTCGAGTTTGGTGGCAATTCGGATGTCTCAACATTCGACCTGATGAAGAAAGCCGCGATGGCGATCGCCCTCAGTGAATCCCTCGAAGCCGCTGGATACGGAGTTCGGTTGATTGCTCACCGGTTCTGTTTCAACTGCTGGTATTCGAAAACCAAAGCCAACATCAATTCAGTAGACAACATCATCTTGAAAGATGAAGGCCGATCGCTGGACAAGGTCGCCGTCGTCAACGCGATGACCGGTTGGTTCTATCGAACGCTGGCCTTCAAAGCCAGAACGAATCTGCCCGCTGAGGTTGCTGGATTCGATATGGGCATGGGAACAACCAGAACGGTTATCAATCAGGATACCCAACATGTGGTCGAAGACCTTGAAGCTTCGATCATCATCAAAGGTTCCTGCGATCTCGATCAAATCGAACGCGAGGCGATCGCCCGACTGGTTGAAATGGGAATCATGACCGCAGCCAACTAACGCCGAAACGCCTGCGGGCGTCGTCCGGCGGTGGTACGCCGGGCCTGATGATGGCAGCCTCCACTCATTCAACCAACAGGAAATCGAAAATGGGAATCTCTCCAACAACCAACCGACTCGGACCGTTCGAAGTCATCTCGGCAATTCAAAAATATATTCGGCGCGGAATGGAAGCCGAAGCTTTTGAACTCGCTTGCGAAATGATCGAAACATCCAAACCCTTCACGAGTTGGCTACTCAACCGATTGCAGGTCATCAGCCACGAAGATATCGGGTTAGCCAATCCGGACCTAATCATTCTCGTCGCGACTTGCTGCCAACAAGCCGACCGACTTTACAAACCCGACAAAACCGGCCCGGTGAAAATGATCGTCGGCACCATGATTCGGGCCATGTGTCGTTCGCCCAAGAGTCGCGAAGGGGACCACTTCATGGGCATCGCGATGAAACACAAACGCCAGCGCGTCGCACCCACGATTCAGGAATGGACCCACGATCATCATTCTCACCAAGGCCGCAAACTGGGCCGAGGGATGGAGTACTTCCGCGAAGTCTCAACCCAATTGATCCCCGATCCGCAGCAGCACGATCGCTACGAAGAACTGTTCTACGAAGAGCTGAATCTGAAATTCGATCGTCCGACAGAATCCGAATCCGACATCGCCGAACCAACCGCCAAACCCAACCGCTTGTTCTAAATCCATTCAATTCGTCGCCCACCGCAGCAGCCACTGCGGCGCGACGCCAATTCAAAACACCAACAAAGGAACCAACATGAAACGCAAACGAAATTTCCGTAGAGAAACTGCGCTCGAAACTCTTGAGCGAATCGAACACGGTGACAATACCGCCAACCATCAAGCCATCATCACCGCGTTCGCCGACCGCGGAATCCCGGTCGATGAAATCATTCCTCGGGAAAACGTTTTCACCTATCAAGCCTGGTTGGCACTGGGCCGACAGGTCATGAAACGCCCGTCTAACATTCCGCCCGGACAATACGGAATCAAGATTCCTGTCATCCGCGAGGAACGAGATCCGCAAACCAAAAAAGTCACCAAACGAATCAGGGCCTTCGCCACGGTATTTCACATTTCGCAAACCTATGAAATCGGAACCGAACCAACCCCAACCACAACCCAAGTCCAAAACGGCCCTTCCCAAGTCCAAACGGGGGAACCGGGCTATCCCAACACCCCTTTGGCCTCAAAACGAGTTTCCACGAGTTTCCAAGAGCCTTCCCAACGGGCTCAAATTCTCCGGGAAAAAGCCGCCGCGCTCCAAAAGCAAATCGACTCCAAAATGAACCCGGCGACTGCGCGGCAAAACATGACCCGCCGCCGGCTGCAAATCATCCAGTCCATGCGCCACGACGGCAATCGGCTAATTGAAGTTCAAACAGCTTTGCGTTCGATCGCCGATCACATCGAATCCGGATCACTGCCGCCCGTGCTTGAATCGGTCACCACGACATCGCAGGTCATGAAAATCTTGCACGGCTGGCAGTATCGCGAATCACCGGAACGTCGCGAACTCACCGCCATCATGCAAACCCAACCGATCACCATCGACCCGCAGGCGCTCAAGATTCGGGAGGCCGAAGAAAAACTCTTTGGTCAAAAGATTCCCGGCTTCTTTCCGACCCCGCCCGAGCTGGCCGACCGCATGGTCAGGCTGGCCGACCTCCGCGAGGACGATGAAGTCCTCGAGCCGTCCGCTGGTAAGGGAGACCTCGCCGACGCGGTGAATCGCTTCTGCGATCAACATCAGATCGAAACGACGATCACCTGCATCGAAACCCACTTCGAACTTTGTCAGCTTCTGGAACTCAAGGGCTATCAAACTTTCCGCAGCGATTTCATGGCGGTCGATGGAACCGTGGACAAGATCATCATGAACCCACCGTTCGAAAAAGGGATCGACGCCCAGCACGTCATGCACGCCTACCAGCTCCTCAAGCCCGGCGGAGTACTCGTCGCACTCATAGGAGCAGGTGTCCTGTTCCGCAGCGGTCGCCTTGAAACCGAATTCCGCGAACACCTCGAACGTTGGGCCAGCTCCGGCGAGCTGCTGCATCAGGAAAAACTGGACGACGCTTTCAAGGGCCCACACTCATTCAATCAAACCGGCGTTTCCTGCATCCTCATCGCCGTCCGAAAGCGAGGCATCTGATGAACCAATTGCCTAAAGCCTCAAGCCTACAGCCTCAAGCCTTTTTCAACATTCCTTGCCGAACCTGCGGGGCACCACTGCACCGCTCGGCATCGGGACTCCTCTGCATCGAATGTCGAGCCAAGATCATTCCATCCGGCGATCTTGGCATCCACTACGAAGCCTACTCCGATCACCATATCGAATTGCTTCCTGAAAACCATTGCAATGATGCCGATGAAATCGCGGCATTCTTCTCCCGCTTCCGCCGACTTGAATCAGGAAATCTTACCGCGAAACAGCAGGCCAAACTAATCGACCAGCAGGATCGAACCTTTCATCGCATGACCCTCCGTCGACTCAAGATCGAAAACGAAAACCTCCGCCAACGGCGAATGCTGTTCGATGGCGACGAGCCGCAGGAAATACAAATTCAGCGGACACTGTTTTAAGTTGAATCCGACCACGAATCTGGTAAGTTCCTTGAGAATAAGTCCATCAGTACAGCCATGTAAGCGAACTTGTTTTGCAGTCCGATGTAGGTGATGTCACCAACCCAGACTTGATTGATTTGGTCAACGGCAACTCGTTCGAACAAAAGATTCTCGTTGTTCGCGCGCCCGTCAACCGTGGGCCACTTCTCATTCCAATGGCCCAGGCTTGACGGGCGCGCAAACTATTAGACATTAAGCTCGTAAACCAATAATTTGAGAAGGCTCGATGGCGACAACTTTGAGTTTGTTAATTTCAAACCGGTGGCAAAAAATCTGTACCGGACAACTACCGGATTATGATTTTGGGTACCGTTAAAACCCGCCAAAAACCGAATAAATTTGCTAACGATTGCAAATGCAAAAAAGCAGGCTAAACTACGGTTAAACGCGATGTTTTATGGGGTTTTTCGCTGTTTTCAATTTATTTTTAGGATCTAGTTCCCAAAAGGAGTGCAGGTTCAATTCCTGTCATCCGCACTCCATACAGGACAAGGACTTACGGCGATTTGCCGTGAGTCCTTTTTCGTTTGAAATCCCCGCTCTTGGTATTTGGGTGGCAATGCTGGTTCAGAGTTGATTTGAGAGAGATGGGCGGATTCTCGGGTTGCTCCTATTTTCATTTAGGTCCCAGCAACACGAAGGTCCCCAATGGCTCGGCTGCAACAATCTGCTTCCGCAGCGATGCCTATCTCATTGCGCTCGGCTGGCAGCAAATTCAAGCGTTCTCTTAAGACTTCATCCGCGCGCGAAGCAAGCTCGAAACGCGTTCGGCGGAGGATACGACTCGACGAATTGAATCCGGTTGGATCGAATTGCCGGGGGTGTCAATGTTTCTAAATTCCTGTTAACCGATGTCAACTGCAAATCCGTTTTACTGTAAAGTGCACTAACAAAGACGGCAAACGGACCCGTAATCAATAAGATCCAGCGAAGGCAGACCATCGCGACACCGGGACGGTGATACTGGAGCCAATGTCGCGACGTCTACTTGGATAACGGCGATACTCAACATCATGATCGACTTTACTCTGAGACGGCTTACTACCGAGCACGCCTGTCCCGGTTCAGGTTCCGTTTTCTGTCCGTTTCGGATCGCGACGAAAGAGCTCCCTTACACCTGTCGGAATCTTCAACAAGACAGTACTTGGGAACGTGGCTCTTTCGTGTCTATACCGTTACAACACAAGGGTTTTCAAATTCGGCTGGAGCCATTAATTCTTGACTTCTTGTAGTTCTTGTAATAGAACGAGGATCATGAAAAGAAAAATAACAAGTGCAATAGTTGGCGCAATGGTTGCGATGTCGTTGGTCGCGAATACCGTGATGGCCCAGCAGGCCGAAACAGATAGGCCGCTGCAGGATTTCAAGGGGCCGGTGAAAGTCTTTATTCTTGCCGGGCAGTCGAACATGGAAGGGCATGCCGGGGTGACAACGCTTGACCAACTGGGTGAGCATCCGACCTATGGATATCTGTTGAAGAAGATCAGGAAAGACGACGGCTCATTCATTGTCCGCGATGATGTGTTCGTCTCGTATCAGAAAGCTGACGAAAAAATCAAGCGACCGCTGTCGGTGGGTATGGGTGCCTGGGGGGCCGACTGGTTCGGACCGGAACTGATGTTTGGCATCGAGATGGGCGATCATTTCAACCAGCCGGTTCTGCTGATCAAGACGTGCTGGGGCGGGCATAGCCTGTATGGGAATTTCCGGCCGCCCAGTGCCGGCAAACCGGCCTATGAGACCGACTGCCAGCCTGAAGCGAGTGGAGCGTCTTACCACAAAATGGTGAAAGAAGTGCGGGAGTGCTTGGCCAATCTCGACACCGATTTTCCGCAGTTGAAGGGGCTGGATACCGAAATCTGCGGTTTCGTCTGGTTCCAGGGCTGGAACGACATGTGTCAGCCCGGGGATAAGATCAGGCAGCAAGTGTATGACGAATATTGCCCGAATTTCGTGCATCTGGTTCAGGACCTGCGCTCCGAATTTGAGTTGCCAAACCTGCCAGTAGTAATGGGTGAACTCGGCGTCGGCGGTGAAAAAGGGGACGAGAATATGATGGCTTTCAGGGCCGCACAGGCGAAGATCGCGACATGTCCTGAGTTAAAAGGCGCTGTGGGCTATGTGCGTACTGCTCGATTCTGGTATCCAGAGCTGGATGAGTTGCCCCGGAAAAAGGATTTTGAAGAGAACCGTGTCAGGAAGGCGATTGAATCGCAACTCAAAGTGCGGCTGAAAGACGATCCGGAAATTGCGGATCCCAAAAAGCTGGAACAGCTCGTGAGAGAAGCCGGTGACAAGGCCCTGATAGATGACGTAGCGTATCAACAAGCCAAGAAGGAATCCGACCGACATGTTTGCAATTGGTACTGCCATTATCAGGGCAGCGCCAGAGTTTATTGCCTGGTTGGGTACAGCCTGGCCGAGGCAATGAAACCGTTATTGACGACGGAGCCGTTGCGATTCAATACACCAACAAGACAGTGACTGCCAGTGAGCCTGCCGACGTGACCCGATTCCGTAATCGATAGATAGCCATAATGCCCCATCGCACCGCTCGCCGAATTTTGTTGCGCTTGGCGGCAGCGGTTTTGTTGGGGGCTACGATGCTGCCTTGTGGAATCGCCGCCGGGCAATCCGCCAGTAGTCCCAAACAGGTGCAAGATCCGGCGCGGAAATTGATCGGCAACCGCTTTCTCACGTTCAGCACGCTGGTGCGCGTGCGCCAGATCGAGATTTCTCGCGAGGAAGCGGAGGGGCCCGATGAATCGAGCATCCAGACGCCAGAGGAAGCGCGAACTTTTCGCGCAGCCATAGCAAAGGGCTGGCCTGGCGCGCGGATCACCTGGGGCTTCAGTTGGCTCGCGTTGAAGGATCAGCGGCCCAATTATCTGGAGTTGAAGAAGCAGGTTGTCTCCTATCATGAAGAGTATGGCGACGAGATCACCTTTGTCCCAGGCGGCTATTTCGCCAACATGTATAATTCCCGAGAACAGGTGAACTGCGATTTGCACGATGGCTTGCAGATGGTTTCGGAGATGGTGGGTGGAGGATACCGACCGCAATGTGTCATCGCAGGATTTCTTTCAGCGGAAAACCTGCAGTTTCTCGCAGAAAAAGAAGGCATCCACGTATGCCAGGGAAATATCTGGAGCCAGCATGCGGTGGACAACGGTGATGGCGAGGGCTCAATCTGTTATCCCTACTACCCATCGCGCGAACACTTCTGCAAACCCGCCCAAGGCAAGGAGGACTTGATCGATTGCGTCAACCTCGATGGCTGGACGGTGGATTTCCTGTGCGCGAAATATGCCGCCCCCAGAATGATCAACGGTATCCGCTGCGGCAGCCGCCAAGGGGTCGGACCGATTGAGACGCTACTCCGCATGGGCACCGAGCAGGGGACCAAGGCGATGCTTGCCACTACCGCCGCGCATTTCGACACGGGATTCGAACTCAATGGTTTCGCGTGGGTCACCAACATCTGGGAGTTAAGTCTGGTTGAAGGTCGCAAAATCTACGGCTACGAGGGCCGCAACGGACTTGACGGCTTGGTGATCTGGTTGAGCGAAACTCGGCGGCGCTGGCCGGAGGCAAAGTGCATTACCCATGGCGAGTTTGGGATGCTCTGGCGCGAGCATTTTCAGGACAACGAAGATCTCAATTATCGCTTCGTCCAGCGCGGGTCGGGCGTCGGCGGATCAGACGCTGAAATGGAAGTCCGCTGGTTCATGAACAAGGATTTCCGGCTGGCCTTGTCGCGCAATTGGCAAAAAGATACCTCGGAAAAACTGATCGATTGGACCCGCTACGACCTCCAGGCCCATGAACCCGCCGATCCTACACCTGGTCAACACAGTCGCAATTGGAGTTTGCTCAACCGACTCAACCAAAAGGGCACTCGCCCTCAGGACCAACCAATTACTTTCGAACAATTAACCGCCGATGAACAGGCGATCATCAAACGCCGATATCCGGATTTGATCGATCACAACCCGAATGAATAGAAATCAAACGACCCACACGACGCTTGGCCTGCTGATGACCCGGACGGTTTCCGCACTGGCGGATTGGCAAGTTGTTTGCTCACCATCAGCAATGCCTTGGCGTGGATATGCATACCCATATGGATACCAAGACCCAGTATGCCCAATCGGTTGAAGCGATGGACCAATGGGGAGGCGCTTTCAGCATTTCGTTGGCGTGTTTGTACTGGCTGGCCGTCCCGATAGTAGAATAGACGCCGTTGCAAATCACAATCATAGAATCTATCGGCAGGAACCGGAAATTTGGAACGCCCCCACGAATCAATTTTGCCCCAGTCGAAGTTCTTTTGGCGACTCTTACGTTATGCCATGCTCGCCGCCTTGCTCGTTGTTTTTTCACTGGGGATTGGCATGGCTGGATACTGTTATTTCGAACATCAAAGCTTGCCTGAGTCTTTCCTCAATGCGTCCATGTTACTGGCGGCAATGGGGCCGGTTGGTGAACCGCAGACAAATGCCGGTAAGATTTTTGCCGGATGTTACGCGTTGTATTGTGGACTGGTTTTTTTGTTTACTGCCGGGTTGTTGGTAACACCGGTGGCCCATCGGATGTTGCATATATTCCACAGCGATCCCGACGACGATGCGTAGAACCATCAGAATCAACCTGGAATGCGCCCGGACAACCGCCGGGCACGTAAGTTAACCAACGCCTCAAGATGAAATGCACTGCGTATTGCCCGCGTTCGGGGATCCTTAAGCCACGTTGCTCTTGCGCTGTAAATTCTGGCACAACAAATGCAATTGCAAACCCATTCACCCAGGAATTTTGATTCAGTAGCGTCCCTGTCAGTTTCGCGCTACAGGTTGCAGGCGGACTCAGCGGTGACAGTCCAGGCGGTGGTCATCGTAGCGGGTTTAGCAAACGACACAACGGTGGTGGTGATGGATCTAGCTACGTACTGGGCGACCGGTCACAATAGGGTTCGCGCCTCATCGTTCCCAAACTCCGGCGCGACCGTTGCCCACGATGGTGTTGTTGCCGGCAACTGCCAGCCAGATGTACCGCTGATGATCTCGACTAAAGTAAAAGGCCAATCGTGATTCCATCAATTCGCAATCTTCAGCGTTTGCCGTTTACGATCGGCGTATTCGCGGCGATTGTCCTGGCGGGAATTCTTTCCCAGAGTTATCTCGATCCGACGTCGCCTGAAGTTCGCCGCGCGTTCGGCAGTTCGTTGCAAACGATACGCGATGGCGAGGTTGTGCGTCTGTTGACGTCGATTTTTTTTACATCAGGTGGCTGGCACTTTTGGTTTTCAATAATGATGTTGGCCCTATGCGTGGGGTTTGCTGAATGGAATTTCCGGACGCGCAGGACGATGATCGTTTTTTTCGCCGTCCACATTCTCGCGCTGATTACGATTTGCGTGGGATTGATGGCGATGTGCCATTCGGGGCAATTCGCGTTTGCAAAACTCTTAGTTGACGCCCGCGATGTGGGGCCATCTGCGGGCTATTATGGATGCTTGGGATTTGCGGCCGTGATGCTGGATCGTCGATGGCGGTATTGTTTCGTGACGGGAATGTTGATTCTGATGTTGGCAAGAATCGGCGTATCAGCTTTAGGAATTCACGAACAACCGCATCTCGTCATCGGTGACGTAGCCCACTTGATCGCATTTCCATTGGGAATGCTGATGACCGCCGGCAACTCTCGCAGGTAATTCGGAAAAGAACGTCACTGGCAAGATTTCGTCGAGTACGTCCAACTATCTGATCAACCCGGTTGGTCGCGCGACACTGGTTTTCATTCGCAATTGTCGCCACGCGGAAATTCGCGGCGTTTTGCCGTGACCACGATTACTCGTCGAATCGCAGGGTACCTAGTCGCCGTTTGGCATAGCTGGCGATTTCATCAAGCGTGGCATCGTCATTCGGATTTTCCCGAACCAAACGATGATTGACCAGCAATTCATAGAATTTCATCACAGTTTCAGGTCGGCTATCGCTCCAGCGACGATCCGCCATAAAGGCCTGTTGCAAATATTTGCGAACGGTTTCGTATTCGACATTCTTGGACTTAAGTTGCAGTTTCTCGACGACTTCGTTGAAATCAAATTCCTTATCGATCACTCCGGCAACATCTTTTTTGGGGGCAAACAAAATGAACCCGGCGCCGACGAAACAAACGCCGATCAAGAGCAATTGAAACAGTTTGCCCACATCCATTCCCTTGGATTCACCGGACGCACCTCCCGAATCATTCTTGGAACCGGGCGCGTTGAGTTGTTCGTTAATCATCGTTAACGAAATAGACTGTGTC
Source organism: Mariniblastus sp. (assembly GCA_031409295.1). GTDB lineage: Bacteria > Planctomycetota > Planctomycetia > Pirellulales > Pirellulaceae > Mariniblastus. Next base: position 11,419 of record JANNWZ010000136.1, read on the forward strand.
AGCTGAATCGTCTCGCCGGTGGTCCAAGGGGACCAAGCGTTGGGAGTGACTTCATCGAGACCGACATAAATAGAATATGGGTTCAGATTCTGCACCCAAAAATCACCGCCCCGTACATCAATTAGTAACGCTTGCGCCGAAACTTCGTGATGTTCGATTGGAATTTGACAGGACTTGGCAGAACCAATGGTGCCGGAGTTGCCTTGTAACGGCACCCGCCGAGGCGAATTTCCAAGGCCATTGATTTCGATAAAATAAGACATTGACGATCCGTTATTCGGCTCCCAAATAGGTCGCTAACCCTTGCAGAACAAACGGTGCTCCGACCGTTAGCAGACAGGCCAGCATAATCAACATGGATGGAAAAACGAGGGTGACTTCGGCTTCCTGAGAAGTTTTCTCGGCCCACGAAGTTCGCTTGGCGCGAATCCGATCGGCCTGAGTCTTCAGTGTTTGGGCAATGGGCACGCCGAGTTCTTCTGATTCATTACAGGCAAAGACCACCTCGGAAATATCTTCATCGTTGATTCGGGTCGCGAAATTTTCCAAAGCATTCTTGCGAGGTTTTCCCATGTCAATATCGTTGACGATCAAATTCAATTCTTCTCCGATCGGCTTGCCCCGACTCTCGCGCGCGACGACCTTGATACTTTCTTGGAAACTTCCCCCGACCTCCATCATCAACGCCAACAAGTCGATGGCCGCAGCAAAACTTCGCTTGATCACCGCGCGTCGCTTCGTGGCTTTTTTCCTTGTCCCCGACATCGCCAGCCAGACATAGCCCACAACGGTCAGAGTCGCCAAGAACAATATCATAATCACGGAGTAGCCCATGATTTTCGTAAACAACATCAGAACGAGGCCTGCCATGACGCCTTCCACGATTTTGGTGGCGAGAAATTCGGAAGCCTTCCAAGCCACTGGTTCGCCACTAGCCGAAAGAAATTCGGCAAACTCTTCGTGTTTGAAAGTCTTGCCCTTTTCAATTTCGATAGCAAATTCGTCAATTAATGGTTCGAATTGCCGAAAGGCGAAACTATGGGCGCGCAATTGTTCGCGACGTTCGATCTCAAACTTATGTTGCAGCCCACGATTGGTTCGCTTGGACCACGCAATCGATAGAATTGCCCAAGCCGCCATCGCTACGGCCACACCGAAAACCACGCTGGAGATCAAAATCATCATGGTCAAATTTCAATATCAAGGATGTAAGTGCTCCAGCGCGTCGCGACAAACACGACAAAGCCAATCACCAGCAAAATAATCTGACCGATAATCAGCTCAAACATCAACGCGACGGAAGAGGGGTCCAGCACATAGAATCCAACCAAAAAACCTGGCGGGAACAACGCCAACACGAAAGCCAGTCGTTTACCACCGGCTGTGCTGGCTTCCATTTTTTGTTCGAGTCGCTGGATCTCGGCCAGTCCAGCGCTAATTTTGTCGAGCGAGAGTGAAATCTGGCCGCCTTGTTCCAGTGCGACGAGAATTGCCGAAGCAAAAACTGAAAAGGCTTCCAAGTCCAACCGATTTTTGACCTCCCGAATGGCCTGTCCAAGCGGTTGTCCGCCCTGAAAGCTACGCACGATGCGGCGAAACTCCACTCCCAACGGCTCGGGAACTTCATCCGCGATGTTTTCAAAGCCCTGAGCCAAGGTCAAGCCAGCCCGTGTGGTATTGGCCAACCCCACCGTGGCACTCACCAGTTGATCGCGAATCTTAATCCTGCGTCGTTCAATCACTGCGTCAAGAATGATCCGCGGCAGCGAGATCACGAACAGAAACACACCGACCGCCAAAATAATTTTCCCCAAAATAACACCGCCAATGAACAGAATCGCGACCAACCCCATGCCCCACAATCGCATCATCCCCAGGACCTTCTCTTCCGAGACGCCGAGGGCCTTTAATCGAGGGCGCAGGTCGCTGATAAAGCGAGTTGTAAATTCGTCCCAGGCCGGGCCCAAATACAGGCCCAATGTCGCAACCGAGGCAAACATGCAAATCGTTCCCAGAATGGCGTAAGTTGTATTCATCGGGGCCGATCAATTAACGATAAAACAAATCCAGGTCCAGTAGCTTTTTGCTCATCAGTGTTGGCATGAAAGATGGCAAGCAGCCGGTCGGTACCAACAGGGCTTCATAACCGCCGTCGCCCATGGCGAAAATATCCTTGATCACAATGCGAGAATCACGTTCATCGTAATCCACAAACTCAGTTATTTGCGTGACGCAACGACGACCGTTTTCCAACCGGGCCAACTGCACGACCAGATCAATGGCCGAAGCAATTTGCCGATGAATGGATTGCAAGGGTAAATTGGCCGCCTGCTGTACCAGCACCTCCAAACGCAGAATCACATCGGCGGAAGTATTGGCGTGCACAGTGGTCATCGAACCATCATGACCTGTATTCATGGCTTGCAACATGTCGAGCGCTTCGGCACCTCGGCACTCACCGACGATGATTCGATCCGGTCGCATCCGCAATGAATTTTTTACGAGGTCGCGGATATCGTAAGCGCCGCGTCCCTCCACGTTGGCAGCTTTCGTCTCCAGCCGAACCACGTGTTCTTTCGAAATTTGCAACTCGGCCGTATCTTCGATCGTGACGATCCGTTCTTTGTTGGGAATGAAATCACTCAAACAATTCAGTAGGGTGGTTTTACCGCTACCGGTGCCTCCGGACACCAAAATGTTTGAACCGGAAATCACCGCCGCCTCCAGAAACCGGCTGGCTGCGCCGGTCAAAGCACCGCATCGAATCAAGTCGGAGATCTTTAGCCGGGAATCAGGAAATTTCCGAATCGTGATACAGGGGCCATTGATGGCCAGTGGCGGAATCACAGCATTGACACGGCTACCGTCGAGCAAACGAGCGTCCACCAGCGGTTCCGATTTATCAATCCGTCGTCCAACTTTGGACACGATGCGGTCGATCACCGAAACGGTAACTTCATCGGAAACGAAGCTGCGACCTGTTTTTTCGATAATCCCTTTTTTCTCCACGTAGATTTGGTCGCGGCTGACCACCATAATCTCGGAAATATTGGGGAGCCGCAGCAAGTCTTCCAGCGGCCCGTATCCAAACATGATGTCTTTAATTTGCTTTTTGATGAAACGCAGGCCGAGGTACTCCAGCAATTCGGAATAGAGATCTTTGGTTACAATGTCCCATTCCGCCCAAAATCCTTTTTCAACCGCTTCGATACGCGCCGTTTTGTCAGCGATTTTTTCGATTCCCAATCGCAATCGTAAGCGATCGCTGATCATCTTCAGTTCGCTTTCCATCCGCGAAACAGCGGAGTGCATTTCAGCCCACAGCGCTGTGCTTTTCCAAGCCGTCCCGACATTCACGGCATCGAGAACCTGCATCAGGACTTCGCCCTGGAGAGTCAGACCGGCACATTGTTCCAGCATCTGTTTTTTATCTGGGTCGAGCAGGCCGCGTAATTTGGCAAATTCGGCAATGTTGTTTTCCTGCTCCCGCAAAAAGCCAATATCGTCCGGCCGGTAACTGTCGCTGTTCAAATCGATTTTCGACAGCACCTGTTCGTGGACTTGAATCAACAATTGCGAAACCGCTTCATTGATTAGCTCCCGATTGGGCCCCGTCCGAATTTCGTCACCGATACCATCGAGGAACAATTCATAGGGATAAATCTCAATCGACAGATCGGCGACCAGCAGTGTGCGTTCTCCCGAATGGACAGCGTGACCACCGACTTTGATTTCATTATCGGCTGTCGAGCACAACTCCCAGCCCATCTCGCCGCGCGAAATAATCGCGGCCATTTTCGCCACAAACGGGCTCTTCAGCACGACGTTGTTTTGAGGATGAGAACCAATCCGGATCGTGGTGTCGGTCACCTCGAACCTCGATTGTTGGACTTGACCAATTTTATTGAATCGGATTTGCATGCGCCATCATTTCGGGTAGGCCGAAAGGATATTTCCTGTCATTGAATTCGTGGGGTCGCCAAAAGCGTCAACGGATAAGCTTAATATTGATCAACCGTACTTTTTCATCCGATCGACTACGATCGATAAAATTCTCCAGGGCTTCCAACATGACTTTGTTTTTAGTGTCATAGGCGACGCTAATTCGGGTCGACTCGCTGACCTCGGTCGCGTTAGAGATCTCTTCTCCGACACTGACCAGGCGAAACGGACCGATCCAGCGAGTTGCACTGGTGGCATCCTTCGGGTCACCAGGAATTTTCAATTCGACCAAATCACCCACTCGCATTTTAGGTGGAGTCGTAACTCCCTCCAACGAAACGGGTAGCGCTGCCAGATCACCATCGCGAAAGTCATAGATCTCGCCTTGCAAACTCTCCGTATCGCGGTAAAAGATAATGTCCCCGGCTTGAATGGAACGCGTCGACCTTTGGCCGCTCAATAAACCCAAATCTCGGTACAACACGGCCGAGTCTTTCAGGGTCTCGGCATACTTCGACATGAGCGGCAATTCTTCAACCGCGCCGGCATCAAAAGATTCACCAATCTCGATGGCAATCTTGGCCTTGACAAAGGAAACTTCCTGAACCGCCGATTTCAGCGCCAAAAAGTTAAACACGCCCGCAATCAGGCCCAGTATCAGCGGAATCACCAGCTTCAGCGTATTTTTCATCCGACCATTCTCTTTTAACTTGGAAGTATTGACGATGGGAACTCGCGCGTCTCAAGCCCGTAGCGCCGCGAGAAGAATTTCATGGCGCTGAAACGTTGCCTGATTCTATTCGGAACCAGGCCTCGAAGAAACCAGCGTCAAGACAATCACTGCGTGTGCTTCTTCCGTACCCGCCAGAAAAGTCGCCTCAATCGCAGCGCCATCTCGGACACAACGAAATTTATTGTTAGTCAGTGATTCGTTGGTAAAGCCTGGAACCAGTTCCATCATGGGACTAACATCCCACCCATTTTCTTTCCAATGGGTGCGAATGTCAATTTGTTTCTCGGTGTTTATCTCAATGATTGCCGAAGTAACCCGACCGGCTGGGTCAACCCGGACGGCCGTTTGGGTCGCCCCGTCGATCAAAGGGAGCAACAACTTACGATCTTCGCTGCGGTGCGATTTTGGAATGGCTTCAATTGTCGTAAATCCCTGCTCGACCGGCAATCGAGTACGCATCAATTGGACCACGCCATCGCGGGTGAACAACGTCATGGTGAAGCCTTGGGCAGTCGATTCCCATTGTTCAAGTCCATCGCCAACCGGAGTCGGTTGAACGTCCAATTCGCGAAACTGGTCGATGATGGATTGATCGTCAAACCCGGGTTCACTCGTTCGTGCCGATGTGGGCAGCGCCAGCGCGGAAGAAGCGGCGGAGGACGACAACACGCGGAAGTCCCAATCGGAATCGTCAAAACTCCAAGCGCCGGAGGTGAAGTCCGCAAATATTTGTTGTGGATCGGTGGGGAAGGGGGTGTCGTCGTTTTCGGACGGATTTAAACCGGTCGCAGATTCGTCGATCGAACGGGAGGGTGTTAACCAGACTCCGTAAATTGAATACAGTCCCAGCCCTAAGATAATTAACACGACAAAAATTTTTGCCAACCAGTCGAACAGTTGCCAGTTGAACAGTTGTCGTGATTTTTGGCTCATGAAGGTCTACAAAACAAAACTGATAATTGTGTCCAAAATTTTAAGCAATCCAAGATTCTCAATACCGGCGATCCGTTCGAGCACGCTGAAATGCGGACCGCTCGAATTGAAGTCCGTGATCTCCTGGTGATCCCAAGTCCCCGTGATGATGACGGTACTGGATTTAGTTGTCTTGTTTCCACCCAACCAGGAATAAGTAGTCCAGGAGGTAGAGCCAATTCCGGAAATTTCGCCCGGCATGTCATTCGCGCTCACGCCCGACAAAAACCTCATCGGTTTGGTGTCTTTGATACGTTTGTATTTCTCCAAAGTATGCGAGTGGCTGTCTTCGCGCATCGTCCAGACTTGATGACGTGCCTGAAAAACAACTTTGGTTTTGTGGACTCCGGCGTAAGCGACGGCGTAGATGATCGCCATCACCATCATCAGAAATGGCAATCCCATAACAAATTCCAAGGGTGCCATTCCAGTACGGTTGGTCCGTCGAGCTGGTGAAACACGGTGGTGGTTCGGCAGTCGAATTGATTTATCAATCAGGATCTGGTTCATGGTATGACCTTAGTGGTTTTGCAACAAAAACTGCGATTCGCGGGCACTCATGAGGGCAGCCCGCATATCTGAATCCAGGAACATCGCGGCCGGCGCGGTCTTGAGCATTTTATGAACCGTCACTGGTGTCAGCTTCGCTTGCCAATTCAATTTGATTTTGGGCTCGTTGTCGGGCCACATGGAGGAAAAGTCAAACAACCTATCCCAAAAACCTGGGTCTTCCCATTCCCTAACCCGTTGTTGACCGTGATCCCAAGCGAGTGTGTCCCAGCCAACTGCCGGTTGATTTTTGCTGGTCGATGACGGAGGCGACTGCGAATTCGCATTGTAAATCATCGCTTGCGAGTAGCACACGATTCCATGGGGATTCTCCTGACGGAAAAATCGACTGGACAGCACCGCCGGCTGCTCTGACTTGGCATAACCCATGCAGCAAAAAATTTCGTCGGCTTTTTTCGTGCCTGCCAGCCCCGTCTTGTTCCAGACTTCCTGACTTTTTTGACCGCGATCATTCAGTTCATAGATGGTGTACAGTTTGATGCCTTTGCCTTTTTCCCCGGTACTTCGTTTTCGGCGGTTGATCACTGTCAGGTCGTTATCGCAATTTTTGCCCGTGTCGGTGCGCAGCCATTGACTGGAATACAGCGCATATTTATTGGACCATTTGATAAAGCCGTCACTGGCTCTTGACATAGGAGCGCCGACACTCAATACCAGATTGATGTTGTAGCGCCACTTGCGGACCCACGGATAAGTGGCGCGAACCATCTGACTCCGGCCTTCGTGGGTTACTTTTTCCGGCTCGACCGGCAACCGGGGAAAAATTTGGGCCAAATTGGTTGCGATATCCACCATGCCACCTGATGGCAAGCTCGGTAAATCGCCGAACGCAAATCCTTTTTTAGCGGTTCTCTTCGCAATATTGTTCGCGGTGACAATTGCTTTGCCTGGAATCTCGACATTCACGCTGGCCTGTTGATAGGTGTAGACCGCCTTGAGAATGTCCGGAATGGCCAGTTTGGCTGGTGCCAGCGAGATCGCGACCGATTCCACTTGATCCAAAACCTGATATTGAAGGTGAATATAAGTCTCTAGCGCCTTGGCGGCCTGCATGGCAGCCTTTCCCGCCGCCATCATTGATCGACCTGTGGCAAAGTTACCTCCAGGCGGCCACCAAACTACTTCCCAAAACACTCCATATCCTTCGATGTACAACGCCGCGCCGGCAGTATGCGCGACGTACGCGGCCAACATTTGCACCTTGAGGATCTCTTTGCCCTCAAAAATTGCTGAATTAATATCGGCTATCGGGTGTTTCTTTACTCGATCGTAGTGATCACCATCGGGACCGGGGCCGGTGCTCGCCCAAGGGGGCAACAATGACAAACCTTTGGCGGTCAACGATGTCAACTTAGCGGTCCAATACGCCGCTCTCAGTCCGTAGTAGGTTATTTTATACCACAAGCCGCCGAATCCCCAGGGAAGCGGAACGGTGACTTTCCAATCACCGCTGTTGCGATTCTTGTCGCTGTAATGCTTGTCGAGCCATTTACCACCCAGAGCATGATGGATGGTATATAGCGCATTCATTTCGCCCATCGCATGGTTCGTGGCCGATACCGAGTTCATGCCACGCGCGATCCAGACACTGCTCGAATAAGCGATCGCATCAGCTGAATTCTGAATCTCCATTTTTCGATTGACCACGATCGCGACGTTGGAAACCAACGAGACCAGAATCATCAGCAGCAACAACGACAGTAGCGTACCCCAGGTGATCAACCCTTGCTCAGAACGCAAAAGCGTCTGGAACTTCATGGAATCAATCGATTCGAAATCCGTCGAATGATCTGTCTCCCCAAAAAAACGCAACCATGAACTGGTTCGCTTTGGTGTGGCTATCAAGCGGTTGGTATTCATCAGTTCACCAGCTCCAAAATCAAACTTGGTTGATAGGGAATCCCAATTTTTCCGTTGGGTGTCTTAGCAGCCTCGGACGGCATCGTGACCGACGTCTCGATGTCACGGAAAAAGGTCGTTGGACCGAAAAACCACCAGGGTTTCATGCTCTGGCCTCCCAAAATTCGCGCTGTACCGGGTACGTGAAACGGCATCCGGTAACGAATTTTGACCGTGACGTCTTCATTCCATTTGGCTAATTTATCCTTGGGCATCGTGACCCGTGTCGCGGCGACCGCAAACTTGTATTTGTTTTCGATGTACGCATCGCTGACGCCCATTTTTTTATCCTTGATGACCTTGTGCACAGGCCCTGTATCGTGCTGGTTGGCATCGGACAGCAACCGGTTGTACATTTTGGAATACAGCGGGCGATCGATATTGGTTAGCAATCCGACTGCCAACGAGGTTGGTACCGAACTGCCGCCGTCATTGCCGATCAAGACGGGAAATGTCGGGTACATGTCTTTCAGATGTCGCGGATTTGAAGAAGCAAACGGTACCATCGCCATACTGGCGGCGCGCAACGCTTTGAATTTCGGAAAATCAAACTGGACGCCCCCGACGGAAACGTCCTGAGCCGCCGACTGCCAGACGATGAACGTCCGAGCTGTGGAATAGGCCGAATAGACTGTACCGATCTTGCAAATCAAAATCAGACTGGCCTGCATGAAGACCGCCATCAGCATGACAAATATCGGAAACGTGAGCACATAGGGGAGAGCATACGAAGCCCCCTCCTCGCAGAAATAAAATCGCCGCAGGTTCGCCCAGCCGAATCGTCCGATCACCCGGCGACAACAAAGCGCCAGTAGCAACAGTGCCACAGCCCAGACCAACCAGATGTCGAGGACGGATTCAAAAATCGCTGCCATGGCCCACTCTCGCTCTCGATCAATAGACAAACCAGTTTAAATCTTTTTCGTTTCATCGCCCGTGCAGAATCTTTCCATTACATCAACGGACTGCCAACCATCTCGCCAATCACCGAAAAAACGATCCGCGAAAGTCGCATGGTCCAGTAGGTGGCGAAGGAAAAAATCAGCATGGTAATGACAGTCGTCATCACGACTTCTAGGGCTGCCATCCCGGAACGGCGACTCCTAGGCATTTTTTGGGTCGTAGTTCCCAATTTCCGACGTCGAGGTCGGAAAGATGAAGTGGCACGTGACATAACTAATTCCCGATAAAACTAAACTCGATAAGTCCTGATTCGCGACACAAGACCAGGATCGTGCCCACGGCGAAAACGGGGCCCAATCGGATTGTTCTCTTCCATATGTCCGTTGGCTCTGCCACCCCGTTGTCTTCCGACCCATCGCCGATTCTAGGAACCAAGATCCTACCGCCAGCCAAATCAGCCGGGGTCGAATTTGCCGCATGCACTGGTGTCGTTCGACAAAAAAACAGTTGTCCAATCGAAATCATAGCTCCACAAATATACGATAACATCACTGCTTCAAAGCCATTGGCGATCCCCAGAAACGCACCGATCGAGCCCACCATTTTGACATCGCCAGCCCCGCCACCGGAAAAACTGAAGACCACAAACATCCCGAAAAACAAAATCGCGAATCCAACCAAACTCGGACCGATTCCGATGGTTCCCAGCCATTGATTGGTAGTCTCATTTCCAACCCAAGTATGAAATCCGTTTAGTGCAAAAGCCCACAGCGTCCCCGTGTAAGTGATCCAATTGGGTATTCGCGCCGTTTGGAAATCTGTGCGAGCGCCGACGGATGTGATTATCAATAACAACCCGCCCGTGGCCGTGGTCAGCCCAAGATAATTCAGTCCGGCAAGTTTCCAGCCGCCGACCCACAAGGGGACGAACCACAATGGAAAACTAATCGCCAAAATCCAGGCAACACTTCGAGGCTTCATGTGTCGCTTCCCTAAAAAAATCGGGGCACCCAGGAGTGCCACGAATTTTGAAAAAAATAGGTGGGGTGAACTCGTTCGCTCAAACCCCACCCTGTCCGAACTGGTTGTTTATGTTTTGAATCCAGTTACGGCCTTGATTGCTGCTTCCGCCCAAGACTTGATGTTAGGCCACTGGTTGACGATCAAGGCAAGGATGATCGCGGCAACCGCGACGATCAAGACGACTTGCAGTGTTTCCATCCCTTGTTCATTTTTGTCGAAGTTGGCGATTCGTTGGCGAAGTTTAGTAATGGCTTTCATGGTTCTCTCCCGGTTTTTGTAAAAAGTAAAAAGTGGTTGTGTTTGACAGTTACTACGTGACAAAATCAGTTGCGCTGCGCGAGTAAATTATTTTTATTTCAAAAAAGATGTCCGGTATTAATCAAGGCGTTTTCCAATTAACCAGAGGCCCAACCGATCGGATTTTAGCCGAAAAAATTGTCAATTTCCAACAAAATCATCGCTTTCATCATAATTTCGCTTCTTTCACAGGCGACTGCCATTGTCTTATCATGGCCCAGACTAATCCGACTGAAACAATGCCGATGTTAATTTAACCCGGTCCTGGAAACCAAATTCCTCGATTTCCGATACAAATGAAGGCCGTTTTTGTGTCCATTCAAGTTGGCCGATGATCCGTTTTTCTTTATCGCGCCCTTTGGATTTGAACTCGAAAATCGGTTTGACGACATAGTCCTGCTTCTCATCCATCCCCATGATCTCCGAAATAGCGATAACGCGACGCGAACCGTCGTCCAAGCGGGCCAGCTGCAATACGATGTGGACAGCGGACGCGATCTGGCGTCGCACGACGTATACCGGAATTTCCATACCCGCCATCAAACAGAGGGTTTCCAACCGAATCAGCGAATCCAAGGGCGTATTGGCGTGCACAGTGGTCAAGGATCCGGCATGTCCCGAAATCATCGATTGAATCAAATCCAAGGCCTCACCACGACGAATCTCGCCCATCACAATCCGGTCGGGACGCATCCGCAACGAATCGACAAATAGATCCCGAATCGAAACTTGTCCCCGCCCGTTCGGCTGAGCTTGTTGGGCCTCCAAATAAACCGTGTGGGGCTGGTTCAACTGTAATTCAGAGCTGTCCTCGATAACTACGATCCGTTCGTGTTCGGGAATGGCGGTTGAGAGGGCATTTAGCATGGAAGTTTTGCCGGTGCCCGTACCACCGGAGATGATCGTGTTTTTATGCAACACGATGCATAGTTCCATGAATTCAGCGGCCATTTCAGTGAGACTGCCCCATTTGACCAATGATGCCATGTCAAAGGTCGATTTCTTGAATCGACGAATCGAGACGTGGGCTCCCCCTCGCGCGGCTGGCGGAATAATCACATGCACCCGCGACCCATCCGGCAATCGCGCGTCCATACTATGATTGTCGATATCGACCCGACGATCCACGTATTCCGCAATGTTTCGCACGGCGGACATTAATGCCGCATTATCTTTGAATTCTCGACCGCTGAGCGTCAGTTTACCGCCCCGTTCGACATAGATTTTTTTTGGACCGTTGATCAGTACTTCCGAAACCGCTTCGTCTTCCATCAGCGTCCAAATCGGTTCGAGGAAGTGCTTCAAGGTTTGCTGATAAATTTCCGCTTTGTCCATAACGCACTCGGGCCTTGCTTACCGGGGAAGCGAAAAAAGGTTCTAAGTTACCGGGCCGGGACAACATCCGACCTCGACCGATCCTGACGGATAGGGGGAAATTCGAGCGTGTAACTCAATTAGTTGCCGCCGAAGTTTGGTCGCCGTTTTCTCGAAGGTATAGCATAACCTTTAACCCATGGAATCAATCCGAAAATCCCAAATGAAATTTCAATCTGTAAACTCTGCCGAGTTTGCACATTCGGTTCGACCCAGCTAAAATGTATAACTGTTAAGCGAAATTTTGCAATTTTGCTTCATTCAATCCCAATGGGGACGACAACAAAATGTCACAAGACGGCAAATACCAAAAACAGCGATTGATCGGTTCCGGAGATCGGGTCGATGTCTTTCTCGGTTTGAATGTGGCATTCGGTCGCAAAGTTGCGATCAAAGAACTGCGCGGTAACGTCGAAACCAGCACTACGGAGCGCAATTCGTTTTACGCCGAGTATGAAAAATGGGCGAAACTGGAAAATATCCGGATCGCGCGCATCGAAGATATCGACCGAACCCGCGCTTGGGTGATCCAGGAATATTTGCCTCAATCGATCACCGAACTGGCCGTCGGATTCCCTGGCAATCCAGCGGCGGCTTACACAGCGCTCGAACAGATTTTGGAAGGTTTGGCGTTCCTGCATGCTGCTGGTTTCATCCATTGCAATTTGAAATCGTCCAACGTGCGCGCTGCCAATGACACGATCAAGTTGTGTGACGGGCGCTGCGTGCCGATTGGATTTCCCGGATCGTTGCCCAAGCCTCGCGGCTCTAATCGTTACCTCGCGCCCGAGATGATCAACGAAGAGTTTGGCAATGTTGGCACGGCATCTGATATTTATGTTGCCGGGATGATCATGCTGGAATCATTGGCCGGTGAGCAATTCGAGACACTCTTCAAGGGCTACGTTTCGGGTACGCCCGATACCGAAATGGGGTGGGTTCGCTGGCACAACTCGCCAGAAACTTTGGATCCAGTTCACACTTCGCTGCCCTTCGTTCCGGCTGCATTGGCGACGTTTATCGACGGCATGATTTGCAAACAGGTTGCCGTGCGGTACGCCAGCGCCGATCGTCTATTGACCGAGTTGCGGGCTCAGCGTGAGGAAATTGTCAACGCCAAGCCAGCCCCCGGGGCCTCCAATGCTGCGACCGCTGCCAACCCTGCGCCTCAATCGACTGGTAACCCGCAAGCTATTGCTCCCCGACCAGCGGCGGCGTCCACTCCGGCCAAAACCGACAAAGCGGACAACAAAGTCAAATTGATCGACCGGCCAATTAGCCAGACCTATGTCCGTTGTTTGTCCGGAACTTTGGCTGGTAGCATTTTTCCCACATCGATGAGCGAGATCCTAATCGGGGAAGGCAGTCAATGTGCGGTTCGAATTTCGTCCGACCACTATCCGGCGATTGCCGGCCGAGAAATAAAAATTTCGTTGGGCGGTAACGGCTGGCAAATTTCCGACACCCGCGAACATCCCCTCATTGTCGATTCAAAAACCAGTTTTCAAATTGCCCCCTTGCGATCGGGCTCGATCTTTCGGCTTTCGCCAAGAGGACCCGATTTTCAGTTTATCGTCCAAGGACAACACGATGCGACATGGCAGGATATCGCTGCGGAATTGGAACTGGTGAGTGCCGAGACAAACGTTCCCACGCGATTATTGGAAAAGGCCAAGCGTAGGCCAGCGAGCACCTCTGGCCCGTCGGTGCCAACTCCACCGAATCCGATCAGTGCGGCACCCGCGCGCCCCCAGCCAGTCCCCCAAGGCAAATCCAAACCAACCCACGCTGCCCCGGCCAAGCCACCCGCAGCTCCTTCGGCCCCGGCCCGTCCGTCCGCTCAACCGACTGCTGCACCGGCCGCGCCGCTTCAAACGGACTCAACGCCCAAGCCTTCGATGGACAAAAACAAACGTAACAATTTGATTCTGTTTATCAGCTTGCCGATCATGGCAATCTTGATCATCGTATTTATGCCCCGTTCGAAACCCGCCACACCAACTGACAAAGACGACCAAGCGGAAGTCGAAACAGCGGACGGCGAGCCCAAGACGGAACAACCGAGCACCGACAGCGATCCGGCTCCCGCCGGAGAGGCAACTCCTGACAAGAATCCGCCAGAAGCAGCAGCTACGTCGGCTGATGTTGGCGCAACCCAAAAAACCGAACCGGCAGCCAATACCGACCCTTCAAAAGCAAACGCTTCCGACGACGACAAATGAATCACCGTCTAATATCTCACGACGATTGCTGACCTTGTTTGAACAATCTACCAGCCACTTCCCCCGACCGCTGCCTTTCATCCAATCAATACACAATGAACGTGAACTCTTCCGAATCCAAAACGGTCATCGGGATCGACTTGGGCACCACCATGTCGGCTATTTCTTTTCTCAATTCGGAGGGTGTGGTCGAAACGATTCCCAGTCGCTCTGGGGGCTACCTGACGCCTTCCACGTTATTGATCGGTGAAGATCAAATTTACGTCGGTACGGCGGCCATCGAGAAAGCAAGTCAATTTCCCAACTTGTTTGCCGAATGTTTCAAACGCAACATTGGCCAATCGCACTATCCAGTCAAGATCAAGGACTACAACATTCCGCCAGAAGTTCTGTGCGCATTGCTCATCGAGTCGATGAAAAATGAAGCCGAAGCTTATCTGGGAAAACCAGTTCGCGAGGCGGTCATCACGGTGCCGGCGTTTTATGGCTCCCGTCGCCGACAATCAACTCGGTTGGCGGGAGAATTGGCCGGCTTGACTATCCTCGATGTAGTCAACGAACCAACCGCTGCTGCGTTAGCGTACGGTTACGATGAAAAGTTGTTCCTGGGTAGTGGCAGTGGCGAAAAGATCTTGATCTATGACCTCGGTGGCGGAACATTCGATGTTTCCCTACTACAGTTTCGTGACAATCGATTCGTGACGCTGGCCACCGATGGAAATGTACAGTTAGGGGGCCGAGACTTCGACGCCGTGATCAAGGACTATGTCGCAGAAAAATTTGTCGATACCTACGGCGTCGATCCGCGCTCCGACAGCCGCGCCCAACTGGAACTGTTTGCCAAGGCCAAACAAGCCAAACACGATCTTTCCGAACGGACCAGTGCCGTCGTGGATTGCCACTATTCGGGGATGCGCTTGAACGTCGAGATCACTCGCCAGCAGTTTGAGGAAATGATCGGCCACTTGATCGAGCTGACCATGCACACGTGCCGACTCGTGTTGCAAACCCAAAAACTGTCTTGGAAAGATGTGGACTATGTGCTAATGGTTGGCGGCTCAAGTCGGATTCCGATGCTGGCAGACATGCTAACTGCCGAATGCGGCAAGCCACCGCGCCGCCACAAAAACCCGGATGAACTGGTCTCGCGTGGTGCCGCTCTGTTCGCGGCTTCCAAAATGCCCGACAGTAAACTGGACATTGAAATTGTGAACGTCAATTCTCACAGTCTGGGTATTGCCGGTGTCGATACGGCGACCAAAGAGAAAATCAACAAAATACTAATCCCCCGTAATACACCACTGCCCACGAAAGTCGTCCGGAATTTCGTGACTCATCGCGACAATCAGGTAGGAGTCTCCATAACCCTGCTTGAAGGTGAAAATCAAAATCCGAAGTATTGCGAAGTCGTCGCCAAATCATCGATCCTGCTGGAAAAAGATACACCTTCGGGTTCCGACATCGAGGTCGTTTGTTCCTATCGCGATGACGGAACAATCCATGTTTCGGCCCGCGTGTTGAGAGATCGCAAATCCACCTCGTTGCAGGTCAAACGCGAGTCGGCACAAGAAATGGATTCATTGAGTATCTGGAAAGCCCGGTTATTGAACCAGGAGACGACTCAGTCTGAGTCTTCTTCACCCATTCCCAATCTCGGTGTCACCGTTTTCGATCCGACAAAACCCGAGTCGGCCTTTCCGGCGTTGGACTACCAATGTCAGGAAATCGGCAAGATCGCCTATGTCTCGACGGTGACGCCCCATTTGATCCCCGTTCGACGGGCAGTTCAACAAGCGATCGACGAGCTGATGTTTTTTGACCGCGTGATCCAGCGAGCCGAAAAACGCATTTCGCGCGACGAATCGGCTCGCAAAGACAAAAACATCGAAGGGATTCTATATCGCGCTAAAACGGAACTGAAAAACGCCGAAAGATATGCACAACACTGTCGAATCGTCTTGGGCCGCGAATGCCTCGACAATTCTTTTTGCCCTCCGGGTGCGAACAAATTTTTTGATGAAGCCACCAAAATTCTGGCCAAGTTGTAACTGAAAACTGAAAACTGAAAACTGAAAACTGAAAACTGCAAACTGAAGACCACGATCCTCATGAATAAATTCACGGCCTATCATGAATGGCTCGGCATTCCGCTAAAAAACGAATCCCCTAATTATTACGAGATCTTGGGCATCCCGCTGTTTGAAACCAACACGACCGTCATCTCAAACGGAGCAGCGCGCCGAATTAGTTTTTTACAGACGATGGTCACGGGTGAGTTTGCCGAACTTGCTCAAGAAATTCAAAAAGAAGCCGCCCAGGCCAAACTTTGCCTGATGCGAGAAGCCAGTCGCTCAGCCTATCAGCATGAGCTGATGCACAAAATTGCGGCGGCGGCCCCCGCCCATAAAAAACAGTCCGCCGAAAGTACATTCTCGGTGGCAATGGATTTGGAGGGCGGGTCGATCGACGTGTTTGTCGATGAAACTCGCAATTTTAATCGAAGACTCTCACAACAATTGGTTTGGTTGATCGGCAGTTCCCAAGACTGTGACTTAATTATCAAGAACCAGTTTGTCTCACGGAAACATTGCCTACTGTTTCGCCATAATGATCAGTACGAACTCGAAGATTGGGCTTCGACAAACGGTACTTTTGTCAATGATGTCATGTTGTCACCGAGAGTTCGCACTTCGATCGCCAAGCGTGACATCGTCACATTGGGCAAAGTCACGTTAATGCCGTGGCCACCGATTGACGATCATCTCGAAACGATGGTTGTACCTGCCGACAAAAGCGCCGCCCCCTAGTGCTGTGTGACACCTTAAATTTCGGGTTGGCGAAATCAGCCGCCGGGCGCTAGCCCAATGGCACTCACTTTCGATGTGTTTTTGTAGCGGCAGGGCGCGAGGCCTCCGGTTTCGCGGCATTTGCGGAGCATTCACCGGACGGCTTGCGCCGTTCCGCTAACAAAGTGAGTGCCATTGGGCGCGAGCCCACGGTTTTTTCCAAAGTAACCGGACGTTAGCGCGTTCGGGCGAATCCGAAATCCAGGCTGTCACAAAGCACTAGTTAATGGTTTGTGGGCAAGCTACCAATCTTTGCTTAGCAACAACTTGACACCGCGATCGTCAACCTCCAACAAGCTGCGACCGTCGCCGGAAAATTTGGCGTCGATCAATTTTCGTCCATCGGTAACATCGATAACTCCTTCGATTTCAAATACACGATAGATCGTTTTTTGCGGCTGGGCTACCGTTGGTTCCACTGGTTTTGCGGACTTATCGGTGACTTGTTCATCAGCCAGCAAGAATATTTTCGAGGCGACGTCTCGCGCAGATCCTCCGTTGGAATCGGCTCCCGCATTCAACACAATCAGTCGAGTTCCAATTTCGTTGATGTTATCGCGATCAATTTCGCTAAACGATACCGCCACGGGATTCAGTGAATCGGTTTGGAATCCGGCATCCGTGTTCAATGAAACCGGATCGGCAGTTGGGGACACAGCCCATAAACCCAAACGCGAGTCGTTTCCATTCTGAGCAACCAGCGACACGTATTTCCGGGAATGAGGCGCCAGTTCAAAGTCGGTCAATCGGCCAGCCAATCCCAATTCCGCAGGAAGCCGAATCGCGGGGTCGTTGGTGGCGTTGGTCCGAGGATCAATCTCATTCCAATTCAAACGTGTTCCATCGTCAGATTGAATCGCCACCAGCAAGTTCGGTGTGGAAGTTCCAATCCACTCGGCGGCCCAATTTTCCGCTGGAATTTGCTGCACA
The DNA here is from genome assembly GCA_031409295.1 of Mariniblastus sp. Taxonomy (GTDB): domain Bacteria; phylum Planctomycetota; class Planctomycetia; order Pirellulales; family Pirellulaceae; genus Mariniblastus. The sequence continues at coordinate 29,130 of JANNWZ010000136.1, forward strand.
AAACTTGGTTGCTCGAACTTGCTGTCGATGGCGAAAATCTGCAGCTCGCCATTTCGTCGGCAGGCCGCCCATTTGCCGTCCGGCGAGAGTCGCACTTGGCTCGCATTTCCGAACCGGCCAATTTCCGTTGCTTTTTCCGACGTCACATCAAGAATGCGGCACAGCCCGCCGATGTCGTAACTCACGGCCAACCGGTCATTCGACAAAGAAATCGCCGACGTAGCAATTTTGCGGCGCGCGATCAATGTCACATAGTTCAAGTCGGCATCGATCAAATGGAAACCGGCATCATCTAGTACAATTGCTCGATCTCCAAAAACTCGCACGTCCCGCGCATTCGAAAAGTCAATCGCCGGCGTGCGCGGACTTTTTTCGCCGCGATCGCTAAGTAGTTCCAGACTCTGATTGAACAGGACATACTGGCTGCCATCGGCACCCGTCGGCTGGACCGTTCGCATGGGTTGGGTACCGCGCCCCGCATCCGTCAAACCGAATTCACGCGACCGCAATTGGTTACCTTGAGCGGTCGAGCTCAAATAAAATCGTCGATTGATTTTAGTAATCAACGTGTCATCGCCGTCCCAAGCCACCAAATCGACTCTTCGATCATCGATCTTCTGTTTCGAACCCGTGGCTTGCCAGCGGTCATTTGCCAACGCCCAGCTCTCTATCCAAGTTTCGCGGTCAACGCCCGCTTTGTGGAAGTGAAAAATCAGTTCACGACTGTCCGCTGAGAATCCGACAAAAGCTGGATCCCCCACGCGGTAACGATTGGTAACCGTCACCGTCGAGAGCAAGTCGGGCGCTCCCCGTTTCAAATCGACCTGCATGATCTCGGTGACATACTCGCCCGTCGTACTGGTCCTGCCGACTTCCCGGACGACGGCCAACCAACGACCGTCGGGAGAGAATCGAACGCGTTTCACCCGCCCCGTTTCCCGCGATTTCGTCGGCGCAATGGACGGGCGAAACTTTTTCGAACCCGCGACTTGCTGCCAAACCAAAATCTGCTGTTCGTCTACTGGATTGTTGGTGAAGAACACCGATTGTCCTTTGACCGTTGCCAGCAAAGGTACGAACTTGGCGTCCACACTTTTACCGGACGTGGCATCACTCATCTCGATCTGAGATGAAGGTTCCGTTGAACGGGCGTCGATCTCGGCTGAAAAAAGCTGACCATCGGATTGCAGCAACACAAATTGATCACCAACAATTCCAAACGAATCAAAATTTCCAAACGAAGTATCAAACGAACCGGGGGGAGCCGGGATGTTCAATTGGGCTGATTGATTGGCCCCGTCGGCTGGAATTTCCTGAAAACCGCCGCGGGATCGCATCGCCACAGAATTGAAGTAAAACACCCGACCATCGGCGGTGCCATAGGCCGACGCAGGAACCTCCGCCGCGATCCAGTTCACATCAACCGCGCCGCAGGTCACCGAAGTGTCCCCACCCAATCTCAATTCGGCCGCCGAGCCCTCCTTGCGGATCGTCGCATCGTGCAGTGTACTTTCCGGTTCCCAGACCCGCACTTGTCCCTGCGAGCCGCCGCTAACTAATTGAAAACCTGGTTCAGTCTTGGAGTTGTCGGGAGTTACGCCGCGCGTATTGGTATCCGCCAGCGAAATAGAAGTCAACTCGTCCGTTTGACCGATCAATCTTTTAATCAAATGCAATTCTCGGTCGAGCACAACCAATACGCCATCCAACGATCCACTGACGACTGTCCCATTGGCTGAGGACGCTAGTACCGTAATGGCCGACTCCTGTTCGGTCGTGGTTAAATTCGGCTGGTCAGCCAATTGACCAATTTGGTATTGGTCAATGCGACCATCGGCGTGACCACAGTATAATAGCCCTGAACGGGTCACATGCATCGCGGTTGGGTATTGACCAATCGCGGCGGTTTGTTGCTTGAACGCCGGCTGGGAACCAACAGCAGCAAATTCGCCAACGCCGCGCTCGGCTACCAACGATTCCAACACCAATCGATCGCGCCCGTCCGATTCAAGCGAGGCGTACACGAGAGCAATCGTCGGAATTGACTGTTGCAAATTCATGGTCGCCACATAATCAACTCGACGTTCGTCTCGAGTGGTCGCGGCGATGGGATTGGCGCTTGCGGTCGATACCGATAACTCTTGACCATTGACCTTCACTCGACGAGTAGCAACCTGCAGACGCTCCTTCAACCCTTTGTACGCGGACAGTTCTTCGACCGATACAAGTTGAAACTCGTCTGGCGAATCTAGATCGTTAACAAATCCGATCGAACGGCAACCCACCACGTTGTCGTTGCGCTCGTCCCCAGTCGGAATTCCGACTCGTTTCCCGGTTTTCAAATTGACCAGCCAATACGGTTCCTCAAACTCGGTTCCGGTCAAGACATCATCCAAAGAGAGGGCCAACCACTGCCCATTCGCGGAGAGCGTTGCTTGCGAAATGCTGCCGGCTGTTGGTAATTCAGCCGGTAACAGGACTGTTTCGCCGGTAGTGGAATTGACTTGCCACACCGCCAATTTTCCGTTTTGAGTGCCGATCAAAATCATGTCGGTTCCGACACCATGTAATACATCGGTGACCGAAGTATTTTCCCCCAGTCGAGTTTCCACCCCCGATACATTTACAGCTTTGGCAAAATGCCGAGCGACCCACCCATTTTTGAACTGTGGATTGAGTTCACTGTTCTTCAGCGTTTGCAATCGTTTGACCGCGAGGTCGAGATTGCCTTTGCGAAGATCCAGCGGAATCGGCAAAATCAAAGAGTTGAACCGGCCCTCGGCGGACGTAAATTTCAACTCTTCAACTTGTTTCTGGGCCTCGGTGAATTCCGTTTTCGCTACTACCAGATCCGTTTGAGCACTGGCGAGTTCCGAATTCTTAGTCGTCAGTTCGGATTCCTTGTTGGTCAGTTCCGTGGTCTTTTCGGTAAGTGCATTCGACTTTTCAATGAGCTCGTTGTTCTTTTCGGCTAACTTGTTTTCCTGTTCAAGCAAGTCCCTCTGATTTTTGGTCAACAGCATCGTATTTTTTTCGAGCTCTTGTGTTTTCGAGGTAAGTTCCTGGTCTTTCCGGGCAAGCTCTACCGTTTTTCCCTGAAGCGTTTTTTCTTTTTCAACTAACTCGGCTTGACTCTTGCCCACACGGGCTTGGACTTCTTCGTTTTGTGCCACCAAAGCCACATTGGTCGAACGCAGTTGAGCCGAGAGCATCCATGACGTAACCCAAACTCCAACGGGCAAGACAACCGCAGCCAACCAACCAATTGCCGCCAGCCGACGATTGCGGGCCGCTGCTCGTTTACCCGCTTTCAGTTTTCCAGCCAAACTCAATACCTCGGGACTACGTTGATTCCCGGCCAGCACGTATTCGTCCAAAATCGACAACCCGGCATCAAAATCCTTGCGTCGAGTGGCTCGGCGAGCATATTCACATGCTGTATCGATCTGCAATCGTTGCGCTTCATCGCCCAAAGGAAAAAGCGTCTCGGCGCCGCGAAACGATTCGAGCGCGGGCAGCAAATGCAAATAGCCTTCTCCGCCTTGTGCTTTTTCCAATTCCTGTCGTCCGGTCTCGACCAATTGCAAGCTCTGCACCTGGTTCTTGAATCCCTTGAGTGCTTCCTTCAAGTCGTCGACACTTCGAAAGCGGTCTGCTTGATTTTTCTGCAGCGCTGCCAGCGCAATATTGCAGAGAGACAATCGTAATGGGTCCGTCACTTGAGCCAGTCGCTGGATTTTATGGTTCGATGACAACCAGAATTCCCGATGATGTTTTTCGTCCACGCTTTTGCAGCTGTCCAGCGGCACATAATGCGGAGGATGCCCGACAGCAATTTCATATAAGATCGCCCCTAGCAAATAAATGTCGCTGCTGTAGTTGATCTGGGATGCCAATTCTTTTTCTTGGGCATCGAGTCGGAGGAGATCGCGGCAAATATTGTGAATTTCCGCCGGCAAAGAATCATCCTGCAACAAACCTGCGGCGGCATAGTGGTTGCCATGATCGAGTACAGATTCCACGAACCCGTCGCGTCGCGACTCGCCCAGCTCCACCATCAGCGCATGTGAAAGTTTGTGTAACTCAGATTGCTTCAGGTAATGCAATCCCATTTCGGGTGGCATATACGATGTCGTGCCACCTGCGGTAAAAGGTTCTTTACCGTTCGACAAATCGAGCGCCATGCCCCAGTCAATCACCAACACTTCGCCAAAATTGCCGACCATGACGTTGTCTGGTTTGAGATCTCGATGGACGACTTGCTCTGCATGCGCATAGCGCATCGCATCGCAGACTTTCTCAAAAATCTGCACGTTGCGCTCGATAGTGGCACTCGTACGATCCGCCGTTGAGGCTCGAACCAATGATGCCCAGGATTGTTGAACACCATCTTCAGAATTACTATTGATCAACTTCATGGAGTAAAACACTTCACCATGGGAATTGACTCCCAAATCATACAGCGGGATGATGTTCGGATGCTGTAGTTTGGCCGTGATGTTGACTTCGTGAAGAAAGCGGTTTTTGCGTTTTTCAAGTTCTTTGGTAGCGGTCCGACTGCGACTTCCTTTGTGTACCCGACGTTGCTTCAACACTTTGACCGCTACGCGACGGCGCAAAGCAATCTGCTGAGCCTCGTACACGACGCCGCTACCCCCTTCACCCACCTTGGCAACAATCTTGTAGTCCTTGCTGTCGAGATTGTAGTCATCTTCGTTTTGTCTGCGTTTTTCGAGCGAAGCCGAGTCGGACGGGACGCTCAAACTGCGACTGGGCAGGCGGTGTGCAGTGCGTTCCGATTCAAACGGATTTCTCAACCGAATCGTCTGCGAAAGCTCAGGTCGATTGGTTGGGGCCTTAACGCGCGAGGTGTCGATCGTTTTCGGAAAGGCGGAATCGTTCGAATCATCGTCGGACGCAATCGATTCTTTAAGGACGGTTTGAATGTCTCGGTAATTTTCGTCATCCGTTAATCGCGTGGCAAGTCCGTCAGCCAAATGCTCCTGTCGTTTCGCCGGCAGGCGTAGACTGGCGTCAAAAACTATCGTTCCAGTGTGATCGATTGGTGTCGCCGCTTGCTCCAAGGAAAGAAACGGACCCTTCATGCCCTGCGATAGTGAAACGTCCGCCGTGGAAGTTACCGAACCAGACTGACTGGTGTTCGCCGGACCGGATTCGCTGGATAGCGCCGGACCCGATTCACTGGAGAGCGCCGGACCGGATTCGGCAGCGAACTCGGAAGCCGATTCGGACGAAAACTGTGGAAAAAGTTCTGCCGAGTCGGACATCGCCGGCAGATCATATTCGGGCGGACAATCCGTGTTTTGACAGACGCCGTCATGTAATGGCTCGCCACAAAAATCACAATTTTCAGACATGGGATCATCACTCTCAAAAAAATTTCAATGCGGTTGTCCGTGAGCTTGGTTACTGTCCCTAGGAACAGTCGAAACGATCTTATATTTTTCCCAAGTTTTCAGGGTTATGTTTGTTCTCTTTCGATCCGCCGACGAAATCGGGCGGCGCTGGAAAATACACCTCCGCCAGCCGGTAGTGTTGGCGACTTATCAGGAGCGGGCAGCCTGTTTGTGTCTTCGCCCGAATTTGTTTTGCTTCGTTGTATCGCGGACAGTATTCCCATGATCGAGGTTAAACCCGCGCTCATGGTAAGGCTCGAATTGAATCCTGCATCGGATTGCAAATCAAAACCACCCAATGCCATCGGAGAAGGCTCGTCCCCCCAGTTCATTTTCGCACCAGATTCGCCCTGCAACTGCGAAGCCCAACGGGCGACACGATCGGATGTAGGAAAGACATTCTCCAAACTGGCCCCGTCACCCAACAACTCCCCAGTCGGAGTCGGCATGCCACGGGAACTTGAATCGAACCCACCGTCGGGAGTCGATCCGTTTTTTGGAATTCGCTCGATATCACGTTCGTCGGACCGAATATCGCCAGGTGTTTCGTCCGCTGGCTCCGGTACAAATTTGCGATCGACGTCGTCGCCCTGAATCACAGTCTTGCCATTGTCGACTTCCAGAATTTTATACACCCCTCGAGGTACATCTGGAACATCCTGGTCAGCGTTCGTTTTGTCCTTTAGCCATTGCTTGAAGTTGTTGACCCAGTCTTTGTCTTCATCCAAATCCAGGCCCGCTTGATTCAATACTTCTCGAATTTGATTCGCGTCAAAGTTGTCGATTTCATCCGAAGAGGCGTTTCGCCATTCAAACGCATCGCCCGTTAACGACAGTTCCTTCAACAAACTGAGAACTTCCTGATAGTCTTTTTCTTCATCCCCAAAACGCGACTCAAACTGATCCGCTTCGAATTGGCTGTTGAAATACAAAACAACAAAGAACTTTTGTTGAGCGGTTTGTACAAACAAGGGTTGCTCAAGCAAAAAAGTCTTAGCAATCGTCGGGTTTTCCACCGTTGGTATCACATCCACTCGCGTATAGACCTCAGCTTCCGGTCGTGTGACGGCAATTCGCGCTGGCGCATTGAAGCGGGCTAAACCCTCAAAATCCGCCGTCGCGACGTTCAAGTCTTCCAACGTTGAGATTTGCCCAAATTCATTCGTGGTCTCCGACGCGTGTTGAAACAGATTGATGTTCGCGTCATTAAACACCAACAAAATATTGCGAAACTCCGAATTGTTACGCAAAAAATCCAGCGTAAACGACGCCGACGGTACAAAGGAAGCATCCGTTTGATTGCCCGAATTATCAAATTGTCCGCCAATGGGTTGGCTCCGCACGGTTGTGCTCGTTGCGCCGAAATTTAGTGCCCCATCATAAAACGATCGCGACTCGAAACCGGCATTGGCGGCTCCCCCAAACAATAATGATTCCAGCGCCGCCAACTGGTCCGGATTCAATGAACTAAAATCGAACTCATTGTTGTTTGCCCCTTCGATGCCCCAGAAAACGGCGGCGTCAAAATTGGACTCAAATTGATCGCCAAAAATAAACCGCAAAGTCTGAGTCAAACTGTTGCGATCGACCAGTCGATTCCGATCAGCCAAATTGCCGGTTGGATCTTCGAGAACCAGATCATTGTACCGCGAAGTTATCAAGCCAATGTCCCCTCGTTCCAATCGACCCAAGGGTTCCAATTCCACTTCGCCCCCGGCAATCACCAACAGGTGCGTGCTCAACGAGTCAATACGGACCGTATCCGCAATCTTCAAATCATGATCGCCAACAGTTTCCAGATATATATCTGCTCGCGCTGAGGTAACCAGCGCTCCATTTTCAATCGTCAAACCGGCTTCGTTGAGTAACGCGATACCGATATCACGCACATCGAGATACTGATCAAACGCCGGGTTGAATCGTTGTCCCGCATTCCCCACAAACCCCTGAATGGTGGAACTCAAACGAATATTCGGGTCGGCAAACGCCAGCAGCGCCCCATCGCCAGCAACTCGCAATCCCGCCATTGTCTCTGTCGGTGACCCATCGGAACCAATAAATGAAATTCCAGCCGAGACCAACAGTTGATTCACATTTCGTAACTGCAGTGATCCATCGCGAAGACTGCCGGCAATCACATCGACGGCATTTTTCCCGGACAACACAAACGCACCCGCGCCTTCATTGATTTGGTTGCCGCCGATAAACAGCTCGGTAGTTCGAATCAAACCGGTCGCGGCCGCCTGAACAATTCCGCCACCTGACTGCAGCAATACCTGTCTGGCCGCCAGGGTCCCACTCAATTGCAACGAAGCCAGAGCATTGGTGCCAGCATAAAGCTGAATGCCCTCATTGGCATTTATATTTCCGACCCTTAGTTCACCGACGTCGGCCAGCTCGACAAAATCACGATCAGCATTGTTGAGTGCCGCGTTCGTATTGATGTTCACTAGACCACGAAAATCGTTGCCGTTGCCGCCATTGGAAGCGTCGCGATCATCGCCTAACAAAATGATGTTTCCCGTCGCATCGATCGTGGTCGAACCGCCTACCGAAACAGGCGCGTTGGCAGATTGCGTCAAATGACCGGGCGTAATGCTTGTCGTTGCATCCACGACAATCGTCAGGTTACCGCTAACATTTATCCCGGCTATGGATTGCTGTGAACCGCATACCGAATTGAAATCGAGCACTCCCAAGTTCAAGTTGACGATATTAGTGAATAGCAAATCGCCTCGTATTTGAGCCGCAACTTGCCGCACCTCGTTGGACGCCCGCAGATCAAAGCGACCCGTTGACTCTTGGGCCAAATTTCCACCAAGCAATAATTCATCCGTTTTGATTCTACCGCTTGTTTGGTTGACGCCATTGCTCGACTGCAACAGGATTTGATCCGCTGCTGAAATATTTCCAGATAACTGCAATTGTCCAGCTTGGCTATCCCCGGCCGCCAATCTCAACTCGCTTGTGACGTTGGCCAACGAAACAATCAAGTCATTCTTATCGACGATATCCGCGTTGGTCGCAGAGAGGATTCTCAAGATGTTCAGATCATTGTCATTCAGTCCGTCAGCGGCACCTGTTCCTGTCGTTCCAAAACAATCGCCAAACACAAGACAAATATTGCCCATCGCTTTTAACTCAGTTGTTCCACTAACGATGATTGGCGAGTTGCTTTGTTGCGTCAGGTTGCCTCCAACAAAAAGCGTTAATGCAGACCGGACATGTGCCCCTTTGACGGTCATCCCATCGACCGTGATGCTGCCGATCGCCAGATTATTGGCATCCGTGTACAGTGTGGTGCCGCCGTTGTTGGCCGCCAGAATCGCCACATCGTTGGCGGCGTTTTGCAACGTCGTCGTACCGCCGACCATCAGCCCTAAACCGTTGGCCGCGATGGCTGCCGTTTGGGTCACGTTGCCGGTGACGGCCAGGAATAAATTGCCGCTGCCCAAGTCGACCGCTTGATTGATCGCCAAGTTGCCACCGACGGACAACTTCGCGTCGTCGTTGGTCGTCGTCAGTCCGGTCACGGTCATCCCATCCACGGTGATGCTGCCGATCGCCAGATCGTTGGCGTCGGTGTACAGCGTCGTGCCCCCGTTATTGGCCGCGAAAATCGCCACATCGTTGGCCACGTTTTGCAACGTCGTCGTCCCGCCGACCATCAGACCTAAACCATTGGCGGTGATAGCTGCCGTTTGGGTCACGTTGCCGGTGACCGCCAGGAATAGATTGCCGCTGCCCAAAGCGACTGCTTGATTGATCGCCAAGTTGCCACCGACGGAAAGCTTCGCATCGTCGTTGGTGGTCGTCAGTCCCATGACGGTCATCCCATCGACCGTGATGCTGCCGATCGCCAGATTATTGGCATCCGTGTACAGTGTGGTGCCCCCGTTGTTGGCCGCCAGAATCGCCACATCATTGGCCACGTTTTGCAGCGTTGTCGTACCGCCGACCATCAGACCTAAACCATTGGCCGCGATGGCAGCCGTTTGGGTCACGTTGCCGGTGACCGCCAGGAATAAATTGCCGCTGCCCAAGGCGACTGCTTGGTTGATCGCCAGCTTGCCGCCGACCGACAGTTTCGCTTCGTCGTTGGTGGTCGTGAGTACTGTGTCGGTCATCCCATCGAAGGTTATGGAGCCGATCGACAGATTATTGGCTTCGGTGTACAGCGTCGTGCCCCCATTGTTGGCCGCCAGAATCGCCACATCATTGG
>JANNWZ010000137.1:0-6454 GCA_031409295.1 Mariniblastus sp.
GGCGAGCATATCCCTATTCGTAACCGCGGCTGTTGACAATTTAAGGACATTGGGTTTGTTTGGGCTGTTGACTACCACGGGCCACTATCACATCCCACGTCCTCCCCCGCGATTTGCCTACGGCAAATCGCGGGGGAGGACGTTTTTTTTGACGTGATTCAGGGTAGCAAAAAACCTAACCATCCACCGGACAAGCCGGTGGGATTCACAAGAAATAAAACTGCGTAGCATGCCCACACAACAACATTTTCGTCAGACCACCCCTAACCCCTCTCCTCTCCCCGTGAAATCGGGTTGAGTTTGATCTTGATGGCATACGATCTTTTCCGAATTCACGGGGAGAGGGGAGTTAAGTCATCGGTTGTACGGGTAGCTTGCGCCAATGAATTTCCCTTCCCACTCAAACCTTACTCGCTTCAAACCTTGCTCGCTTCAAACCTTACTCGCTTCCAACCTTGCTCGCCTCAATTTTTACTCGTTTCAAACCTGTAACCATGAGCGGTTACGAAAAATATTGCCCGCCGGATTTCAATTTGTTGCAATTCGCAAACTGATTAATTCTCAAATCGACTGGAGGGCGATTCGTGTGGTAGAATCAGACGATCATGATCCCCTGGGACTGACTCAACTGCTTGTCGTCCGTTCAAATCCAATTCCTGATAAAAATGTTTATGGAATTCCAAGTTCGAAACGCTCGATCCGACGGTGAGTGGCAACAGGCCTGCTCGTTGCTGCATCAAGTTTACGTAAACGGCGGATATACAACCGACCAGCAAGCGGCGGCGTTGATGGTTCGGGAGCGATTCGAGAACCAATGTGAAACGATCGTCGCGGTGCACGACGACGGTCGAGTTTGGGGCGCGGTACTATTTTTGAATGAACAGAGTTCGTTAAGTCAATTAGCGCAAACCGGTGAACGAGAATTCCGCCTGTTGGGGGTGGCTGAAACCGCGCGCGGTCAGGGAGTGGGGCAGTCGCTGGTGCAAGCCTGTATCGATCGCGCTCACGCGGCCGGCGCGGCTTCGCTGGTGTTGTGGACTCAGCCGAAAATGCTGGCCGCACAGCGTCTGTATGAGCGACTCGGCTTTGAACGGGCGCCGGCCCGTGACCAACCGGACGAACGGGGTTTCACTCGATTGGTTTATGTGCGAAATTGTTCAATCAAGCCTTGTTAACCCTCAGGTCAGATCTCCCGGCTGACACACAAGTTTTGATTTCCAATAATTAGGAGTGTCGGATGAATCGTGTGCTAACGCCAAATCGAGTTGCAAAATTAACCGCCCGTTTCGCGACAATCTGGGTTCTTGTCATCTCGATTCCAACCGCTTTTTCCCAATTGACATTGCCAACCGCACCGCCAGCCGAAGTCAAAGCAGACCAAATTCAGGACGAGCTGAAGTCACTGGAGTGGATTTCGGGCACTTGGGAATTGGAAGATGATGGCAGAATCACTGAAGAACATTGGCGACCGCTGCAGGGCACCACGATCCTGGGATTATCGCATACCTATGATGCGACCAAAACATATTTCTTTGAACAGCTACGAATCTCCGTCGTGAAAGGACAGATCGTCTACGTGGCTCTGCCCGGAGGGAGTGGAGCCACTACATTTGTGAAAACACGGCTGGATGAGAACATTGTGGAATTTGAGAACGGGCAACACGATTACCCGCAACGCATTCGCTATGAGAAGACCGCCAACGGCGTGACGGCGACGATCAGCTTGCTCGACGGATCGCGCGTGACCAAATACGAGTATCACAAAAAAACTGAATCGCACTGATGGCAATCGCGCTCCGCGCTGAATTTCATGGTTGCGAAATCTGAAACCATGAACTTAAGCAACGTCGGGCTAAGATTTAGCATGATTTCTTAAATCACCCTGCTGCCTTCCAAATTCAGTAAACTCCAACAAGACATCCAGTGACACGCAAGGAAAAAACAACCACGAAGCAGGCCACATCGATCGACGCGCTCGATGATCATGCTGTTGATCCGCTGCAAACTGCCGTCGATTCGTTTGTGGCGAATTTCGGCTACTCGCCAACTGCCTCAGCGTTTGCACCAGGGCGAGTGAATTTGATTGGCGAACATACGGATTACAATGGCGGCCTCTGTCTCCCGTGCGCCATCAATCTGGGTACCGCCGTGGTTGTGAGCGTCCGACCGACGAATCAACCGGCTGTGCCAACGTCGTTAAAGGGCCTGGTTCGTCTGCGATCCACGTTGTCGGCTGACGAATTGATGTTTCCGATATCGCCGACGTTGGGGGAAGTTCAAATTGGTTGGAGTCGATACGTGGCGGGAGTACTCTATGAACTGCAGCTTCGAGGCGCCGCCGCATTCGAACTGGATGTCATGGTCCATTCGACCGTTCCGGTAGGTTCCGGGCTGTCCAGCAGTGCCGCGTTGGAAGTCGCGTTTGCCAAGGCCTGTTGCCTGCTGCACGGCTTGGAAATTGACGACCGGGAGCTGGCACGACTGTGCCAACGTGCCGAACATCAATTCGCCGGCGTCCCCTGCGGATTGATGGACCAAGTGGCTTCGATTTTCGGCCAGCCGGATCGATTGTTGTTACTGGATTTCGGCAATGAATCCTGGTCGCCGATTGATTTCCCAGAAAACGTTGCGCTGGTGGTTGTCAACAGTGGCGTGAGTCACAGTTTGGCCGGCTCCGAATACGCCGCGCGGCGCTCCGAGTGCGTTGAAGCGGCGAGACAATTGGGCGTGAAGTCATTGAGCACGGTCGAGTCGTTGACACCTGACGACGAACTTCGTTTGGGTTCCCTATTGAATCGCCGGGTGCAGCATGTCGTGACAGAAAACCGGCGGGTCCGACAATTTTGTGCCGCATTGACGTCTGGTGACCTGGTCCAAGCCGGTGCGGCACTTTATGCGAGTCATGATTCGCTGCGGTACGATTATGAAGTCTCCTGCGTGGAACTGGATGCATTGGTCGATGTGGCTCGCCAAATCGGTGTCGCCGGAGGAGTCTGGGGGGCGAGGATGACCGGCGGGGGCTTTGGCGGTTGTATCGTGGTATTAGCTACACGATCGGCGGCCGATTCAATAGCCGATCATTTTCGGAAATACCTGATTGGCCTTGGTGTTGGTCTGCCGAATGTTTGGGTTGTGCGCCCAGTGGTTGGCGCAAGAGCCGGTCACGTTTCTTGATTCGCAATTTAAAACTCAGAATTAGCAATTCGGTTTGGACTTACTTGAATTTTGAGAGAATCTAGTCGACTCAAACCCGAAACGCAAAAGAATCATTTTTTGACACTTCTCACCGAGCGCCATCCTCTGGTCGCCGAGGCACTGCAATTGCGAAGCCAGCATGCTTACAGCTAACCTCTTCTTTTGGAGACCGCGGAAAATGCAGACACCACCGGATTATCGGCGGTGTTTTTGTTATCAGGCCGACGATTGTGATGTTGTTTCCAGCTAATTTCCGGCAGGTTTTTCGACTTCTTGGACGAATTGTTGCTTCAGATATTGGTAGCGCCGCTCGAGCAAAACGACCAACAACAGAACTAGCAAAAGGCCACCATACTTGATCATTGGATTATCTTTGTCGATCCAATTTCCCAACACATCCGAAAACCAAAACATCAGACCATTTCCAAGTAAGGTTCCAATCAAAATACAACTGAAAGTTGAGAACCGACCCAATCCCAGCAATCGCCCAAATATGGAACCACCGACACTGCCAGTCGCCGCCAATGGAAAACCAACAAACGCGATCAGGCCCAAATACGTTGTGCGCCGCATCCACGGATTCGAATCCAAAATGAAATGTCCGTCCGTGACCAAGGCCGCGACTCGCGGTCCAATGAATGGCAAACGAAAGAGAAAACCAATGTGAAACGCCAATACCAGCGCCACCATGGCGTCCATGTAAGAAATCAATATGAATAGCTGAAACGAAGACAACGCCCCGTCAAAATTCTGCAATGCACCGTCGGTGCCGGAAAGAATAATAAATCTGCCGAACAACCATAACGCCAACGCCGTCGTGGCAACCAATCGCGAGGCAAACCCCCATCCAGCGAAAACCACAAAACCCAACAACAATCCAACGGTCAGGATCGGCGGACCGAACAGTGTCGCGCGCCAAATCCAAGGGTAACGTTGGCGAAACTCATCCTCGTGCGATAGTAGTTCGTCCAACCGCACCGGATCATGTCGCCGATTCTCTGGATTATTCTCGGGGCTGGTTGCCAATGTCTTGTCGGTCATCTTGGGTTGAGTGTGGATATCAATTTGGTAAGGACGCGAAATGTTACAATGTAACTGTCGATTCGGGCAAGCGCGTCGAGGCACCGAACCTGACCACACCCTAAAAACTGAAACCGATAGCCAAGAATTTACCGTTAGTTCACTGGATCTTAAACAGGTCGTTCCTCCAAAAACCGTCCAAATTCCGGCCTACCTTGCGGTCAAGTATTACTACTACCGGTCATGGAGTATATCACAAATCTGTTTTTCCGGACAATATGCCGCCCACGTTGCCGCCCACGGCTGGATTCAATTCGAATAGTTGGTTAATCTGGTCGATTCGTTATTCCTGGTTTTGATTTCCGAACTACGCGCAAAATTGAGTGACTCCGATGGGAATTGAGGCTGTGATAACATTAGGCGTTGTCGTGGCTCTCTTGGCGGCGATGATCAAAAACGTCGCTCCTACGGATCTCCTTTTTCTGGGAGCAGCATGCTTCCTTTCGATCGCGGGGATCATTACACCTGCCGAGGCATTTGCGGGATTTTCAAATTCGGGAATGCTCGCAGTGGCGTTTCTGTTTGTTGTCGTGGCGGCCTTGCGTGAGACGGGAGTCCTCGATTACGTCGGCCATCATGTGCTGGGGAAAGCGAAAACCGAACACGGTGCTCTGACCAGGCTGTCCATTTATATTGTGCCGATGTCGGCGTTTTTGAACAACACGCCGATCGTCGCCATGTTTGTTCCCATTGTGATTAGCTGGTGCCGCCGGAATAAGATTGCACCCTCAAAACTGCTCATTCCATTGTCGTTTCTGACGATTCTGGGCGGCACTTGCACGCTGATTGGTACGTCGACCAACTTGGTCGTCAATGGACTGATGATCAAAAACGGCCTGCCAGGCATGGGACTGTTCGAAATTGGCGCTGTCGGTGTGCCCTATGCGATCGTGGGTGTTGCCTACCTGCTGATTTTCGGCCAGCGACTGCTGCCCGAGCGAAAAGAACTAATGACCCAATTGAACGAAGAGCGACGAGATTATTTGGTGGAAATGCTGGTTCTGCCAACCTGCCGGTTGTGTGGCCTCAACGTACAAGCTGCCGGATTGCGTCAATTGCCGGGATTGTTTCTGATCGAGATCGACCGCGCTGGACAAATCACCAGCCCTGTTCGTCCGGACGATTTGATTCAATCCAACGATCGTTTGGTATTCACTGGAATCGTTAGCAGCATTCTGGAACTGGAAAGGATTCCTGGATTGATTCATGCGACCCATACCGGTGAGGAGTTGACCCGGAAGGAGCAAAATGATCGCCGTTTGTGTGAAGCGGTCGTTTCCGAGAGTTCTTCCTTGATCGGTAAGACGATTCGGGAAGCAGATTTTCGCGCGGTCTATGGAGCTGCGGTGGTGGCGGTACATCGGTTTGGGAAACGGATTGAAAAGAAGATTGGCGATATCGAAATTCGCACTGGCGATACGTTGTTGCTCCAGACTCGCCCGCATTTTCTGCGCGTCCATGCGCACAATCCGGACTTTTATTTGGTGAGCGGTATCGATGAGTGGCGGCCAATTCGCCGAGATCGTGCCTGGATCTCGCTAGTCCTGTTCATTGTTCTGATTGGCTTGATGACAACCGGTCTGGTTGACATACTGATCTCCACGGCCCTAACTGCCGTGTTAATGATTGCCTTGGGTTGCCTGTCGGCCAATGAAGCTCGCAAGAGCATCGAATGGCAAGTTTTGATTACGATCGCGGCGTCATTTGGAATCGGAACCGCGTTGCAGAATTCCGGTGCCGCCACCGTCATTGCCAGTTGGGTCGTTGAATCCACTCAGGTTTGGGGGCCGATCGCTGCACTGGCGGCAATTTATATTTTTGGTTCGATCATTACCGAAGTGATCACGAACAACGCGGCGGCTGTATTGATGTTTCCATTCTGCCTCGAAACCGCCCGACTTTATGACGTGGATGCGCGGCCGTTTGTGATTGCATTGGCGCTTTCGGCATCTGCGAGCTTTATGACACCGATCGGCTACCAGACCAATATGATGGTTTACGGACCCGGCGGTTATCGCTTCATGGATTTCATGCGTATCGGTGCGCCGTTGAATGTCCTGTTGGGCGTAGTGGCTATCATCTTGGTCCCGCTGATTTGGCCATTTTGATTCCGGCAATCGGTCGGAAGCCCATCGCAAGCCCCGGCATCTCACTCGATGTAGCATGGAAACGCAGCGGT
>JANNWZ010000138.1:0-3037 GCA_031409295.1 Mariniblastus sp.
GTTCTTTCAATCCCGCCGGTTCGAGCCTTGGAGTCGACCGGCGACTTTTCGGAATGGCGTATTCCGTTTATCGTCACCAAGCCAGTTGAATTGAGTCGTTTGCAAGTCCAGTTGTCAGAGAGTCTAAAAGACTTAGTGGCCAAAGTTGATGTCATCGACGGCAAAGCGGTAATTCTGGTTTCTGGGCCAACCAGTAGTCTGGGTCCAGCTGGCATCATTGGCGAAGTTATCTTGAGTGACCCATTGCTGGAAATTAAGACCGCCGCCAGGGTTAGTTTCCTTAAGCGACCCGTCATGCGGATTAGTCCGTTGATTATCCGGTTTACCAAATCAAATCCGAAGGATGAAAGTTATTCCGCCAATGTGCTGATTCAAGCCATCGACAAAAAGGTCGACAACGGGCAGGAGAATGTCAAAAATTTGATTCAAACGATCGAGTGTCATGCGGACAAACATGATTTGCAAGTTGCGAAAACTCGAATCAACGATCAATTGTATCGCGTGAAGTTGACTCTATCCCCGTCCGAGGGTCTGGATGTTGATGCCGATGATTTTGCAATTGAATGGAAAGTCGTGTCGTTGCAAGGCGTTTTGGAGGTTTCGGGTTCCGGTTCCGTTGTCAATTAGAAGGGAATTGCTCATGAACAGTTTGATTCGTTTGGTTGCGTTTGTTGGGTTGGCCTTGTGTTTCTCAGGTCACGCACGATCCCAAAATTGTTTTGACGCAGCTACGAAAGATTGTGTAGCGGGTGTCGATGTCTCGTGTGCTGCTAATATATGTCGTACTCGGTGGAGAAATCCCAATACAGGTATCTGGCAATTGCAAGCTGAAGTTGGTTGGGAAAGTGCACCTAAATGTGGCGAACAACAAGTTATCGATCATGAAGTGCACTTTACGAATGCAATAAATGTTCCGGTGGTAGTCCCCTACATTGGTGAATCCGGGCACGCATCTATTCCCAATGGAATTGTGAATTGCAAGCAACAGGGAAATTGCCATTGTAGGTGGGATACGATATTTGATCCGTGCCTAATTATCGGGGAATTAACTTGGGTTGATAAAATTAACTCGTTCATTGTTGATACCACAATAATATGTGTTGAAAACTAGAATCACTTCCGATTCGAATCCGCTGTAATTTGCTCTAGATACTCTGCTTCGCGTTTTTTTATACGTGTTTCCGCTGGAAATCAAAGTGTGTCTCCTTGACGAATGTCTATTTGAAATGGGTCCCGTTGATGTTCACCAAATCAGCTTTTCTTCGAGTGTCGATTCTATTTGCCGTCCTGGGCAATTCATTGGTTGACGCGCAGACGAATTCGTCTGAAGAGAAAGATTCGTTGGAAGTGAAGGCACGCGTTTGTAGTATTTTTGGAGTGGTTACCGCGAATGCCGAGGCAATCAAGCAGGGAGATGTGCTTTTTTTGGAACGCAACTTCTACGATGGCTTCAAACACTATGCCCCAACTCAAGACGGCACCTTGGATGAGTTCCGTCTTGTCCGGGTCGTTTTTGATGATGAACAAGGGAAGTTTTTGGTCTTATCACGTACCATCTCGGAATGGCTTTCCCTCGGAGATGTTACGGACGAAAATGATGGACGAACAATCAGAGCAACCGAAAGGGGTGTATTTTGTGACAGTAAATCAAGAATACACCAAACGAAACAAGATAACCTGATTTATAAGTATAACGCGAAATATCCCTTCCCCGAATCTAGTTGGATACTGTACGAAGATCCACGAACGGCGGGGATGGACGTCAACTCGTTAGGTACGCTATCCAACAGTATTGAGTCGTATCGCATTAAGCAAACCGGTGAGAAATTGCTTGATTCGAAAATCGAAACCGATGGTGTCCATATTCGGCTTGAATTAGGGAAAATTCCCCCACGCTCTCGTTTGGTCTTAGAATTTACTTTTGATTCCGACTCCAATTTGCCGACCCAAATCAGTGGATATGGCGAAATGGAGGAAGGACGATCGATTCCCCATTGCGGGAAATTCGAATGGAAAACGATGTCAGGTTTGCACGTGCCCGTTCGACTCAAAGGTTCTGGTTACGGTGGATATGAAAGTCCGGACGGAAAACGAATCGATGCGAGTAAAACGAATGAAATTAACTTCCACTGGTTTTCCATCAATGAACCGATTCCTGACGAACTTTTCGACGAAGCCAACTTGAGTGATAGTAAACGGTTTCAAGACCTGATCGATCCGAGGACATCCAACGCCACCGAGTTGATAGAGATCATCGAAAAATTGGATCCTAAATACAAACTCGGGCCGGACAAAGAACCGACTGCACCCAAATAGGCGTTTAGATTGCCGACTCGTTCCAAGGCTCCGGCCTTGGAACGCACTGTCTGGGAGGCTCTGCCTCCCGGAGGTCCGGTCATTTACCGTGGCAGCGGGCAAGTCAAACTGGCCGAGCCAGCCATGCAGCGGGTTGCGTGGCAGAGCCACGCAACCAGATCTTAAACGCTGATTGACGCCGATCGCCATCATCGGAACGGCCTACGAGGACGATTTGGGCTTCATCGAATCCAACAATCGTCCTGGCGAGCCCATCGCGTTGTAGCCCCCGTCGACATGTAGAATTTCGCCGGTGATTCCGTCGGACATATCGGAGAGTAAGAACGCGCCCGAATTGCCGACTTCTTCATGCGTGATGTTGCGACCCAGCGGTGCCATGTGTTCGTACATCGTCAACATTTCACCGACGCCAGCGGCACTACCGGCCAGCGTTTTCAAAGGACCCGCACTCAAGGCATTGACGCGCACTCCCGCCGGACCGAGATCGTAAGCCAAATAGCGCGTCGTCGCATCGAGGGCGGCTTTGCAAATGCCCATCACGTTGTAGCCCGGCACACATTTCTCGCCGCCGAAATAGGTCATACACGCAATCGCCGAACGCTTGGACAGAATTGGACGCGCGGCATTGGCGACCGCGATCAAGCTATAACAGCTGATTTCCATCGCCATGTTGAAACCAGCGCGACTGGTCTCGACAGTATCGCGGCCTAAATCGGCTCGG
>JANNWZ010000139.1:0-7767 GCA_031409295.1 Mariniblastus sp.
GATCGAGATATTCGTGATATCCGCTTCACGATGACGTTGCCCGAAAACGATTTTGAACGCGTCATTGAAGCTCGAAATCGGGAATTTGTTTCCAATGTTGGAAAGCAGCTTCCCCAGGATTGCCCTCCGCTTTACTTGCAATGCCACGCACTGTTCTTGCCAACCCTACTGGAGTGTTTTTCAGCAAATTATGTGGAGGCGATGTGCATGAGGCGTCCGAGCATCACGACAGATATGGGATTTGCTCGGACAACCTGCCAGGATGCGGCACTCTATTTCAAGCCTTTGGATGCCCAGGACGCACTCGATCGAATTCTGGAGTTGAAAGATTCCTCCGAACTCTACCTGAGCCTCGTTGAAAAAGGAAGAACACAGCTGCCTCGATTCGGCACGCCCCAGCAACGCATGGAAAAATACCTCCAGCTCCTTGAGGAACTGGTCGCGAATCGTGGAAACTAAAGCCGGAAAATCAACTCAGCAACGCAAGCTGGTGATCGTCAATCAGGCCGCCAACTATTTGACGGTTGGTTTTGCTAATGCCTTTAACAAGCGATTTGATTCCGTCTCATTAATCGTTGGTAGTTTGCATTCACAGGGTGAAACGCTTGATCCAAACATTGATGTGCGCCACATCAACCGCTGGCAGGAACGGCCAGCGTGGAAAAAAGCCTGGTCTTATTTATTGGCTTTGATCTGGATCTGGTGGCTGCTCTGGACACGTTATCGCAAACATGAAGTGCTGTTTGTTTCAGTTCCGCCCATGGGATATCTGCTCAACCTCGTCACGCGAAACCGATTCAGTATGGTGATCTGGGATCTTTATCCGGACACGTTCAAAATCACCGGCATGAAGGAGACACATCCGATCTATCGTGTTTGGGCTTGGCTGAACAAAAGATCTTTTCGTCGGGCCTATCGACTGTTTACAATTAGCGACGTGATGGCCGATGCGATGAGTCACTATGTTGATCGGAAGAAACTAATCATCCATCCGATCTGGTCAATCTTTGCCGAAAATCATCGTATTCCTCGCGCGGACAATCTGTTTCTAAAAGTACACCAACTAGAGGGAAAGTTCATTGTTCAGTACTCGGGGAATATCGGTTTGACCCATAACGTGGAAGTCTTGGTCGAAATTGCAGAACGCCTGCAAGATCATCCAACGATTTTGTTCCAGATCATAGGCCGAGGGCCACGGCAGCCCTACATCGAACGGCTAGTACTTGAAAAACAATTGCACAACGTGCAGATGCTCCCCTTCCAATCCGATGAAATGTTTCCGCACTCGCTGTCAGCAGCAAATCTGGGCGTGGTTATTCTGGATCCCAGAGTCAGCCGTGGAAGCGTACCGAGCAAAGCCTATAATTTGATGAGTCTTGGCATCCCTTCGCTCTATGTGTCTTCGCCTGATAGTCAGCTGGCGATTTATGCCGACAAATTTGGTCACGCCACGTGTTTTGCTGCTGATCAACTGAACCAGATTGGCAGCTTTGTCGTGGAACTGGCTGCACATCCTGAACTTCATACCAGAATGTCTCTCGCTGCCGAGCAAGCCGCAACTCATTTTCGTCCGGAAAATGCTGCCGAATTCGTGAACAGCTATTTTGCCGAAGTGCTTTAGGCTGCGCACGTCGCCTGGAACAAACGTGATGACCCTGAAAGAGCCGGGCCATCATAGATGATCAAATAGATTTTTGTCCAACAGAATAAACTGTCAAAATGAAATCAACTGCTATCCTTCATTTAAAGAACCTGTTTGGCTCAAGAGCGCAAGGAAAGCTGGTTGCGATTTGCTTGGATGACTATGGCAATGTTCGACTACATTCGCCCGAGGCGCTGGCCGTACTAAAAAAGCATCAACTGCCGCGACGCATCCACTTCGATGAGTTTGATGCCTTGGAGACTGCCAAAGACTTGGAGTTGATGTTTGAGACTTTGTCGAGCGCAAAAGACTCAAATGGCAACTGCGCCAAGCTAACGGCGTTAACTAACGTTGCCAATGTTGATTTTGAGAAGATGAAAATTGGTGGATTCGACAACTACTGTTACGAGCTCTTGCCGACAACCTATGGAAAACTCGGCAAGGATTACGATAACTGCATGGAGCTCTGGCAGCAAGGTATTGACAACCGCCTAATCAAGCCTGAATTCCATGGCAGAGAACACTTAAATCTCCGCATTCTGATGACCAAACTCAAACATCGTGACCACGATGTTTTGACATGCTTTTCGCAAAATTCTCTCGCTCGATTGACGGAACCGGCGGGCACACATGCTTCTTGGACCGCCGCCTTCGAATTTGATGAGATCGAAGAATTGTCTGAACACCAGGAGATCATTGCTGATGGAATAGATTGCTTTGAGAAAGTGTTTGGAAGAAGTCCCAATGTATTCAATGCGCCTGGTGGTAAGGAACATCGTCGGTTGTATCCCTTTTTGAAACAACAGGGAATTCGCATCGTTGAAAGGTCGTTTTTTCATTGGGCGCACCAAGGGCGCGGAAGATTCAGGCCAAGCTTTGGCCACATGACGGCGGAAACTGCTCTCAACCCTGCAATCTCGATTCGGAATTGTGTTTTTGAACCTAGTTCGCCTTCACAAGTTGATTGGGTGACGCGAACTTTAAAACAAATCGAAGTCGCGTTTTTCTGGAATCGGCCAGCGATCATCTCCTGCCACCGCGTTAATTTTGTTGGTCGAATTTGCGAAAAAAACAGGGAAAAAGGACTGTCAAATCTCCGAAATTTGTTGGCCAGCATCGTATCCCGTTGGCCTGACGTAGAATTCGAGTTTCTGGATGACCTATGCGACCGAATTGGTTTGTTAAACAACTCTTCGTGTCACGAAAATTAACTCCAGCCACAACGCTGCCCTAAAAAAAGAAGCTGAGCAGGTCGTGGCATAACCACCCATTCAAGAACGATGCGCAGGTTGGCTGAACAAACCAGAGAAAAGTTTTTTTGGTGGATTGATGCCGCAAAAGGATCGCCTTTTGCGAAGCACTATCGCGAAATCGCATCGCATTTTCGTGAAACCGGAGCAACTGAGTTCCGATGCCAAAAGAAGTTAATCGAATTGCTGACACATGCAACGACCACCGTCCCATACTACGCAGGTCTGACCGGTCGGTCGAAATTGGAAGAGTTTCCAGTGGTCAGCAAATCTATCATTCGCGAAAACTTCAACGGATTGGTCTCAACCGCTTTTGGTCAAAACGAACAGATTGCCGCGGTCACCAGCGGTTCAACGGGTACTCCTTTTAAGGTCCTACAACACCGCGACAAGAAACTGAGAAACGCGGCTGACGCATTGTATTTCGCGCAGCAAGCCGGTTATTCAATCGGTGATCGACTGCTGTACTTGAAGATTTGGAGCAATAATAATCGAAAAGGCAGGCTCTCCGATTGGTTGCAAAATGTTGTGCCCGTCGATGTTATCAAGTTCAATGAAACTGAAGTTTCAAAGTTGATTACTACGATTGAGAATCACAAGTCGACCTTTGCTATCTTGGGCTATTCGTCGGCAATCGAACGACTTTGTCAGTACTTGGACAAATCCGGGCACCGAAAAGTCGACGCTCACTTTTCTTCCGCCATTTCGATGTCTGAGTCGCTTAACGACTACACCAAGACAACGATTGAAAAATACTTTGGTGTGACAGTCCATTCCAGGTACTCGAACGTGGAAAACGGCATCTTGGCTCAACAAGTGCTAGGCAGTGAAAACAGATACCTCGTCAATACCGCCAGCTACCATATTGAAGTCCTCAAAATAGACGAAGATTCGCCCGCCAGAGTTGGCGACCCGGGTCGAATTGTCGTTACCGATTTCTACAATCGGTTGATGCCAATGATTCGTTACGATACTGGCGACATCGGAGCTTGGTCTGAAGACTCGGATCAGCACGAACTCCGATACCTTGATCGCGTGGAAGGAAGAAAATTGGATTTGTTGTATGCCACAGACGGCAGCTTGGTCTCGTCTTATATTGTTTACAAAAACATGTGGCAGTACACCGAGATTACTCAATACCAACTCGTTCAATTCGGCCCCAAAGATTACGTTTTCAAAATCAACATGGATCAGCCCTTCCATCGCGAGCCTCAGTTGATTGGGGAGTTCAAAGAGTTTCTGGGGGCCGATGCTAATTTCAATGTCGAGTACGTCGATGAAATACCATTATTGTCTTCTGGCAAACGGAAGAAGATTGCAAACACGTATTACCCAAGCCAATGAATGACGACGGGAGTTTGCCAGGAATCCCTCAAGAGTCTGAAACTGACGTCCAATGTTACAGTCTCTCAGCCTGACCCCCACGCCGGGCCTTTTGCGTCACTCGCAAATGGTGCGAAAACCCAGAGGTAACAACCACTCATCATGCTAAAACGAGTTCTCGATATCCTGATCAGCGGCACTGCCTTGATCGTTGGATTTCCGATCTTCGTCGCGATCTGGCTGGCGGTACGCTGGAAACTGGGATCACCTAGTCTCTTCTCTCAAATCCGGCCCGGACTAGGTGCCAAACCTTTCCGCATGTATAAATTTCGGACGATGACCAACGAACGGGACCACGATGGTAAATTGCTGCCTAACGAACAACGCATGACTCGATTCGGGAATTTTTTGCGCTCCAGCAGTCTCGATGAATTGCCCGAACTGTGGAATGTACTCAAAGGCGAAATGAGTCTGGTGGGCCCGCGCCCCTTGCTGGTCGAATATCTGGAACACTACACTCCTGTGCAACAGCGCCGCCATGAAGTCCGTCCAGGCATCACGGGCTGGGCTCAGGTCAACGGCAGAAACGCCATCTCCTGGGATCAGAAACTCGACCTGGATGTCTGGTACGTTGACCACCAGTCGTTTTGGCTCGATCTTTACATCCTCTGGCGAACGGTGTGGAAAGTGATCCGCCGCGATGGGATCCGACATGAGGGCTCTGTCTCCATGCCTCGGTTCGATGAATATATGAAAGCAAAACAGGAAACGACATGAACGTGCTGGTAACAGGCGTCGGCGGGCCAACTCCTCGTTCCTTCGTGCGAGCCGTCAAATGCTCGGGCCGCGAGTCGCTTAAAAACGTCCGCTTCATCGGTGTCGACTGCAATCCGCTCGCCTATGGGCTCTATGATCGAGCCTTGTTTGACCGCAGCTTTCTGGTTCCCCGAGCGGATCATCCCAACTACTGGGATCAGATCAACGACCTCATCAAACAAGAAGACATCGAAATCGCAGTGGTCCTGCCGGAACTCGAAGTCCTGGCCTGGGCGGAAAACTTGGACAAGCTCTGCCAGCCAATCCTGACCCACTTGCCCGATCCAAAACTGGTCGAAGCCCTGATCGACAAACATCGATTGCATGTCGAGTTGGCCGATACCCAGTTGATACCGAAGTTTGTCAAAGTCGATCCCACGAGTTTTTCCTACGAACAGATCATCAAACAGGTCGGAACCGACTTTTGGATTCGCGCAACGGTGGGCTCCAGCGGTTTCGGATCGCTGCAAATCAGCAGTTCGGAGATGTTGGACAACTGGCTCGCCATCAATTCCACGATTGAAGAGTTCATTGCCACCGAGTTCCTCCCGGGCCGAAACCTGGCGTGCAAACTGCTGTACTTTCAAGGTCAATTGAAACGCACGGCCTGTGCGGAACGAGTGCACTACATCATGGCCAAGGTTGCTCCGTCGGGAATCACTGGCAACACCTCGTTCGGCCGCTTGCTGAACTATCCAGAATTGGTTCAGATTTCCGAAGACACGATGTGTCAGATAACCCAGAAGATCGGCGTTATGGCGAATGGCATTTTCACGCTGGACTATAAAGAAGATCGTCATGGCGTACCCAAGCTGACCGAAATCAACGTTCGGCATGTGGCCTTCAACTCATCCATTGCGGCCGGTGGCGCAAATCTTCCCGCCGATACGCTGGAAGGTCTGATGCTGGACGATCCGACCAAACTGGAGCGCGTTGATTATCAGTTTCCTCAGCCACTGATCTTCCTGCGCGATGTCGACGGCGAACCGATCGTGATGCGGGAATCGGATTTGCTCGGCCAGGATGACTGGAGTGCAGACAAGAATAGAGCGTACTTACCCCTGAACAATGGCTTTCAGGCTCCTAACCATTCCTTGTTGGCCAACTTGAACGCGGTATTGGCAACTTCTCGTCGCCCCGGTTTGCAGAGCGTCAGTCCACAGCAGCGGCTCCAGGAAGACCTGGGACTCGATTCGCTCGAGCTGGCGGAGCTGAGCGTGCGGCTGGAAGCAGAGACTGGGGTGGATGTATTTCGCGACGGGTTGGTCAGTACGGTGGGGGATGTGATTCAGAGGCTAGAAGCTAGAAGCTAAAGGCTAGAAGCTAAGGGTGCGTGAATGAGCGGGATTCGCTTGCCGCTGGTGTCGCGGGCCTGTAAGAAATATTGTGTCAGCTAGCGAAAAGTAGTATTTTTTTGCAAGTTCACCAATTAGGAGCAGGTCACATGGATGTATCTTTACGAACACAGGCAGAGCAGTTGGCGGTTGAAATGGCCAGCCAGGCGAAGACGGTTGGCGATCTCAATTCGCTGATGCGGTTGATGATGAAGTCAGCGATGGAACGGATGCTCGATACAGAAATGGACGTTCACCTGGGCCGGCAGGGAGAAGGTGTTTTGCTTGAGCCGGGAGCCGGCCAAGCTCAGCCCGATCAGGAGAAATCCCAGGCTTCACACAAGTTCAACAAATCGGGCCAGCGTATTCCCAATCGTCGCAATGGACGTTCACACAAGAAAGTCCAAGGTGAACTGGGAGAGATTCCGCTGGAAACACCCCGCGATCGGGATGGCACTTTCGAGCCGAAGTTGATTGGCAAACACCAACGACGTGTGGCAGGATTCGACGAAAAGATTTTGGCTTTGTACGCCAAAGGAATGACCACCCGCGACATCCAAGAGATTGTGCAGGAGCTGTATGGCGTGGAAGTCTCACCGACGCTGGTCTCCGAAATCACCCACGATTTGGATGCCGAAGTAACGCAGTGGCGTACGCGTCCGTTGGAAGCGGTGTGGCCGATCGTCTATTTCGACGGCATCGTGGTCCACGTTCGCGGTGCCAACGGTCGTGTTTCAAAACACACGATTTACGTGGCGTTGGGCGTCAATTTGCATGGCCACAAAGAACTATTGGGTCTGTGGCTCAGCGAAAACGAGGGAGCCAAGTTTTGGCTTGCTTGTTTGACGGATCTGCGAAACCGAGGACTCGCCGATATTTTCGTGGCTTGCATTGACGGGCTATCGGGGTTTGCTGAAGCGATTCATGCGGCTTACCCCGACTGCAAAGTCCAGCTGTGCATTGTGCATTTGGTGCGTGCGGCGTTGCGCTATGTGAGCACCGAAGACAGCAAAGCGGTCGTCAAAGATCTGAAGAAAATTTACCAAGCTGCAACGGTTGCTCAAGCCGAACAGGCTTTGGAAGATTTCGCTCAAGCCTGGGATGAAAAATATCCGACGATTTCAAAGATGTGGCGCGCCAAGTGGATCGACATCATTACCTTGTTCGATTTTCCACCGGCGATTCGCAAAGCCATTTACACCACCAACGCGATCGAATCGGTCAACAGTGTGATTCGAAAGTTCACACGCAATCGGAAAATTTACCCCAACGAAGAGTCCGCTTTGAAGATTGTCTACATGGCGATTCACGAGGCAGCCAAGAAGTGGACGATGCCGATCCATCACTGGAAACAGGCGCTCAACCACTTCGCCATCATGTTCGAGGATCGAATCCCCGAACT
>JANNWZ010000140.1:0-49561 GCA_031409295.1 Mariniblastus sp.
TCATGTAACCAAGGCTGATTAGAAAACACCACCTTGACCACCGCCACCGCCACCTTGACCACCGCCTCCACCGCCAAGACCACCACCGCCTTGACCACCACCACCGGCAAGCCCTTGAGCTGTTTGAGCGGTTCCCAAGATGTTAAAGGTACTGACCGAGCTAACTTGAGAAAAGAATGGGGAGGCACTTACCATTACATAGAGTCGATCTGCTGTGGTTGCGTGGTTGACGGTCAAAAATGTACCTTCAGGAACTGTTGTAATAATCGGTTGGTAGCCGACAACTCCGCCGCGAAGACCACCGAAGCCACCGGGAAATCCGAAACCGCCAGGAAAGCCTCCACCGTTTCCGTTACCGTTGCCATTACCACCACCTGACGATCCACCACCGCTGCCGCCCAAAGTCGAACCACCGGCCGGAATTTGTTGGGCCAAGATCAGACCGTTGGTTGCCAGTTGTTGCTTGACAACGGTCTCAATCGCTTGGTCTTCCAATCGTTCCGTTCGCCGGCCTTGGTCCAGGGCAAACAGAACTTTGGCGCCAATATTATCCAATTCAACTTGCTGTGTCAGACTGGATTCCTGTGGTGAGCGGTAGTGATTATGGATCGTGACCGTAACCTTACCGGAAGTAACTTCGCCCCACACTCGACGCACAAGTAGTTGATAGTTACCGGCGAAGCCTTTGGGCAAGATGTACTGTTCTGACATCTTGCCAGATGTACCTGATTGCGTGGAATATCGATCTCCCATCGAAACACCCCCAGCTGATGTGCGACGTTCCAAACGTGAACAAATTGTTCCCGATGGCTCGGCGACAAACAAATCAATGTCGGCATCGCCAGTCCAGCTGACTTCGATAAAGCAATCACGCTCGAAAGCTGCGGCCAAATCGGATTCAAAGGCTGCCAATGCTTCCGTCTGTCCCTGCTTCTGGTAACTCAATCGAACGGCATCAGCGGCATATTTTGCCTCCTTGATTATTTCCGGATGATCGGGCCATTCTTGACTGAAAATTCCCAAAGTCGCCCATTTGATTCCGTCCACGTCTTTGGTTCGCTGCGCAGCTTGCAAACCAATCACAAACGGTTCAGTGCGAGTCGGATTAGCAATCGCAAAATCTTTTAACATGCGAATCGCCCGTTTCTCCATACCGTTGGCCGCCATATAGGTAGCAGCATACATGGCATCGTTGGGGTCTTCCGAAAGGTCCACCGCTGACATTAACGCGCGTTCAATTTCGACCTTGGGGCGGTCGGCAATTTGCATCGCCAACACCATTGCTTCGTACATCCATGGTTGCATCTGTTCATGTTGGATTGCGCCTTGAATGAGCGAGACTGCTTCGTTGGATTTCTTTTCCTCCATGAGCTGACGAACCGTTTCACGGACATCAGCCGAATTAGCGAAAGTACCCGCAAAGTACTGGGTCCAACCTTGCTCTAGATCGACGTTCGGAGTCAGCGAAATTCGTTTTGGTCGAGATGAAGTTTTCGCAACAGTTGAACCTGTTGCCGAATTGGAGGAGGGGGTGCCAAGTCTCAAAACAGCAGTCTCTTGGACGCAGAACATGCCACCGCCGCCCATTTGACCGCCGCCCATTCCACCGCCACCCATACCACCGCCGCCCATTCCACCGCCACCCATTCCACCGCCGCCCATACCACCGCCCATGCCGCCACCCATGCCGCCCATACCGCCACCTCGGTTAGCACGGGGCGCTACCAGATCTCCGACGTTATAGACGTTGGTGACGAGATATTTCGGATCGGCGGCGTCATCCAGCGAGATGATCAACAGCACTTCATCTTTAACGATAAACGTTGCATTTTTCTGTTTCAGGACCAAACGCAAGGCGTTCTTTAAGCGAATGCCTTTGAGGTTGGATGTAATCGGTTCGTCCTCGGTGAGCGCGTCATCAATGGCGGATTGATCCAACACAATGTTAATCTTGTATTTCTCTTCCAATTCCGCAGCGACTTCGCTCCACGGAATTTCGTCATAGATCATTTCTGCTGGCTCCTCTAAAGCCCGGAGAATCTTCTCGTCATTCTCACTGCCTGAGAGTCGGATATCCTGATATTTTTGACGTCGAAGACGTTTTTGACGCCAAACCTCAGCATCGGGAAACACCATAGCTGGATCGCCAGGGAAAGGAGTTGTCGCGAGCTCTACTGCAAACATGCATGCGTAGAAATTCTGAGATTTTTGGCGGCGATGTTCTTCCATCATATAAAAGTTCTTGGCGACCCGCGCTTTCTCATTGGCCGCGACAGCTGCAGGATTCTCCGGTGCTTTTTGGCGTGCTGTCAGGGTTACCAATTCAGCTGCCTCGTAGTTCCCTTCGTCCATCAGACTGTTGAATCGGTTGATCAATCCAGCCAACTCATCTTCCTGCCGTTCCAAGCGAACAGCGTTCAAACGATTCGACTCGCTGATCGAATTGTTTACAATGTATCGCTCGCGGGCGTCATCGAATTCAAGTTTTTGTTGACGAGACGAAAGCAACGAGGACTCCAACGAAAAACGCAATTCTGAACGCGTATCAGGATAGAGATCCGACGTTTGGTCGATGACGTCAATCATGTTTTTTAGTCGCTCGATGGCCGCATCGGGAGCCGTACGCAGCTCTTCACGGGCTCGTTTCAATTCAAATTCCACTCGCGCTTTGGCGCGTTCATTGATAATTCGGTGTCGATCTTCTTCGGATTGAATCAGACTGTTGCCGGATTGTTGTGCTTCCAGCAGCAAACGGTTTGTGGTTTCGTCGGCACCTGGCGCAATCAAAGTCATTCGCGCTGGATCATAAGGGGTCGGCGGTACCAAAACAGGTTGTCCAGGTTGCTCTTGTCCCGGTTCGTTCGCCAATGGCAATTCGGGAGCCGTCGGTAACGATTCAGCAGGCGGGCTGACCATCGGTTCAGCACCAGTTGCAGGATTATCATCCGAACCCGGCAGTTCCGATTCGGCCGGCGTATTGTCTCCAGCAGCGGGAGTTTCTGAGTTACCGGCTGGGTCATTTCCAAATGGGGAGTCGTCTTGTCCACCGGCGGCTGGCGGATCGGCAGGTGCGTCTTTGCCGCTGCCTCCCAGTCCAAATGGATCGTCATCTTGTACACGATAACTCGCTGACATGGCCAACAAATCGGCACGGGTATTTTCTGGATCGGCTTGCAACGAAGCATTTGCCAATTGTTTGGCGATTTCGTTGTTACCGGTAAGCAAGGCTTGGTTTCCCAACTTGGTCAATTCGGTTGCATCGGACTTGAGTGCCAATTGGTACTCGCGCAAACCAGCGGACCCGACGGTCGGTAGGGTTGCTCCCTGATCCAAACGAGCTGTTTTCAACAATGTTGGCAAGAAAGCGAATTCCGCATCGGATGGTTCAGGTTTGACTGTCCAAGACAGCGATTCCGAAACTTCGTTCACCAAACCGGTAATTTGCATGTCCACCGGCACGCGATCGGCGATTGTTCCGATCAAAATCGAATCGCGATCCATGCGCATCGGAGGAAGTTGGTAGGGGTAGAAGTCAACAATTGTCTCGCCGAACTTGGCCGATTTCGGCCAAAAGATTGCTCCGTGAACAGACTGACTCAAACTGATCGCGCCCTGTTCGGTGGCGTTGGCCTCATCACTATCCAGCAGCAGATTGCCGCCAGTATGGTTGGCCAAAGCAGCCAATAACTCAATGTTTCGTTCGGGACCGATCGCATAGCTGGATACGGAAATTTGATTTCCCACCAACGACATAACCGATTTTGAAAACGCTGCTGATTGAAGCAAGCCCGCCCGGCTAATCCCATCGCCGATGTAAACGACATTTTTATTTTTGTCCTTCGAGGCTCCAAACTCCTTGGAGGCACTGTCCAACATTAACTCAACATCCGTCGATCCCAAAGCGACTCGTTGGTTCAAATTTTCGATCGCTACCGCGACTGAATTGTCGGTCGGATTAACGAACCCATCAGTCAACGGCACAGGATCTAGATCGACAGCCACAATTTTGACGCGATCGTCAACATTCAAATTTTTCAAAAAATTCTTCAGCGTGGCAATCGAGTCCCGTTTGTAGACACCGGACTGACTGGCGGAAGTGTCGACATAAACCACAATATCACTGGCCCGTTGATCGGGATTTTCCAGTTGTGGGTTAAGACTCAACGCAAAACCAATTTCACCGGCATGATCGTAGGTTGCCATGCGCGAGGCTTGATTTGTGTGATCTTGTCCGCTGGTCTCCGTTGAAAACGTCGCCTGCACGCCAACGGCGAACAATGCGACAATAAATCCTCGAAGCGCGACTTGGGTCGAGCTGCTAATCGACATAACGATCTCCAACACCGAAAAAGATGACGACGAGGTGCGTATTTCGGATATCCGACACCCCTGCCTTGCCCTATTCTTGATTTTTTGAGCCAAGTGGCTCGTGTCTCTATTGTATTTCAACCGCACAACAAACGCTACCAAAATTCCAGTTTTTTACTGTTGATAGTCAAATGTAGCTAACACTGTTACCACAATAATAATCGGGTTTTTCGGGCGGACAACGAACGTTAACTGCGATTGTCGCCAAATTAACACAGATTCCACCAAAAAACTCTCCCAATATCGTCGATTTTGCACGAATTGATGGCAAACAATCGGAGGCCGATTTCAAAATTCAGGGCAGTTAAATTTTTGAAATCAGGCCGTAGTATGTCCACCCAGGATGCCCGAATCTATTCAGGTATCGGAAAACCAATGCCGATTTGACAGCATTTTCGGCGTCGCATCCTCAGCTTTTGAAGCTTCTTCGTGGCCGAAACAGGTCAAGCCGGCGATCGGGATTGGCAAAACATCGTCGGTAGATTTGATTATGACGAATCTTTCAGTCGTAACTTCGATTTTGCAGACCGAAGTTTCGCAATAAATCGAAGTTATTTTTGATCGCCTCGCACGGACTCAAACTCAACCGAATCTCTACCCAATGCGTCCGCCAGGAATTTTGCGTTCGTACCCATTTATGGTTTTGGGTTGCGACTTACACATGTTGTCCGACCGCGACGCCCGGTCGCAATACGGGAAATTTAGCGGTTCGCCGAACGTTTTCGAAGTTGTTGCGAAACGGTTTGGCACTCTGCCGCAATCCATTCGAGATGATCGGCTAATGATAGTTCCAGTTTTTCTTGAATGTCTGACGGGCGAATCATCTTTCTGGCGGATGCCAAAATGAAAGATGGTTTGGCCGGCGAAGAAACGGAGCGACCGTGTTTTGAAGACTCAACCAAGTTAAACTCCAGCACTTTGTATTGAGCGATTAGCGATTCCTCGAAATTTTTCAGCGATCGTTGAGCCAATTTTATTGAGATAACACGGGCCGACTCAAACGTCGAAACGATCGGTCCAGAAATCCTTTTCCACAACAGCCCGATATGTCGGTTAATCGTTTGCTCAGCGACTTCAGTCGACCGTAGCGTCGGGAATCGACCTACTGAAAACACGACTCCCCAACGATCGCAATCCCCGTAATACAGCCAATATTTATCCGGGGCAGGGCTGGCAAACGCGATCGGCGCTTGCCGATCCAAACAGTGCTGGTCATACCTATGACAGCCGGTAAACAGATCATCCGAATTGAACACGGCTCGCGAATCATGCACCAATGCGATTGTACCGGTTTCCAGCCAGAGTTTGAACTCAGCCGGGATCGAGGCGGGTGGGGTTGCCGAAAGGGGTGCTGCAAGTGCGAGCAGCACCAACGAAGCGAAGCAAGTGGAAGTGGTAATGCGTGCCATTTTGGAATCTCCTGACCGATTTGAGCGAGGCGTATTACCGACATATCGGATAGGGTAAACACTTCCTGTTGGCGAATGTTTGCGACCTGGGCAAACACGGTGAACTCGTTGATGAGTTTTACAATTGTCCGGAACATGACGTACGGTGAAGCTCCAAACCAGGATTTTCCGTGACCGAAAAATCTAATTGGTGACAGAATTCACGGCGGCAGCTTTTGAATTTTCATTTATTGTTTTGTAGAATCCAGTAACCGACGATCAGAGTTTCATGGGCCGTGTTCGCGTCGGTTGCTTGGTCGTTATCAACTGTTACTTCAACAAAGAGATACTTCGGATCTCCCATGGAAGATTGCAAACAAATGAAATCTACAATTTTGTTATGTTTTTCCGCTGCCGTTTTGGGTTCCGTATTGACGATCTACCTAAGCGGGAATTTTCCAACCCGTCAGGTATTTGCGGAACCGGTAACCCCGAATTTGACAGTACAAGAGCCCGGTTTTCGAACGGGCGCGCGAGCTCAAATCAGTCCTGTAATAAGTCCTCCGGCTTGGCAAAACACAGCTGTCAATGAGCGTCGCTTCCTGCCGGAGGAAAATGTCAACATTGCGGTCTACGACAAAGTCAATCGCAGCGTTTGTAATATCGATACCACGGCCAATCGCGGTCTTTGGTTTATGGGAGAGGCCCAAGTCGAGGAAGGTTCGGGTTCGGGCTGGGTACTGGACAAACAGGGGCACATTATTACCAATCATCATGTGATCGATGGCAGCGACATGGTGACTGTAACGTTGTTTGAGGGTGAACCGTTGCCAGCGCGCATTGTTGGATCCGATCCGCAAAATGACATTGCCCTACTGAAAATTGAAGCACCCCCAGAAATGCTGTTTCCCGTTTCGTTGGGAAAATCGGACACACTGCGGGTGGGGCAAAAAATATTCGCGATCGGGAATCCGTTTGGACTCGAGCGGACGATGACCGTTGGAATCGTCTCGAGCCTGCAACGTTCGCTTCGTTCCAAGTCGGGTCGGCTGATGAAGAATATTATTCAAGTCGACGCCGCTCTCAATCAAGGAAATTCCGGGGGACCGCTACTTGATAGCGACGGACTGTTGATCGGTATGAACACCGCCATTGCAACGTTGACCGGCGAGAATACCGGTGTGGGTTTTGCGATCCCCGTAAACACGATTCGACGAGTGGCCACGCAATTGATGCAATTTGGCAAAGTCAATCGGGCGTCATTGGGAATCGATCTATTTTGGAAAGCTCCGAAAGGTGTTGGCGTGGCGCGCACCGACGAGAATGGCCCAGCTGCGTTGGCCGGAATTCGAGGCCTAAAAGTCGAACGAAAACTGGTCCGCATGGCCAATCGCGTATTCGAAACCGTCCAAGCGGATCGCAATACGTCCGATCAGATTTTGGCTATCGACGGCAAGCCGACCAACGATACCGATGAACTGCAAGACGTGTTGGATCAATACGAACCGGGAGCGCTAGTGTCGGTAACGGTCCTGCGCAACGGAGTCGAGCAGGTCATTCAAGTCCAATTGGGATTGGAACGATAGGGCGATCGAGTTATTAATCAAATTGGGAACGCCGTCACAACCCGATGGAATCAAAGATGCCGAAATTTTCCGTGATCCTCGCAGCCGCCGGACGAAGCAGCCGGTTCCAGAATCCGGCAGTCCGGAAACCGCTGGTTCTCCTGAGGCAGAGACCGATTTGGTGGTATTCCTGTGAGCTATTTCGAGCCCGTTCCGATGTCCACCAACTCATCGCCGTGGTTGCGCCAGAAGATATCGACGAATTTCGTTTGCAGGTCAGCCATTTTTCTGAGACGATGAAAATTGATGTCGTCAGCGGCGGAAATGAACGTGCCGACTCGGTGGCTAATGGCTTGGCGCTCGTGCACCCCAGCTGCGATTTCGTAGCCATTCACGACGCGGCTCGACCCTGCATCGATGCGAATTTGGTCGAACGAGTATTTCTGGCAGCTATAAAAACCGGCGCCGCAATTCCGGCGATACCGGTCCATAGCACGATCAAACGATCCGCCGACGGTCGCCTGATCGAAGGTACGGTTGACCGAACCGGGTTGTATCTCGCTCAAACGCCGCAAGTTTTTCGCCGAGAAATTATCTTCGATTTGTATTCAAATCGAGATGGTTACAACGCCACGGATGAATCGCAATTGGCCGAACGGCAGGGAATTGCAGTCGCACTAGTCGAAGGCTCGCCGTTGAACCTAAAAATCACCACGCCCCAAGATCTGGCATTGGCAACGGCGTGCCTCGACGTGTTGCCGACACCTCGATTCGATGCGCCGATCGATCCGCGCTCCGAACAGATCCTGCGCCGCTAAGACTCGGTCGAGAAAGTACCCAACTGGCTAACCCAGCTTCCTAGTCCCACCACCAATTCGGTTGATCGTCGGCAGGACGGGCAGCTGCCCCAGCGTCGGTCAATTTTGTGGTGTTGGAAAATTTGATTTGATCAATGGAAATCACTTTTGATGCATCAAAATCAATTCCACCACTGACACCCACCAAAGTATGTTTGACGGTCGAATTCTGTTTGCGGACATTGATAACACGTTCATTCATCACCGAATCTACGCAAACCGGTGCCGGCGACTTTCGAACGGGATAGCTCAACTGATCGGCCTTCGGCGGTCCGAAAAATGACACATGCCAATCGGTTTGTTCGGCCAAATGAAATTGTCGAATCAAATTGGCGACAAGTGCCATATCGAATACATTTTTCAACTCTCGATAGATCGGATACTGATCGGCGATTTTCCCATAATGTTTGGTGAAATCCTGCGCAAATGACTTGGTCGGTCCATGCGATTGTCCCGTATGAATTCGTTTTCCTTGTTCGCCGAGCAGTTCGTTTTCGCTCAATACACGCACGCCTGTGCCCGTAAAGGTAAATACCTGTTTGGCTTCATCGCTAAAAACGTCGTCGTAGTTCATCGTAAACCACCAGCGGACGACATCCAGCGGAGGGACGGTGCCTTCCGGCGTCAGTTCCACTCGAGCCAGAAAACTGGGGACTTCGGCGATCGAAGGTTCCAACCCCATGCCGATCAATTTCATGCGGTAATCAGCCTCGACCAAGACCCGCGCCGCGTGGGTTTGACTATCGAGCCCGAAAACCTCAATATCCTGTTGGCCAAGGTTCTCCCGCAACTGTTTCGACCAAGCCCGCCCCTTGAGTTTGCTGTCGGCCAGGAACTGCTGGGTATTAGCCAGGTTTTGCTGCCGCGGATTAATCGAACAGCCGAATCGGCCGTTGTTTTCCAGCGCGTTGCGCAGACAAACCACAAAGTCATCCAGTTGCAAAACCGGATCGCCCGATTGGCGATTCACCGAACGTCCCGTCGGATCTTTTTCCCACGGTCCGGCCGGGCCGGCGATGATTACTTCGCCGCTCTCCGGTAACGCGATCACGTATTTGATTTCCGTAATACCGGCAAGATTCAACATGGTTTCGTCGATCGGTCGTCCTTGAGCCACTTGTAGCTGGACTGCTTTCTCCAATCGAGTCAACGAAACTTTGCGCAAGTCCGCTGGCAACTGCGGCTGACGATTCCCAGAATCAAACAGAGCTTGCGATCGGAGTGTAAGTAGCGATTGACCGGGGCTTGTTCGAACCCGTTTCAATGCTCCTTCGCTGTCTACGAAAACGCCAGCCGGAAAGGCTTGCATGGTGCCAACTCCACCATTCTCCAACCAACTATCATTGGAAATCGTGTTCGTAATCAGACCCATCAGTTGTTGAAAATCCCTGATCGTAATGCCCCCGAAATTGTCGTGAGAATTACCAGCGGCAGGATTGCCGTACACCCCAGATTCAGAGGGTGAATACGCTGCGCCTGAACCGCTTTCGCGACTCAAACGGGACAACAATTCTGACCGTTGAACATCGTTTTGGAGTGTTGCGGCAGTCGCAAAGGCTGCTGGCGCGGAACCAGTGTTTGCTTGCACTTGGGCAAGTCGACTGCGCCATTGATCGGCAGATTGCGGCGGAAGTTCCCGAATGATCGCTTGCGCCAACGGCAACTCGCCAGCATCCAGATGGGCCTGTATTTGAGCTTCGTCCAAAACAGTGGATTTCGAGTCGGTGGTTGTTTGCACAACTCCCCAACTCGTTGACACCCCTGCGAGCAAGGCGAAACAAATCGCCAACAAAAATTTTCTTAGCAATATTTGATGACAGATCATCTGTGGTTCCCCGGTTTGCCCCGTGACAATTAGAATCGCATATCGCGAGGACAAAAGCAAGCAGAAAATAGTCATGAAACTCAACAGGCGACAACCGGCGACGTGGTCTAGCCCGTCCCAATACCGTTGTTCCAATGAAAAACCCCTCGGCATAAGCCCAGGGGCATTTCGATTGCTTAATTAGTCGCGGCAGCGACAGTTTGTGTCGCTCGATTACATTACTTGGGAGTTTCAATAGGAGCGTCAGCAGGAGCGACCGGCATCTCGACATGTTCGCGGCTGGCCGGGATGTCAGTGGCCGGGGGGGTTGTCATGACGTGGGGATCGCCCAAAGCAGGTTGAGCAACTGCGGTTACAGCGCCGTCGCATGCGCCGCTTCCCGCGACATAACTTTGCATTCCAGCATTGCCATATTCGTAACCAACCGCTTCGCCGAAATAAGCACCGTTGCATCCGCAATTAGCGGCGCTTTTCGAAAATCGGCCTGCCGACCGACCGGCAAAGCGTCCACCACAATCTCCGTGATGGTGAAACAAACGGCTCAAGAAACCACCGCCGCATTCGCCTCCACAACCGCCACGGTGTCGATGCATCAGTCCAACGCGATTTCGGCCAACAGTTCCGCCGCCGCATCCGCCGTTATCACAGGAAGACGGATATCCAAAGCAACCTAAGTCACATCCGCAACCGCAGCCACCAACGTTGGAGCCGCAATTTCCGCCTGACATGCCACCGCGATTGCCAACACGGCTATGCAGACCACCGCGATTTCCCAATCGACATCCGCCACCGCAGCCTGCATCACTGCCGCAATCTTGACTGCCACAACCGCAGCCACCATTGCCACGAGCCCGATTGCCAAACAAACGATGGCTGCCGTAGTCATAGCAGCTTTCCGTGCAGTATCCGGCCCACAAATCAGCCGCTGCGGATTGCGAAATTTCTCGGCCACAATTATTCGTCGATCCACATCCGCTATCGCATTGTGCGAAGGCATTACCGCTGGTCAGCGCGGCGAACACAGTAAGAATTTGAAAAAATCTGGTAACCATGGTTAACTTCCTCTAAAAATTTGTTTGTTCCGTACCGACCCCGCGTACAAAGCGGGGGTTCCGATTCTCGTCACGAATGCTCGTCGACCGAGATTGCGTGTGAGCTGGTTTATTGTCGAAGTGCAAGCCGTTCAATTGCGATTGGCAGTTGACCTTGCTGTTGCCAGAGATCGACGGAATGACGATTTTTTAAGAAGTCAATATGCGCTTCCGAGGGGAAGTTTCGAGTCGGCAACGTGTATTGTTTCGGACAGGCAAATGCGAATTATCGGGCAAGGGATGCCTGCAAATTGTATTGCTACCATTGTGCCTGCGAAAACAATCACTCGGATTAAACCAGACAACACCGCCAAAAACGTCTCTGCCTGCCACGCAATGTTGGCAAAGATTACCGAATTTATGGCTCAAGCGAGTTAAGTAAAATAAATGGTGGAAAATGCCGATACTTTGATTTGGCCCTTTAAAGATAAGCGAAACCGATGCATCGAACTTTTCCTGATTCCACGATCCTGTTGATTGATCGCGACGCCGAGACCAACACCCAACTCCAAGTCAGCTTGAGCGAGTCGTTTAAAACGGTTGAAACTTCCACCAGCCTGGCCGCGGCTGTGGATTTGTTGTCTGTTTCAAACTATACATTGATCGTCTGCGAATTGGGGCTAATCGAGACGAATCAACCGGCTTGTCCAATGGCGACAGCCTTACTAGAACACCAAGGCTCCATCATTTTGCAATCGGCGCAGCAGCATGCGGCCGTTAAATTCCAACGATTTTCGGGTCAGTCATTTTATTGTCTAAAAAAATCTGTCTGCTCGGATTTGATCCCGGTCATCGCCAGTCTGGCCAGTCGGATTGCACGGCGAACGCCACAAACGCAGTGGTTTATCAATCCGGCGCATTTTGTCCTGCCATTGTCGTCTGAGAATCCAACTGTGAATTCAAACATTCACAGCATGTATTAGTTCGGCACCTTGCCCCTGATTGTGCCGGCAATTATGATCGGTAGCTTGCACGCTGGAAGATCCAGGAAGCGATCCAATGGACTTCGCTGGCCCACAACCTAACCCGTTTCCAATTGCCCGTCATGATCATTGGTGCCGTCCGCGAAACCGCTCTGGGTGAAAAACGAGTTTCCGCCACACCGCAATCGGTCAAAAAACTAATCAGTCTGGGCTACCAGGTTCTCGTCGAAACGAACTGTGGAGTCGCCGCAAGTTTTGATGACTCAATGTACGAATCGGCTGGTGCCTCGGTTAGGCCGGTGGAGTCCGTGTGGTCAACAGCCGACATTGTGTTGAAGGTCGCCCCGCCTAACGACGACGAAGTTTACGCGATCAAACCTAACGCCACCCTGATCAGCTTCCTGTGGCCATCGCGCAACGAGGTCACGTTGAACAAACTCAATCGCAAACAAATCAACGCGATTGCGATGGACTGCGTCCCGCGAATTTCACGCGCTCAGAAACTGGACGCGCTCAGCTCGATGGCGAACATCGCCGGTTATCGCGCAGTAATCGAAGCGGCCAATTGTTTTGGAAGTTTTTTTACCGGTCAGATCACAGCGGCCGGCAAAGTCCCCCCAGCGAAAGTACTGGTGATCGGCGCCGGTGTCGCGGGACTATCGGCGATCGGTACGGCGCGCAGTTTGGGGGCGATCGTCCGCGCCTTCGATACTCGATTGGCTGTGAAAGATCAAATTCGGAGTATGGGCGCCGAGTTTTTGGAACTCGCGTTTAACGAGTCCGGAGAAGGCGCCGGCGGCTACGCGAAAACAATGAGCCCGGAGTTTATCGCCGCCGAAATGGAATTGTTCGCTCAACAAGCCAAAGACGTCGATATCATCATCACCACCGCACTCATACCCGGCCAACCAGCTCCCAAATTGATTACGACTGAAATGGTCCGATCAATGAAGCCGGGCAGTGTAATTGTTGACTTGGCCGCTGAACAAGGTGGAAATTGTGAGCTAACTCAGGCGGATCAAACCATCCGCGTTAATGGCGTGACCATTATTGGGTTCACCGATTTACCCAGCCGATTACCGACTCAGGCATCACGGTTGTATGCCAACAACATCGCCAATCTAATTACCGACATGACACCCCAAAAAGATGGTCAATTGATCATTGATTTGGAGGATCAAGTTGTGCGCGGCTGCCTGGTCACCCATCAAGGCGCCACCATTTGGCCTCCGCCACGTGTTGGAGATCCTTCGCCTTCAGCGGCGAAACCGGGCGATCAGCAGTCAATGGGAGTCCATGTTGCGGCCTCTAAGAAATCGAACTGGATGAGCCAGGGAGTGTTGACGGCAGTCGTTGCACTATTGGCCGCGTTATTGATTTGGTTCTTGGGTAATTATGCTCCGCCGGAATTCGTTTCGCATTTCACTGTATTCATCTTGGCCTGTTTCGTCGGCTGGCAGCTGGTATGGAATGTGACGCCAGCGTTGCATACACCTTTGATGAGCGTGACTAATGCGATTAGCGGCATCATTGTCCTGGGTGGAATGTTGCAAATGTCCGAAACGTGGTATTCGTTTTCCTCGTTGTTGGCGGCGCTGGCGGTGTTGATTGCCACGATTAATGTGGCGGGCGGGTTTTTGGTAACGCATCGAATGTTGGCGATGTTCCACAAGCAAGACTGACGGACGACGGTTTGGCGATTTCGATGTGACGAGCACGGCCGGCGACCCCTCGCAACCAATGATTTTTTCGCCACGTTAATAGTTGTCACAAAGTTGGAATTTTCTTCATGGGAAATATTGCACATCTGGCCTGGCTCGGTGCCGGCGTTTGTTTCATCCTTAGTTTGGGCGGACTTAGTCAGCATGAAACCGCGAGGCGCGGCAACCAGTTGGGAATCATCGGCATTGTGGTTGCCATTTTGGCGACGTTTTTCAGTGGCGGGATCGGCGGCGGTCAATTTCTGATCGTGTTGGCATTGGTGGCGGGAAGTTTGGCCGGTGCGTTTTTGGCAACTCGAGTTGAGATGACGGCCATGCCACAACTGGTGGCAGTGTTGCATAGTTTTGTCGGACTGGCTGCCGTGTTGGTTGGATTGAGTGTATTTCTATCGCACTCTGGCGCGGATCTCATCGATCCGGCGGCGGACGATGCTACCGCGAATCAATCGACGGCTTTGGCGGGGCCGATCGCGGCCGCCAATCAAGCATTGGCTGAAGCGGCCCATCACGCGGCCAGCCGTGAACTGATTCATAAAATCGAAATCTTTCTTGGCATTTTTATTGGCGGTATCACGTTCACGGGCAGCATCATTGCTTGGGGCAAGCTCGAAGGGCGCATCGACAGCAAGCCCTTAATGTTGCCGGCGCGGCATTGGATGAACCTTTTGGCATTGTTGGTTTGTTTGCCGTTGGGTTATTGGTTTGTCCAATCGACCTCGATTGCCGGTGGCTTGGGTCCGCTGTCATTGATGTTATTGATCGCATTGGTTTTCGGAGCACATCTCGTAATGGCGATCGGCGGCGCCGACATGCCGGTAGTGGTTTCGATGCTTAATAGCTACAGTGGATGGGCGGCAGCGGCGACTGGTTTCATGTTGCGCAATGACCTGTTAATCATCACCGGAGCGTTGGTCGGCAGCAGTGGTGCGATTCTAAGTTACATTATGTGCCATGCGATGAATCGATCCTTTTTGAGCGTGATTCTGGGTGGTTTTGGTACCGGTTCAACCACCATTTCGGCTGGTAATGGAGTGCAGAAGAGTCACCAAACGACCACCGCCGAGCAAGTCGCAATCGCTCTCAAAGAAGCCCGCGAAGTGATCGTGATTCCGGGCTATGGAATGGCCGTCGCCCAAGCTCAAACGCCGATTCGGGAAATTAGTGAGTTGTTGAAAAAAGGTGGCACCCGCACACGATTTGCCATTCACCCGGTCGCCGGACGATTACCTGGACACATGAACGTCTTGTTGGCTGAAGCGCGCGTGCCCTATGATCTGGTGTTTGAAATGGATGAAATCAATGCCGATTTTCCCAACACGGACGTGGTGCTGGTCGTGGGTGCCAATGATGTCGTCAATCCCGGAGCGCTCGATGACCCCACCAGTCCGATTTACGGGATGCCGGTCCTGGAAGCGTGGAAAGCGAGTCAAGTAATCGTCTTTAAACGCAGCATGGGTTCCGGCTATTCCGGCGTGGACAATCCGTTGTTCTACTTGGAAAATTCAGAAATGTTGTTGGGCGACGCCAAAAAAAGTTCCGACGACATCCTGCAAGCTTTGCGAAAAATCACGTCGGCTTGAATCGCACGCTAGGGCGTTTTCTCGTGATCTTCGATGACACGCAGCGTGTTGGCGATACTGAATAGCAAAATAATCGTCTCAAACACCACTCGAATCCACAATACGCTCAACACGATCGTGATCATGCCGGTCAGGAACATTCCTGATTTCATAAAGAATGGCGAAACAACAAACAGTTGCTCTCGGTCAGACGGTTCGTCAGCCGCCGAAACAGCACTCGGATTTTCGCTCGGGCCGACCGACAAATCTCCACTGGCAATCAGCGATGAAACAAATGTGTAGCTGACGATCACGATCCAAATCATGGCCCCCGTCATGACCAACGGCCAACTGATTCGAATGATCCAAGGTGTCAAATAACGTCGAAATCGGAAATCGAAAAATTCCACCATTGAACGGGCCTCGACATAACCGTCCAGGTGCACCGCGTATCGCCGAGCGGCATCTTCCTGGCGGGCAATCGCTTCCCAAGGGGTCGTTGAATTACCCGTCGAAGGAGTCGAGATTTGTTCGACCGCCGATATAGAACTTGACGATCCGGAGCTGGCATGTAATGGAACTACAAACTGATTTCGCCCCGGGCTATCGTGTGAGTCGGTGACTATTTCCAAGGGTTCATTCGTCCAGCGCTTCGACAATATGAACTTGGTGTTGCACTTCTGGCAATTGACGGGCTTCCCCACATGATCGTCGGACGCCGTTAATCGCACGCCACAGTTCGGGCAGTTGACTTTGATCATGGTTATTCGTTACGTCGGAACAGAGTTAACAGGTCGGCCGATCGACTTAGTCACGGCTAGTCTTGGTTTTGTCCCAAAACAACAACAGGAACACGACAAACACTGCAGAAGCCATGATCGCGGGCAACAGCCAAAAATTTTGCCACTGTTGCATCGTCTCATTGGTTAAATTCGGGTCGAGGCTCGCTGGCAAATCGCGCGAGAACATTTTACCAAACGTCTCGAAGAAACTGACGGGTGCTTCGGTTCCACGAGCCGCGGCCAGGGAAGCGTTGTATTCAGCAGCTTTCGTCACTTGTTCGCCGTATTTACCGACCGTGAAATTCAAGTCGACGTCGAACAGTTTCCCGGCGGCCATGATTCGATAGCCGAAAAACATGCCAACGCCCTGGGTCAAAAAGACCAACAGACTCTGAGCCTGCCCTCGAATTTCCGGCGGCGCCTTTTGATCCGTGTACATGAATCCGGTAACAAAGAAAAAGTCATAGCAAATTCCATGCAACGCGACAGCCAACAAAATCATCCACGAGACCTGCTCCGGGGCGCCAAAGGAAAACAGAACGTACCGGGCCACCCAACAGGCCATCGCAATCAAGATCATGACTTTCACACCCAATTTCCGAAAAAAGAACGGAATCAAAATCATGAAAATGATCTCGGACATTTGACCTAGGGTCATCGTTGCGCCCGCCGCTT
Organism: Mariniblastus sp.; assembly: GCA_031409295.1. GTDB lineage: Bacteria > Planctomycetota > Planctomycetia > Pirellulales > Pirellulaceae > Mariniblastus. The sequence continues at coordinate 16,755 of JANNWZ010000140.1, forward strand.
TAAAGCCAACCTGCCCAAGAAACTGGGAGGTGCTGCCGTAATAATAGGCCAATGGAATACTGATCAACATCGAACAAATCGCGAACACGAAAAAATTCCAGTTCGCGAACAACTTGAACGCATCCAGCATGAAAATGGAACGAATGTCCATTGGTTTACCTTTTAGTGGTGGCGGCGTATTGGGCAACGTAAAACAGTACAGCCCCAAAACCAACGAGCTGTATCCACCCAACCAGAAAATCGTATATTGCCCATCCCATTTCAAACCGCCAATCAATAGTCCAGCGACAATCCAACCGATCGTACCCCAGACTCGAATCAGCGGAAATTTGTCTTGGCTGGGGATGTGAGTAAACGCGATCGTGTTTCCCAACCCCAGCGTCGGCATGTAACACAACATGTAAGCCAAGATCAACCAAACCAAAGTCTTGCCGGATGAGTTATTGGCAGCCTGATCCTCACCGAACGCTTTGCTCAACGCATCCGCCGTCGCATAATCGCCGCTGGCTTGCATGCGCGTGAAGGATTGATTGGCGAATTCGGTGGCCGCAGTCCCGAATCCGGGAATGAGCAACATGATGACTCCGCCGATCAACATGAGCGTGCCAAAGATGCGCTCAGAAGCGAAAATACGATCGGCAATTAATCCTAAAAAAAGCGGAGCGAAAATAGCCGCGATCGGAGCTGTCTCGTATGCGCCTCCAATAAACATCCCCAAATTATTATTCGACATTGCCAATCCCAACGTCGCGAACCAAGCCCCCCAGGTAAAAAACTGTAAGAACATCATGATGCTCAAGCGGGACGTCATCAATGCGGAGCCCGAAGGAGGGCTGACCGGGGAAACATAGGAAACGGACATAATATTTTCGAATCCGAAGTATTAATGGCTGGTGAAAAACCCCGATACAGCTTGATATCTACACTGCGGTCCCGATCCGCAAAAATGCTGGTCTCGGAGTTGCGAAAGTTATCGCAGGAATTTGTCCGAAATTCAAGCGCTTATTTCTTGAGATGACGGAGTCAAGTCGAGACTGGAAATTGCCAAACAGATTAAAGCTTGGACCAAGCCATTAACTAGTCTTTAGTCTTCGCTGCTTCAGGCGAAATCCGAAACCGGCACTGGCTGTTCAATCAACCCAACGGTTTCAATTAAACCAAATGGCAAAGCCAAAAAACTGACCCTGAAAAACTTCGGTTAGCCGATTCCAGGAATCGGGGGTCGATAATTCACCCTGTTCCAGATAGGGTTCCACGGCTGTCCCCTGCAGCGCCAACAAAAAATCGAAATTGTTTGGCTCGAGAAAAAATTTCTTTAGATTAAAACCGCGTCCTGATGCCGGAACGTCGCGAGGCCCGCCAAAAAATGTTCCAGCATAATCGCGCCAGAATGGGATTAACTTTTTCCCCATCAAGATCGCTTCGATTTCATCGATGACTTTTTTCCAGCCCACAATGACTTCGTCGCCGACCGGGATGCCAATCGAGCTGGTCTGTTTGGAATTTGGGAGCCACTCGTGGTCGTTATCGGTTTCCGCCAGGATGAGCTCCCAGCTTTTTCGACTCTCGGAAACCATCTGCAAAAAATGTTGGTGTGCCGCAGCCATTCGGGCCGGGTCATTCAATTTGAATCGCAACAAGTGGACGGCCGCAATCAAGTCCGAAATGCTACCGAGTTCAAAACTCTCGAAATTGCCAATCGATTCCTGCGGAACCAGGAACGGCGATTTGATTTTGTCGAAAACAAGGTGCCCGCAATGCTCGAAAAGTTCTTTTTCGTCGTAGGCGAGCAGCACATCGCAGAGGCCCAACAAAACGTGGATGTATCCCTTCAACCAATGCACGTCACCGCCGTCCCAACCAATCTCAAAATCTCGACCTTGATCTTCCCGGATTCCATTATTTACTTTTCGAAAGATCTGCCACAGGGTTTCGGTTTCGTCCCTGTTTCCATTACCATCCAAGTCCAATCGAATTCTCCCAGGAAAAAGTTTTAGCTTGACGGCCGACGAATCAATCGCGTTCAATACCTCGATGGTTGCCTGCAAATTGGTTTGGAAATCTTGCACGATCGCCCGCGCTTCTTCGTAGCTGGCGACTTGCGGTTCGGGATTGTTGGGGATCGGCAGGCGAGCCAGGGGAAGCCGTTGGGTAATTCGATTTCCCAAAACACCGTAGCGATAATTGGACTGGGCCAGTTGTTCCAGGGCAGTAGAAAACTTGGTTATTGCCAATGCCAATCGCGCTTGTTGATCCTGTGGCGATTGCGTGATGACATCTTGAAAATATGCCGCTGACTCTTGAAGTTGCCCTAGCGACAGAAATTCGTTGAGCCGCTTGGAATGCAGATCATTGACTGCGGCGATCGAATTTATGTCCGGCCCGGCCCCCGCGTTTTTGCCAGGCGCATTCACGACTACACGGAATCCGATATCGGAACTGCCGAACTTCGGGTCCCAAATGCAACGAATCGCCGCCCGGCATTGCTGAACATCCATGTTGACACTTCCACCACGGATGGAGCGATGAGTGCCTTCATTTGGCCCCTTCGGGTCGACTACCGGACCGGTTTGATAGTCTACATCCCAATCTGCACAATATTCCCACACGTTTCCATGCATATCGAACAGGCCCCAATCATTTGGTTTTTTACTGCCGACATTTGCGGTCATTCCCCGGGAGTTTTTTTCATAGGCGGCAAACAGGCCTAAGGACTCCGGCGAGTCTCCAAACGAGTACACGGTTTGTCGTCCAGCGCGACAGGCATATTCCCACTCCGCTTCCGTCGGCAGTCGATACACTCGACCGAGTTTTTTTTCTTCGGCTTGCTCCGAGAGTTTTTGACAAAAGGCCCCTGCTTCCTGCCAGCTCATATTAGTAGCAGGACGACCACCGTCAAATTCTCCATCGCGGAATAGCACTCGACTGGGATTCGCTCCCATCACATTTTTGTATTGATCTTGGGTGACTTCGTAAGCACCCAAATAATAGTCTTGGCTGATCGTGACCTCGTGCTGCGTCTCCACGACGTCGCGTCCTGCTTCTCCGTCCGGCGAGCCCATGGTGAATTTTCCAGCGGGGATCAATACAAGTTTCATCCCGAAACTGTTGGTAATCTCCTTTTCCAGCTTGGTCGCCTCTGTCGTGGCTGGATGTGAGTTCTCCGTATCCAATTTCGTATCTGGCACTTGTTGGCCGATACATACGCACGAAATACTGGAGAACAACGCGAGCAAGAACGCTCTCATGGCAGACCCCGGCAAAAGAATTAGAGCTTGAACTGTCGCAAGTATTCTAACGATTTGTGTACCTCGATACAAACAAATTTCGAAAGTGCGAATTAGCGTTGTCGGGCGCGGGGGCAATATTCATTTAGGCGAGCGGCAGGAAAAATGATACCCGTACAATGGACATCCTCGTCTGTTGAAAAGCGATCGACGGACGAAGACGTCCATTGTACGGGTAACTTATCAACTGCCGATCGCTTTATAGAAGAAAATGTGACGAAGACGTTGGCGTTAGGCTTTGAGCTCGGAAACTGAATTTTCGTCGAGCATACAGTGTCCGACGCGATCAAGATGATGGAACGATTGACCGCGACGATGAACAGCGCCCGCACTGGACAGGATTTCATTTTTTGGCACGGCAACATCGCAGTCGCGTTGGACTTGCTCTACAATCCACACTTTTCCGGTTGTAGTTCTCAGAATCCACAAACCCAATCCCTCCCCATGCTTAGAACAACGAATCATTGTTGGAAATGTCGGTTGGTGTGTCTTTTAAGCCTGCTGAATGGCATACCTGTTTTTTCACAACAGCCCGAGTCACCACTCCTTGATTCGTTTGGTACTTACCAGCGAATGAAGAGCGAGACGGTTTACGGATTGGAGTGGATCAGTGTCGGGCCGGTCGTGAATTCGGCTCGGGTGGAAGCCGTGCAGCTCGATCCATCACGTCCAGGAACGATGTACGTGGCGTTTGGATGCGGAAGTCTATGGAAGACCTCTAACAACGGTGTGACGTGGGCACCTCTATTTGAGAATCAAGCGTCGCTGGGAATCGGTGACTTTGCTTTGTCCCCTTCGAATCCAGAGGTGATTTATCTGGGTACGGGAAGAAGCCTCAAAAAGCCCCGCAACTTTACGATTCCCGGAACCGGTATCTATCGGTCCGACGACGGAGGCAATCACTGGCGCCACCTGGGATTGTCTGACTCCTGGCATATTGGTGAGATCGCGATCCACCCGTTGAACCCCGACATCGCCGTGGTGGCAGTGCTCGGGCATTTCTGGTCCAAGAACGCAAATCGGGGGCTATATCGTACCGCTGACGGCGGGAAAACATGGCAACCCGTCTTGCAAATTAATGAACAGACGGGGGCGAACGATGTGGTGTGGGCGCGAGACAATCCCGACGTCGTTTATGCGTCCACTTGGGAGAATTTTCCGGGAGTCAGTGGCGTTGGGAGTGCCGTTTATCGAAGCAGTGACGCCGGCATCACTTGGCAGAAATGCGAGCAGGGCTTGCCCACAAGCGATCAGATCGGCCGGATCGGACTAGCGGTGTCGCACACCGATTCGAACAAAGTCTATGCGCTCTTGGACGATCGAGGCCGAATAGACAAAGGAGCGGCACAAGTTTTCAAAAGTCTGGATGGCGGAAAAAGCTGGCAGCTAACCCATCGGGATGAGCTCTTGATTTTTTCGCAAATCGGATGGTACTTCGCCAACATTTACGTCAACCCAACAGATGACAACGAAATTTTTGCCCTGGGCGTTCGAGTGGCTCACAGTAGCGACGGCGGTCAAAGTTTTGATCTATTGAGCGGACAAGTTGCTCATATGGTTCCCAGCGCGGCAAGTGGTTTGCACCTGGATCATTGTGAAATGTGGATCAACCCAACAAATCCACAACATGTCGTACTCGGAAACGATGGTGGACTCTACCAGAGTTTCGACAAAGGCGCATCATGGATGCACTTCAATAACTTGCCAACTGGCGAGTTTTATGACGTTGCCGTAAGCCAAGATTCTCCCTATCGAATTTATGCAGGTGCCCAAGACAACGCAACCGTTTTCGGGCCGCCGTTGGAATTGGGTCCTGCCAGCGTTGAAAATTGGCAGTATTTGTGGATTGATCCCTGGAACGGTGGGGACGGCTGTGTGACTCAAGTTGATCCGCAGGACTCCAACACCGTTTACTTCAGTGCGCAAGAGGGCAGCTTCAGCCGCAAAGACATGACCACCAATCGCTCCAAGGGTATCCGGCCCGCGCTTCCGAAAGGCCATTCAGGAGAGTTGAAATTCAATTTCGTGGCACCTTTGATCATCTCGCCGCATGATTCCAAGACGCTGTACTTGGCTGGCAATTATGTATTCAAGAGCACTGACCGCGGCGACAACTGGAGTTTGATCAGTCCGGACATCGCAAATTCCGGGGAAGCCCAGCGGCAGTCAACGGCCGCCGGAGCGATCGCGGAGTCACCGCTGGTCAGTGGCTTGATCTATGCCGGAACAGACAAAGGCGCACTATGGGTCAGCGAGGATGGTGGAGAACAGTGGGTAGAGCGCTCGAACAAACTCCCAATGGGGTATATCCGCAGCATTTCTCCGTCGCGGTTTGCCGATTCACGGGTTTACATAGCAGTGACCGGCCTTAATTATGATGACTTGGGCACGTACCTTTTTTGCAGTGAGGATCGTGGAGTTACCTGGCATTCCATTTCAGCTAATTTGAGTCACGAACCTGCCAACGTGATCGTCGAAGATTCACAGCACGAGAACTTGTTGTATGCCGGGACGTTCCGTGGAGTTTATCTGTCAACCGACCGAGGCAAGTCTTGGTCGTTGTTGGGCCGAAATCTTCCAGCCTGTAGTGTCGCTGATATCGTAATCCAGGAATGCGAGAACGATCTGATTGTCGCGACTCATGGTCGTGGGATTTACAAAATGAACCTGCGTCCGCTTCATGAGTACATCACCAGTTCGCCGGCAGCTCGATCGCGCGACCTCTTGTTTCCGATTCCAGTAGCCGTTCGACCCTACATCAGTGATGTACGGCCCGGAGAGAACTTTCGCGCATTCGAAAAAACTCCGATAACCTATTGGCTACACAAACCAAGTAATTTAAACGTCTCCCTACTCGATGAAAAAGGCGAGCGGGTTACGTCCCTGGTTCTTTCCGGTGCCAAAGGGCTGAATCAATTTCGCTGGGATTTGACTCTGAAAACAAACGCGAGCTCGCAGCCCTATTTCATCAACTACAAAGAGTTCCTGAACTCGGGGACGTATCGTTTTCAAGTCGAGACAGGTAACAAACAAACGATGGAACAAGTGCTCACCGTCGTGGATGCTCCGAACTGAGTCCGACGTCTATTCCACCGTCACGCTTTTGGCGAGGTTGCGCGGTTTGTCGACATCGCAACCGCGTAGTACCGCAATGTGATAGGACAACAATTGCAAAGGAATTGCCGCGACAATCGGTTGCAAATATTCGACTGTTGGCGGAATGTAAATGACATCATCGGCGACATCGGCGATGCGTTTGTCGCCGGTCTCGGCAATCGCAATCACCGGACCTCCGCGGGCTTTGATTTCTTCGAGATTCGACATGACTTTTTCGTAGATGAAACCTTGGGGCATCACAAACACGCTGGGTGTCTTGCTGTCGACCAGTGCAATTGGTCCGTGTTTCATTTCTGCGGCCGGATAACCCTCGGCGTGAATGTAGCTGATCTCTTTTAGTTTCAACGCACCCTCCAGAGCGGTTGGAAAATTATAATGCCGGCCAAGGTACAAAAAATTATCGCAGTGCTGATACTTTTTCGCGATTTCACCGATGTGATTATTTTCCGTCAATGCCTGTTCAACCAGCGAAGGCAGCTCTTTGATTTGGGCGATCATTTTTCTCCCGACATCATAACTTAAATGGCGCAATCGACCGAGATACAACGCCAACATGACCAACGCCAGACACTGCGAGGTATAGGCTTTGGTGGAAGCCACGCCAATTTCCGGACCAGCGTGCAAATAGATTCCCCCGTCGGCTTCTTGAGCGATACTACTGCCAACTACATTGCAGATGGCCATCGTCATATGGCCTTTGCGCTTCATTTCACGCAGGGCACCGAGCGTATCGGCCGTTTCACCACTTTGCGTAATAGCGAAAATCAGCGACGACTCGTCCATGGGTGGATTGCGATACCGAAGCTCACTGGCATATTCGACTTCCACGGGAATTTGAGCAATTTCTTCCAACAAATACTCGCCGACCAGGGCCGAGTGCCAACTCGTACCACAAGCCGTAAAAATAATGCGTTTGACTTTTAACAAATCCTGCGGCTTCAAGTTCAGCCCACCAAACACTGCTGTGGCATCGTCTTCGTTCAATCGGCCACGCATTGTATTGCGAAGTGATTCCGGTTGTTCGAAAATTTCCTTCAACATGTAGTGCGCGTACTCACCCATTTCGACTTGATTGGATTCAATGTCCAGTGTTTGAACATCATGGTCGACCAGCCCGGAATCGCGATGAGACACTTGCAGCGAATCAGCTCGCAAAACAGCGACTTGGTGGTCTGCCAAAAAAACAATGCGATCGGTGAAACCAACCAGTGGTTGTGCATCACTGGCCAAAAAATGTTCGCCATCGCCGACGCCAACCACTAACGGGCTACCCAAGCGCGCCGCGAAAATCGCATCCGGCCACTGTTTAAACACAATTGCCAATCCAAACGTCCCTTGCAATTTTCCGATCGTCTCTTTGATGGCTTCGACCGCTGTTTCGTCGGTGACCGGCTTGCCGTTGGATTTGGCAATTCGTTTACCCAAACAATCCGCGAGCAGATGCGCAACGACTTCGGTGTCGGTCTCAGAATGAAACTCATAGCCTTTCGTCTTCAACTTTGATCGCAATTCGGAGAAGTTCTCGATCACTCCATTGTGTACGATGGCCAGAACTTCCTCGCCGCCAATATGGGGATGGGCATTGGAAATCGTCGCTGCGCCGTGAGTCGCCCAACGCGTATGGCCAATCCCCACGCCGGCTTGTGAGGGCGCTTTGGCGACGGCCTTTACCAACGAAGAAATTCGCCCAACGGCTTTGGTGATCACCATATTTCGATCGCCATCGATCGTACACGTTCCGGCGCTGTCATAGCCCCGATATTCCAGTCGGCGCAGCCCCTCCAAGAGAAAATCCTGCGCGATTCGGGGGCCGATATATCCTACGATTCCACACATGTTTTTTACCTGGTCTCGGCTGAACGAAATCCAAATCTGGCTCGAATTGGCCGGATTTTGGCCATCGAACCAGATACGATTCGATAAATATAGACTATTTGAGGTAAATTGCCAGTTGCGAACGGGACTCATCGACTCTAGAACAATCGGATCATTTTTTTGGGGAGTTGCCTGTGTCGGGTTTTAGTGCCGAAGTTATGTCCATCGGCGACGAGATTGTATCTGGGCAACGACTGGATACCAATTCGCAGTGGTTGAGCCATCGCTTGGGCGAACTTGGACTTGATGTTCGTTTTCACTCATCCGTTGGGGACGATCTGTCCGATCAGATTGCGGTTCTCAAGATTGCAATCGAACGCTCGGATATCGTGGTAATGACCGGCGGACTTGGTCCCACGGCGGATGATTTGACGCGCCAAGCGATCGCGAAGACGGCTGGGGTGGAGTTGGAATTTTCGATCGCCGAATATAAAAAAATTGAAGAGATTTTCCGGCGCTACGGTCGCGCGATGCCCGAAAGCAATCAAACGCAAGCTTGGTTTCCAATCGGTTCCCAGATCATCCCCAATCCCGAAGGAACGGCACCGGGAATCAATCTATTAATCCAACGAGACAACCTGTCTTCTTGCCGCGTGTTTGCCCTGCCGGGTGTTCCAGCGGAAATGAAACAGATGTGGTTGGCGACGGTGTCACCGGAACTAAGCAAGTTTGCCACGACTGATTCAACCTATCACCATTATTCGCTGCATTGTTTTGGAGCGGGTGAGAGTACGATTGAATCGATGATGCCGAATCTGGTGCAGCGTGGAAGAGATCCCAAGGTCGGCATCACCGCTTCGTCGGGAACGATTACGTTGCGAGTTTCCACCCGTGAGAAAACGAAATCGGCATGCCTGGAAAAAATGCAGCCGACGATCGACATGATCCGCAACTGCCTTGGCGATTTGATTTTTGGCGAGAATGATCAATCGTTGGCCGACGTGGTGATGGATTTATTGCGCCTTCAGAATCTGACCGTGGCGATTGCCGATTGTGGTCTAAACTGTGAAGTCGCCAGTCAATTTTCCGCAAACCGGGAAATTCTGAAGGGCCAGCACTTGTTTGCAGCTGATCAAAATCCACATAAAACGAATATTGCCGAACTGGCGGAATCAATCCGCCGCGAATTCGATGCAACAATCGGAATTGCAATCGGCTACATCAACGCCGACGAGTCGGTCGTCGCGCTTGGGAAGTCAGAATTTGAAGTGGCCATTGCCGGATGTGATGAGAGCAACCAAGTTACCCATCGTTATGGCGGGCACTCCGAAATGCGGCAACAGCGAGCCGTAAAACAAGTCTTAAATCAATTGCGATTGTACCTGCTATCCAAAGTTTCTAACGCACAAAAATAAACTCTTTGAGATTGAACATGACGTGGCAAAAATCCTTCCACAACGGTTCACTAGCCAGTATCAACGTCGAGTCGATTTTTAGCTCGGCTGCTTGCGCTATCAAAAACTGACGCGATTGTTCTCGCTCCCAATCTTCCGGTGGTCGTCCGGTTGCGGCGAGATAAACGTCGTCGATCCTGGCCTCAATCGATTGATTTTCTTGAACGAGACGTTTAGCCCATTGTTCCGCCTGTTGGATCACAAAGGGATCGTTCATCAGGATCAAGGCCTGCCCGGGGACATTGGATTGGTTGCGTTTTCCGATGGCACTGAAGGGAATCGGCGTATCATAGGCCAGCATCAAAGGGGACAAAAAATTGCGGCGTACTTCCTGATAAACGCTACGTCTTCCACCTCCATCGAGGGGTCCGTCCTGACCTGGCCTGCCTCGCCCTTCCAGGAAAGTTGTCAAATGCATCGGGACCGGAGGGCCAAACATTTGTGAATTCAGCTGACCGGAAATTTTTAGCATCGAATCGCGGATGGCTTCGCCGGACAGCCGTTTTACATTGCCTCGATGCAGCCATTGATTATTGGGATCGAGTTTTGCGGCCGCCGGATTGTCTTGACTTGACATTTGATAGGAACTGGTCAACACGACTCGCCGAATCAGTCTTTTGATTGACCAGCCATCCTCAACAAAACCCTTTGCCAGGTAATCCAATAATTCCGGATGAGTCGGAGGCTTGCCGAGCACTCCAAAATTATCAACCGACTCAACAATTCCTCTACCGAACAAGTGGTGCCATACTCGATTGACGGCGACGCGCGGCACCAATGGACTATTGGGCGCCGTAATTTTCTGCGCCAGTTCCAATCGACCGCTGCCATTGGCAGGATTAATCGGTCGCGTCGAAATGGCGGACAAGAACCTTCGAACCGCGACATCACCCAACGTATTGTGATTGCCGCGAATAAAAATGGGTTGGTCTTCACCAGAACCGTCGATCATCGCCACCGCAAATCGAGGGAGCGGAGTCGCCTGATTCAGTTGGATGAGTTCATCTCGATTTTTTTTGAACTCCGAAAATAATTCCCCGTTACTGGCTTTTGAAGCCGGTACATCAACTACAAGTGTATTTACAAACGATTCCGCCGCTGCTCCGATGGAATGACTGGAAGTGCCCGTCGGTGGTGTCGGCGATGTGGCCGTCTGGGGGAACAGGTCGACCAGCTCATTCTGGATAATCCACGCGAGTACGGTTCGGTCTCCTCCGGTAATCTCCCGCTTGAGTTGTTCAACCAGACGATGAGCCCCCAGCGCAGCAATCGCCGCGACCGCCGGCTGATCGGCCGCTATCGAAGTTTTCTCAAACGCAGCCAGTTGGCCGATGGCCGCCGGGGGTTGGGCTCCCTGGGAAAAACGGACCTCTTCGATCTCTACAAAACCAGTTCCATGATCGATAATTTCGAGGTGCGCCGTATGTCCCTGGTAATTTTTGAGGTCGCCAGCTTGAGTTAGCCAAACAAACTGATCGGGGCTATCTACGGAACGAAAGGCGTCTTGAAACAACAGACCGTTATAAACATCCATGACGAAACCATCGATGATCAAGCGAACTTGTGCACCGCTTCCTCGAATTCGACAGTGGATCTGGGTGTGTCCCAACGTAAACGTCGGTGAATAAATCACCCCGCAAAAACCAGTTCCGTTGACTCCGCTGTGCAGTGATTGCCCCGACCGAACATTGTTTCCGGCCGCCGAAAAAAACCTTGCGTCGGCTGGATTCTGTTCGAATGCCAAACCGGTACGAAACCAGCCAGCCGGCAAACCTTGTTCAAAATTGGCAAACGGAACCGAATTTTCTCGCCAGCTCTGAACCTGTTGCTGGTAGGCGTCGGTCGCGTTGTCAATCTCGGCGAGCAGCGTGTTGTCCAGATTTACGTCGCTATGCGAAGCGCGCTCGATCAGGGTTAAAGCGTGAGCGAGATTTCCAGATGCCGGAATTTTCGTAATGGCAGTGACCAGTTTTTTCAGCAGCTCCGGATTCAATCCAAGAGTTTCGGCCTCTCGAGCAACGGTCGCCTCGTCGAACTCCAATTTCGGTCCGTCAACCGTTGATACTCCGGCGGAATGATTCCGAAGAAATTCGATCGCGGCCGTAAGATAACCCGCGGTTGGCGGATCAACTGCGGTGGCCAGGCGATCGGCCAAGATCTTCAATAGAGCGTTGTTTCGTTTGGCGAGCGAGTTCGTTTTTTCGAATGCAATTTCGATTTTTCGGTCTGGATCCAGCATCGCCAATTGACGCCGTGAACTTTGCAAAAAACCGGCTAGCGCGTAGTAGTCTTCCGCCGAAATCGCATCGAATTTATGATCGTGGCAACGAGCACACGCGACGGTCACTCCCAAAAACGCTTTGGTCATTACATCGATTTGATTGTCAATTCGTTTCGCCTCATCATCTAGGGAATCGACGGGGGCGTGAACTGCCTCCCCCAGAAACCAGAATCCGGTTCCCAATATTGACTCGTTGAATTGTTCGGTAGGGTGCAAGCGTGGGTTGGAAATCAGATCGCCAGCCAAATGCTCCAGAATAAACTGATTGTAGGGCACGTCGGCATTCAAGGCCCGAATCAGGTAATCTCGATACTCGTAAGCGTGGGGAATCGGATAATCAAATTCGTGGCCACAGGTCTCCGCATAACGGGTTAGATCCATCCAATGCCGGGACCAATGTTCGCCAAAGGCTGGCGATGCGAGCAACTCGTCGACAACTTTTTCAAAAGCGTCGATCGAATTGTCGGCCACGAAGGCTTGAATTTGCTGGGGGGAGGGCGGTAGGCCCGTCAAATCAAAATAGACCCGACGAATCAGGGTGTGTCGTTCGGCCGGTTCATTGGGAACAAGATTGTTGGCAGCCAGTTTTTGGAGAATAAACTGGTCAATCGCATCGCGAGGCCAGGACGAATTTACCGATTCGGGAATCTTTGGTGATATAACCGGCTGCCAGCACCAATGGCTGGCCTTTCTCGCGACCAGGTCGAATACAGGCTCCCGAATCGCGGGGGCACCCGACTCCGCCGGCCAAGCCGCCCCTTGGTCGATCCATTTTGTCAAAATCTCGATTTCCTCGAGGGGGATTTTCGCGTCGGGCGGCATTTGATAGACGTCACCGTAATTGATCGAGTCGACGAGCAAACTATCTTTAGAATTGCCGACCTTGACGGCCGGTCCGGTATCTCCTCCGGTCAACAAATCCGTCCGAGACGCCAAGCTCAAACCGCCTTGCCGTGGCTCCGCATTCGGACCGTGACACTCGTAACAGCGCTCAATCAAGATGGGACGAACTTTTGATTCAAAGAACTCGAGTTGTTGGTCATCAAATTCAGGAGCAACAGCTGGATCCTGGGCCATGATTGTGCACGGAGACACGACCATCCAAAGTAGTGCTCCGAGAAATTCACAACAGCGATAATTAAAGTTCATTGGCGACCGAAAAATAAACGACGCGTTGATGTGAGGTCCATATTAGACCAACAAATACCGAGTGTCAAAACCGGGGTTCTTCATTCCGTTGTGCCAATTTGTGGCGGGTCGCGGTCATACAGAAAACGGGGCTTTGCCCCCAGACAGCCCGAGAATCCACGCAAAAAAACAGCAGCCGCACAAATTCAATGCGGCTGCTGGATGGGTTTCGAATTCACGCTTCAAAAAAACTCGCCGTCAAAAGAGCTCAAGTCCGATGGATTGACTCATTTGGGTTTTAGGCGACTTTCGAACTTGCCGCAGTCGCCTTGGCCTCGGTATCCAATTCCGTTCTCAAGATTAGCATATCCGCCGGAGCCTCGATGCCTAATCGAACGCGATCCCCGGAGACCCTGACGATAGTGAGAACGATCGAATCGCCGAGCATGATTCTTTCGCTTTCCTTCCTGGAAAGTACGAGCATTGCAAAATTCCTTTTTCGTATTTATAAAAAATAATAGGTATGATGACGACTAACTATTTTGCCGTTAATTTCAGAGCGACTGAAAGAACCGTGCGTTTAAATCGCTCACCGGACGAGCCGTAAAACAAGATTGAGTTAGTTTCCATTTCCCAAACTGCGGTCAGTTTTACACTTCGAGGTCCGTGCAAGCAAAAAAAGATGCCGCATGTTCGCTGACCGCGTTTCAGGATTCGTTCAGTAACTTGGAAAATTCCTTCTTCAAAATCATTTTGTTGGCATAACGTATGTGAGACAAACTGTTTAAGTTGTTGCTGATTTTTGATCTTAATTGGATCGTGGTGCATCCCTCGGCATACTCCTGCTGAATTGCTGCAGCGGCGAAATACAGCCGAATTGACGACCTTGTAAACATTGATTGGGTCAATATAGGAAGTATCGGCAAGCTTTGACGCTATCACAATAATAATCTGGTGGATTTCGGTTGTATTTGATGTTTCGGAAGAACGGTTTGAATGATTAATATAACTGGATTAGGTAAAATTTGCCGCCTCGCGTAGTTGATCAATATGTCCTTCGTAGTTTCCAGCGAACAATTCAAAGGCCCGATTGATCTACTGTTGTATTTGGTTCGCCGGCAAGAGGTGGAGGTGTCGCGGATTGCGTTGTCTCAGCTGACCCATGAGTTTCTTGAACACCTGGAAGTCATTCAGGAAATTTCCATCGATATCGTGGGTGACTTCATCGAAGTCGCCAGCATCCTGCTTGAAATCAAGATGCGTGATGTCCTGCCGCGCAATGAACTCGAGCTGGAGTCGGAGCCCTATGTGGACCCCCGCGAAGATCTCGTGCAGCGTCTCTTACTCTACAAGCAATTCAAAGACGCCAGTTCATTGTTGGAGGAGCAAGGGACTCGTTGGCAACAGCGTTTCTCACGAATTGCCGATGATCTGCCAGCCCGCGGAATCGGTATCGCCGATCAGCCGCTCGATGAAATCGAACTGTGGGATTTAGTGAGCGCTTTTGGCAGAGTTTTAAGGGACAACCGCCCGTCACTGCAAACGAACATCACTTACGACGAGACGCCGATCCACGTTTACATGCAGCGGATACACGCTCGCATCGTAGCCCAACAGCGAGTCTCGTTTACCGAGTTGTTCGAACCCGGCATGCACAAATCGGCGTTGGTTGGGATATTTTTGGCAGTTCTGGAATTGACGCGACACCACCATGTCATCGCCGAACAATCGGAACTCCACGGCGAAATCGTGTTGGTTGCCAGTCAAAATTTTCAGGACAACCTGAACGTTTCAAACATTGACGAGTACAATCCTCACGGAATCAAATTTGGCAGCGGCGACCCCGGTTCGATGGTGCAATAGCGAGGACTTTCGGCAGTTAGCCAGTTCGCGTTGCTTCGTTGAGTACATTTTCATCGACGTAGATGGGTAGTGGTGGATCACAAGTTACGGCGACGGCAATTGCATCCGAGGGTCGCGCGTCCACTTCCACGATTTCCCCTTCGTAACGAATTCGCAGACTGGCGAAATAAGTTGCATCCTTCAAGTCGCTGATAATAATACTGTCGAGTTCGCCTCCCATTTTCTCCACGATGGATACCAACAAATCATGGGTTAACGGGCGCGGACGCTCAATATTTTTCACGCGGCGATCAATACTGGTCGCCTCAAAAATTCCAATCAAAATCGGAAACTGTCGCGTACCTCCCACTTCTTTTAGAAATACGACTTGGTTCTCATTGATTTCACTGATAATGATTCGAGCAAGCTGCATTTCCACTGGCATCGGATGTTCCTGACGTCTAAAAAACAGAATCGGTCTGATCGTTGATTCGGCCTACAAATGTTATAACAGCGCGGTTGCTGGGAACTATCGCCAAGCTAAAAAAATTACGAAAAACGAGCGGGACGATAATATGATCAAAGTGGGTATAGCCGGAATCGGTTTTATGGGCTGGATTCATTGGCTGGCGTACCAGCAGGCCGAGGGGATTGAAGTCGCCGCGATTGCGACTCCGGAACCAGAGCGATTGGCTGGCGACTGGACAGCAATCAAAGGGAATTTTGGTCCTGCCGGCCAACAGGTCGATCTGACTGGAATTGCGACCTACGAATCGTTGGACGAGATGCTGGCCAATGACGAATTGGATTTGATCGACCTCTGTTTGCCACCGGCGATGCATAGTTCAGCGATTGTAAAAGTTGCCGAGGCAGGCAAACACGTTTTCTGCGAGAAACCGCTGGCGTTGAATTTGGCGGATTGCGATCGAGCCATGGCCAGCTGCCGACAAGCGGACCGGTTATTGATGGTCGGGCATGTTTTACCGTTTTTTACCGAATTTCAATTTGTTCGCGAGCAGATCAATTCTGGTATTTATGGAAGACTGTTGGGTGGAAATTTTAAACGCGTAATCTCCGATCCGACATGGTTGAGTCGATTCTACGATCCCGACGTAGTTGGTGGCCCCCTATTTGACTTGCATGTCCACGACGCCCATTTTATTCGTTTGTTATTTGGAATGCCGACGCAAGTGGAGAGCTCCGGGCGCGTGCGGGGCAGGGTCGTTGAGTTCTGTCATTCGATTTTTCGGTTTGCCGATCCGTCATTGGTTGTGGCAGCCACAATGGGAGTGATCAACCAACAGGGCCGACCGTTTACACATGGCTTTGAAATCCATTTCGAACAGGCGACCATCCATTTTGAGTTCGCCGCTTTGGCGGGACCGCAGGCCGCCGAACTCTGTCCACTGAAGGTTTTTACGTCGGATGGCCAAGTCCTGTTTCCCGAACTCGGGGATGGTGATCCGTTACACGCTTTCCAGCGGGAAATTCAAGAAGTCGCCAATTGTGTCACTGAAAATCGACCTTCCGCGATATTGGCGGGCGAACTAGCGCGGGATGCGATTGAGATTTGCGAATGGCAATCCCGAAAAATAATGATGCTTTAGTACAAAGCATTCCAAAAATAAGTCTCCAGGAATTCAAATTGATGCCCAATCCGTTAGCGATCGTCACCGAAGTTGTTCGAAACAGGCAGACTTGGAAAATTTTGGCCGACCCCGCGAAAGGCATTTCTTTTTCATCCGACACGATTATCCTACAGGACTCAATCGTGAAACAAGCGATACGTGATGCTGGCATGGCGCCTTTTCATTATGAGCGGGGTGTGGATGGAGTCGCGGAACCCTGGCGAGTCCATTTTTTAGATATGACGACCTGCCGGCAAATCGCGGTCGGCTTGCCCGAGTGGTTCGATTTGAAACCGTCGAATAAATTGTCGGCGATGTTGGCGGCTTGTGGTTGTCTCGTTTTAGTGACTTGGTTGCCGCAGTTTCGAGGCCTGTCATCGCAACAGACCGAAATTTCGGCGGACAAAAGAACTGAAATCGACGACGAACATTTGGCCGCTTCGGCTGCCTTGACCCAAAACCTGTTAACGATTCTGACGGCGGCTGAGATGGGAACGTACTGGTCCAGTGGCGGTCAGCTTGGTTCGCTCGAAATGTTCGAGCGACTAGGCATCGATCTGCGGGAACGATTGATCGCGGCCGTTTTTGTCGAGTATCCCGGCGGGTCGGGTGAGGTAACGGAACGCTTGCCAGGGAAAAATCGTGGCCTGCGATCCAGCGCTGACCGATGGTTTTCCGAACGCACCATTTGAATCAGATGAAATGAGAAATTAATGAGAAGATTCAATTTTCGGTTTCCTACGACACTGCTTCGCTTGGTCGCGATCGGGATTGCGTTGGGTTATTTGGCTCGGATTGTTTTTGGTCCGCCAGCAAGTGCCGAATTTCCAGATCGTGAATTTCGTGAACCCTTGGTCGAGCCGGTCGAGGAGTTTATCGATTTACCAATCATCAAAAAAACCTCGCCAGAATAAACGCAATCGGAAATTTGAAAGCCCTATAACCGTTGGAATTCGACCGAAAATTCCAGCTTGTGGCTATTTTTTTTGCGATAGTGCCAGCAGCATCTTGCCCCGAATGTAGACTCTCAAGGAATTGTCTTTCCGATTTGTCTCGAACTTGGCGAACCGATCGCTCCACCCGATTCGCCGAAGCCATTTTCCACACTATGGTATTGAATCTCGGAGCGTAGCATTTCCTGGTGCCAGCGTTGCCCTCTATGACAGATACCCAATCCAACCAGCGTCAGTTTTATCGGCTGGTCTATCCTTTTTCGCAGATGCCCGTAATGATCGTCAATGACGATGAATTTGGGGTCACCGAGGTTTCAGAAAAAGGGCTGATATTCGAAGGTAAGAAATCCAACAAATTTAAAGTTGGTGATTGGATTACCGGCTTGATTCGATTCAAGGATGGCCAAACCGCCAAGATTGCCGGAAAGGCAATTCGCATCAACCGGAATTACATTGTTGTCGGACAACTTCAGGGGCTTACGTTTCGCAATTTGATCACCGAACAGCGGAACATTATCAGACGATTCGCCTTACATTGACCTGACAAAAAACAACCGGCGACGAAACCCGCGACATCGGAAAGCGCAAATAGCTGGCTCCACGCCATCCGAAACTCGCGGACACGGAAATTTTTGGAGAAAATTCACGTTCGACGATGTTAATCTCAACATTTACCCCTTCTAAGCGAACAAAAGAGGTTATATTAACGGCTGGTCCACAGATCATGTAGTTGCTGATCCGTCCGGAGAGCGAGCTATGCATACCGAAGAACAAATTGAGCATCGACCGTCAACGATTGTCCCGTCTCGCGAGTTGCCCGCTGCCGGTTTTGGTGGACTGTATTTCCTGCTCGCTACCGCGTCGTTAATGTTCGGGCTCTGGTTTATTGGTCCGAGACTTGTTGAGCAGTACTATTATGCGGCCACGATTGGAAAATCCCGGGCCGAGTATCAAAATGCCGTGGATCAACTCCAGTCCGACCCACTGCGAAATGTGTCACAGTCGTACCAGCTGGTCGCTCAAAAAGTCCGTCCCAGCGTGGTCAGCGTCAATGCGATCAAAACCCAACGCGATACCAGTGGTGGCTTGGGTTCAGGCGTAATCATGTCGGACGATGGTTATATTCTCACCAACGCCCATGTACTGGAAGACTCAACTCGATTTTTTGTCGAATTGCATGATCGTCGGCGATACGAGGCCTCGTTAGTAGGAAGCGATCGCCGTAGCGACTTGGCATTGTTGAAAATTGACGCACCGAACTTGATTCCAGCCGAATGGGGTGACAGCGATGTGGCGGAAGTCGGTTCAATCGTTTGGGCCATCGGTAGTCCGTACGGATTTCAACAAACCGTGACCTCGGGGATCTTGAGTGGCAAAGACCGACCAGGTGACGGGACCACCGGAAAACAAAACCTCTTGCAAACCGATGCGGCGGTCAACCCTGGCAATAGTGGTGGCCCGTTGGTTAATTCACAAGGCAACGTCATTGGAATAAACACATCGATATTTGGCGAGACGTTTCAAGGCATCAGCTTTGCTGTTCCCAGCTCGACCGTCAATTTTGTTTACAAGGAGTTAAAAACAAGCGGCCGAGTGACTCGAGGCTTTCTCGGAGTAATTCCGGCGGAAGTAGATTCCCGGGACGCTGAGCGATTTAATCTGCCTGACCTGAATGGTGCCAAACTTCAGGAAGTCAACTATGATTCTCCCGCCTACCAAGCCGGTATCCGTGCCAATGATATCGTCCGACGCTGGAATGGGATTGAAATCAAGGAATTCAATACGTTGTTCCGATTGGCTGAAATGGCTCGACCTCGGGAAACCGTCGACCTGACGTTGATCCGCGATGGTCTGGAGCGCCAAACGCAGGTGACGCTCGGTGAAGCTCGGTGAACTTGAGCCAGAGTAGTTTGCTTCCTGCAATCTATCGAACCGGCAAACTCTCGCTGGTTTAGCAAGCATGTAACGAAAGGCATATCCGGAACGAGTTTTTCGGACATTTGCGTACGGGTGATTTTTTCGTTGCAATCGTGTATCGCATTAAAACGATAACAAGCATTGAACGACTTGTTCCGTTTCTAATGGGAAAGTCAAATAATCACGCCCAGATGCGCGAACCCATGCCACTTCCAAAATCGAATGCTAGTTCTCCGTACTCCACCGAATCGAGCGAGGGACTCCCGCGCAGGACAATTCTGAAAACAGCGGTCGGAGCGGCTGTCGCAACGATCGGAGTCGCCGCGGGCAACGCCAAAATACATGCCGACGTCGGATCGGAAAAACTCGCTCGGATCAAAGAACGTAGTCGGACCTGTGATACACCTTTGAAGCAACGCGCTGCCGACGACTACGGTCGCAGTCTGCAGGTTTACGGTGGTCGATTGGCCAGTCCAATTCGCGACCTTTTTGTAGCCGCCGAGAAAACAGAATCGGTACATTTCGGTGTCGTCGTGATCGGGTCGGGATATGGCGCGTCGATTGTCGCCGCGAAACTATCACAACGACTCCGCCCCGAACATCGAATTTGTGTCTTGGAACGAGGCAAAGAATGGGTCCCAGGCACTTTTCCGGATCGCCTGCCGGACGTTTTGGCCAATGCTACTTCTTCGTTGACCGGACCGACGAAGGGTCAAATGACTCAACCGCTCGGACTCTTCGATCTGGCGATGAACGATGAAGTCAATATTCTTTCGGGGAATGGGCTCGGCGGTGGATCACTGATCAACGCCAGCATCGCCTTAAGACCCCACCCAGAAGTATTTGAACAAGCTCGCTGGCCATCGGCCCTCAATAACGTTGAAGTGCTAGGACCCTATTACGATCTAGTCGCAGCAGCAATGAGTCTGACACGAACTCCGTTCGATCAAACGCCAAAAGTCCGTTTGCGTCGTTTGGCAGCGGAGCGATTAAGCGGCAACCCGGATTTTTATGATCGTAGTCCCGTTTCCGTAATGTACGACCACCGCCATCTGGATGACCAGATGCGGAATCGACAGGGCATGATTCAGCGACCTTGTACGCTGTGCGGCGATTGTATTAATGGATGCAACATCGGCGCAAAGAACACACTGACGATGAATTATCTGCCAGTCGCGCGGCACAACGGCACGGAAATGTACACCCAAGTCAAAGTAGTAAAAATCGAGAAGCGACTGGGATATTACCGGATCAATCTGGAATACGTTGACGATTCGGAAGGCCGCATCACCCGACATCCGGTCGCGATCAACTCGCGCATGGTGGTGGTCGGCGCCGGCAGTCCAGGAAGTGCGGCGATTTTATTGGAATCGCAAAATGAGCAGTTTGCGTTTTCGCCCGCGCTGGGTCAGAACTGGTCAGGCAATGGCGATACGATTGGTTTTATTACCGGGCTGCCGTCAGGAACGAGCATTGGCGGATATGGGGCGTATTCTCGTCCCGCACTGCCAGTTGGTCCGACCGTGCAGACCTCATTGAACTTCTATCGTGATATCGAATTGAGCAAACGACTGTTGATTCAAGATGCCGCCATTCCGCGCGGAGTCAGCAATCTATTCACCTTCTTGTTGGGGGATGCCCATTTGAACGAATCGATGGCGATGCTTGGCATGGGACACGATGGCGGAAACGGTCGTATAGAAAAACGAGATGGACGATACCAGGTCAAATGGGAAGGGTTGGAAGAGAGTCCTTACCGTCGGATGGTATTCGGGGAATTCGAAAAATTGGCAGCCGCGCATGGAGGGCGATACAAACGACTCAAAGCGTTTGGCAAAAATTTGGTCACGGTTCATCCGCTGGGAGGCTGTGGCATGGCGGACGATCCAGCCTGCGGGACAACGAATCACCTAGGCCAAGTCTACGATTTCACCCGGAACGGCGGTTGCAGCGGAACAGGCGAGACGTTGGTCCACCACGGCTTGTATGTCGCTGACGGATCAATTATTCCAACGGCTTTGGGCGTCAATCCCTATATGACCATAGGCGCACTGGCCGAGCGAATCGCCATCCATGCCGTCAACAACCCGGTTCACTACGATTTGTTTGAGCAAGAATTCGAAACACCATAAACCAATTTGTAAACGGCTCGACAAAAAAACTCGCGGGGAGCAAAGCCGCCGGTAACATCGAGCAGGATCACTGACTGGTGCCATTCGAAATCCGTCGCCGCCCAACTAACACGGTACCGACATCGACGCGCGATGGGATGCTCGAATCGTTGTCCCTGGGAATTTATCTGTTGCTGGTCGATTACATCAATCGGCGGTTTCGAACGGGCAATCCGAACTTGAACGCTGGCGCGACAGAAATTTTCGAGGGGATCACGGCAAGGGCGATCACGCTAATGGCTAGACTCGCTTATGAGGCCCCGGTTTTGGCCTACTTTCCAAAACATTTCTTTTCCAGGCTTTGTCAACTCGTCTGGCGTAGTCGCAAGGCGATTAATGGTTGACGATACTATCAGAACGGGCGAGGCCAGGCTCGACGGCCTGTTCGGTGTTAGCCATTCCGCTCGCTGCCCGGATCCCGAGAGCAACGAGTAATCGCCGCCGCAGCGTGCGAATCGGTACGGCCAACTTGCGATGACAACGTATCCACCAAGGCCGATTGGAGTTCATGGTTGCGTACGAGTGGTGATAGTTGAGTCGAAACTGTTTGTGTTTCATCAAATGGTATCGATCGCTGGCCTGGAGCATTTTTAATATAGAACTAAACGGCCAAAAACCGGGAAGTCGAATGCTAATTTGAAAGTCAATCAAATAGGGTTTGCCGTCGGTTCCGACAAGCACATTTTCAGGCTTGTGCAGATCAACATACGCGATGTTGCGTTCGTGTATTTTTTCAAGCAGCGTCTCCAGCTCCCGGAAAAATGCCTCGTCAACGCAAAATACGAGCGACAGAGGATTCCCGTCAACATAGTCGTGAGCCGCAGCGTTCGCGAGTTTCTTGCCGGAAGTCTTTATCAACGCGTAACTTCTTGGGATGCCTGGGATATCGCCAAGTTGCCGGAGGAATTCAGATTCTCGTCGAGCCAGCAACCGTCCCACCCACTTGCAGGGAAGTCCAAGTACCGATTGGGTTCGATTGAATTTACAGACGACTCGGTGTCCGCCGCATTCGTACTGTGCCGTTGCGGCCCAGGAGTCATGTTTGAATTCCACAGACTTAGCGTAGATGCGATCGGCAATTTCAATTTCGGAGGGTGGCGAATTGATGCCCAACGCTCGAAATATCGATGGGCGGCTTTTCGTTGATGGCATTGTGACACTCATTTCAACGTCTTTTCTTACCATCTACGAAAAATACAGGCGAGAGGAAAACTGGACGGGAAACTGGAGTCAGTAAAGAGAGGGGGAAACTGGGGGAGGCAGAAACTGGAGAAACTGGGGCCAGACCAATACGTTTTTCGATTCGTTACAAAAGGGGGGCAGAAACTGGGGCCAGACAAGAGGGGCAAACACCAGAAAAAACGATAACAACTTCCCTACAATTTCCTTTCAAAGGGCAACGATGCCAGATGGATTTGGCCTGTATAAGGCAGACATTGGCGGCTGTCTCAGTTAAAAATTCGAGTCCACAGCGGGGTTTACGCGAATCCTTCCAAGTTACCAATCGAGACCCGCGGCTCGCTCCGGCCAAAAAAAGACGTTTTTTAGCACAATTCCCGCTGATTGAATTTTCCTGCCTGTTAGCCGTTCTTTTTAGCACAATAGTCGCTGAATGAGCTTACCTGTCCATTGACCTTTAGCCGTCAGGCCCAGGCGGTCCTGGTCCGAGGCTATTTGGCGGACACCCTGGGCGCCCAGTTCGACGGACTGCGGGCTGATAGTTCGCCATTTCGTCGATCGGTTGCAAGGCACGGAAATAGTTTCTGGAATTTTGGCCGCCTGGGAACCTGTCTCTCGATGGGTTCTGGAGAGATTAGAACGTTCGTTGTTCTGACAGTGCGAGGTCTTGAAAACTATTACTTTGTATCACAAAAGGGAAAAGCCATGAAATCGACTAAAACTACGAAACTGCACCAAATCAGAAAGCGCCGCAAAGCAGTTCAGCGAAATCAACAGTTCCAGATCGAATCGCTTGAACGACGGGACTTGTTGGCAATTGATTTGGTCGGCATGGAACTACAAATTACCGGAGGAAGTTATCAAGACGATGTTTCGATTCTGTCAACTCGAGGCGGTAAAGACATTATTGTGTCGCGCCAAGCGACCCTTCCCGACGGGAATCAGACTACAGAGACCAAGACGTTTCTGGCAACCGCCGTTAGTACCATTGTCGTCCAGTTGGATGCGGGAAATGACTCCGTCAGCAATGGTACTTCAAAGCCAATGACAGCTTACGGCGGAAGCGGCAACGATGTCTTGAGAGGCGGTGCGGGCGTGGACAAACTTTTTGGCCAATCCGGTAATGACCTGCTATATGGCAACGGTGGAAACGATGTCCTGTGGGGTGGAACGGGAAATGATTCGATCTGGGGAATGACTGGGGAAGATTTGATTTATGGCGAAGATGGTGACGACACCCTGCGAGGTGGTGATGGCGACGACAAGATTGAAGGCGGTTTGGGCGCCGACAAAATATGGGGTAACGCAGGTCAGGACGAACTTTCGGGACTGAATTTTTTGGCTTTGAAAAATGATCCGGACGGAAACAACATAATCTATGGCGGTGATGGCAACGACAAGTTGTCTGGGTTCGGAGGCCAAGACTTTCTCTCGGGTGGAATCGGCAAGGATTACTTGCAAGGCGGTGGAGGCCATGACACTTTGTTAGGAGACGACGACGACGACGTGCTGAACGGCGGAGAAGGAAATGACTGGCTCGATGGTGGTTTCGGCAACGATAGTCTGTCTGGCTACAATGGCCATGACAAATTGTACGGCTTGGACGGGCACGATTCGCTTGACGGCGGTGCCGGGAATGACTCTCTGAACGGCGGAAATCAGAACGACAAACTGCTTGGCGACGTCGGCAACGATTTATTACAAGGTAACAACGGTCATGATACGATCGATGGTGGCGACGGAAATGACGACCTGCAGGGAGGTGCCAACGACGACTATTTGACCGGAAAAGAAGGCCATGACAAATTGAATGGCGGCTCAGGAAAAGATACTCTGATCGGCGGTGCTGGAGTGGATACCATGACCGGCGGGGCGGGCATTGACAAGATCGTCGCGATCGACGGCCTGGCCGACCAGATTTTTGCCGGTGAAGCTCTTACCAGCACTGATCGAGACGAGTTATGGGTCGATAATGGTGATGTAGCCGCGAATCAGATTGTAGTCAATAACGCGAGGGCCATCGATCAGAAAGCGGTGCACTTGGTCCACAGCTTCCGTAGCTATAAAGTAAATGGCAATTTGGTCACGACACCAATGACCATCAGCGCCACTTTGGACTTAAAAGATCCTTCGCCAACGGTCGAAGACAATGGCGCAGTTTATCGTTCAACTCTCGGAACCGATGGTGTCCCACTATTTCCGACCGCGGGACTGTCCTACAAAAATGTTGATCAGGGCGCAACTGGGACCTGCTACTTCCTGGCACGTCTTTCCTCGATAGCGAAAACTCATCCCCAGCATATCCGGGATATGGTGACGGAGTTGGGGGATGGATCGTATGCGGTGCAGTTTTTTGACCAGCTAGGCGGACGAATATTCGTGAGGGTTGACTCGGACTTTTACCACTTGGATGGCACGATTTCCGCTCGCTATGCGAATTTCGGTTCGGCCAACGGCATGTGGGTTGCCGTATTGGAGAAAGCCTGGGCGATTCACCGCTATGGCACGGGTTCTTACGACCACATCGAGGGTGGACACAGTGCTACAGTCAACACGTCCAAAGCGCTGGAACTCAGCCATTCCGACCATTGGGCGATCGACCATACCCCGGCTGGTTTTGTCAACGCAATGAGGGCTGCCTTAAACGCCGGCTATACAGTTATCATGAGTGGCCCAGCGGCGCTCAGCGACGGCCTGCCCGTTTCTGCAGAGGATAAACATCGCGGGCAACACGTATTCGTGGTGCACAGTATTCAAAGTGACTCCACCGGTAAGCCAATCAAAGTCAATCTGTATAATTTGTATGGTGGCGATTTGAGGGTGATCACAGACTTCGCCAAATTGCAATATTTCGCATCAAAAGCAGTGTTTGCTCGGCCGGCGTAAATGACTGCAATAAAACGATGTTGCTTCCCCAACCAGGTCTCGCTCAATTTAGCGTGACTCAAGGGTTTGGGAAGTCCCGGTATCGACAACCTCGTCAATTTGACGGGGTTGTCTTTTTGGGACACGGAAATTGGACCTCCAGGAAAGAAACGGGAGGAATGAAACGAGGCCACACCCGAAAAAGAAACGGGGCCACATCCGAATGGCCTTGAAGTCAACGTAAGTCATCTAATGGCTCCTCATTGCAACATCATCAACTCAGCAGGGGCAGACCCGGCTCAAAAAGAATCGCTACCATCAGCCAACTTTCGGACTTCGCGGGCTGATGATATGAGCGATAAGCGGACGAAATCATATTCTCGCTGGATAACTGCACCGTTTCTTCGTATCATCTTCCTAACATTTTATCGATCGTTGAGCGATTTTTCCTCGCCTTTGAATTTTCAGTTGACTTACTTTGACAGGAGCACCGATGGCCTCAGTTCCAGTGTTGGAATTCATTTTAAAGAATTACAAAAACTTCAATGCTCGTGTGACTCGCGATGCGTTGTTGGCTTATTGGAAACATTTGCAGGCCGACGGCAAAATGTTCTGGACGTTGGCGGGTGCCATGTCCTCAGCCCAACTGGGAATCACGTTGGCTCCAGCGATTCGCGAAGGGATCATTCACGGGATCTCGTCGACAGGGGCCAACCTGGAAGAGTCGTTGTTCCGCTTGGTCGCTCATGACGGCTACAAAGATTTTCCGGAGTATCGTTACTTCAGGAAATCGGATGACACCAAAATTCTCAAAAATCGAATGCGACGGGTCACGGACACTAGCATTCCCGAAGACGAAGCTTTCCGCGCGGTAGAAAAATTCATCGTTCCGATGTGGGAAGATGCCACCAAAAACAAGACTCGAAAATTCTGGCATCAGTATTTCTACGAGCTCATTCAAAAGCTGCCAGCAAAATTGCATGAAGGGAAGGCGGACGAATCGTGGCTGCTGGCGGCCGCCAAAGCCAACTTGCCGATGGTTGTTCCAGGCTATGAAGATTCAACCTTTGGAAATATTTTTGCATCGCATGTGAAGCTGCAGGAATGTGACGCCTCGATTGTCAAATCGGGAATCGAATACATGGCCGAGTTGTACGATCAATACGGAGAAATGTCCAAAGGGGCCGGTGTGGGCTTCTTTCAGATCGGTGGGGGAATCGCTGGAGATTTTCCGATTTGCGTGGTGCCTTCCATCAAATATGACTTACAGAAGAAAGCAAAACCTTGGGCCTACTTCTGCCAGATTTCCGATTCAACGACGTCGTACGGTTCCTATTCCGGAGCCACACCCAATGAGAAAATCACGTGGGACAAACTAACGGAAAAAACGCCGATGTATGTGATTGAGTCGGACGCGACGATTGTTGCACCGCTGATCCTGTCCGCGCTGCTGGAATGTAAACGAGACCCCCAAGAAGCGAACAAATTGATCGCCAAGCTGGCGTAGTGAATCATCCAAGCAAGGAATGGTGTACGATGGATATCCTCGTTCATCGAATGGGTCGGTGATACCAGCCGGGTCATACCTCATTGCTCCAGTGGTGTTATCGGGCAATGTTGTGCTATTTCGCTGACCGATCAGGTTGAAGACCGACTCGATCTCAAGAACCGGTGGGCGCCATGGTTACCGGATGGCAATCACAAATTCCATTGGATGGGTTTATCGACAAAAAATGCAACGTCTCGCAGCTGATTGCGAGACGTTGCATTTTGTCACAGCGGAGGGCACGAGATTCGAACTCGCAACCGGTTACCCGGCACTTCATTTCCAATGAAGCTGCTAGCCATTCGCCTACCCTCCCGAAAATGCTCGTGGCAAGTGAGCATTTTTTCGCTGATCAGATCCTAACTAAAAACGGATCGAGATTCCAGTCGGACTGATCATTTTACAGCTCGCCCATTTTTCCACTGATTAGCTTAATAAATTCGGCATTGGTCTTAAATCGAGTGAGTTGTTTCGTGAGTTGTTCCATGGCTTCGATATGATGCATGGTGGTCAAGGTTCGGCGCAGCATCGTGACCGCTTGCAAGGTTTCGGGATGCAATAACAATTCCTCGCGACGGGTACCGGATTGAGAAATATCGATTGCCGGCCATACTCGCCGATCGGCCAACTTTCGATCGAGGACCAGTTCCATGTTGCCGGTTCCTTTGAACTCCTGGAAAATTAATTCGTCCATCCGACTGCCTGTATCGACCAGCGCGGTACCGACAATGGTCAACGAACCACCCTCTTCGAAAGCCCGCGCGGACGAGAATAGTTTCTTGGGAATATCCATCGCTTTGATGTCCACACCGCCCGACATGGTTCGGCCGGTATTGCCGACCCATTTATTAAAGGCGCGAGCCAGTCTTGTGATCGAGTCCATCAACAAGAAAACGTCTTGACCCATTTCCGCCAGACGTTTGCAACGGGCGATGACCATTTGCGATAGTCGTACATGGCTCTCGACGTCTTCGTCTAGGCTACT
The DNA here is from genome assembly GCA_031409295.1 of Mariniblastus sp. Classification (GTDB taxonomy): domain Bacteria; phylum Planctomycetota; class Planctomycetia; order Pirellulales; family Pirellulaceae; genus Mariniblastus. Next base: position 44,923 of record JANNWZ010000140.1, read on the forward strand.
GGCGATGACCTCTCCGCGGACATTGCGTTTCATGTCCGTTACTTCTTCAGGCCGTTCATCGATCAACAACACGACCAATTTTGTGTTCGGATAATTTTCCGCGATGCCGTTGGCAATGTGCTGCAGCATGATTGTTTTCCCGGCGCGGGGCGGCGAAACAATCAAGGCCCGTTGTCCTTTGCCCAGCGGAGTCAACAAATCCATCACCCGCGTTGTGAGCGGAGCCGGGCCGGTTTCAAGCTTGTACCAAAAGACCGGATTGATCGGCGTCAGGTCATCGAAATTTCGGATTTCGAGATACTGTTCGGGCGTCACACCATCGACATCAAACAATTCACGCAAACGCGGTCCCTGCTGGCGACGCGCCGGTTGAACCATCCCGCGAAGTTTAACTCCCGCACGCAAACCAAACTTCTCGATCATCGTGCCGGGCACAAACGGGTCGCTTCGTTCGCGAGTATAGTTGTTGTCGGGATGCCGGAGGAACCCATAGCCATTGGGATGCAATTCGAGCACGCCCATGCCTTCAACCAATTCAGCATCATCGAACTCCAAGGGCTCCGGATTGTTGCGATTTTGGTGCTGATGTTGGGATTGATTCTGGTTCGGGCCTTTGTTGGGCCGACGCGATTTATTGCCCCGTTGATTGGAATTCCGTGGCCCGTTGTTGGCTCGACCGCCACCTCCGCCACTCGAAAAATTGTTGTTTGATTGGTTGCTGTTGTTAGTTCCGCCGCTGCTATTATTATTGTTATTATTGTTGTTGTTATTATTGTTCGAACGACGACGACGATTAGAGCGGTTGCCACCGGGGCCGTTGTTGGATCGGCCTGCATAATTTTGCCCCGGATTGGATTGCCCTTGGCCGCCCTGGCCATGGCTGGGCTGACCCTGTTGGTCGCTACGCTGATCATTCGAAGTCGGCCGAGGTGACCTTGGTTCGTGATAGGGTTCGTCGTTTCGAGATTGGGTATCGGAGCTATTTTCGTATCTGGATTCGGACTGTCTCGATTCGGACTGCCGTGATTCGGATTGTCTGGGTTCGGACTGGCGTGATTCGGATTGTCTCGGTTCGGATTGTCTCGGTTCGGACTGGCGTGATTCCGACTGTCTCGATTCCGACTGTCTGGGTTCGGATTGGCGTGATTCGGACTGTCTCGATTCCGACTGCCGTGATTTTGTCGGTCTTGGTTCCGATTGACGCGGTTCCATTTTACGAGGTTCGTCGAAGTGTTGACCGTCGCTTGAGGATCCCTCGGTTTCAGCCGTCGGCCGACTTCGCGGACTGCGGCGACCGCTTCGCGAAGGACGTTCGCCGGTCCCGGAACCTTCGTTGGTAAATCCAGCGTCCGCAACATCAGGAGGAGTAATTGGGCTCTCGGGAGCGGGATTGGCAGCTCGAGAGCGGACGGTTTTTTTTGCCATAAAAGCACCTGAAATTGGGGCACCCGAAAGTGCAAACAAAAAGCATAATTTGAGATTCTGAAAAAATCAGAAAGCGACTGGCGGAATGGATTCGAACCAAGTCGGAAAAATCGATTGACCGGACATCAATGGAACAACCAAGAAAAAAACATCCTCAGTTTGCCAGCTGGGTATCTACTGGAAAACCGTTGCTGATAACCACAGCAATCAACGGGAAATGTCGTTTCTTGAGTTATCCGTGATCCGGAGCACTTCCTATGCAAACTCAATTCACAATCAAAAAGAAGCGGAACAACTTTTTTTGGCAATCAATTCATCCAAAAACAAGTTGACCACAACAACGTGTCATCAACGATTCAAGCGCACCGTCCGCTGTCCGGCTCTTTGATGTCTCACCCGACCGGGGATTCCACAAATTGCCAATTCACTTTGAACAACCGCTCCTGATGCTGAATCACACTCATTCGGACTATTCTAAAAAAAGTCTTCATCGAGAGCAACCGCACTGCGAGCGACAAATCCGTTAAACAGCGGCTCAACTTTGGAAAAACTGGGCCCCCCGAGACTCAAGTCCCGAGATCTGGTTGAACGCGTTCAAAAGAATAATCTGATTCCGGCAGACCATCTTTGGGTGATTTGTTAAACCCCGCAAGTGAAACGCCTGTTAGCGAAGGGCGATAGCTTGAACTGCTCAAAGTTTTAACGATAGGTCGGCTTCTGTCAAGGATAATAAATTAATTTACCCAAATTTCCTGTTTTTTCTGTGATCGACCCCAAACTTAACTAACCTGCAACGATAATCCTAAAAAACAGGATAATCGTCATAGTTCCACTCACTTTGTCACATCGAGACTGTCGATTTTGTACTTGGACAATTCGAATATCTATTTTGGCCGTTGCGATGAAAACCCATAAATCCGCCACCTTTCGTTCCGTTTTTCCGGCGGCTTGCGTTTTAATTTCGCTATTTTTCCATTCGTCATCGCTGCGAGGTCAAACCGTCGATTGGCAGATTGACCTCGGTCAAGCGACCGCGTTGGCAAAAGAACAAAACAAACTCGTACTACTCCATTTTTCAGCCTCGTGGTGCCACCCGTGTAAGACACTTGAGACTTTTGTGTTTAGTAACTCTCAAGTGCAACGTTCGATGGCAGAAAATGTTATCGCGGTAAAAATCGATGTCGACGAGTTTCCCGAAATTGTCAAAGAGTATGGTGTCGCGGGAGTCCCCTTTGATGTCGCGATCACGCCGAACGGCAGAATCGTCTCGCGACGGTCAAGTCCGCTTGAGGCGGCCGGATACGCCGACATGATTCAGAGTCTGAGCAAAACAATTCAGGTGTTGACCAGCGGAAAGGACTCGCCGCTAAACCAAAATCTGGACGAACTCAAACACAAGATATATTCTGATAACCATGTTGCCGAACATCCGCCTTTAGCACCAGTTCGCCCGTCCCACCTCGGCGCCGATCCATCATTTGAATCTCAGGAGCTGAAACGAAATTCGCAATTTGTGACTGCCGAACCTCGAGGTACAGCCAATGCCAAACTGGTCATTTCTAATCCGTATCTTTCGTCAAACAATGCCAACGCCGCACTAAAACCAGCCGACGTTCCGCCGTCATCCGCCAAAATCGGGTCCCAACGAATTTACAACGAAAATTTTCTCAAAAGCGATCTTCCGGTCAAAGCGACCAGCAATTCCACGGTTGCCGCCAATCGGTCCGCGCAGGAAAATGCACCAGCCGCTGCGGCTCAGCCGGTTCGGTCGTTGAACAACTTAGTGATCGCTGGTAAAGCTAAAATCAACCCAACTGGGACCGGCAACGCATCGCCACCTGCCAATCCAAAACCAGAATTCGCGTTGCATGGAAAATGCCCCGTCACGCTGTTAAAAGAAGGACGGTGGACGGACGGAGATCCGCAATGGGGTTGCGTGCATCGCAATCGTACTTATTTGTTTGCTTCGGCACTTAATCTGCAAGAGTTCCAGAACGATCCCGACGGCTTCAGTCCCTTGTTGGCCGGTTACGATCCTGTGATTTTTGATCGTTCGGGCGAAATGGTCGCCGGTGCCGAAGAACATGGCGTCTTCATGGGCAAAACACCCAACCAACGAATTGTTTTGTTTGCGAACCAGGAAACCCGCGCGGAATTTCAAAGTAACCCGCGCAAATACATTGAAACGATTCGGCAAGCAATGCAAAGTTCGGGCGGCAGTTCGTCGACCATCCTGCGGTAACAAACGAATCAGGCCACCGATCGCACCGTCCTCTTGGGGACGCCGGTTTCAGGATGCGCATCGACCAGCTCGGCCAGCTCCTCACGAATCGAAGTGGTGAGCATTTGATGAATCTTGTGCAACGATTCGGCCGCCGGTATTCCGTCCAGAACACGATGGTCAAACGTGAAAACTAATCGGCCGACACCATCGCGTGGCATCGGGTCAATTCCCAAAATGGAAGTCAACGGACCCAAGTGTCGATTGCCGTAGGAGCCACGGTAGCCGGAAGCACTAATTCCAATGGTTCCCACATGACTGGCCCGTTTCTCGGGCCACAAATCGAGCATCAACCACCACGCCAAACGCCGCAAGAATTGGGGTGCTTTGGCGAAACTAATTTGATGCCGAAATTGCTGAATCTCCGTCACGGGCGTTCGCCTGAGGTAGTCATAGCGGGCCTGCAACTCAGTCAAGGTTTGGTTTTGGGGGTCGTTGAAACGCCCAAAAAACAATCGCTCTTCGCCGTCATACTCTCGTCCAATGGTCATCAGACAAACAACCCGGTCATGCTGGTAGAGGTGTGGCCAGGGAAAACGCATGTAACTTTGCTGAAGGGCAGGGGTCTTGGCCGCGACAGCCGCGTAGGCCTTCATATACAGCACATTCCAAGAGATCTTAGGACGTGTGAGGCGCCGCAATTGATTGACCAAGCCGGTATCAAAATCACCACTGATCCCCGCCGCCGGGATCCGGCTGGCGATCCGTATTACGTCATCGACCAACCGCCGTCCGTTCGTAAGCGCGAGTCGTTTTCCCATTTTGAATCTAGCCAATGACGTTAATGGGCCGATCGGGGAATCAGACCCGCCGCAGCAAAAAAAAACACCCTCGGCAACTTTGGGTTCCAGGGGGGCTTAGAACACCTCAGTTGATCCGAGAGCGATTGGAGGAAAGCGATCGCGGCATCCTTGCCTTGATCGACTTCGTATT
>JANNWZ010000141.1:0-2741 GCA_031409295.1 Mariniblastus sp.
CGCAAACATCTCAAGTTGGCCAGCCGTCAAACAGATGTTTCCCCCCAGAATGACCTGTTTATTTTTGAAGTCGATCCAGATTTCATGCTGACCCAAGCGCTTCCAGGTGGCTGGAATCTCGATCGTTTGTTCTTCATCCGAGACCGGAGTGTGTACACTCGGTTCATCGCTGGACTGTTTCGGATCCAACGGTGGTTCGGTCGGAAGTTCCTGTCTATCACCTGGGGACTGCGTTGAATCGGGGTCGGAATCTTTAGTAATTTGCTGCGATTTTTCCGACACCTTGGTTTTTTCGACCCTATCCAGGAGCTCATCGAGGGTCTCCTGAGAACTTCTCTGAAAAGGTTTCGCCGATTCGGCGGGCTGCGATTTTTTTTCTTCCCGTTCCTGCGCAGCAACTTGAATGGGCCGAGCCAGTTCAGGCTCGGTTTCACAGCCAACAAAACCAATTACTACCAGCAACAAGAAAAATCGAGGCGTCAATTGGCAGGCAAGATTCATACTTGGTTCATTGGGTTAAATCGCGGGGATCAGCCGGAGTGGTTGCAAGATTGTGAATTATCGCGGTACAACCCCAAGGGATTCTTAAAGATACGGTGCCAAGGTGCTGCGGGCAACGATGGCGACTGGGATAAAACCAGTTTTCGACCATAATGTGACCTCATTTATGTTCGCCTGACTAACCACCGTTGAGTTTTATGCCTGCCAAGTCGAAATCGTCTCCTAAGAATCCAAAAAAAGGTGACACTGCTGTTCCGCCACATCCACTGACAAAACTGCTGAAGGGGGGCTCTACTTCGCCGTTGCTGTGGCTGCTAAATAGTAAGACTCGCCATGAAATCGCGGAAGGTCACATCGCAAAATGGTATCAGCAAACCCGCGATGCGCAACGGCGAACGGGAATGTCTCTGACAACCGCGAGCCAATGGATGGAAGAAATTTCCAATGAGCTACCGGCCGCGAGCGATGCCACCGCTGGTGCTGGCAGAGTCTTAACCACGCTTGGCGCAGCGCAAGCCTTGCGCGAGTTGTTGGCGGTAAGCGGTGAAACAGATTGCTGCCCGTTGTTGGAACGTCTCATTTCACAGACCGAACAACTAAAACTCCACGAGGCTGACGCAGCGATCCACCCCTGGCTGGAGCAAATGCTGGCCGTGGAGCTACCTTTAACGCTGGCCTATCAATTACCAGCGCTCGTGGTCCAAGCGGATCTGGCTCAGCCCGCCGCCGATTGGATGGCCGGAGCTGTTGGTGTGGGCCTCGACGACGATGGCTGGCCGCGCGCCGAGTTGTTGCCGTTGTTTGGACCCTTGATGGCGAGTTGGGCGCGATCTCTAAAATTGATTAACGCTTTGGAACTTGATTTCAGTTCCGAGGCATCGGCGCAAGTCGAATGGGGCGTTAGACAACTATTGCGTCTCTTGCGATCGTCGGGATCGCTGATGATGAGTGGGCTCGACGCGCTACCGATTACTGATGAGTGTCTGGCAACGATGTTAAAATTATCAGGTGAATCCGACGATCGGTTTTTTGCCAAGGGGATTCGTACTGAACCGGAGACAAACGTTGAAAAACTCGGTAAATTGGCGTCGTCCAGTTCCGTTTCTGAATGGGGAGAATCGGGAGTCTTGCGAAGCCAATGGCGCTGCCGCTCACCCTACCTGGCGTTTGAATATTCTCAGCAGTCATTTTCGCTAGAACTTGGTGCAACCAAGTCATTGATTGTCGGTCGGGCATTCCCTCAAATCAAATTCAACGGTCAATCAACGACACCCATCGAGGGGTTCGAAATCGTGTGCGACGAACACGATCAGGATGTTGATTACATTGAATTGCAAATGCCCATGACGCAATCGATTACCTTGACCCGTCAGTTAATTCTGTCGCGCCGCGAAGAGTTCTTGTTGGTGGCCGATTGCATCGTTCCACTAGTCCCCGGTCAAATCGAGTATCAATGTGATTGGCCATTAGCTGACGGACTGAGTTGCCTGCCGGAGTCCGAGACGCGGGAGGTCTACTTGCAAGATCCAAAAATCCAATCGCTGGTGTTGCCACTGTCGTTGCCGGAATGGAAGGTCGGTCGCTCGAGCGGGCGGTTGGAGTGCGTCGAGAACCGACTGCGTTTGACCGACTCAATCAACGGTGCTGGACTCTACGTTCCGCTGTTGTTCGATCTCAACACGAAGCGGGCGAAAAAGAAACGAACTTGGCGGCAGTTGACGGTAGCAGAAGATCGTCGCCAAGTGTCTCGCGAGATCGCCGCTGCGTTTCGATTTCAGCTCGACAAACAACAATGGTATTTCTATCGAGCGGTTTCGCAACCAGGCAATCGCTCATTCCTTGGCGAAAATTTCAATGGAGAGTTTGTCATCGGCCGGTTTGATCGCCGGGGAACCGTGACCGAAATGTTGCGAATACAATCTTGATTCGCAGTCCCCAAGTTAGCGATGTTTGATCGAAAGACCAATTACATACAAACACAACTAAAATCCAGGTTCATTGATGACGATTCAGCAGTTGCGAGAAAACGTGGAAGTCGTGCGGGAGCGAATCCGGACCGCTGAAATTCGCAGTGGTCGAAAATCAGGTTCGGTTCAATTGGTCGGCGTTTCGAAATACGTTGACGCGGCGACCACCGCTCACCTGGTGGCTGCGGGTTGTACGGTATTGGGGGAAAATCGTCCGCCATCGATGTGGGAAAAGGCTACGGCGTTAAACGATCCACAAATTGCCTGGCATTT
>JANNWZ010000142.1:0-68119 GCA_031409295.1 Mariniblastus sp.
AATATATCACGACCGATCGACCTGCGCACTGGGTTCGGATCGGATTATCGGCTCAATATCTGCAGGAAAGACCGCTATTTTCCGATGCGATACAACTTTTCTTCAGTTCGAAAAATCAAATCGTTTTTGTACACGGCTGGGCTGGCCATTAAGGGGCTACCAAAGTCACCGACGTTCAACAGGTTTAGTTCCGGTGAACATTCCAACACGGAAACCAGTCCTTCGCGATTTGAAAAATAAAGTTTGCCGGCAGCCAGCAGTGGCGACGCCGAGTAATTTCCGGATAACCTCGAACGGCGAACAACCGCTCCTGTTTTCGCATCCAGGCAAAACAGGACTCCTTGGTCAGCGACCGCGTACACACGACCTTGATGACCCACAAATGATGACATGGCGGGGGCGTTTCGTGCACGCCAACGAATATGCGTATCGGTCACATCACCAGAACCAGTCGGATCAACCGCCACAAATTCGGGTTGCATGTATCCAGTGGCAAAAATTATCAAGCCCGACTCATAGGTCGCCATTGGCGTTACGGAAAACCCGTCGCCATGATCAGCGCGCCAGAGCTCGCGTCCGGTGGCTGGATCGTAGGCGACCAACCACTGCGATCCCGGCACAATCGCTTGAATTTGATGGTTGATTTCGACAACCAATGGAGTGGAGAAGGATTTTTTGAAATCGCCATCGCTCGCCCGCATCGGTGGGCGGTTGGTACGCCAGATCTCATCGCCCGTTTGCAGATCCAGCGCCGCGACAAATTGTTGGTCCATCCCATCACAGACCAGGATTACCCGATTCTCAAAAATCGCTGGCGAACTACCTGGCCCGACGCCGTGTTGGATCACCAACTGCTTATGCCAAACCAATTCGGCGGTCTCGGCATTCAAACACCAGGTCCCATAGGTTCCGAAATGACAAATCACTCGCCCTTGCGCCATGGCTGGAGTGGGCGATGCATACGAGTTCAATGGGTTGATGACATCGGGTTCGGCGACAACCGTTAGCAAAATGTTGTGCGTTAATTCGCCGGTTTCCAGTTCCACACAAATCGCGCGCAACTCAACCGAGCCGGCGCTGACTTCGTTCGGCTTCAATTTTCCTGCCGCAATCCGCTGAGCAATTTGCTCGGGGGTAGCCGGTTGGGACACGGAAGTAGTCAACCAAATTCGTCCATTGTCATGCACCGGTGAGGACCAGCCGATGCCGGGTATTTCGACTTGCCACCGAATGTTGTGTGCCAAGTCGATTTCAGTCGGTGTGGCGACGGCTTCCAAAGAAATGCCCGAACCGAATGGTCCGCGAATCTGAGGCCAACTGTCTTGTTTTCCCTGGCAGGGACCACTCGTGCAAAACGCATAAGCCATCACCGAAATCGTAATTATGCAAATTCGAATCATGATAATCCAATGGACGTGTAAAAAAATGAAAATCCAATTGCCGCGTGAGATCGGGGTGCGAAATTACATTTGATCTAATACGCCAATTCCCAACAGGGACAAACCTGTTTTGATGGTCCTGGCGGTCAGATCACAAAGCTGCAATCGGCTACATTTTAAGGCCTCGGTCTCAGCGTCCTTGACAGAGCATTGATCGTAAAACTGAAAAAACGTTTGCGTTAATTCGAACAGGTAATTGCACAAAATATTGGGTTTGTATTCTACCAAAACCTCGTCCAAAGCTTCGCCAAAGCGAACCAGCTTGACCGCCAATTGCCGTTCGATGTCGGTCGCGAATTCGATCGCTGCCGGTTGGCGACGGAGTTGTTCGATGTCCACATCGAGTTTCCGAATGATGCCTTGCACCCGAGCATAAGTGTATTGCAGCGACGTCGCTGTATTTCCACGCAGAGCCAGCATTTTATCGTAGCTGAATTTGTAATCGGAAGCACGGTTTTGGGCAAGGTCGGCGTATTTGAGTGCCCCGATCCCAACTACTTGCGAAATATTCCGCTGTTCGGCAGCCGACAAATTCGGGTTTTGTTCCGTCGCAATCGCCAACGCTCGCGACTCCGCTTCGTCCAGCAAGTCTTCCAATCCAACCGTGTCACCCGATCGAGTCTTGAAAGGCCGACCGTCATCGCCCAACACGGTGCCGAAACTGACATGAGTCAATTCGGCGTGTGAGTATCCCCACAATTTCGCGGCATCGAACAATTTCTCAAAGTGTTGCTGTTGCCGGTGATCCACGACATAGAGTACGGCATCGACCTGCCATTGCTCGAGACGATATTTGATTGTTGCCAAATCAGTGGTCGCATACAAAAAAGCACCATCTTTTTTCTGGATAATCATGGGCGTATCGTAATTGTCCAGAAACACGCACACCGCTCCATCGCTCGTGCGCGCGAATCCCTTGGCTTCCAGATCTTCTACCACCGCAGCCAGCTGGTCATGGTAAAAACTCTCGCCTAGTTCGAAATCAAATTTGATATTCAAACGGCGATAAATTTTTTGGATGTCGTCTCGACAAAAAGGCAAAAACTCGTTCCACAGTTTTTTGTTGCCAGGATCGCCGGCATGCAGCGCGGCCGTCTCGAGTTGCACAGCATTGCCAATATCGGAATGATCATGGGCTATCTGGTTCAATTTTGGGTCTTGTTCGACGCTGGCGATTTTCTCGCGGAGTTCGTTGATTAAATCACGTTGTTCCGCAATTTTGATTTCCAGGGCAGATAAATCTTTTTGTTGCTGCTTTTCGGTTTTCTTGTCACCCGATGCGGGTTGGGCCTGAATTCTTTGCCACGCGGCCTCTTGTTTGGCCAGTAAGTCCACGGCCACTGGGATCTTCTCATTGGCCGCGTGGAAATCGATTAGCCGTCGGACGAGTTTGTAAATTCGGCCCAGTTCCGCGACCGGTCCTCGTTGGTAGGCCGGCGCGTCGACAAAGTGCTTGTAGCCGTAAATGATCATTCCAAACTGCGTACCCCAGTCACCAAGGTGATTGTCTGAAATGACCTCGTGACCAACAAACAACAATATTTTTGCCAACGCATCACCGATCACCGTCGATCGAATATGGCCAACATGCATCGGCTTGGCGACATTGGGAGACGAATAATCGACCGCGAATTTGCGGCGTGCCTTCGTTAGGTCCACACCCAAACGTGGATCGGCAACCGCGGCGATAATTCTCTGCTGCAACCAAGAATCTGCTAGTGTCAAATTGATAAATCCGGGCCCGGCAATTTCGACTTTGTCGCAGATATCTTCGAGCGAAACGGACTTGACCAATTCAGCAGCAATCTCTCGCGGCGGCTTGCCGATTCGGTTTCCCAATACCATCGCACAATTCGCTTGATAATCCCCGAACTTCGTGTCGGTGGCCGGCCGGATCATGCTCAACAATTCCGCCGGTTCATCGACGAAATTGGCCAACGATTTTGAAAATCGGAGTTTTAGTTCAGCAAGTGCGTTCATTTGATTTAGATCGGCAAGTCGGTAAATTGGCAGTTTGATCGAAAACGAAAGGAATTGTCTTAAGTGAGAAGCAATCAGGGTGTCGAGAACAGGGTGACTTTACGACCGACAACTAGGTTGGGTGTTTTCCCGAAACAAGACTTTCACAAAATATGAGATTCTTGGCAATTGGAGTGTACTGGAAAGTATTGGATTAGGTTTGCTCGACAATGGCCAGCGGGTACCTACGCACTCGATTTGGGGAATCGATAAATTCGTAATTCGGATCATTTTGTCAGTTGATTCTCTGACTTTTGGATCGACGCGGCCATTTCATGTACGATTTTATTCCAAGTGTCGAACCGGCACTGGTTCGCGAAAACGGAACAAAATAGTATGCTGTAGTCGTTGATCCACCCTTTGTTGAAGGTAATCGAAAACGTGAAAATCACGGTTTGCTTAATTGGCTGGCTAATACTACTCGGAACTTTGTCCGGTAATGCGGAGATTGACAACTCCAGCGTCGGCGAGCCTCGACCCGTTTCCACCCGACATCCGATTTCGATTGTCGAGGCTGATATTTATGTCAATCGGTTTCGAACGACCGCCCGGCTAAAATGTTTTGCCGATGATCTCGAAATATTGCAAGGTGTGGAACCACTGGAAGATGGTTTTTATGATCCGGATGAACTAGTCGATGCGACGAAGGACCATGCAAAATATCTGGCCGAGAAGATCACATTGCGCAACAGCGCTGGCGAACTTATGCCAGCCAAAGTCACTGAGATCATTCATTTTGAAATCCCTAAGGAAGGCATCAGCTCCGGCCACCTGATGAACTATCAAATGGGTTTCGAACTCGAGTTCAATTACGAAACACCTCCCGAGTTCATTACGATTCAGCAGGAGATGATCGCTGAAGGGGCTTTGTTGCCATCCGAGCTAAAAATTCTGCTTAAACAAGCCGGTAGCGACGTGCCCTACACGCATATGATGAAACCGAATCAACCGGAAACATTTCGATTTGATTGGGAGCGCCCTGTACTTTCCGATGAGGCATCCGAAAAAGAATGGGAAGAATGGTTTGCCGAACAACGGGAAAAAACTCTGGGCATCACCAGTTACAGTAGTGTTTACTCGTTTATCTATATCACCAACTTCGAAGTCCGGCACGAAGTGCTGATTCCGCTGGCCACCCTGGCCACGATGACCGAATTTGATCGCGCGGACGTAAGTTTCCTCGATGTCGACGAACAAGCGGCGGCAGCTGAGAAAATTAAGGCGCTATTCTCGGTGGGTAATCCAGTGTTCATCGATTCCGTCCAAGTTGCGCCCGTGTTTGATCGCATCGATTTTTATGGTCTGGATTTGACTGACTTTGCGATTCAAGCCGAAAAACGCCGCGTCAGCATGGCCAACGGTAGAGTTGGACTCATTATGTCGTATAGTACCAAGGGTCCGCCGACGTCAGTCGATGTCGCCTGGGACAAATTCAACACGGTGATCAAGAGCGTGGATTCGGTCGTGTTTGCTTTCGACAAAACAGAAAAGACCCAGTTCTCGATGTTTTTGGAGAACAATACTTACCGCTGGCAATCGCCGGCACGTCAGCCGCTGCCGCCGATTACGGGCCTTGCTGCAACCATCGATCGCAGCGCATTTCAACAACCGATGTGGCACGTTCCAGTGGTATCGATCGCATTGGGCTTGTTGGGAATACTAGGATTGCTGCTGAAACCGGTATTGGGCAACAGTTGGCAAACCACCGGTTATGTGGCCGTTACCTGTGCAATTGCTGCAATGATGACTGGGCCGTTTTTCCGGCGAACGATCGAGAATCCGTTTGTCAAAGCTTCCCAGTTCCAAATCGACGATAAAAGTGCTGAGCAGGTGTTTGCTCAATTGCACAAGAACATGTTTCGCGCATTCGATTACCACAACGAGTCCGACGTCTATGATGCGCTGGCCAAAAGCGTGGATGGCGCTTTGTTGCGAGAGTTGTATCTGCAAATTAACCAAAGTCTGCGAATTAAAGAACAGGGAGGTGCGGTCGCGCGAATCGATGAAGTCAAGCTACTGGACGGACATCAGGAGCCGCTGAGTAACTTGCCGAAAAACGAAGCGGCGTTCAAATTCCGTTGTCGGTGGAATCTAATCGGCACGATTGAACATTGGGGGCACATCCATCAGCGGATCAATCAATACGAAGCCAATTTCGTGGTCTGGCTGAAAGACGATGCCTGGAAAATCACCGAAATGGGAGATTTTGACGAAGAGCCGGGACAGGTGAAAACGAGCCTCCGAAAATTCTAGTCGGGCCAGGCAATTCCACACCGTTCGTAAGTGCCACCGACCAAACCGCGGGCCCGCCGTCGCACCACAAGCCACATTGCCGTGACGCCCATTTCAAGGCAAATTATTAGACTTTTCCCGCGTCGGCTGGCGATTTTTCTTCGCCAGTTTTTTCCGGGGCCGGCGGTTCCGCGACTAGATTCAATGGTTTGATTTCGGGAATTGGAACTTCGCTGCCGGAATTGGGTTTCAACTCCGGCGTCTGTGACTCCCCAGCTCCGGTTTCCTTACCAGCTTCGGTTTCCTTACCCAAACCAGATCGTAACTCATTGAGTTCTTCGGTCGTTGGCAGCCCGTCGGCCAAACCCTCGGCCTTGCGGAAATCGATCAAATCCTGCAGCGGAAAATCGCTGGGCCAATCTCGATTTGTAGTAGTTAACATACCTTTAAATAGACTCATCGCGGTGGCGAGATCATCGGACAACGGTCCCGATTTCAGTCCGGGGTTTTGTTCAAACAAATCATGCCATTTCTCGAACGCGTCGAGATACTGGGAAATTGCTCCCCTCTTCGTAATTGTAATTTCTTTTGTTCGATAATCTCGATCAAACTCATCATCGTATATCGACTGACGGCGCATTTCGTCGGCATCATACAACGCTTCGCGAGCCAGTAAACCGACGGCGGAAGACTCCGCCGCGGTACGATCTTTCCAAAACGTATAATTAATCGTCGACGAATCCTTGTAGTTCGTTTGAATCTGCCGCTTCACCTTTTCGATCTCGTCCACCAAACCGAGAGCGGTGAATCGATCATCGGGTTTGGCCCGCCGAGCAATTTCCTGGTCCAGTGTTGCGTCAGCGTCATTTAGTCGTTCGCTTACCATTCGAGCTAACGCGTTTTGTTCATCCGTTCTTTCGACGATAGGCAGTTTCCAGGCAGCCAAGGCTTCGTCTGGCAATTGCAGTTGGGCCCACCACTTACTCACCAATTCCACTCGAGAACCAGGCGAGAATTCGTCGAGTTGGCCGCGATACTTTTCCAGCAGTTGCTCGTAGCTGGCCATGCCTTCCATCGTATACGTCACGCCCAACGTATTGGTCATGGGTATTTCACTGTATTGGCGCCATTCGTCTTGCGCGGAACGCCAAACTTCCTGCTGCATTTCATCGGGACGAAACTCAGTTTGGAGCGACAAACCCATTTGACGCAATTGAGATGGACGGTACATGTAGAACAACACGTCCGAGGTTCGTATCGGACAGCTTTTTTCCAAGACCAAATCACGCGAATAATCGTACCATTGATAGGCCATTTTCCAGCTGTCATGGCCATGCCCTTGGCCGATTGTCGCATAGGAATCCGGGTCGATGAAGTCGGACATTAACTGATGAAACTCGTCGTCCCGGCCAAACATTCGGCGGAATGAGCTCTTCTCGTCCGACTTGCCCATTTTGTTTCCCGTATACATCCCCAGATTATCGGTCATCCGGTGATCTGTTTTGTTGTACGGTACGCCCTCCTTGAGAAAAGCAAGCCCTTGTTTGACCCAGTAATAGCGATATTCAAAATCATCGAATTCCATCGAAACATTGAACGCCAAATTGTGCGCCTGATATTCCCAAACCTTAACGAAATTCGGTTGAATTTTCGTCAGCGTCTTCAATGTCGAAGCCATTTTGTCGTACTCTTCCTTCTTTTGCTGTTCCATTGCTTGCATCCACAACGTGCTAACCGCGACGCCGCGAAGGCCCAAAGAAGCAAGTTTCATCGTCTCCGACGCAGGATCTATTTCCCCAAGTTTTGCCTGAGAAAGACTGTATTTCTCTCGCAGCAATGAGAGCTTGCCACCGGCTTCGTTTTTGATTTTTCCGGATGCGTCCCGAGTTACTGGTAACGCAACAAATGAGAGCGGAATAATCAAAACGACAATTAACAACAAATAAATGACTTTGCGAACAGCAGGACTGAGATTGTTCATTTGGCAATTTCCCGTATTTTAAGGGCGAAGTAACCGAGAATCGTCAGACCCAAACAGAAACCAAACGTGGTCACAAGTGCCACCAAGATCCGCTGGTTATCGATCGCATATCCGTAAGTTAAATAATCGGAAAAATTCAAGGTCGCGAAATCCGGGGCGAGAAAAGTCACTGCCGCCATCAATCCCGCCAAAAATTGATCCGTAAATTTCAGAATCGTTGTCATGACTCCGGCTTCCAAACTGGAAACCATATTTTGTTGTGTAACGACTCGGATCAAAGATTCCACCGGTCCGCCGCCGACCGCATCCGGGCTCAGCATTTGCCGAACAAAATCCGTGAAAAATCCGACAATAATAATTGATGTCGTGCCCAATATCGTGACGGGAGAATTCAAAAACGTACTCAACGCCACGCCCATCGCGATAATAATCATCATCTGGCACCAAATGCCCAAGTAGCCTTTCAGGAAATTTCCCCAATAGACTTCATCGCCGGCTCGAAAATAGACATCCGCTCTGGCCACGCCAATGTATTGATTCAAATCCCGACAAGTCAATTTCAAACGTAAATTTCCATCCTTGGCATAGTCGTTGAACAGATCATATTCACCAACTCCCTTCAATTTTCCATCGGGCGAGACAATTCTTCCGGCCAATTTGCGGGGTATTGGCAATGTCTGAACCGTGTATTCATTAGATTCAAAATCCAACAACTCGGAAATCCAGACATCATCCTGTTCTGGGTTTTTGGGTATGCTTTGAAACTGAATCCCGGCGACAACTCGTTTCTGAATATCAGCCTTATAGGTGCGGAAAACGCTGAGCGTCATTTCCAGTGGAATAATATCAGTTTGCTTAAAACGTTTTTCTGTAAGATTTTTGAAATCAAACCGCGCTTCCGACAACGAAGAACGAACGAGTGAAGTTCCACCATCCACAAACCCCCGATAACTCCACTCTTTGCCGACATTGATCCCAGTTCGATTCGACTCACCAGCCCGATCTGTGAAAAGTAAAGTCTCTGCGTAAACGGGAACGCGAGCCCGAAAATAGCCCACAGCTGGACTGAGTTTAATTACGGCATCAGCACCTTTTCCCTCGATCGAAATCAGATGTCGATGTCCCCCGACTGGGTTACAAATCACGTGCCGATAAACGGTCCGTCCATCGGGCAGCAATTCCTCCTCGACCACATCTGTCATGTTTGCAGGTTTCGGTTCGCCGCTCCGGCGAACTTCTTCGATTAGCTCCAATCGATGCTTGTGTCCAGCGACGTCGGTGGTCTCGGCCTCTTTAATCGCATTATCAGAAACTCGCCGGCCCGTGATGCGAGATAATTTGGTGGCTTGGTCGATGTCCACGAACGAAGCCAATGTCTGAGTATCTCCGGCGATCAACTGGTTGTGCGACAATCCGCGCCAGACAAACAGGAAACTAATTATTCCCATTAACGCCAACAAGATTGTCCCCAACACACCAAAGCCAACGATTCGACCAAACACAATTTCCGTCGGGCGAACGGGCTTGGTAACCACCGTATAAATCGTCTTGTTCTTGATATCCTCTGGCAGACTAAAGGCGCTCAGCAGCATGCCCATCACCAACACGAGCATCTGCGTTCCCCACAAAACGAAATTCACATAAATTTGTTCCGGCTTTTCTGTTGACCCGTTCATGAACCAACCGCCAAACAGCAAACTGAGCGCAAAAATCCCAAACGTTACCAGAATCACTCGGCGATGCATCGCCTCTTTGATTGCCAGTCGAGCAACCGCCCAAACGCGACGTGGTGAGGTAAACAGGAAATCTGGAAAGGCTTGTGCGATCACTTGCGCAACGACATAAAAGGCCTCGAACGGGCCATGCCGAAATGCGGCCACGATGTAGCCAACCAACACGCCGAGAATTGTCGCGGCAAGTAAGATCAGCCCGAACAAAAGTGCGCCAGGCCCGATCCAGGTGGAAAACTGTGGGAAATCTTCGACAACCATTGTCTATTTAATCCATGTCATCTGGAAGGTTTAAAAGGGATAGGAAGGAATTGTCAGCAATCATCTGGGATCTGATTAGCGAGAACCTTGGACCTCGCGGAAATACTGGCTATCGACGTTGGTCGTGATCGGACCCAACCGAACGATGACCCGGACGTTCCTGGCTTTCGCGAACGATGTTCAAGAACAACTCTTCCAAAGTGGTGCGGGGATTTTCCATGGACACCAACTCACCGCCGTGTTTGGCAATCACCTCGCGAATTTCCGCTTCGGCGGCGGGCGTCAGTTTCTTCGCTCGGACCTGGGTCTCTCCACTAACTTTCAGCAGACTATCGACCCGCCCGAGTTCTTTTAGATCGCCTTGATAAAGTATGGCGATCCGGTCGCACACGTCCTGGACGTCGGCCAGCAGGTGACTGGACATCACAATCGTCTTGCCTTGATCGCGAAGCTTCAAGATCATGTCCTTCATCTCGCGAGTTCCCAATGGATCCAAACCCGACGTTGGTTCGTCCAGCAAGATCAATTCGGGATCGTTAATCAATGCCTGAGCTAATCCAATCCGCCGTGCCATGCCTTTGGAATACTCTTTGAGCTGGCGACGTTTGGCCCAAGTCAAGCCGACCTGTTCGATCAAACTCGCGACGCGCTCTTTTCGTACCTTGGCCGGCATGTCAAACAACCGACCATAGAAATCCAGTGTCTCTTCAGCGGTCAAAAATTTATATAGATACGATTCTTCCGGCAAATACCCGATCCGTTCATTCTTGGTAACTTCTGTGGCGTTCTGGCCCAGAACCAAAGCGCGACCGCTCGTGGGAAACAACAATCCCAATAGCAGTTTGATCGTCGTCGACTTCCCCGAACCATTGGGGCCGAGCAAACCAAAAATCTCACCTTTTTTGATCTCCAAATCCAACGCATTAAGTGCGCGAACTTTCTGGCGTCCCCAAAAGTCCCGATAGACTTTCGTCAAATTCTGGGCTTCCACCACAATGTTGGGATTGTAATCCGGGTTGGTCTGTTCCAGTTTGCCACCCGATTTTCGGGCCTCTGGTTTAACGGATTTCTCAGCAGCCATTTGGAAGTCTCGTAATATTGAATACTATGAATTCGAATTTATGATATTTGTATTGCACAAACTGGCAAATTGCCAATTCAACACAACTTTAACTTACGCCTTGTGAAGTGGGTTGGTTCACTCAATACCCGCGGAAAATCCAATTGTCAGCGGTTGTGCCGCCAACCACCCACACCGAACTATTGACCATGGGAAAACCGGACAACATCATCGACCCGATATCATAAAGAATGCCCTAAACTTAGGCCATCATGGGAAACAAAAAAAGTCGCTTCCGGGTTTCGGTCCTTCTAAACCAAGCCGTGAGACGCTATCAATGGAACATCCGGCGAACCGCGCCGCCTTGACACTTACCTTCGATGTTCCCTAATTCGCCGATGAATCAATTTCCGCTCAACCCGCTTGATGCCCAGCTGGCGGCGTTGTTTAGCCGCATCAATTATGAAAGGCAGCTGAAAGTCACACCGCGTAGCTTTAAATTGCAAAATATGCGGGAGTTTCTCCGACGATTGGGGGATCCGCACCTTCGATGTCCCGTTGTGCATGTCGCCGGGACCAAAGGTAAAGGTTCGGTCGCCACAATGGTTGGGCAAATCCTCATGACCTCCGGACGCCGGACTGGCGTTTATGTTTCGCCGCATTTGGAAACCATCAATCAGAGAATGGTGCTCGACGGCCAAACGATTACGGACGACCAACTGCTCGAAACGCTTCAGCAGATTGAACCGGTCGCCCATGAAATGGATCGGGAAGCCAACGACGATGACCGTCGCAAACTAACCTTTTTCGAAGTCACGACCGCCGCCGCGTTTTGTTTCTTCGCCAATCAACGGGCGGATGCCGTCGTTTTGGAAGTTGGTTTGGGAGGTCGCTTGGACTCGACCAACGTATGCCATCCGCTCGTCAGTGTGATCACGAATATCAGCTTTGATCACACCAAACAACTTGGCAATACACTGGCCCTGATTGCCGGCGAAAAGGCCGGGATCATCAAACGAAACACGCCGGTCGTCAGCGGTGCCTTGGCACCGGAGGCGGCCGAAGTGATCGCCAGAGTGGCCGCCGATAACGAGTCACAGCTATTGTTGCTAAACCGGGATTTTCACGTCCATCACTCCATGCAAGGCGCGCCCTTTTCCGTGACAGGAACCATTGGCGGACAACGTTTCGAGTTGGACAACCTGACACTCGGGTTGCTGGGAACTCACCAACAGACCAATGCCGGTTTGGCCATTGCGGTCGCGAAACTGCTAAATTGCTCGAACTGGCAAATCAGCGACGACCAAATTCGATCTGGCCTGGCGCAAGCTCAATTGGCCGGTCGGACCGAGATTGTCTCCCGTCGTCCGACTGTAATGGTCGATATCGCCCACAATCCGGCTTCGGTGTTGGCCTTGGTTGCCACATTGGCGGAAGTTCCGGAGTGGAAATCCAGTCGGCGCAAGATTTTGATCATGGCTGTCAGTCGCGAAAAAGAAGCCGAAGCGATGCTGTTGCCGTTGCTCAAGATTTTCGACGAAGTAATTTTTACGAAATACCAGAACAATCCCCGCGGTCGCGCCGCCGAAGAATTGCTGCAAATGGCCGAGACGATCTGCGCCCACGAAAAAATCCAAACCACAGCAAAATTTAGTATTCAGTCCACGCCCCTTGAAGCGTGGAATGCTGCGGTCGCGATTAGCGGAGAATCCGACTTCATCTGCATCGCTGGTTCCGCATTTCTCGTCGCCGAATTACGCCGAATCGTTTGTTAGTGATCTGCCAGCAATATTTCTGAATTTTTGGGGGGCAAGCCTGAAAGAAAGCGACTTTAGAAACGTGTAAACTGGTAGAAAGCGTGCAAAATGAGCGATTTATCCACAACTCGACCCAGTTTGATCTTACGGTTGCGACATCCCGATGATGCAACGGCCTGGCAGGAGTTTGTGGAGATCTATCAGCCATTGGTTTTTCGTATCGCTAAAGCCAAGGGACTACAAAACGCTGACGCCTTGGACATGACTCAAGAAGTTCTTGTTCGAGTTTCGCGCGCCGTCAATGAATGGGATCCCGATCCAGAACGCGGTACGTTTCGGGGCTGGATCAGCCAAATCGCACGCAATCTGGTGATCGATTATCTGCGAGCCAAAAATAATCGGCCACAAACCGGCAACGATTCCACGATTCGGCAGTTGATCGAACAAGTGCCCGTCGATTGTGCCGAGTCCCAATTTTACGACCTGGAACATGAACGCCAAGTCTTCCTGTGGGCTAGCGAAAGAGTCAAAAATCAATTTCAGCCGTCAACCTGGGAAGCGTTTTGGCGAACCTCAGTTCAGCAGCATTCCGTCGAACGAGTCGCAGCCGAATTGTTCCTGACTCCTGGCGCCATCTACATCGCTCGCAGTCGGGTCATGGCCCGGCTGAAGCAAACGGTACTGCAATTTGCCTCCTCAGAATCCCACGATCCGACGGTTGCCAGCCGACATTCCGGCTCCATCAACAGGAACAAACCATGAACGTCAAACACTATCATGATTTCGAACTATCCAATTTCCTGCTTGACGATTCGCCTCCGGCAAACGATTCGGCGCTGCAGCAACACTTGGAGAATTGCGTGGTTTGCCAACAACAGTTTGCCGAGCTCGCTGCTGCCGAAGTTTGGTGGACGAAAGCCGCAACTCACTTGTCGACCATGGAACAAGCAAAAATTCCAGCAGATATTATTGCTCAGTTGTCCAACTCGGCGGCAATTTTCGTTCCCAGTTCCCTGGCTCGACCATCGAAACCCCACCCTATTCAACGCGCTGCGCTGGATTGCGAGAACCGTCGGCCAAGTCTCGCCACCTCGACATCGGATACGGCTTGGCAACATATTCTGGACCCTCCAACACACCCGGAAATGCTGGGGCGCATCGATCAATTTGAAATCGAAGGTAAAATCGGTAGTGGCGGGATGGGGATCGTGTTAAAAGGATTCGATCGAAACTTGAACCGCGCTGTGGCGATCAAAGTTCTTGCGCCGCATCTGGCCAGCAACGGCACTGCGCGGCAACGATTTGCTCGCGAGGCTCAAGCGGCGGCGGCGGTGGTCCATCCGAATGTCGTGCCGATCTACGCCGTCAAATCGTGTGAAACACGACCTTACATCGTGATGCAGTTGGTGTCCGGTCATTCGCTGCAGACCCTCGTGCAGGAAAAGGGACCGCTCAATGTTAAGGAGATTGTGCGAATTGGTATTCAAGTCGCCGACGGACTGGCAGCGGCCCATCAACAGGGTCTCATTCATCGCGATATCAAGCCGGCCAATATATTGATCGAGCAGGACGTTAGTCGCGTCATGATTACGGATTTCGGATTGGCTCGAGCGACCGATGACGCAGGGATTACACAATCGGGTTGGATTACTGGAACACCGCACTACATGTCGCCAGAACAATCCAGTGGCGAAAATCTGGATTGCCGTACGGACTTGTTTAGTCTCGGTGGGTTACTGTATTTTTTGGCGACGGGCCGTGAACCCTTCCGCGGCGAAAAGCCGTTTGCCGTGATTCAAAAGATCATTACCGAACCGCCCATTTCACCCCGGGAATTGAACAGTGATTTACCCGCGATGATTTCCGATGTGATCGAACGACTACTCGAAAAAAAGCCCGATGATCGGTTTCAATCCGCCAGTGCCGTGCGGCAATGGCTGGAAAATTATCTGGCCTATTTGCAACAACCCATGTCGGTCCCCCGGCCACAACGCGTGTTGACTCGGCGACGCCGGCGGAATCGCAATTGGAAACTGACCTCAATTGTCGGCTCTGCGGTGATGCTGGCGACAGCCGCGATTTGGTTTCGTGTATCCGCGTTAAACGTTGAGTACCCAAATTCAGCCAGCGTTTTGGCTTTCGGATCCAATTCGGCTGGTCGGGGTCCAGAGAGTTCAAATAGTTTGAATTCCGGTGCAAGTGAATTCGAGTCCAGCTCCGCTTTTCTACCCGGCCTTTTTGAAGACGAGACGTACTTTCGCGAGGTCGAGGATTTGGACCGGCAAATATCTAATCTGGAACAACGAGTGCAGGAGTCAGTCCCGTTCGCTATTCCGAACCCTGTGGTAATCGAATCCAGCACTCGAATTTTCGGTGATATTCAGGACTTGCAGTCAATCACAACACGTTGGTTGGAAGAGGAATCGTTGGAACATGACCGATTGCAACGTTTATTGGATGCACAGCGCGATCAAGGTATTCAGCCTGAAGTTGATGTGCCAGACACAAACGACGGGCAAACGCCCACGTACGAACCGCAGCCTAATTCGGACCACGTCAAGTCGGGTCAACCTGCAACCCAACAAGAACCAGTGGATTTGAATGACTGTTGAGTGTCGCGATTTACGAGTCAGTTTTTTTGGTTCAACTGCTAGATTGTCTTTCTACCCCCTACGGAGTTCACAATGAAAACGCGATTCTATTTTTGTTACCTTACTGCATTGACGAGTGCCGCAATCGGTTTGGCAGCATGTTTGCCTTCCGCCTCAAACATGGCTCAAGAGCCTGACGGATCCCCACTCGGGGGCGAGACTAACCTTCCCAGTCTTCCGTCCGTGGAGTCAGCCGACGCTGATCCGGCTCGCCGTGAACTGCAAGACGCGACGGTTGCCAGGGATCGCTCTCGAAACGACGATGCGGTTCGATCGAATAACCGAGACGGCCAACAAGAAGCCGACATGCGGGACCCTGAGATGCGATATCGCTCGCAGTTCATGGAATACTCAAACCAAGCGGAAAAATATCGTCAGCCGGACCCTAATTCAGGCGAAGAGCCCTTTTCTTTCAACCGCCGATTCCAAGATGATCGCGAAAGATTTCCTGGTAATTTTGGCCCCGATCAATTTGGTACCCGCAATAAAGTCAACGGGCCATCCAATGGTCCACCCATCACGCCTGAAATGGAGAAAATCCAGTTTCAGCTTCTGCGACTTCAACAGGATTTGAAAAAAGCGGAATCAGATGAGCAAAAAGCAAAACTCAATGAAGAAATCAAGACTCAAATGGCGGAGCTCAAGTCGGAATTGGACGCCCAATACGACCTCTATCTGGAGCAACACGAAACTCCGCTGAAGGAACTGGAAGCTCGATTGGAAAAACTGCGCACGGAATTCGAATGGCGCAAAACAGCTAAAGAGGGTTTGGTCAAATTGCGACTGGAGACCATTTTTTACGAAAGCCAGGGACTTGGTTGGCCTGGCGGACATCCCAATCAGCCTGACGGTTTGTATTTTGATGGCAACGGGGAACCACCAAGTCTACCGCAAGGTACGCGGCGGCCCAGTACCGGTGTGAACCCACCACGTGAATACCGCAACAATACCATGCGGCGGGACGATCGAAATCAAGCTGATTCACCACCCAGCAGGCCCGACGCGACTGACGGTGGCAGATAGACCCGAATCGGTTGAAAACAAGAACCTCTCGAGTCCGTTCTCAACCGATTTCTTTTGACTGGTCGTTTCGGTTCGAGGGGTTTAGAATCCACCGCATGGAATCAAAAACAAATGTTGTCTGTCCCGGTTGCACCTGTCTCTGCGATGACATCGAAATTTCAAATTCGTTGGTCGCCAACAGCGCTTGTGAACGTGGGCTGCGGTGGTTTCAACAACCCGAGTTGGCAAACGGTTGTTGGGTCGAGAATAAACCAGCTGATTTTACTAGCGCTTGTTCTGCGGCAAAAAAATTAATCGCGGGTTGTCGAGCACCTTTGATTTGCGGATTGAGCGGATTGTCCACCTCCGCTCAACAATCCGCTTGGCGATTGGCCGATCGAATTGCCGCGACGATTGACACGACTCTGACGAACTCGGCCCGGGCGAGCATGTTTGCACTGCAACGAGTCGGCAGAGTCACCGCGACGTTGGGGGAAGTGGCCACGCGTTCCGATTTGGTCGTGTTCTGGTTCTGTGATCCTGTTACGACTCATCCACGCCATTTGGAACGTTACAGCCGTCCCGCCGGTTGGCCTCCGAGAAAAATTATCGTTATCGATGATCATTCTTCGGCGACCGCG
This sequence comes from Mariniblastus sp., assembly GCA_031409295.1. Lineage (GTDB taxonomy): Bacteria > Planctomycetota > Planctomycetia > Pirellulales > Pirellulaceae > Mariniblastus. The sequence goes on from JANNWZ010000142.1 coordinate 16,774, forward strand.
CACCAGGCAGACACTTTTATCCAATTGAGCAAACCCGCTGCCTCTGCGGCGATTGCGGTCGTGCGCGGCTTGATCGCCGGTGTTAAGTTGGATCCAGCGAACGTGATGGCAACAACGGGTCGATCGATTGACCAGTGGCAGTCGCTCGCCGATAGTTTGCTGACCGCGCGGTATGGAGCGATCTTCTACGGCCCTACGACAGCGGAATCGCAGTTTGATTTGGCGACCGATTTACTGGCTTCTCTGCTGCGTGAGCTCAATCAGAAAACCAGGTTTGTCGGATTGTCCCAGCGCGAAGATGCCAATGCGCAAAGTGCCGAGAATGTTCTGGCCTGGAGCAGTGGATTCCCCTTTGCGATCAATTTACATCGCAGATTTCCGCGATTTCATGGACTGGAGTATTCCGCCGAAACGATCCTCGCGCGCGGCGAATGCGATTTGATTATTCTCGCGTCGACCCTGGAATTTTGCGCAGCGATTCCCGCGATGAATAAGCCCGCTCTCGCTCATTTTAATGGAACACCGAAGATCGTACTTTCTGAAACCGGCGACTGGACCGCCGCCAATACAAACATCAAGTTTCACGTCGCGCAAACGGGAAAAAATTCCGCTGGCGATTTTTGCCGGCAGGACGACGTTGCCCTGCGACTGCAAAATTTGAAATCTCGCGAAACTGGACTTTCGGCCGAACATGTGTTCGAGCAGCTGCATTGAGCGGACCAGTCGTCGGACGTTGGCCGGAAAATGAAGAATCGCCGGCCCATCCCCCGTTCGAACGAACCGACCATTGTTACGTCGATTCAAATCGTTTCAACAAATTTTCGGTTGCCTCAAGGCCAAAAATGGAAACCAGGTTCAAATAAGGCCGGATACCAAGTACCTTCAGCTTGATCTCGTTTTGTTGATAACCCACTGCACCGCAGACGTCGCAATTCGTTGCCTTAGGATCCGTCGTGCGCTTGCAGACTGCACAATGTCGAAGCAACGTCCAACGCAATCCGTCTGAATTTCCAGCCGGAATCAATTCGACATGCAACTGTAGACAATGACTTCGGCAAGCCCGGACGGCATCTCGAAATCGGATCAAGTCCTGCTTCGCCGTCGAGGGCAACGACAATGTGTTGGTGGGTTCGCGTTCCAGCGCTCTGTCAAATTGATCAATCGTATGAGTGAAAATAATCTCCAGCAACTCCAGTTGAGCTTCTGTCAACTCTTCACGCGACCACAATCCGAACCACCAGGGTTTCCAACGAGGGAAATGTTGTGCCAAATGATTCGGCAAATCAAGCTGTTGAATTGTGATCTCAATCAACTCGCTCAAATCATGATGTTGAAATTGCGGTGTGGCTGCCAATACCTCGTTTTGATTGCCCCGAATAATCCGGTCGAAATCAAAACGCAAATCGCCTGGTATCCAGCCGTAACAGCCCGCCAGCAGTCCAGGCTGACTCACTCCGCCCGCATTGGCTGGACAATTTTCGCAACACCGATGTGCAAAATCTAAGCCCCCAACCAGCGAACTGATTTCGTCGATCGGAATGCCGAGTGCGTCGGCCACATTTCTAGAACTGGCATCGGGATGAATACAAACCTGATCGAAAATCCGTTCTTCAATCGCGGCTAGAGAAATCTCTCGCAAGGCACGCAATTGCCGAAACGTGGATTCGGGAAGTCGTTGAGGATAAAGTTCCCGCAATTGGCAGGGATTTAAAATCGCCCACCGGACAAACATGGGCGTCGGTCCGACGATCGCGACAGAACGTTTCATGATTTAACGTTGCTCAATGGCGGAAGTGGCGGGTCCCGGTAAACACCATCGGAATTCCATGTTGATTGCAGGCCTCAATGACTTCCTCGTCGCGGACGCTGCCGCCGGGCTGGACAATTGCGGCAATACCAGCGACAGCCGCGGCTTCGATCGAATCGGCAAAGGGAAAGAAAGCATCGGAGGCGAGGATCGAACCTCGGCTCCGTTCCCCGGCCTTTCGAATGGCAATCTCCACGGAATCAACTCGACTCATTTGTCCGGCCCCGACACCGACCAGCGCTGAGTTTTGGGAAAGCGTAATCGCGTTGGATTTTACAAATCGCACGACCGTCCAAGCGAAAACCAGCTCTTGCATCATGCGCTCGTCGGGTTGCGCTCGAGTCACTACCGTCCATTTGGTAAGATCATCTACGTGATTATCGGCTTCCTGAACCAACAATCCACCCAACAAATATCGAAACTCCCAAGTCGGTCGCGCCGGATGCAACTCGCCGACCTTTACGAGGCGGACATTTTTTTTCCATTTGGGCACGGTTCGCAAAATCTTTTCGGCAGTTTTCGTAAACCCAGGTGCCACGATCGCTTCGAGAAAAAAATCTCCGGCGGCGAGAAAGTTAGCAGTCTTTGAATCGAGTTCGCGATTGAAGCCAATGACCCCACCAAATGCACTGATTGGATCACCCGCAAACGCCAGCCGACAGGAATCCACTAACTGTTCAGCCACAGCGGCACCACAAGGATTGTTATGTTTGATCACGGCGCAAGCCGGTCGCGATAGCGATCGCACAATGGAAAGGGCGCTGTCGAGGTCGAGCAGATTGTTGTAGGAAAGTTGCTTTCCGTTGAGTTGCCTGGCATTGACGAGATTGGCATCTCGGCATCCTGCGGACCCATACAACGCCGCCGCCTGATGGCTATTTTCCCCATATCGCAAATTTTCTTTGCGAACGAAATGCAGTTGCAAAGTCGACGGGAATTTTTCGCCCTCGCTCTGTCCAGAAAAATAGGCTGCGATGGTGGCGTCATAGTCGGCCGTATGTTGAAAAGCCTGAGTCATCAACCGGGTGCGCAGAGTAGTTGTCGTTTTTCCTTCAGTCTTGATTTCTTCGAGCACGGCACTGTATTGGCTGGGATCGCTGACGACGGTCACAAAATCGCAGTTTTTGGCCGCTGCTCGAATCAGACTCGGACCACCAATGTCAATTTGCTCGATCGCTTCATGTCGCAAAATATTAGGCCGCGCAATGGTCGCAGCGAACGGGTACAGATTCACAACGACCAATTCGAATGTCAAAATATCGTGCGCGGCAAGCGTGGCCTGGTCTTCGGCCAGGTGATGTCGGCAGAGAATTCCAGCAAAAATTTTTGGATGGAGCGTCTTGACTCGGCCATCCATTATTTCAGGGAACTGCGTATATTCCGAGACGTCAATGACGTTCACGCCGCTGGCCTCAAGATGTCGCCGAGTACCGCCCGTACTGTAAATCTCGATGCCCTGTTTCACCAATCCTTGGACGAAATCCACGATACCAAGTTTATTGCTGACGCTGACCAAGGCGCGCTTTATTTGCGGGGAATCCATCAGTACTTCTATTATTCGAAAGAAAAATCAAGAGTTGGCTAAATCGCTCGGGCGGACAGTCGATCGTCCGAACTCAATTGCCTGACAAGCTGAGGATTGTGAAACGTAGTCCGCGAATCGTCAACCCGGTCACGCGTCCAGTAATCGACCCGTTGTCGCCAATCGGTTGAATTCAAAACCGCGAGGCAAAGTAGACTCAATTCGAATTCGAACGATAACTTGGTCGCGCGGCAAATCACGCGAGCGAGTATTAAAAGGGTCGCGTCGTACAATCGCGCCATGCTATCGCACCGTACTATCGTGCAAATAAAAAATGTTTAGCCACCAAAAGGATCGTCATCGGGTTCGTCGGCTTTTTTCTTGTCGCCGCCTGTGGCAAACGGGTCATCCTCGTTTTCAGCAGCGGGCTGCGGTTTTTCTTGGTCCATCGCCTTGGATGAATCAAGCGTCTTAAACGGGTCATCTTCAGCCTTGACCGTATTGTCGCTGCCCGCGGCATTATCCGGCAGTGGCGTCGCCGCCGACTTGGCGGGCTCGGTCACCACCAACTCATTACCATGAAAATAGGGATTGGGGCTGCCAAGTTCGTGAATGCACTGGATCACTCCAGACCGTGACGCCACATACAGGCGATCGGTTTGTTTGTTAGGCAACGCAAATCGAACATCTCCAATTTCAACTCGTGAAAGAATTGCAGCTGATTTCGGATCGATTACCAACAAGCCATCAAAGTCGTCGATGACATAGATTCGATCCTTGCTGGCCCCGATAAATCGATTGACTTTCAACATCGGCTTTGGCCATTGCAGGTTGCCAGTTCGAGCGTCGAATCGAAACAGCTCTTTGTCGTCAGTAATCGCGTAAACGCTGTTGTCCAACACAAAGGGCGATTGCGAAATCGGCGACCCTGTCGAATATTCCCAAGCCAATGAGCCTGCCTCTTCGATGGCATAAACAAAACCGTCCAACGAGGTGGCGAAGATCAAGTCGTCCATATGCGCGGGAGCGTTTAAGATCGCATCGGATGCCAATAATCGATAGCGAATCGAATGTTGGCGAACTCCTGTGCTCGCCGAAACATTTAGTTCGCCTTTGTCGGTTGGCCACGAGACCGTATTTTCGCCGATTAGCGGACGAGCCGTCCCGGTTCCCCCGGCCACCAATACATAGGATGCCAATCCTTTTTTTGAAATATCAAAAATCTCCATCCGACCATTTAACAGAGGAACATAGATGTGGTCTGCTGAAACCGCCGGCGAGGTCGCGACGCCAAATTTACACTGTTTTGACCAAAGTATTTTGCCCGTGGCGGCTTCGATACAATACAGGCTGGAACCGTTGATAGCGGCTACATAATCGTTGCTCGCGCCGATACCACCGCCAGGAAGACTCGTCGATCCAAAACTAACCGACCAGTCTAGATGGCCCGAATCGGCGTCGATCGAAGTCAAGATCCCATTATTTCCCAAAATATAAATCGTGGATTTAGGCAGGCTGAATTGTTCGGTGATGACTTTGACATCGGTGCGGCCCTCGCTTTTTAATTCTGCTTCCAGAATTTCCTTTCGCGTTTCAATGTACTCCACTCCGCCATCCAATCCATAAGGTATTCCAAACGGACTCAAGTTGTTTTGGGAAATGATCTCACGATAGTTACCCGCTTTGACCACAAAATAGTTTGTCGATTTGTTTTCATTGACGTTTAAAGTCCAGTCGACAATCTTGCCACCCGCAGAAATTCCAGACGCGGTAAACCAAACGGATGTCAAGCCGGCGCGATTGAGCGCCGAATCCGACATCGCACCATCGCGTGCGAAAGTCGCCGAACTCAACGCACACAACAAGAGTGTCAAACAAGCTCGACTTAACCGAGTGAGACGCGCGGATGGATTCCAGCGAGCACAAAAATTTTTTTGAACCATGGGTGACACACGTTGAGGTTGAAACATGAAATCGTTTTTGACAAAATGGGTTTGGCGATCAACCGACCGCCGACGGACCGAAATAATCCAGTGAGATCGCCGTCAGACAATTCTCGACCAGGAATATTTTCGCTCTCCTCATTCTAACTACCTTTCCTGGAGTTTCGACGAAAAATTAGGTTTTTTCGCGACCAAGTTGCCCGATCGGCTTCCCTACGACAGGAGCAATCGATCGAAATGTCCAATCACCGGCAGATTTCGGTTGCCCGTATGCCCTCGCAACCACTAGACCAAAATCGCTCAAATTTTTACGATAGTGGGCTCATTCGCAATCCGTTCGGAAAGCCGTTGAGAATTTAATGGGTAACCTAAAATTGGAACAGTCGATCCAGCCGGTCATGGACCAAGTTCTGGGCTACGTCAATTTCGCGACTGGCACCCATGATGCTCGCTTTTTCGGCGGTTTGAATGAGTTGTTCCGATTCTTCGCTGCCAAGCCCAGCCCCAATGACAACGGGAATTCGGGTAACAGTCTGGCTGCCGCAAAAGATCAACAGGTGGCACAAAAAGTCCAAGTCGCCCTGGAAGTTCGGTTGCAAGAACTGGCGTCAACCAACGAGACTTTCCGAGACTCCGAGCAGGCCCGACACGTATTGGATCTGACTTTCAACAAAGTCCTGCCGGCGTACCGAAAACACCATCGAGACCTGTTGTTTCATCAAAACGATGAATTGCTTTTCAATTCATTTTTCCTCGGAAGAGTATTCGAAACTGTCTTGCAACAGGGGCCCGCCTGGGATCATACAGGCGAATTAGTAACCAACACGCTGGCAAAACTAAACAATTTTATTGGCCACCGACCGGTCGCGACGCTCGAAGGCCAAAAGATCGAACCGTACCCGCACGAATGGATTCACCCGGTACCAATTTTTGTCCGCGACGCCGGAGTCGCGGTGGGGAAATATTGCCGAATCATGGAATTGGCATTGGAGATCTTACGCACGACCGAACCGGATATCTTGCGTGCAGCCCAATTGGACCCGGACAAACTCGACGAGGTTGCGATTGATCCACGCGCCTTTGATTTTGACCATCCCATTAACAAACGCCCCAATCACCATTTTGGACAATGGGATGAACATTGGATTGATGGCAACGGGTTTTACCGGCGGTTTATCGTTCATCAAGTCACACTCGACTCAATGTTGGAACGAGTCGAACAGGATTCTCAGGGTCCGACGCAACTCGATCGAGACGAGTTGTTGTATGAAGCGAGTGCCGTTTTAGCCGGTACCATGTTGATGGCTGCTGCTGTTTCGGGGTGTGGACCAGGCGCTTACGATTCGAACACCACGTTAAACGATTTGGTCCCGATCATTGCCGGTTATCGCGATGAGCTGTATCGACAAATATTGCGGCAGTTGCCGGAACAGCATCGCCAACGTCTCGAAGTCGAAGCAACGTCGCGGCAACAACCCTTTGGAGCGGTGCGACAGGATTTAAATGCACGGCTCGCACAACGGAGGGCGTCTCAATTGGTGAATTGTCGGTTGGCGTCGATTTATGCGCGCATGGGTTATCCCGATGCGGCAGATAAACAATCCAAGGTCGTACCCGTTGCGGCGGCGCGCATTATCTGTCAAATCGATTGCTTGCTAAACGCCGCCGCGCGGGCGATCAAACAAGGCAATTTCCAAGCAGCGCTAGATGCGATCCCAGCCTCCATGCGTCGACTAAAACGCGGAATCGAATGCGGGGCCATTGTTGATCCTTGGAATATTCTCGGGTTTGACGCCAATTATAGTTTGTTTCCGGCAATTGAAAATTCCGTGCGCGACCACCGCGTATTCGATCTGGTCGATTTGATGGAGCGAATATTTGCGCTGTGCTCTCGATTGTGGAGTGAGGCGGCGGCCCAAGATCATTTGGAAATGTGTGATTCCATTCGCAATGAGTTCCTCTCCATCGTAAATTGGTGGCGGCAGTACGCCGCCCATGAGGTGATGTCGGTGGATGCAGTGGATGCAGAAGATGTTTTTCAGGCAGCGGAATTGGTAGCCTCGGCGCTAAACCTTTGGCATAAAGGAGGAGCTGCGGCTGGCGATATCGAGTTTTGGGCGCAACATGCCGAAATGTTTGATTCGCCCAAAGCCTATGCGTTGGTGATCGATGCGTTAATGCAGCGCCAGGACTATTCCACGTCGACGGCCCTGCTCGTACATTGGTTGTCCCAAGCTGAAGAAATCCCGCTGCAGATGGCTGACAGTTCGTTCCATGAATTGGTCTTTCATTGGATTTCTGAGCAAAAAAACCTGTTCTTTAATCACGATGAAAACAAGCCGCCGGCAGCCGGCAACTCGCCCAACGAAATTTGGAACCGCATCCGCAAGTTTTATGACTTCATGGAAGCCAATGCTGAACACTATTGGTCCGTACCGAGTTTTCAGTTTAATCAAAAACTCGACTTCGATTCCCACGACTCGGTGGGCTTTGATGAACTTGATGAGTTAATGAGCCAAGACGATGAGCCCGAATCCGAATCTGACTCCGAAGACTTGTTTCGGGCCGCCTATGATGATGTGGTCTACAACGATACAGCTGATGATGGCTTCGAGGGAGAGGTTTTTGACGGCAGTCTAACCTCCGATGATGCGATCGAAGCGGAAGTTGATCGAGTACTGGACCGGCTGGAATTTCTCAGCACGCTGGCCAGTTATTGGGCCATTGCAGCGACCATTCCGCTGCCCGTTGTAGCGCAAGCGGAATTGAACGAGCAGACCACCGAGCGTCTCAAAAAGCGGCGTGATGTGATCGGCCAGTGGATCGCCCAAGCCGTCGAGAATCGAGAGAAATTGACTGACCTATTAGCGACCGTGAATCAATTTCCGCTGCCCAAAGGAGGTTCCGATCACGAGTCCATGTTGCATTATGATCAATTACGACTATACAAAGATACGCTACTCGAACAAACGATTCACACCTGCATTGAAACGGAAAATGCGATTCGTTTGCTGTTGGCTTTAGGCCGGGCGGTGGATTTTTTGATTGATAGCCGGTCGTTGGCGCGTACCGCTGTTGAGCAACATGGCGAGATTGCTCCGATGAACGGTTCCGATCCCCTGGTGGCCGTTTTTGCCGCCATCCTGCTACAAAACGCCATTCAGGTCGCTGATCATTTTGAGGCGCTAATCCAGTATTTGCACCCGCAATCCCTGTTGTACGTGCCGATTACCAAGGGCGGGGATCCGGAGGCGATTGTCAAAGCCCGTGTTCTCCAGATTGCGTTGTTGGACTTGCTCAGGAACTTGCCAGCAATCGGGTTGTTGACTGAGACCCATGTCTTGACGCAAACTGCCCTGGCTATGGAACGCAACAACCCGATCGGTAGTGGCGCCGTGACGGAATTCGACGAATTGTTTGAAGTGGCTTTCACTTCCATGGTCTACACGTTGATCGAATCGACCAGTCAATTCAAATCCGAACAGTTGGTCGCCCAACCCGACTCCGAAAAAGATATCCAAGTCGCAGCTGAACAGATCTTGTTCGGCTGCACCGAAAAACTAACCGAATCCATGCTGATCCTCTGGCTCGAACATAGCCAAACACTGCGGTTGAGCGTGCTGGAAAAAGTGAAAGACCGAAATTCATGGGATCGGTTGGTTGAATTCATCAAAACGTATGGCGCCGGTTTGTTCACGCAACATTTCCTGCACTTGGGAAATATACGGGCGATCCTGCATCAAGGCGTCGATCATTGGCTGGAACAACTTGAACAGTCCCCTGCCCCGCCAGATCTACGGCTGCTTGACGAGATTGGCGAAGCAATTCCGCGACAAAAAGCGGTGCGGTACCTGACCCTCGTGCTCGAAAGTGTGATGGAAAACTACAACGAGTATCGCGATTACAATTCAACCACGACCCAATCCGATCACGGCGAGTTTCTGCACACGTTTTTGGATTTTTTGCGGCTGAGGGGGCGGTACGATCGAGTCTGTTGGAATTTGAAACCGGTAATTTGGGCACATAGCATCCTGGTCAACAATCAGGAAAACAACGTGGCTCGTCGTTGGCGCCGTTCCTTGACGGATCGTGTTGGAGCGGAGGCGGAAAAATATCTTAAATTGATGGAAAAACTTCGGACCAAGTATTCGATGCGCATGGAATCGGTCGGTCGACGTTTGGAAGGTCGATTCGGACATCAAATGCAAATCGATCGGTTGCGCGCCTTAGTTGTTCCGGCAATGACCGACCCCGATGACTACGAATCGGCCAGAACCTTTGAACTATTGCAACAAGAAGCCCAAGCATTCACTCGGTCAACCAATGGTGTCGGAATCGACCTGCCAGCTTGGCTGGCTGCTTTGGAAAACGAAGTTGATCAGTTCCAACTTCTCCAACGTTTGCAGGATTCCGAGTCCGATCCACCATTGCCAGAGACCGCCATTATTCCAATCGCCAAACTGCAGGAACAATTGGAAGCTCTCCCTCGAAAACCGTTGTTTGAGTGATGTCGATTTTTCTGAAGTTCAGTCAATTGTTGAGTGTCGCTTCAACTGCGAAAAATCTCCACAACGGGATTTCGCTCCTCCACTCCGGACAATCGCAAGTCGAGCCCCTGATAGGGCGTGGTCAGTTTGCGATGGTCGAGGCCCAAGGCCCGCAGAATCGTCGCGTGCAGGTCGTTCACATGAACTGGATTTTCCACAATGTTGTAGCCAAAATCGTCGGTTGTTCCGTAAACCGTCCCCGGCTTCACACCACCACCGGCCATAAATATCGAGAAACAGCGCGGATGATGATCGCGCCCGTAAGTTTTTTCGGTTAATATTCCCTGTCCATAAACGGTCCTGCCAAATTCCCCGCCCCATACGACGAGAGTGTCGTCCAACAGTCCACGCTCGTCCAAGTCCTGAATCAACGCCGCGGTTGGTTGATCGGTATCGTTACACTGCTTGGACATATGATCCGGCAAATTGTCATGTTGATCCCAGCCCATGTGGAATAACTGAATGAACCTGACATCGCGCTCGGCGAGTCGGCGCGCCAACAAACAATTCCGCGCATAGGTGCCAGGCAACTGGACATTGGGACCGTAGCGCTCCAGCACGGATTGCGGTTCCTGGGACAGATCGGTTAATTCCGGCACCGACGTCTGCATCCGGAAAGCCAACTCGTACTGTTCAATTCGAGTTGCCACCTCCGGGTCCAAAGTTCGCGACAACGTCTCTTGGTTGAGTGTTTTCAGATCATCCAACATCCGGCGTCTGACCTGCGGTGGGCATCCCGCCGGATTCGCCAGATACAAAATCGGGTCATTGCCCGAACGCAGCTTGACCCCTTGGTATTTTCCCGGCAACATGCCGCTGCCCCAAAGTCGGTCATACAACGGCTGGCCTGCCGCGCGCCCCGTCCCTCGGGATATCATCGCGATGTAATTGGGTAGGTCCTGATTCATCGAGCCCAAGCCATAGGCCACCCACGCGCCCATGCTGGGACGTCCCGCCAACTGGGAACCCGTTTGAAAAAAAGTAATCGCTGGATCGTGGTTGATCGCCTCGGTATACATCGAACGGATGACACAAATTTTGTCTGCCAGTCCACTCAAGTGGGGCAATAAATCACTCATCCAAATTCCAGAATTTCCCCGTTGTTTGAACTTGAAGATGGATGGCACGATGGGGAAAGATGTTTGACCGGATGTCATTCCCGTTAACCGCTGGCCGCCGCGTATCGACTCCGGTAACTCGGACCCCGCCAGGTTGGCCAATCCCGGTTTATAGTCAAACGTTTCATACTGTGATGGCGCACCGGATTGAAACAAGTAGATCACACGTTTGGCGGACGGCCGAAAATGCGGCAATTGCATCGATGTTTGATCGGGCCGAGTAGTCACCGGCCGCGCATGGCTGACCGATTGATTCATAACCGCGGAGGCGATGGCCCCCAGCCCCAACCCCGAGGTTCCTAAAAATGTGCGGCGATTAGCCAACAACGCACGATCAAAGGGATTCATCATGGTTTACTCTTTCGTAATAACTTCATCAAGATTCAACAGTACCGACGCTATCGCCGTCATCGCAGCCAATTCTTCGACTCGCAACGAAGGCTGGGCCGGAGATTCGCCCGTCGCCAGCAGCTCACGCGCCTCCTGAGAATGGCTCAAATAGTAATTCTGATAGGCACCGTGACCGGCGACAAGTGTCGACAGCTCATGCGGTGTGGGCGCCCGTTGCGTCGCGCACAGGAAACCAAAACGGATCTGTGATTCAATCGAGCCCTCGCCAAATTTCAACATTCGCTCAGCAAACTTTCGTGCCGCTTCGACATAGGTCGTATCGTTGAGCAACGCCAAAGATTGGAGCGGTGTATTGGTACGACCTCGATTAACGCGGCAAATTTCCCAGCTCGGTGCGTCAAACGTTGACACCGTTGGATGTGAAACCGTTCGTTTTCGATAGGTATACAAACTGCGTCGATAGAGATTGTCGCCATGGTCATTTTGATAGGGACCATCATTGGCGCCGCCGGCCAGTTCCTCCCACAATCCCGCGGGTTGGTAGGGGCGAACCGAAGGACCACCGATTTTTTCGACTAACAACCCGGCCAACGCCAAAGAGTTATCGCGAATTTGTTCAGCCGACAATCGATAGCGCGGACCGCGAGAATACCAACGATTTTCGGGGTCAATTTTCGCTTGTTCAGCCGTCAGGGTCGACGATTGCTGATAGGTCGCACTCATCAAGATCAATTTGTGGAGCTGTTTCAAGTTCCATCCGGATGACCGAAACTCCCTCGCTAGCCAATCGATTAACAGCGGATGCGAAGGGGGTGATCCCTGTACGCCAAAATTATCCACAGATTCAACTAACCCGCGTCCCAAATACTTCGTCCAGGCGCGATTGACCGCGACGCGCGCCACCAACGGATTTCGCTCATCAACCATCCACCTTGCCAGTCCCAGGCGATTAGCCGGTTGATCCGCAGCCAACGGAGGAAACACACCAGGAATCGCCGGCCACAACGCCGAATCAGTCGCGGGTTGATCGTACTGACCACGATGTAACAAAAAAGTTTCGCGATATTGCGCTCGTTCGCGCATAATCATCGAGGTTTGCAATTCGGATTCCAGTTTTTCCCGTTTCGTAATTAGCTCTGACAATTCCGCGCGAACTGCCTGGCGATCCTGACAATTCAGATAGCGGGTCAAGCACTCACGACCATGATCCACTTCCTGCCTCGGCGGCGACTCGGCGAACCGGGTGAATTGTTGTACCAAAGCTTGCCTGAGTCCCGTCAATATCTGAGCCGGAGTTAACTCGCAATCATACAAACTGAATTCGAACTGCTCTCCCTGGAAGAATTCAGATCGACTTCGCTGACCGATTCTCAAAGGAACAGCAGTAGCGATGGTTTCGGAAAGCGTGTCGATATCAACTTCCACTTCGATTGGATTGCCATCGAAATAAATCTTGTAGCCCGCAGCTTTTGAACTTCCATCCCATGTTACCGCCACATGAGTCCACTCGTCTGCCGGTAAACGATTTTTTGAAATGACCGCGATCGCATTGACTCGCCATTGGTGAATCAAGTGAATTTTTAATCGTCCGTCGGGCAACAGAATACCGTCGACCCCACGATATTCGTTGCCTTCATCCATTTTGCCGAAAATGGAACCACGCGCATTCCCATGAACCCATACCGTCCAGGAAAAAGGATCCTCCACCGAAAATTGAACCTGGGCGTCGTCGCTGGGAGCCACTGCGTCAGCGACGCCGGGAAAAATGCTGGAACGACCCACGGGGCAAATGCCCGTCGGAAGTTTGTCGGGGATTGCCACCCACTTGAAATGGGCGCTCGGCAACTCGATCAACGCGGCCTTCAGTTGTTGTTGCCATGTTTCAACTAAACGAGCCGATTGATCGGGCGCGGACTCAAGCAGTTGCTTAGTCTGTGCCATCTTTTCATCCAGTCCATCCAACGTTGTTTGTTGCTCCTCTGTGGGCAGTTTGATCATTGGTCCCACATTGCCACGCGTCTCGTTGTAGACGCCGAGTTCGTCGATATTATTGAAGAAAGCAAAGAACTGGTAGAACTCCCGTTGGCTGATCGGATCGTATTTGTGATCATGGCAGCGGCAACAACCGAGGGTTAAACCAAGAAAGGCGGCAGCGGTTGTTTCCACGCGATCGACGCAGTTTTCAATTCGCCACTCCTCTTCAATTGCTCCCCCTTCAGTAACGGAGCGATTGTTGCGATTGAATCCTGTGGCAATCAATTGGGAGTTCGTCGGCTGCGTTAACAGGTCGCCGGCAAGTTGTTCGATGATGAACTGATCATAGGGCAAATTCCGATTGAAAGCTTCAATCACCCAATCGCGCCACGGCCACATACTTCGGTAAAAATCATTCTGGAAACCGTTGGTGTCAGCAAACCGAGCGGTATCGAGCCATTCGACGGCCATCTGTTCGCCAAAATGTGGGGAAGCCAGCAATCCGTCGATTACCTTTTCCCAAGCGTTGTCGTCCTGGTCATCCACAAAGACCTGCGTCTGTTCGGCGGTCGGCGCAATGCCAATCAAATCGAAATACGCACGCCGAATCAAGGTTCGCCGATCGGCGGGCCGAGACGGCATGAGGTTTTGGTCGACCATACGAGCCAAAACAAAATTATCAATCGAATTCTTTGGCCAAGCCGAATCCTGATGGGGAGGCTCGGGTTTCTGGATTGGTTCAAAAGCCCAATGTTGCTGCCAATTGGCACCTTCCTCGATCCATCGACGCAGCAGCTCGCGCTGGACGTCAGTCAGTTGCCGGTTGGAGTCGGCGGGCGGCATCGCTTCCGACTCGTGCGTCGAGTAGATGCGCCGAACCAGTTCGCTTTCGTCTGGCTTACCCGGTACGATCACCGTCGATTGGGCAGCCAAGACTTGGTCCAATCGCAGGTCGGCCTGGCGCTGATGTTCATCCGGACCATGACAGGAAAAACAGTTCTCAGCCAAAATGGGTTGAATCTGGTCACGAAAACTGATCCCGGGCGACTGAGCCACTACGGCAGTCGTTCCGCAGAGCCCAATGGTTGAACACAACATAAGTTGGCTGAGGAACGTTGCACACCGTTTCCAGGGAGCGATAACTAATTCAATATTCATGGATCGAGAATCTTAACTGGATTGGATCGAATGTTATTCACTTGAAAACTCGATTACTTTTTGACCGGTTCCCAGCGAGGCAGCGATTCGCTGATCAGCGATTTGGCAGTATTCGGGGACACACTCGAAACCAACAAAATTTCGTCCCAACGATTGGGCGGTGACGGCAGTTGTTCCGGCGCCAGAAAACGGATCGAGAACCAAACCCGCTGGCGGGCAACTGGCCTGGATACAGGTTTCCACCAGCGGTTGGGGATACACGGCAAAATGTGCATCGCGAAATTTCGACAGGGGAATCGACCAGACAGTGCGCTTGTTTCGGCCTTGGGGATGGAACGCTTGATCCCAACGTCCCGCATGCAAATTGCTGTCGCCACCATTCTTGCCAGCTTCTGGTGTGCCGTTGATTTTTCCGAAGTGCCCCCGCCCGCCCTTCATCTTTGAATTCTCGGAAAACGTAACATGGGGCTCGCGGATCGCATCCGCATTGTAATAGTAGTCTTTCGAGTTGCTGAAAAAAAAGATGTATTCGTGATCGATTGTCGGACGATTCTTGACTGCCGACGGCATCGCATTTGGTTTATGCCAAATGCAGTCGCTGCGCAAGATCCATCCCGTTTCTTTGAGAGCAAAACAAACGCGCCACGGCATGCCAAGTAATTCACCGCGATCATATTTATCGCCAATCACGATCCAAGCCGATCCCGTCGCCTTGACAACCCGTTTTAATTCGGCAAACAAAACCGCCAACTTGGCGACATATTGCTTGGGTGTATCTTCCTGCCCGATTTGAAGTTTGGAACCATAGTCACGTTGTTGAAAGTAAGGTGGACTGGTAACAACCGTATCGACGCAACCATCGGGTAGCGCACGAGACAGAGCCAATGCGTCCCCGCATAATATCCTGTTTAAGTATTCGCCAGAATTCATTTCGACCGGTCAGATTACAATCCGCGATGATCATTTCAGATTCATTAGAATACGCTGGCGCGAGTTCCCGTCATAGGTCTTGTACTGGCCACTCCTTATTTTCCCGATGGGTATCGAAAGCGGTGCACACAACCGCTTCCCCATAGGGGGTGTTAGATTGTCCATCACAAAGATCCAATTGGCAGCGGGTTCCGGGGCAACTCGCTGCCGATCGAAATCACCGGAGGAATCTGATCGGCGGAAAACTTTCCAGGACCAGCGCTGCGGTGCGCAGCGCGAAAAACGTCAATGATCGTGCGTCGCAATACGGCTCGTGGTTCGTTGAGTTCAATCGCCAGCAAAGAATCGACCGAATCTTGCTAACGTTGACGCCAGCGACCAACGCAGTGCCGTTCGACTCCAAGAAACTCGGAGATCTGCCTGTTTTGCAGTTTCTGGAATGCCAGAAAGATCATTCGAGCGCGAATCAGAATACTTTTTTCAAGCATTCTTTGGTTGCTTATCGTCATATACTGAACCTTTTCTCTGTTGAAAAAGATTTTAACCGCCTTGCCGCTCTGGGCTCTTTCCTTTGTTTGTGCGGGTCGTCGGAAAACAAACATCAAGATCTCAACGATCGCCGAAAACAAAGGAGTCAGTCGCTTACTGGTGGGCGTTGTTGGGGAAAATCGTTTGCAGCGCCAACACGGGAGCGTATTGTAGAGCGCGAACGAAAATCCCCTTCGAAGCCGTTCATTAACTCGCTCTGGATATCGCACTGACCACCGAAGCGGCTTACCAACAGCAAGCAGGACTTGGCTTGCCCATTATTCGCGGCATAAGTGCTAGTGGTGTGTTACGCAAGTCAGGAAAACCTCCCGCCAATGTCACTCGCCAAACCATTGCCGACGCGACGCGCCAGCCAATCAAGACTTGCTGCACATACCCTACGCTCGACCCGTAAACGGTTACCCTTTTGTTCTCCGCTACTCTGGCATTCGACTTGGTACCGTACCAGAGCGCCGCTCAGCGCCGGCTTCCAACTCATTTAGCGTTGAGCGGCGGTCTTTTTGTCCTGCAAAAGACTGCCGATCCGATGTCAGTTCGTACAGCCTGGCTGAGACTGACAAGCCAGTTGGACTGATTCCACCGGGGCCGCCAATCCGCTGGTAAAATGGAACCAATGGTTGAATTTTGAAGTCAGCAGCAGCGTTTCCAAAATTTCTCGTTAACTATTATTCTCCTATTCTTAATCTTTTGTTCATCAATTCTTAACAATCGTCTCATAAACTTCCGCTCAAGTTTCCCCTTTTGATGGTTCCAACGTAGGAACCGAAAGATCTCGCATCTCGCAAGAGGCGTTTTGAAGCAGAGGGAATCGGAAAAAGTTTCTTTAGGAGAGATTGTCATGCGCCCTGTCCCGAATCGTGGATTTACTCTTGTCGAGTTATTGGTGGTCATTGCGATCATCGGAATTTTGATCGGCATGTTGCTTCCCGCTGTTCAATCCGTTCGTGAATCCGCTCGACGAACAACCTGTTTAAACAATTTGAAGCAACATGGCATCGCCATTCACAATTATGAAAGTGCGTATATGGCTTTTCCTGAGTCTCGTCCGTACGACTTGGTCGGTACGCGAATGAGCTGGTGCGTGGTTGTGCTGGATTTCATTGAACAGGGCAGCTTGGCAAACATTTACAACAAAAATTTTGCCTGGAACACGCCGATTAATGTCACAGCTGGCCAGAACGTGATTCCGGTTTTTGTTTGCCCTTCATCGCCACCTGGAACCATTCGTCTTCCTGCGAATGGCACTGGTTCGGCTGTCGATGGAAAAGTGATGGGGCCTTCCGACTACCTGGTCATGCATCGGCTTCGTCATCGGTTCTTCAACGCGAACGGAATACCCAATTTTCTGGGAACTGCCGATCATGAAGGCGCGTTAAAAGTAGATGAAAAAACTAGAATGGCCGAATATTATGATGGGACCAGTAATACGATGATGTTCATGGAAGACGCTGGGCGACCCAACTGGTTTGTGTTGGGACGTGATATGAGAACTGTTCTGCCTCGTCCGGAGGGATTTGGATGGACCGATCCCGATGGCGGTGCTGGTTCGATGGATGGTGCGAATGCTGTGACAGGTGTCATTAACGGCAGTAGTGGTTTAGGCAAAGGGATTATTTCTATCAACAATGACAGCGAGCCTTACAGCTTTCATACCGGCGGAATGAACATCAGTCGTGCCGATGCTTCAGCCGGCTTCATTTCCAGCAACATCAGCGCGGTCGCTTTCGCTGCTTTGATAACTCCACGCGGTGGTGAGGTTCTTCCTGACGTCCAATAATTTGATCATTCGAAAACGGGCATCGATGCTTTGTCAGAATCGGCGCCCGTTTTTTGTTGGCAACCTCCGTGCCGTTCTTGATCCTGTTCAGAAAAACTTTTTGAGGTGAGTCGAATGCTTGCTGCTCGTAAAATCTTGGTCCGAATGATTGGCTTAGGGTTGTTGATTTTGATCATCGCGGGCTGCGGCGATGGGCCCCCGAAAATGACGGAGGGGATCAGAGTTGCGGGAAAGGTGCTACAGCCAAACGGATCGCCACTGTTGGGCGGAACATTGGTTCTCAGACCTGAAAATGGACTCTTTGGAGCTACCGGTCAGATTCAACCGGACGGCACTTTCAATTTACAAAATTCGGGCAGTGACAAAATCGCGCCAGGCCAGTACCAAGTGTTCGTGCGATTCTCCGACCCCAGCCTGACCAAACTCCAAAAGACTATCAACCAGCGGTATCAACAAAACAGCGATGACGGTGACTCAGATGTAATCGTCGATATTCAGGGTGCTACCGAAGACCTGGTCATTCGCTTGAAGGGTTAGCCCGCTTTTCTCGCTCAGCAAAAAAATTAAAAAAGAGAAATCAAACCGTTTTAGTGGGGTTTTCATCGGCGAACTCACGCAACCGATGAAATTTACTCAACTGGTTGCTTCTTTTGAAATTCCGACTGCTGAAGGCGTGCGACTGAAACATCAGAGCGACCCTAAGTTTGACCGAAACTTAGCGCCAAAACTACTAAGCCAAGAGCTGCAAACCGAGGCAATCAACCAAGTCCCTGCAACGCGTCAAAAGCGGAAATCGAAGATTCAGACCCGACTTGATGCAACAGTGGGAGAAATGCGGGCTAGCGGCTTGGACGGACGTCAATATCTGATTGCCATTTTGGTCCGATCATCCGCCTGAGTCAGTTAGAATATTGCCGAAAACTCAAATCAGTAAATTCAGCCACCGCAGGATACGCAGGTGGAAGTGTAAGGCAAAACAGACAACCTGGCCCGTGGAATCGGTTTGTTGCAGGATGAACAGACACCATAAATTCCAGACTCGATCCGTCGCAGTGCCGCCTTGATTTGTTGAATTTCATCGTTCGCCAAATCGCCAATGCCAGCCAAAACCTCATCGTCTTCATGTTCGGTCGTGTGGTCTTCCCAGTCTGGATTACCCGGCGCATTTAGCCGCGCCTCAATTCTGCCGGCTCGTTCCTGGAGTTCTTTAAGCATTTCCTCCAGTTGGGCCTTCATTTCAGTTCGATCAGTCATTTTCATAATTACCTGTTTGATTCGATTCGCCACGACGAACAGTTCAATAGCGCCTAACCCAAGTCTTCAAACAGCACCGTTAGTTGACTAATGGTTTTACCTTTGCTGGCTCGACTTGCTGGTTTAGGAGTCTCCGCAAGCGCGTCGACGCGAGCTCCCAATCACCGCGATCCGCCTGCCCGATAATTTTGCGCAACCAATTTGCATCGTTGGCTTGCAAAGACTTGGCGGCGAGATTGTCTTTGATTAACTGCTCAATTTGTTGAATTTTGATCGCATCTTGACGATTACAAGCTGAGAACAATGCCAACGCATGGTCATAGCCGGACGGACTCAATTTGGGTTTCGGGTAACCGAAAAAATACCATCCAATTCCGATGATGATTAACAATGACGCAATGATGACGGGCCAGCGAAATCTGAAGTCAGACATTTGTTATTCTCCCGTTCCGACAAATTCACCTTCGTTCATGCTCGCCAATTCAGCCGCCAAAATCAAATCGATGGATTCTTTCATGAACCGGACCGATCCATCACCGTACATTACATTTCCTCCACCGGGATGTTCACTAAACATTTGACCGGGATGTAGCGTCGGAAAATTCATCGGATGAATAATTGGGAACCCGGTAATATCCAATTCCCCGCCCGAGGGACCCATGTGGATCAAAACCAGTGCTCCCGCTGCCTCCGGCCGATTTAGTGGCGTGATCAAATGTGGATGCACGACGGCACCTGGCACCGCTCCCACCCAGGTCTTATCGCTCAATCGCGATGAATGTTCGCTAACAAAAATGGTGGTGCTAGTTCCGTCCGAAACTTCACCAAGTCGGACGCGGGAATTTCTATAGAATGGTCCGTCCGCAACTTGGCTGACGTCACCATTGACTGGTATGACTTTGGTTTCGCCAGAGTAAATACTGGTAAACACGGTCGCGGTTGGCGCCGCGCCACATTCTCCCCAACAGGATTCCTGTCCGTGGCAAGCGGCATAGTGTGAGCGACCCATTCGAAGAGGTGCGCCGTAGCGAGTCAGTTCATTCTGCGACCCATCCAAAATAACAAATGGCTCGACATCCCCACTTGAGCTGGGACACAGATAAACCGCCAATTTCGCTCCGATCAGATCACGATTGAGCGAATCCCAAATCGGACGATCTACAGCCAGTCCGCTGAACAAGCTGCCCTGCTCCATAAAGGGTAATATCTGCATCCCCCAACCCCACCCCGGAGCGGCATCCCAAGTATTGGGATCGATGGCGGCCGACGCCGGACCACTGCCATCCGAAGTCGGAAAACTGAGGTAGCCCGCTGGCAAGTACTGCTTCGCGGACTCAAAATTCAAAATGGCCAATCCGATCTGTTTCAGATTATTTTGACATTGCGTTCGACGTGCGGACTCACGCACTGCTTGAACCGCGGGCAACAACAACCCGACCAGTATTCCAATGATGGCGATGAC
The DNA here is from genome assembly GCA_031409295.1 of Mariniblastus sp. Classification (GTDB taxonomy): domain Bacteria; phylum Planctomycetota; class Planctomycetia; order Pirellulales; family Pirellulaceae; genus Mariniblastus. The sequence continues at coordinate 37,166 of JANNWZ010000142.1, forward strand.
GACAAGTAATTCAACCAATGTAAATGCCGGTCGCCGTTGAGATTCTCGTATTTGCTTGGCTTCGGACTTCATAAATACTCCAATAAATTATTATTATTTAAAACTGGTCAAAGTGTAGCCACAGCTACACTTTGACCAACAATCCAAGCGCAAGGTAACTGTTCCAAAACGACACGATGAGCCATCAATAATTGGGCTTGGATCGAGAACTTCATCCCCGGCAGGTCAACCGATCCCACGCCCAAGACACTTTTTCACGGATTTTTTACCGAGCACTCGATCGCCATATTGTAGCCATGGCTACAATATCGTCAACCACTCCACGTGGTTCCGTTGAGAAATTATTTGGGGCGGATTCGCGGCGTCCTGCCGAGGTCGACCGGATTACTTCAATTTCAGCTACTTTTCTTCGCCGGTACTGAGAATGGCCATAAAGGCACTTTGCGGGATATCGACACTGCCGATGGACTTCATCCGTTTCTTGCCTTCTTTTTGCTTGGCCCACAATTTTCGCTTGCGCGAAATATCGCCACCATAGCATTTGGCGGTCACGTTCTTGCGCAACGCCTTGACGGTTTCCCGTGCGATGACCCGGGTTCCGATCGCCGCTTGCACCGCAACTTCAAACATGTGCCGGTCGATCTCGGCTTTCAGCTTTTTCACCACTGCGCGGCCGCGACGATCGGCGTCCGAGCGATGGCAAATGATACTAAGCGCGTCGACCTTCTTGCCATTGACAAGGATATCCATACGTACCAGATCGGCAGGAAAGTATCCGATAATGTCATAGTCCATGGTCCCGTATCCGCGGGTAATGCTCTTCAATCGATCGTGCATATCGTAGATCACTTCGGCCAGTGGCAAATCGTACGTCAACATCACTCGCGTTGCGGAGAGATATTCGGTGTTTTGCTGAACCCCGCGACGTTCCTGACAGAGTTGCATCACCGCGCCGACATAAGATTCGGGTTGTAACAAATTAACCCGGACGATCGGTTGCAGAAATTCTTCAATGTCACCGGGGTCGGGAACTTCCTGAGGCCGGTGAATTTCCAGCTCATCGCCATTCTTTTTGATCACGCGATACGTTACGTTGGGCGCGGTTTGGACCAAGTCGACGTCCGATTCCTGCTCCAGTCGCTGCTGCACAACTTCCATATGCAACATCCCCAGAAATCCGCAACGGAACCCGAATCCCAGCGCCTCACTTGACTCCGGGACAAAATCGAAACTCGGATCGTTAATAGCCAGTTTGCTGAGCGCATCGCGAAGCTCCGTGAAATCCTGACCATCCGATGGATACAACCCGCAATACACCATCCGTTTCGGTTCATGATAGCCGGGCAGAGCCGCACCGGCCTGTTTGCCAAGTCCGGTAATAGTGTCGCCAACGTTGACTTGATTAAGTGATTTAATATTGCAGACCAAGTATCCAACTTGGCCCGCTCGCAATTCATCGCGCGGTGTTTGTTTCGGTGTAAACTGACCGAGCTCCAAAATCTCGTGCGTCGTCTTACCTTTAAGAAACTGGATTTTGTCACCTCGTTTGACGGTTCCGTTCATGACGCGGACGTAGGTAATCGCACCACGAAATTCATCGTAGTGCGAATCGAACACCATCGCCTGCAACGGCGCATCAGCTTTGCCTTGGGGTGCCGGAATATATTTGATGATCGCATCGATCAGCAAATCAATATTGAGTCCGGACTTGGCACTAACCTTGACTAATTTGTCCAGATCCACGCCGAGCGCATGTTCCATCTCCTCGGCCACTTCCTCGGCTCGTTGATACTGCAAGTCGATTTTGTTGATGACCGGAATAATCTCCAGATTATGTTCGATGGCGGCATAGCCCGTCGCAACCGTTTGAGCTTCAACCCCTTGAAACGCGTCGGCCAACAATAACGCGCCCTCACAACAATTCAGCGAACGGGAAACTTCGTATTGAAAGTCGACATGTCCGGGGGTATCAATCAAATTCAATTCGTACTCTTGTCCGTGGTGCAGGACATGCATGGCAACGGCTCGCGCCTTGATCGTGATTCCACGTTGCCGTTCGAGGTCCATGTCGTCGAGGAGCTGCTCACTCATTTCACGTTTTTCAACGGTACCCGTAAACTCGAGCAACCGATCAGCCAGCGTGCTCTTGCCGTGGTCGATATGCGCGATGATGCAAAAGTTACGAATATTTTCAGCAGGAATTTTTGCCATGTTTTTTCAAAAGCCGGACGCTACAGGATAGCGGCAGAGGAAGAAATAAAATTGTGTGGGCTGGATCGAGTCAATCAACCGCAGGGTAAGCGACGAGTTCTAATTATTTTTGCGATATTCTTGACGGGCAAGTCCCGCCGCACCGACATAACCGGCCGACCCTCCTAGCGCGGCAAATTCGACAATCAGTTTTTCTGCCAAAACAGGAAAAACCAGTTTGCGTGTCGCTGCCGCAACGTCGGCGATAAACTTTTGGCCTAACGGATGGGAGCTGCCACCAAAATTCATCGCGCCGCCCAATACAAACGCCGCCGGGTCAATTATGTGAGCCAGCAAGGCGATTCCTGTTCCCAAATAACTTGCCGTCTCCGCAATCATCTTACCTGCCAACGCGTCTCCTGCCGATGCCGCTTCAGCAATCATTAGCGCAGAAAGTGGAGAATCGTCACTTATTTGATCGTTCAAAAGGGAACGGCTGTCGTGATTGGTATCGACAGACATAGCTTCCCGCGTCCGATCGACCAATGCCGTCGCACTCGCGTAGGCTTCCAGATGACCAGGTTGACCACAACCACACATCCGCGCCCGCCGACAGCTGTCAATCGTCATATGACCGACTTCCGCACCATGACTATGAAAGCCATCAATCGAGACACCCTCGATGATAATCCCGCCACCGACACCAGTCCCCAGCGTCAGCAACACCAAACTGTCATAATGATGACCACTACCCACCCAATACTCACCGAACGCAGCGGCTCCCGCATCGTTGGCCAGAGTGACTGGTTTGCCAACAATTTCTGCCAATTCGTCCCGAATGGGCGAATGGTGCCAGCCAGACAAATTTGTCGGAGTCAAGATTTTTCCGGTGCGAATATCCATTGGACCAGGCGTACCAAGTCCCACGGCACAAACATCCGACCAGGTGAACGAAGTTGTGGCGATCAACTGATCCAATTCTCGTTTGGCTTGTTCAAATGCAAATCGCGATGACTTGCCAGGGTGGGTGGGGAACTTGCCATCGGCGATCGTCTGTCCGTGGTCGTCCACGATTCCGATCTTGATATTCGTGCCGCCCACATCCACGCCGACAAAAATTGGGGTCAGAAATTGGACGGCAGTTTTGATAGACATGAGTATCGCAGGGTAAAATTGACGCGGAACCGATTTTGGATCGAAGTAGTATAAAAATAGCCGTGTATTGGTTCAATGCGAATCCAGGTAGGATTCACGAAACATGTGACGGTAACCGAAACAGAATTCGGTCATTTCTGGGTGAATTCGCCGACCAATTTCTCATTAGCAGAAACGGGAGATGGGACTGCTACAACCGGTACCGCAGTGGGTTGTGAGCGGTATTGTTCATTCGGTCGCTTGCCTAGGCCAAAGATTGACGGTCTATCTTGGCCACTTCAAACAAAAAAACTACGGCCGAAATAGACCGTAGTAGCAAAAAATAGAGTTGGCGAGTCAACCGTTCCAAAACTGAAAACCAACACCCCAACCTGACGCAACAGCTTGCGCACTTCCAATTACTTGTCCGCTTGAGTTTTCAGGTCTTTTTTGAGCACAGCAATTTTTGCTTCAAAATCTTGCTCTATTTTGATATCGCTCTTTTTTAGCTCGGTTTCCAGTTTCTCTGCCAGTTCTTTGAAATCTCGCGAAGATTCTTTCTTGCCGGAATCGATCATGCGTTTTTTCTGATTGGCAAATCGTTGACTGATCCTGGTTCTGCTCTCGGCCATCTTTTCCTGTTTCAACGCTTCGAGCAGCTTGATCTTTTCTTTAATCAAAGCTGACTTCTCGGACGATTGACTAGCTGAATCATCATCGCTCGATGCTGGTTTGGATTCCGCAGTGGCCGGAACTTTCTCAGCGGGCTTCGTTTTGGTATCGCGATTCTGTTCACTGTCGTCGGCAGAATTCGCCAGTCGTCGACTCTTCTTGCGTTTGTTTTCAGCGGCCTTGGCAGCGTCGAGTCGTTGCGATTTCGCCGTTGTCTCCGCGTCCATTTTCGCGTTCCGCTCCGCCTCTTCAGCTTCCCGTTTCGCTTCGATTGCCTGCTTGGATTCGAGCTCCGCCATTTCCCTTATTTTAAGACGGGCTGCCTCTTGTTGTGCATTGGCTTGGTCCGCTTTTTGTTGAGCGACTTCCAATACAGCTTCCATGGCAGCAATTTTTTGGGACAATGAATCGACCATCTTACCGGAAGTCTGTTCGGCTGCGTTCGCGGATTTTTCTGCCGCAAAGACGCGTTGTTCCGCCGCGCGAGCGCGCTCTACCGCTTCGCCAAGTTGTTTTTTCAACTCGATAAGTTCCTGTTTCAACGCAACTTCTGTTTCGCTGGGAGCAGACACCGCAGCAGCCCCATTCTCATCAGTCGCCGGTCGGATATCGCTGGGCGAGGGATTTGTGTCGGCCAATTTACGGTCGATCGGCGCAATCACGATCGGCGAATTTTCGCCGATGGATTCACCGGTTACCGGCGGCAATAGCACAACGATGGAATCAGTGGCCACGACAGTCCCTGGCGCCAGTCCTGGTTCCACTGTATTCGGGAGGTTGTAAATCTGTGGATACACTTGCCCGTACAATATCGAATTGCTCGGTGTTTCCCTGGAATCAACTGGCAAGTTCGCAGGGTACATGTTGGCGATAGGAAAACTGCTGTCGACAGAACCGACCGGAATTGAATCCCAAGCCATACTCGTTTCCACAGGTGATGAATAAACAGGACCAACTGAACTCATCGATGGAACTGCGCCGGGATAAGAAAAATTTGAAGACGGCAGCGGCAATGGATTTGAGTATCCGCCCCAGGGCAACGCTGGTGTTATCTGCACCACTGGTACCGACATTCCGGAATCAAAATCGGGTGTGGCGTTATTGGCACAATTAGCACCATTCGATTGAGCCGAGGGATACCAAAACGCATTATCCTGCGCCGTTGCGTACGATAGCGACATCGTCCAACCACACGCAATCAAACTCGCCAATGCAGCTGAGCGATTATTTCTTTTCATTCGTTCTGGCTCCCCAAAAAATATTCTGTGAATCTGGCTGAAAATCCGAATTTTGCGCGGAAATGACCTGTCGATTATAGCACAAACCAAAATCGATCGGTCAAATTTTCGTCGTCGAGGAAGGGGTCGGTTCGCCGAGCGCTGTGGCAAACGCGGTCGCGAACAACCGGCAATGCGAAATACTAATCAAGATTTCGGAAATTCCCTGGTTCAGAGCGACGTCGGCCGCCGCCCCGCTTAACTGAACAAACGGCTTGCCACCTGCCTGGTTGCAAATTTCGATTTCGGTCCATTGGATGCCTTTCGACCACCCGGTTCCCATCGCTTTGAGAATTGCTTCTTTGGCGGCCCACCGACCGGCGAAGTGTTGTGTCGCCGATTTGCGTCCTGCACAGTACTGAATTTCGCCTTGGGTGAAGACCCGCCCAATGAAAACGTCTTCATGCTTCTCAATCATTTTGGCAATACGCAGACATTCCACAATATCGGTTCCAATGCCGATCAAGTTCGTTTGAGCCATCGCTAAACTCCGCAAGCTTTCTTGGCACGCGCTAACACGACCGCGGCTTTTTTCCGCGCTTCAGCAGCACCATGCGCCAGAATTTCGTTCACCTGCCGAGGGTTGGATTCAAGTTTGATTCGTCGCTCGCGCGATTCGGCGAAATAACCCTCCGCTGCAACGGCAATTTTTTTCTTGACATCGCCATACCCAAAACCGCCCGCGCGATACATGGCCGCCATTTCCGCAATTCCCGCTTCATCACCGAATAAAGAAAACAATTGAAACAAATGATCCGATTCGGGATCCTTGGATTCTTCCATCGCACGAGAGTCCGTGGCAATCCGCATTACTTTTTTCTTCATGTCCGAGACCGGTTCGAATATCTCAATGAAGTTGTTGTAACTCTTGGACATCTTCTCACCATCCGTGCCAGGAACTTTGGCGCTGCTATCCAACACTTTGGCACGCGGGATCACAAAAACTTCACCATAGTGATGATTGAAAGCGGTGGCGATATCACGGCAGACTTCGATATGTTGCTTTTGATCTTCTCCGACAGGTACCACATCGGAATCGTAAGCCAAAATATCAGCGGCCTGTAACACCGGGTAAGTGAACAACCCCGTCACGACGGGAAGTCCTTTGGCAATTTTATCTTTGTAGGAAACGCATCGTTCCAACAGTCCCATGGGTGTGCCGGACATTAACAGCCAACACAGCTCCGAAACCTCTGGAACATCGGATTGGATAAACAAAGTCGCTTGATCGGGATCCAGCCCCAACGCTAATAAGTCCATCGCCGTATCCAGCGAGTTTTGACGCAGTTGCGACGGATCACGTATCGTCGTCAAGGCGTGCAGGTTCGCGATAAAGTAAAACGACTGCTCCGCCGATTGCAAATCGATATATTGCCGAATGGCGCCGAAGTAGTTACCCCAATGTGGACGGCCGGTTGGCTGAATGCCGGAAAGTACTCTCATACGAATCGTGGGCCTAAATGGATTGGCGAAAAAAGTCGAAGGGACGACCAGCCAACTGATAGAAAACGCAACTCGGGCGTTACCAGGAATAATCCGGCGGTCGGGTCTGTCAAAAGTCTAACATCCAATTCGATGAATTCACAGTAACCGGGTAACGGACAATCAACGCCGATCTGGTACCGCAGCCGGTCTCGGCAGTTGGAAATTTGATTCAAAATTCGAGCGGCTACCTGCCAGCGATCGCCGTCGGCGCGCAAAACAAGCCGGTTGAGAGCATTCAACCGGCTAGATTGATTGTTGGAAACTGCGCAGTCATCCTTTACAGGATACCACCGTGAGTTCGCATCGGAGTCATATGGTCCGGTTGATCAAGGAACCAAAAGCGATGCCATTCTTCCCGCACGGCCCGCAGGTCCTCTGACGTATACAGCAATTGCTTGGCGCGTACCGCTGGATCGGCATCGTAAATGGGAAGGAAACAACCAACGTTGCTCGTTAATGCAATTGCCATCAACGTTACGGCAAGAAAACGACGCATGATACTTCCTTTTTTGTTCTTTCGATGTGCCACGGTAGACGTCCTTGCAAATTTTAATGGCGGCGTCGAAGCTATACTCGACTTACTGATTTGATCGACAAGTCGCGTTCAAGAAGTTTAATCCGTACAGCCAGATTATTCGACAAAGTTTGACAATGCTGTCAAATGACGGCTAGCAAACCCGATGGGCCGTTCCAACGACGTCATTTGTTTCGAATCAATAGGGATAATTTTTCGACACTGACTGGGCTCTTTGCCGCTCGCCGGTGCCTCGAACGGTTAATTATTGAGTTAGTCGAAACGCGGGATCGACTTTCGGTCTGTCAAATTTGCCAAGACACGCTGGGTGCCTATCCCACCTGTATTCCACTCATTGCCTGGTGGGAACACGTCGCTAATAAAAAAAGCATTGCCGGAATGGGCAATGCTCGGGGTAGTTTTTTTTCGTATCACGAAAATACGAATAAATTTAGCGTGTAGCGGTCGAAATCATCGTAGATTCAACGAGTGTGCTATCAAGCATTGACGATGGCAAATTCGAAGTCGATTCGTTGTCCTTTGGCTGCGCGGATTTTTCAGTTCCTTCCGATACCGTTTCGATCTTGGATTCAAAAAACGGATTCCGCACAGTGATTGGCATTGGAGCTGGCATCGGGAAACTCATTTCGACGGGAGCAATTCCAGCCGGCGCGGCGTAAGGACTGATTCCATAGGGACGAGGTACGATGTGGCTATAGTAAACTGGCGGAAATTGCGCAAAATAGGGTGGTTGTTCGCGTGGTGTACCGCCACGAAAGAAACCACCACCATTCGATTGCCAACCCGCACCGAATTGATATCCACCCATATAATTTTGTGCTTGAGCAGCTGCGTCGCCCATTAACACAATCGCGGCAAGTGCCATCATTAAAGCAAAAATTCGTTTCATCAAATTGTTCTCCAGTTGTATCCCAGGCTGTGATTTGAAAATTGCGAAATTGGAAGGCACATGGTAAATGCTTATTGCCAGCGTTTTCCATTTCTATCTTCCAGCCTAAACGCCGCACTTTCCATTTCAAGACTCCTGTCGCTAACAACACTTAAATACCGGAAAATTTTTGTTCGTGAATTCCACCTCGCAATTGACACAATCGTTAAAGGTGGCGGCCCGCCGTTTAGGCTTCGAATTGGTAGGAACATGTCCGGCGGTTACGCCAACTGGTTTTCACCATTTCTCGCAGTGGCTCGATGCCGGCTATGCAGGCGAAATGCATTATTTAGAGGACCGGAAACAAGCCTATCAACATCCACACTCAGTACACGCAGAAACGATGTCGTTGTTGATGCTAGGCATGAACTACCAGTCCAAAGTACCTGCGCCGACACCGATCGGATTCGGACGCATCGCGCGGTATGCCTGGGGCGATGTGGATTATCACGATTTGATTCATGAGCGTTTGAAGCAGCTAAGAACAGAGGCCTTGAATTTGTTTTCCGAGGCGGGTCTAACGCAGGCCACGGCGCGCGGCGTGGTAGATACTGCGCCGTTGTTGGAACGCGAGTTTGCTCAATTGGCAGGGTTGGGATGGGCTGCGAAAAACACCATGCTGATCAACCGTGATCAGGGGAGCTGGTTTTTCATCGCCGCGCTATTGGTAAACATTGAACTGGAGTATGACGAACCATTTACGGCCAATCATTGCGGTACGTGCACCGCGTGCCTGGACGCCTGCCCGACACACGCCTTTCCAGCAGCGGGAGTTCTCGACGCCACCAAGTGCATCAGCTATTTGACGATCGAACATCGCGGCGCAATCCCCGTCGAGATGCGGGAGTTGATGGGTGAATGGATTTTGGGATGCGACATCTGTCAGGAAGTCTGCCCCTGGAATCGGAAGGCGCCGATTTCGATCGAAGCACAGTTTAACCCGATCGAGGGACAAAATCCGATCGATTTGAGACCGTTGTTTTCTTTAACGGATGAACAATTTCGCCAGCGATTTCGCCACGCACCGCTGTGGCGTCCGAAACGCCGGGGCATCCTGCGCAACGCCGCGATGGTGTTGGGCAATCAACCGTCCGCCGAAAATCTTCCCGCGTTAAATCTTGGCTTGGATGATGTTGAGCCTTTGGTTCGCGGCGCCAGCGCTTGGGCGTTGGGTCAACACCGATCGCTGCCGGCAAAAGATTCCCTGTCGCAGCGTTTGGTGCGGGAGAACGATATCGAAGTTCGCGCGGAGATCCAAATGGCGTTGGCGCTATCATGATCGCTGTCGCGCGATGAATTGAAAAACCGACAGAGGGCGACGTCAATCGAATTGGGATTTGTCGCGAAGAATATGGTGATAATGTTGCGCAAACCGATGGGCTTCGTCGCGCACGTATTGTAATAGCCGCAACGAAAACGCATGACGGCTTAAACGAATCGGTTCGGACTCGCCGGGTCGATAGAGCTCTTCATTTTTTTTGGCCAACGAAATCAACACGGGAGGTTCGATTCCCAAATCTTCGAAGGCGGCAACGGCCGAACTCAACTGCCCTTTGCCCCCGTCAATCAGCAAAATATCTGGCATCTTTTCCTGGTCATCATGCAAGCGTTTGAATCGACGCGAGACAACTTCATGAATGCTGCGAAAATCGTCAATGCCTTTGACGTCTTTGATTTTGTAACGGCGATAGCCGGGCTTGAAAGGCAATCCATCAATGAACTGGACCAGGCTGGCTACCGTTTCCCCGCCACCCAGATGAGCAATGTCAACGCCTTCGATGGTGCGAGGAGTTTCCTTAAGCTTCAAAACCTGTTTCAATCCGGCCAGACCTTTTTTCGGATCGATTTGAAATACCTCGGGCTGGGCATGGGTCTCCAATTCACCCCGTCGATCCAGCGATTCGAGCATCTCGATTTCGTCACGCAACTTGGCGGCCTTTTCGAAAGCCAACTCCGTGGCAGCAGCAAGCATCTCATCGCGCATTTGTTTGAGCAACTTGGTTTTGTTGCCCTCCAGAAACATCTGCAGTCGTTTGATATCTTTGCGGTATTCCTCTTTGGAAATTCGCAGATTGCAGGGGGCAGTGCATTGTTTGATATTGGCTAATAAACAGGGTCGAAACCAACGCCAGCGATCATCGTTGGCTTCAATATCCAATGAACAATTGCGAAACTTGAAAATTCGTTGCAACACCTGAACCGCGCCCCGCAAACTGCCAGCGCTGGCGAATGGTCCGTAAAGCTTTACACCCGTGCTCGACGGTTCGCGTGTGATCTCGACCCGCGGAAAATCCTCGTACGTTGTAATCTGCAAATAGGGAAACGATTTGTCGTCCTTCTGAATTTTATTGTGAACAGGCTGAATGTCCTTGATCAAACGGGATTCAACCAACAGCGCGTCGACTTCACTTTCGCACACAATAAAATCGGCGTCGGCAATTTGATCGATCCAATCGGCGGTGCGGGATTCGAACGCTGCCGCTTTGAGGAAATAGCTACCAGCCCGCGAACGCAGATTGGTGGCCTTACCAACATAAATGACGACGCCCGTCGCATTTTTCATCAGATAAACGCCGGGACCGGCGGGAAAACCACGGACCTTCGCGGCGGCTTTTTCAAACGCTGTCAACTCAACCGACAAATTTGCGGGACTATTTTCAGGCAAATTGCCTTGGTCGCCCGACTTGGCAATCTCAATTGCGTGCGCTACGACCGGAACGGATTCCGTCGGCTGAAAATCGGCATTGGCCGGATCTGTCATGGTCAAATTTCATTTTTTCGGGAATCCATCTGGCGGTCCCAAGCCATCCCACTTTAATCAACAACAAAGCCGAAACGTGGGATAAAACTTCCGGTGAACTATGACAGCGTGAATTTCAGGTTGGCGAAATCAGCCGCAGGGCGATAGCCCCCGGTTTTTTCCTAACAATGTAACCGGACTCTAGCGCGTTTCGGCTCATCCGAATTCCAAGTAACCGGACGCTAGCGCGTTCCGGCTGATCCGAAATCCATCCTGTCACAAAGCACTTGCCTGTCAATCTTGTCATGACGAGCTGGAAGCTTATCCCACATTTTTTCCGCTGATTGCCTCGCGCGTCTCTCCGAGACCGCATCCTCACACCGAACAAATCGTTTCCAGGAAACTACTTGTGTTTTGTGTAGTGGATTTCCATTTGCTTCATCATCTTACCATCTTCAGGACTTGGCCCAAACATGGTCATGACGTGCGTCCCGTCAGCCTTGTGAACAACTGTCATTTTACCCTTCATGGGGTTTCCGGTGGGGTCCATTCCGTCGGTATCGTAGGAACAAGTCTTCGATGCGGCATCATAGCTGCCAGTCATTTTCATTGGAAACGGGCTCATGCTGTCGACCCAGGTCCCAGTAATCTTTTTTGTTTTTTCGTCGTAACCAGAAACGCCGTGTCCGGTAAACGGTGTTCCCATCATGTCACCTGAGAAATCACTGACGATCCAGAAATCGCCAATCATTTTGTTGGTTTCAGAACCAACACTTTCTGTCGGTTCACCCGGTCCCATCCACATTTTGATTTTTGCATCCCAGGTCCCCACATCTTTTTTCATGACATCCATTACCGACGTAGCAGCCGGGTCTTGCGCGATTGCCAAGCTTGAACCAATCAAGACACAAACGCTGGCGATTGAGCACAAACTGATTTTCATAAGATCTCCCCAAGTAGAAGTTTATCCAACGACCAACGGCTTGGTCGACTCGCTTGATTCTACTGAATTCAAACTTGGTTGTCAGCCTTTTTTAGATTCTTTAACTGCTGTCGGCGGTTGAAAAACCACGCCATTCCCGCCAGCACGACCAACCACGGCATCATCCAACTGTATTTTCGATAGTTAAACGACCGAACCTTTGGGTTCCCGGCGATTTGACAAATTTTGTCTTCATTGGCATAAGTTCCCAGTATATCGAGCCGGTGAATCAACAAATCCGGGTCGACGATACCAGTACCGTTTGAAAAATCACAGTACCGCTGGGCCACGTCTTTGGATCTTACAAAACCCGTTGCAGCATCCGCGACGTCCCAATTTTGGTATCTGCTAACGACGCTATCGAATCCAGCATGCTGAAGAAACAGCAAGTGATCGAATTCTTCATGCGGATGAATTTTTCCATCGTGAATATGGACCGTCGGAAAGAAAACATCCTGGTTGCGAGTCTCAAACTCAAATGCCATCGGATGCGACTTGGCTTCCAACTCGGACAGCTGAAAAACGGCAAACCCGAAATCGGCATAGCCTGGAATCAGGTCCCAAGTTGCTCGTGGTATCGCAAATTGAGGATCGAGTCGTTCAAAGTCGTCCATCGTCGGAACAAACGACGCAATGAAGTTACCGACGTGGTGGACTTTGAGAGCGGAGCTACGGTCTCCCAGGGATTTTTCCGCGCTACAGGTAATTGAAATCCGATGCTTGGGCGGAAACGCGTTAATCAACTCATCAAAAAATCTGCTACTCTTGCTCAGGTCCACAAATCGAATACTCTCTTCTCGGGCCGGCAATTTCACCGGAAGTGGCAAAATCATGGCGTTAGCGACTTCCGATCGATACTCCATCTGATAAACCAGCCATTGCGTTCCCGTACCGGTCAAACGGGCAAAAATCTTGGTGGCAGAAACGTCGAACACCGGATTTGCGAACATGCACATGCTTCACCTGTTTTTGATAATATTTGCGCTTGATAATGTTTGCGCTAACTATCCGGACAATGAATTTTTGATAATCATAATCGTGGCGGTGAATCGAAAGCCTGTCAACGGTTTCCTTCGCCAGGAAACAAACCCTGCCAAGATCACTGTTGAAGATTCGAGCGAACCACTGAAAGGAAACAAATTGTGGGTGAAATCGGCAAACTAATTACAACCGCGCTGACAGAACATTGGACCAAAGTTGCCGTGGGGGCGTTGTTGATGACGCTCGGATGGCTAATCGGTTGGTGGCGGGCCAAGAGAAAATGGCAACGCAAAGAATTTTTCGAACGGATAAATTTCTCGTTGAACAGTTTGCAGGGTGGCAAACTTCGAATTCGGACCATTATGGAGAAAGCCTGTGTCGAAGTATTTCTCAACCAAGTCGCCGTCGCGCAACTATTGGAAGCCGCCCAAAAAACGACCATCGCGGATCCGATCATTCCGTTATCCCAAGACGACTATTGGTTTTTTTTGAATGCGGTTCTCAACGAAGTTTCCGAAAAATTCGCCGTCGGATTTTTACAGCGGGACGTAGGGCACAAAGTCCAATCCCACGAATACGTCGTGTGTCTGACGAATGAACCGGATGGCTCGGTGCGAACCCGAAAAATTCGGGCGATGTTGATTCGACTGGAAGACTTGAAGAAACTTCCCGAAAAAATGCCTCAATTGGAGAGCCCAAATCATGAAACCCGCTGGCGGACACTGCAAATGATGGCTCTGCGTTACCATGAAAAACCGCATCAGTTCTTTCGTGTGGAACTGGTACTTTGATCGCGTGCGGGTGGGATGTTGCTTGGCTTTTATTCGAAACGGTCCCTCCGGAATGGCACCTAAAACTCGCCGCTCCTCATCGATCGAAAGAACTACCGTCAGCCGTTCAGGTTTCTTTGCACGTATGGCACCGAAAGTGATTTCGAGTTTGAGGACCTGTTTGTAAAGAAACAAGAGTGCCGACAGCGCTTGGTTCTGAGTGCTGGCGGCGACCTTATGACTGACCGCCAAGTCGGTCAGGAATTCATTAACAGCGGGGCTGACCCGAGCACGGGGGATGTTGCCACTGCCCTGTTTTCTCGCGGTTGCGATTTGAGAAACTCGGAAGTCCAGCGAAGGTAAGACTCCTCGGTCCGAATCGAATAGTGCCGAAGTCGCAAAGCGCCCCGAACACAGTCGAGAAGTTTAGGTGAACTAGCTATTCCTCCCATCCTCGTCAAATCAAGGGTTATATACAGACGTCCGTATAATCCGGGATCATACGGACTTCCGTACACTTCTGAAACGCGGAACTTTCCGTTGGAAGGGAGTAAAGGAAAAAAATTGACAAGCTACCGAGAATCAGCTAGTCTCGTCCCACGGAACCAAAGTCCAAGCGTTCGGGTATGTACTGCGTTCCGTTTAAAATTGTTATGCGAGGAGACGAGCATGCACAACGCGACCCTTATTTTCATTTTCTGTGCCATCGTAGTGGCCGGTTGTAACCACGTCAGCACGAGCAAGATAATCTACGGTGAAGGACAGGTGTCAACCGAAGGTCTCTCTGTGACCAACGGAAATGTCATTCTCAAAGAGGGCCAACCCGGGCTTGCATTTGCCTTCGCAACGAAGCCCAGCCAATCCAAAGAATTCACTTACATCCTCGTCTTTAATCATGATTTCCCAAATGGCGGAGTTGGGACGCAAAGTAGTCTCAACGGACTCATGGCAAGCACATCTCACACCATCACTGCATTTGGTGCTAACTGCAAAGTGGAATATCGCGTCGGAATGAATGCAGATAGAAAAGCTGTCGACACGGAAGCCATTTTGATTTCCGATGCACCGTTCGATCCGTCCAAGGGCAAACTGTTTCTCGTCGACATGAAGGCCTCTCCGCCGACCGTGACACAGTTGAATCTCGAATTGCCATCGCAGATCCCCGACTTGACGGAAACGGATGCTATGGAGAGGTTCGCTCATGACACTCTGGATGGCCTCCGTAAAACTGACAAAACGGTCGATGAGTTTTGCCGTCGAATCGAAACAAAAGGCTCATAACAAGGCGTCGGCATAGGGGCTGCATTGCTGCGAACCCCTGCCAAATCACCTAGCGTGCGGGTCCGCACTAGGCGGTTCGTGTCTTTGAAGCGAGCTTGGTCCAGATGGCTAATCGACTTGATAGTCCTGAAAAAACGGCTTGGTCTGGGCCGTAGTTTATTTCAAACGTCCGTATAATCCGGGATCATACGGACTTCGGTACACTTCTGAAACGCGGGACTTTCCGTTGGAAGGGAAAAAATTGACAATCTACCGCGAAACGGCTAGTGTCGTCGCACGGAACCAAAATCCAAGCGTTCGGGTATGTACTGCGTTCAGTATAATAATTGTTCTGCGTAAAACGTTCCGATTACATTTGCTTCCAACTTCGGGCTTTCACATCCTCTTGTTTGCATTATAGGACTGACCAATGTGTTTGATTACGAAAATTTTCCTTGCAGCGTGTTGTTCGTTGGTTGTCGCCGCTCCTGCCCTGGGGCAGAATAGTGCTGCCGAATCGGTGGACAAACAAACAACGCAGAAGGAGACAAAGAAGATGCCCGAGCCTGAAAAATTTCTTGGTCAATGTGTTGGCAAATGGCGGGGGACAGTGAAGACATGGTTCGAACCGGGGAAACTGGCCGATGAATCGAACGTATCCGGTGAGATCGTATCCTTGCTGAACGGAAATTTCTTTCGGCACACCTACGAAGGATCAATGAAAGGTAAACCGCGGCATGGTGAAGAGACGCTGGCGATGAATGGCATCACGAAGAAGTTTCAGGTTTGCTGGTTCGACGATTTTCACATGAGCGGTGCGATCCTTATCAGCGAAGGGGACGCGATCGAGCGCGGTTTTTCGGTTTCTGGAAAATACGACTGGGCGCCGGGAAAACCACAAGGTGGATGGCGAACGGACTATGAATTGAAGGACGCCGATCATTTGACGATCACTGCCTACAACATCATGCCCGATGGGCAGGAGTCTAAAGCAGTCGAAACGATTTACGAACGGGTGAAGAAATAATGCCGCAGACAAATGATTGCCATCGAATCGGAATTCGGGGGCAGGTTCGCTTCGCTCTGTCGACATTATTCCCGACCTGCTGAATCTAAGCGTTCGGAAATGAAGGGATATCCGAAATTATGACTCTTGGTCGTGTTCTGTCGCTAATTGGCATTGCACTACTGGTGCTTGTCACAAATGTCGCGGCCAGCATCCTGTACATGGTAGTTTACGGGCACATCCTAGACCCAGGGCATGAACCAACGTACTATCAAGATCACATCCAGGTCGCCGGACCCTACTGCAGTATCGTCGCTGGTATCCCGATTATGTTTTTCGCGGGTTGGTGGGTTGCGGGATGGTGGCGCCGATCGATGGGTTTTCGCGGTGCGCTAATTGTTTGGCTTGCTTACACGATCATCGATCTTTCGATCTTACTGATGGCAGGACTTTCGTTCGGAGTTGGCGTCCTTTTCGTAATTTCGTTCGCGACAAAACTGGCTGCGGTTTACTGGGGAGCATTCACTCGACTCAGGAATCATGCCGAATAAAGATCGGCATAGGGGCCCCATTGCTGCGGCCCCCCTGCCGCATTACTTAGCGTGCGGGTTCGCACAAAGCGGTTCGTCCCTGAGAAGCTCGGTCCAGTCGGCTAATCGACTTGATAATCCCGACTGCGTTAGGTAGTCGGTAGACAACGCCATATGAATGGCTTTACTCGACGACATGACCCAAGGGCCTTTGCTACTGCTGCCGTGGCCGGAGAAATTCGATGCACCGATAGAGTCGGATCACAGCCTCACGCACACTGACCGATTCGAGAACCGCTTCCGCCGCGGGCTGGCTTGAGAGCCCAAATCGGCAATTCCGTTGAACAAGCACTTTTCGACACAGATGCCAGTTTGTGTACCGTTTGTCTATTACTGGAAAACTATAGGCTTCAATACCTGACAATAGACCGGCGGCTCATCCGTCGGAACGGTAACGGCCAGCATTTTTTGTCAGTCGAATCATGGCGGCGATCCAGCATTTTCCGGTTTATAACATCAAGACGCGTGTACCGTGAGACGGTTTGTTCGGCCGATCCGGTGTCTCCCAATCAAGGGAAAGCCGCTTCGATGAAACATGACATACTAGGGTGATGGTTTATACTTGTAGGTGTCGCAATCTTGAGCCGATTGCGTGTAACAGGTAACTTGAGGGAGAATTCAAATGACCGCCAAAGACATCGTCGCCGAACTTAAGAAGCTCGGCGACGCGAGATCCAAGAAAATGTGGATGAACCAAGGCGCACAGGAGCCGTGCTTTGGCGTCAAAGTCGAGGATCTGAAGAAGATTCAGAAACGGGTCAAGATGGACTATCAGCTCGCTCTCGATCTTTACGACACCGGCATCGCCGACGCGATGTACCTCGCCGGTCTGATCGCGGACGACGCGAAGATGACCAAGAAAGACCTGCAAAAATGGATTGAAGGCGCGAGCTGCATCTGGGTTGCCGAGTTCACGTTCCCCTGGGTGTCGTCCGCGGGTCCACATGGTCGAGAGATTGCCTTGAAGTGGATCGAAGCCAAGAATGAAACCATCGCCTCGGCTGGCTGGCAAACTTACAGCAGCATGGTCGCCATCAAAGAGGACGCAGACCTCGACCTTGCCGAGATCAAGTCGCTCCTGCAGCGCGTAGCGAAGACGATCCACGAGCAGCCCAATCGAGTCAAATACGTGATGAACAGTTTCGTCATCGCAGTCGCCTGTCACGTCAAACCGCTCCACCAGCTCGCCGTTAATACCGCCGAAGGCATTGGCAACATCGCCGTCGACTTGGTTGGAGATTGCAAGATTACGTTCGCGCTCGATCAGATCAAGAAGTTCGAAGCGCGCAGCGCGATCGGCAAGAAGCGCAAGTCGCCAAAGTGTTGATCGGACCGTCGAGGCCCGCCTGGGAGGAGTCCCTAGAAAATTGCAAATAGGCGAGCGAATTGGGAGAAGCGAATTGGGGCCAGACCCAGGCAGACCAACCGAGGGAGACAAACTGGAAAGCGAACGAACGTAAGACCAAGAGAACTTACGTGTTTGTGGACCGGTGACCGCGACTGTGCGTTTAGGAAGTAATAAATCGGAATACGTCTTGGTCGCGGCATCGCACAAAAGTTGTTTGACGCTAAATAAACCGGACGATTAGCACATGCATAGGCCCGACGCGGAACGGTTGCAACGAGGGGTGCTGTCACATCCGAACCAAGGCATTCAAAATGAACGAACCAAATATCGAGCAGGTGGCGACGACCAATCCGTATGCGATAGCGCGTTTCGGACCGAGACAGCATATCCAAACACCGATCGCCAACGCAACGGACGTTGACAGGACGCACAGCCATTGGCTTGTGTCAAAGTGCATCTGAAATCGGGCCATCAGCAAACCAGTTGGAAAGAAAGCTGGAAGTGCAGGTAGCGCTAAAATTGTTGTCCAGCCACCCTGCATCTGATTGTCGCCCCTAAAAATCCAAATGTACGTCGCAAATTGCGACCAGACAATCAGCGCGATCGACCAACGTGCCCGCTGGTGCCGAATCGCGATCCAAAGTGCAGTTGCAGCCGCGCACGCGAAGACGAAAAAAGCCACGGCGTTCGGCCAGGGACTTTTACCGATCATCATTAACAGGGCAACGATCGTTATTGCGCCAAGCAGTTGGCGAATATTGAATTGCCCAGAACCGTTCGTTCGACGGTCTTTATCTTTAGACGGTTCTGAGACATGCAGGCGAATCAATAGTGCCATCAATAGAACATCGATTGCAACAATCGCCAGCGCGACCCAACCGATGATCGGTGCCGGGCGACTTTGATCCGCACCGGTCCAATCATAGAACTCCGGCACAAACCAACCAGCCGCGATCGAGACGATCGCTAACGCGATACCCAGCCATCTTAAGTAGTGCGGGCAAGTTCGCTTCGAGTTGACCGGTTGATGACCCATTCAAATGGCGCCCAAGAATTTTCGGAGCGTCCAAATCGCGCGGTTCGCCGAAAGAGGAGGTCCGGCTTTCTGTAGCAGTGGAGTTTCAAAAATTGAGTTGGCAAACCCAATTCCCACTAGAATTCCATGTTCCAGGCTCACAGAATAATCACCCCCACGCGAACGATCGA
Organism: Mariniblastus sp.; assembly: GCA_031409295.1. GTDB lineage: Bacteria > Planctomycetota > Planctomycetia > Pirellulales > Pirellulaceae > Mariniblastus. The sequence goes on from JANNWZ010000142.1 coordinate 56,270, forward strand.
CGTCATCAGCCGTTATCTTAAGGGTCAAATCCAGGTCAATCAATCGGCAGACGAGCTCGATATTCAATCCTGTCAAATTGATCCACGGGTGAAAACCGCTCCGGCCTCTGCTTCCGTTTTACCGCACTATCGTCTGAATCGTACGCCAAAGAGAAGATTGTTCGTCGAGTAATCAAAATCGCCAAGTGACAGTCCAGAGGTAGTATTATCTACCGAGACGCTACGGGCAGAAAAGTAGCGGTACTCGCCGTACAAGTCCACACGGCGTTGAATGGCTTTGTTGACTCCCAAAATTGCTTGAAAGGCGAGCGATTTGTCATTGACGTCGTATGTGTTCGTTGACACGAGGGTGCCATCGACACTCACCGCACCGATGCCCCCTCCGGCGTAGATGTTCCAACAATTGACTTGTCGCGGTTGGATATCGATCAGCAGGTTCGCCATTCCGGAAATGCTGGACAATTGTCCGGTCGCCGGGGCAGTCACGCGACTGGTGACAATTCCGTTGGCAAACTGTTCGACAACCCATCGATTGGAATCGTTTTCGCGCCAGCTCGCTTCAAGCTCGTAACGAACTTGCGGGTGAACCTGAGAACCAATCGCGAAACCGGCAATTGTTCCGTCATGAAAACCACCGCTATTAGCATTCGCAGTATTGGCGCCAATGTCGGCTTGTTCAAACCTCTGCAGTCCATTCCAGCCGCCAAATACACTGACGTAAGGACAACGCCTTAGAATGTCGCAGTCCGTACGACAGGCCGAGTCTCCGTAGCAATCGCCCCCACCGCAACCCTCGCCACAATCATTTTGAGCATTGGTGTAGTCGGTTCCGATTGGTAGGTTATCGTTTTCACTGCCATAGCCATCGACTTGAGCAAACGCCAATCCGCTGACAGCAAACGACAATCCGAGACCGAGAGTTGTTTTCTTGAACACAATAACGCTCCTGACGATTTGGAACGGAAACTCCGGACACGGGCAGACCAATTTGCAAAACCGTTTCCAACACTAAAATTGTTTCCACAAGGAAAGTCGGCAAATTCGCAATAATAGATCCAAGCATTCATATTCAAAGCGTTCATCTTACCAAGCTTAACAATTGTCGGTTCAAACGGCAAAGAACCGGAGATTTCCGAGCGGCCAATCCAAAAACCCCGGGGGGGTCAAACTGGTGACTGCATTTGCTATCACCACAAGAAACGAATCAGAAGAAGTTTTGGTTTGGCCTAAGTAAAACCAGGACATTTCCCACCCTTATTTGCCACAGAGCAAATGTAGTCACAAGACTGGCAAAATGTAACGATCGAGAGTGCTGCCTTGGTCCGGTTCCGTTGCACCTTCCCTGGCGCAGCCGCAATTCCTTCATAAACCAGCGCTCGAAGATTCTAGACTTCGATTAACCTCACATCGGCAAACAGGGCGTCGAGTAGTCGGTTGTCGTTGCTCGGGCCGGACGTCATTACATACGACGTGGCTCCAATCTTCAGTCGGCCAATGTTCTCAGCCGCAAAAGCGAAATGGTCACCAGCAGAAGAAGTTCCTCGGACCGTTCCGCCAATGGTGATCGAAGCGATGCTGGATCGGATTCGAGTCGAATCTGTGCCTCCGGTTCCCGAAAATTTTGCGTAAAAGCCCCCACCGTGGTGTTGTGCTCCTGCAAGCAAATCACTGGCAGTCCAGTTGCCATTGACCACGACGGCGCCAATTTGGGCATCTGCATTGGAAAGGAAACGGCTTGAGTTTATGCCGGCAATGAATTTGCTTCGCGTGACGTCGCCGCCAATGGTAATGCTGCCAAATGCAAAATCGCTACGACCACTTGGCGAAGCTTGCCCACGAGCTTGAATCAGTGCTGGGTTGGATGAATTGCCGATGACATTTCGAAGTATTCTCAAGTTTTCAATATTGTTGCTTGCCACGATTGCCCCGTTATTCAGATACTCGCCTGACGTGCCGTCGAAACCGGAGATCAATGATCCGACGGTTAGATTTCGAGCGGTTCCGACGGAAATTGAACCACTAAAAAACAAACTGCTCGTTCCAGTTGCGCTTCCTCCAGAGACATCGCCATTGATCGTCAGGTTAGTGATCCGATCAACAAAAACGTGACCGGAATACGACCCGTTTCCGCCGACCAAACCTCCTCCGATCGTCAGGCTTTGCAGCGCATCGATGGCGATGCCTCCGCTGGCATTGCCGCTTCCACCTCGCACACTTCCTTGCACTGTGAAGGTACGCGCGGAACCCCTCGCACCGATAGTTCCGGAATTGCCACCATTGCCTCCTACAAGGTCACCTCCGACTACGATGTTTGCGCGGGGCCCCGAAAGGCGTACTTGTCCACTGCCATCTCCGCCCCCACCAATGACACTTCCATCGACAGTAATGGAATTCGCGACGCGACTGTAAACTTGACCGCTGTTGTCGCCACTGTTTCCAACAACGGAACCCGCAACGTAAACGGTTCCCATTTCCAGTTCGCTTGAGACTCGCCCGCTATCAATACCATGACCGCCAAAAATACTCCCTCGAATCGTGACTGAGTCAATTTCCTGCTGAGAACCGATTGAACCCGTATCAAAGCCGTTTGCTCCAAATAGACTGCCACCGATCGAAATGTCCCCGATCGATCCAATCGCGGCGATACTTCCAGAGTTCCCACCCGTACCGCCGAATAGGGAGCCACCCATGGTGATGTCCCCGATATCACCGGACGAATAGATTGACCCAGAGTTACCGAGAGATCCTCCAAAGAGCGAACCGGAAATTGTAATGGATTCGATATCGCCGCCATGTTCTGTTCGAATGTAAGCGCCATCGATCCCTCCCGAAACATTGAGTGCCCGAATTGAACCGGCTGCCTCAGTGTCATTGTCGACAGCGCCGGTCGATGTACCAAGCGCACCGAGCGAGTTAACCGAGATAACTCCTACCGCCCGCGAGCCAAAGTTTGTATCGCCAGCGCGGATTCGTCCAAGGTCGCCATTGACTGTGACGTTTCCCAAATCAATCCCAGTCGCAATGATCTGTCCGATGTTCACTCGACCATCACCGCCCGTCCCGAGATTGCGAACAACAGCGGTTGCGATGGTGCTTCTTGCAGCTGCGGTCAATCCTCCCAAATTGATCGATCGAAGTTGTTGCCGAACGGCATTGCTCCCGTTGACTGTGCTGGTGTTAAATTGAAGGACCGAATTGACATTGGCCGATGTCAGGAACCCACTTGAGAAGTTCACCGCCACGGAGTCTCCGTCGACATCTTGGTAGGTAACGGCATTGTTGCCGACGAGAGTCGCCATGAGCTGGCGAATTTCCAGCGCTTCATAGTTCATAATCTGCGACCGTTTTTTTTGAGTGCGATGCTTGATGAGCCCAATGCACTTGGCGGTTTTGGCAGGTCGCTCGGATACTTTTCGAATGGATTCAAACATGGCTTAATGGTCCGTTTTGAAATACGTGATTTGTCAATTGAGAAGCGATTTATGCTTCACTCCAACCCTACATATCGCAGTCCAATCAGCTAACGCACAAAAAATCTGACTTTTTGTGGAGCCTGACAAAAATGCACCGATTTGCCCAAAAGAATGGCCAAATGTTCGCGATCGAAGACACCTTTACTCCATCGGGCGATCTAATCACTCCCCTAATCCAATCGGTGGACGTTCCAGAAAAACCGGCCTAAATTAGAACGAATTCGACGCGATCCTCTCACGCCGTTTGAAATATCGCCGGCCAGTTTCGCAGATAGTGCCGGTCGCAATAATGCGTGCATCCCCACCCGAATTGCCAGGTTCCGAATGGGGGCGGTTGGCCGATCGTCGGCTCGACCAGTGGCTGCTTGTGATTCAATCGCCAACGGCAACTCGGAAATTAATCGTTCATTTCCATAATCCCGTCGGCGACCAAGGCTTTGGCTTTTTCGACCAAGCGGCGAACGAATTCCGTCTGTTCGGGATTGAGCGATTTAAGATCAAGCGTTTTCAAAACTTTGATTCCCAAACGAGGTCGCGCCTGCAGCAGAATGTGCGCTCGCGCCAGCAATAAAGTGAATTGAACTTTGTGGCGATCGTAGTGTTCGAGATACGTTTGAATTAACGGGATTGAGTAGACTCGTTTGGCGGCATCCGCATCGAGACCATTAATGATTTTGGCAAGTTGTGGTTCAGTCATCACGAGTGACCGACGCGTGCGCGACAGCACGGCAAATCGTTTGACGGCCATCTCATAGTGCCCCGTTTGAACATACTTCTCAACGATCGCTAATCCCTCCTGCAACTCGGTTTGGGCAACTTCCTTTGCTTGGGCTTGTCCGTGACGCAGTTTCTTTTCATCACTCACCGTCAAGACGCGCTCTCCACGCTTACCCCGCATAACAGTCAACAAATCAAAGCCATCGCAATCCACCCAGCGTGCTTTGATCATGACCACACCAATGACCAACCCAGGAATCGCACCGAGCAAATGCAATAGCGCGGAAGAGATACTGAAAAAAGAAAATGCTGCAGTCATAAATTCCAGACCGATCATCACGAATCCCAAAACGGATAGTGTGACTTCAAAACTTCCCATCAACGGATAAAACAAAACAAGAATGAAATAGAAAATCCGCACTTCATTCTCCGGCGCCCAGATCATGGAAATCGCAATCAAGCCGTACACCACGCCACTAGCGCCCAATGCCGCCCCGTTCTCCGAAAAAATCATCAACAATTGTGTCAAGGCACCCTCCGATGCGCCGCACGAAAAATAGACCAACAAGAATCGCCACCAACCAATCTTGCCTTCGACGATCCATCCGAATAACCCCAGTCCCACCAGGTTGCCGACTAAATGCACCATACCATCGTGCATAAACATGGACGTTATCCAAGTGAGGGGATTGATCGTTCCAAAATGTAACAAGTAGGGTTCGACAAGATCCGGAAACGCAAACATCAAAATCAACACGACCGTGTTCAGCAGCATCATGCCACCGGTGGCGAACGGCCAATAGTAAATCGGGGCATCCGTCCCAGTTGGAAACAAGAAGAACATATTGGATTCCGGCGCTCACACTCGAATGTCAGGAGTCGTCAATTGTAACCCCGATTGTTCCTTGAGTAAAACAAATCAAATCGACAGGGGAGATCCATTGCGCATTGTGCACAATCGAATCGTAACCCGGAGCAGGCACGATAATTTTCGGATTGGTCCGCGCAGTCATATGCGGTTGCGACTCCCGCACACGCAGTTTGACATTTATCCCCATGGAAGAGCATGGGAATTAGAATGCCTTCGATCTTGCCCCACACTGGTCGGCCGATTCGTGCATGAACGAGCCCATTCGTTGACTCACGTTCAAGGTGGTGCTATTTCTAGCCGCAATCGGTTGCAAATCATCCGTCGTGCATCATTTAATTCGTTTGACAATGTGCCAACCATAAGGGCTAGTCGTTGGGTCGTACTCCGCCAAGCCGAATTCGCCGACTTGCAATGGAAACCCGGTGTCACCGAATGCCGGAACCATACTTCCCCGACCGTAGATCTCGCTTCGCTGGTCTGGCAAGCTACCGTAATTCGCCATCTTGTAGATGCCAGGAGGAGAGTCATCCGTATTGTCTCGTATGACTTCATCAAAATCCGCACCGGCTCTAAGTTTTTCTAACAGCTGGACCGCCAGCGCTTTGGCTTCCTCTTTGCTCCGCGTAATGGGTTTGCCCGGCAGGGTTCCCTTGAACGCAATTAAGCAGTGCTGAACAGTAATATACGGAGGTTCAGCGTCGATCGTTTGTTTTACGGACTCGGTTTTTTCGTCTTTAGGATTTTCGTCTTTAGCATTTTCGTCTTTAGCCTTTTCGTCTTTAGCCTTTTTGGCTTCGGCCATTTTGGCTTCGGCCATTTTGGCTTCGTCGGAAGCACGCAAGGCAGCGGATTTGGCTGCCGGATTTTCACAGCCGATGAAACACCAGCCAGTCAACACAACAACACAAAATAATAGTTCGATAGTTTTCACGGCTCAAACTCATAGATCAGGAATAAGGGAATTGGTTCCTGACTACATTGTTCAGGGAACACCAGTCGACAGTTTATCATAAGTTGATCTCAACGATAAAGATCCCCAGTGCCAAGCGTTTCGTTGCGGTTCGTCGAATTACGGGACCAGCTTGCGGTACGTATTGGTATATAATGAACTCGACGGACTGCAATTCGGACGCGGCTCTCAGCGATAGTCTTTTTCAATTGAACTGAGCGATTCCACTTTTATTGGCGGCGTGACATGTTCGAGTTTGTTTTTGTCGTCATGTTGATTTTGGCTTTCATTGTTTTCGCATTGATTGGATTCGTTAGTGTATTGGCCCGTTTGTTTGGCGGGCAATCTGAACCAGTTTCCCCAGCCCCTTTAGATTCAAGACCGGCCGCCTCGGTTGGGGGAACTTCCTCAAAATCAAAACAGCCTTCGCTTGAAAGCGATGTGTTGGCCACACGCCGACTAATTCAACACTTAAATCAAAAAGGACAAATTTCCGAAGTGGAGTTTCAGAGAATCCTTCAGTTTCTCGAATCCAGGTTTGCGAACGAACTTCGGTCATCACCCTATTGGAGTCCACAATCCAGGTTGACCGATTCCACTGGCTTAAAATCCCCAGATGAAAGCGCGAATTCGAAAACCACTACACCATCCTCAGCGGTTGGCGCCGTGTCGCGACCCATTACCGAGGGTATGTTGCCAACACTGATCGCCGCTGCGACGCCAATTGCGAAAATCATGGGCGGTGATTCATCGGATTCCTCGATTGTTACTGCGGAGGTGGTTGGCTTCGCCCCGCAGGTCACAACCGCTGCGGGATCGACTGCGGTGGTCGCTCCATGGGATCGCCCCGATCCGCCTCCGCGAGTACCACGCCGATCTTGGAACGAAATGCTGGCAGGCTTCATGCAAGAAAAGAATATGCGCTGGGGTGAGTTGACCAGCGGTATCTTGATTGTGCTCAGCGCTGTTGGATTAGTCGTCAGTTTGCGAGACGAACTAAGCGATGCGATCCCTTATTTTTCCTCAATACTATTCCTGCTGATGACTGCGGCCATCATCGGCGCAGGGATATACACGTTAAAAAAATGGAAATTAAGAAACACCAGTCGTGGAACATTGGTGATTGGATTGCTGTTGATTCCGTTGAACTTCGTGGCCGCTTGCGTGCTTTCGGGTGGCGAGAATCGCCGATCGTTGGATGACGTTTGGTTATGGGCCGCGTTGGCCATTGGCTTTGGGAGCTTTGGTGTCTTGAGTTGGTTTGCTTCACGATTTCTGTTTCGCCGATCGAATCTGGCGCTTGTTGGCTGTTTATTGGGTTGCGGTGCGGGCACGATTGTATTGAATCGATTGTTCACCGAAACGAGTTCCGGTTTGCAGATAATCGCCATGTTGTTTCCGATAAGTGGATTGTTTCTGGGAGGAGCAACGGTCTTTCGCAATCGCACGTGGTCGAAACAATATTGGTCACCGCGGGGAACCAATCACCAGTTTTTACAACTCGGTATTGCGACTTTCGCAGTCCTCTCGGCGTCGTCCATCCTGTGGATTCGCTCCAATTCAACCTGGACGACGACGATTGCCGTCTCGCCGCTCTTGATTCTGATCAGCCTGACGGGAATCTTGTTCGGGTCCCTTATTCGCGTCAACGGGAAAGCAAATGAGTCCAACAATTCGTTGGTAGGTTTGGCGTTGCAAATTCTCGGCTCAATATTGATCAGTCTGCTTTTGTTGGCAGCTATTGCCAATCCGACTGTTTTCGGCATCAATTGTACCTTGGCGGCAGTTGGGTTTCTGATTTTGGCTCGACAAGAGCGCGAGTATCAATGGTTGCCGGCGGCTTGGGGATTATTAACTGCAACTGCGTTAACCGGATTGAATCTGGCAATTGGAAAGTTTCCGATCGATCAATGGATTCAACCATGGCAGCTACGAGACGCCTACATCAACGGGCAGAGTGGGTTGTGCTTGTTGGTCTGCGGTGGAGCCGCTTTGGGAATTCAAGCGATGATCGCGCATCGAATTGCCGATCGAAATCAACATGGCCGATTGATGTGGGCAGGTTGGGTTACCGGCAGTTGTATTTTGCTGGTGGGCTGCGCTGTTGCCGTTACGGCCAGTCTGACCCACCGAGACAATGTCTTTGATACGATGACGGCCAGCCTGTTGTTGTTGATCGGTGGCGGCGGGGCCATCGTGGGGACGCTGCTCAAGAGTCAACGGGATTGGGCTGAGAATCCCGATTTGATGACCGGTCAACTGGCAGCGGCAGTTCGTAACAGGCATGTCTTATTAACGCTTTTTGCCGGTTTGCTCCTGCTGGCTGGCCTGGCGCACTCGATTATTTGGAATCCCACAATCGCGGGTTGGTTGGCAGACATCACAACTGTCGAATTTGCAAATTGGACTTGGGTGTTTGCGATCCACGGCACAATTTTTGCGGCCGCTGCGGCATGGAAACGCTCCGCCACAACCGAGGCGGAATTTCGTTTTTTTGCCGGCGGATCATCCTTAATCGCCGTAGTCGGCGCGATCGCGATGGTTCCTTCCCAATCAGGCAACGGCACGCTGGTGCTGTTGGCCGTGACCGTTGCGTCCTGGTTAATCGGTTGGTCCATGGCGAAATCCGAAACGATTGCTACCTGGCAAAATCAAAGTGCCGGCATCCCATTTGCCATCGCCACCGCAATTTTAGTTGCGATCGTGGTGAGCGAACTATTATCGCGATTTGAATGGTGTCCCGCGTACTTTGAGCCTGGCCATTGGCTGATCCAATCGATTGCGTTGTCGGCTTGGGGAATTATCTGGACATCGCTGGCGATGATATTGAATTCGGGCAAAAAACTGCGGTGGTTGGTCGCGTCACATCCACGCGTCGATCAGGTTGTACTGTTTGGCTTGGTCGCAGTCGTCACGATTTTGATCGGCATCAGTGTTGCCGGCGGCGCCCAAATCGAACTGTTTAAGAACGGTGTGAGTATTTTTTCGTTGGCTCAGGATCAGACCTTGGTCCTGAGCGCACTGGCTGCGGTTGTTCTCGCCATCCTGTGGTCATTAATTGAACGACCAACACCGATTTTAGGTGCTTTGTTAATTCTCTTATTGCTGTTTGCCTGGACGGCTGGCTCGCTGCCGTTTGAAGAATCCAAGTCCATGGCTAGTGCCATCCGGTGGCTGGTTCCGATCGGAGGTTTGTCCATGGCGTTGTTGATCGGATGTCGTCAACCGTTGATCCCGCTGTGGGTAAAAGCACGAAACAGGCTCAAGTTGTCGGGGCCCTCGACTTGGACGCGTGAATCGACTCAACGATTGATCGATTTTGCGTTGGCAATTATCGTTGTGACCGTGTTGCTGATTTCCACGATCACCGTTGCACAAGTGATGCTCAATGGCGCTGCAGCGCTGGGCGGGCCGGTAGCGGATTCTTGGTTTGGAAGACTCGACAAAGTCGTATCGTTTGGCGGACCATTGGCGTTGGTGGTCAGCACATTTTTGGTCTATGCAATTTCCGAACGGCGGCCCTGGTTAGCCACGGCAGGTTCAGTTGTCTTTCAGTATATGGTGGTGTTGGCGCTAATTTTGTTGTTCCTTTCGCCTCATCCCAAGTTGGCTTCCGCGTGGTTTGTACGCATCCTGCAATCGATGTCATTGGGCATGACGATTTATGGATTTGTGTGGTATTTACTGCGCTATCGGATCGATGCGCGACTGTCACCCTGTGTCGGAGAATCAAACTGGGTTCCAGCGCCTGGCTGGCGCGGTTGGTTTACACAGATTGAAGTTCACACGTTGATTAATGGACTGTTGATATCGGGACTTGCCGCCTTGGTTCAATTGCGTTTCTATTTTGTACCCGATCAGCCAGCCGGTTGGATCAATTCGGTGGGAAGTTTGCTTGGCGTCACGGTGTGGATTTCGTATGCGGCGTTGGCCTGGACGGTTTGGCATGAAAAATTCTTGCAACACCAGAATGCTGCCAATTGGACCAGCTTGATCGGTTGGATGGGGTTGGTGTTGGTCTCGATGGTCGCAGCGATTTTTGACTACCAAGACCAGCAGCGAAGTGGGTTCGTACCGTGGCGTGCTTTCGAAGTGATTTGCGCGGGAGCGTTATTGGTCGCGGTGGTTCAAGTCGGGTTGATGTGGTTTTTTAGACGTCGCGTCGGTCGTCAATTGGCAGTAGCCATCAATTCGCCGGTTGGGTCGCGAGACATACAAACCACTTTGCCAATCGCGACGGTCCAGTCGTCGCGGAAGCCGGATTCGGCATTACCAATTTTGCTGACCCTGGGAATCGCATCGGCGTTTGCGGTTCGCGGGGCTTGGGAACATGTGCCCGCGTTCGTGTTTTTTATGACGATGCTGACGGCCGCAGTCGCATTGTTGTACGGCACCGGGTTGTTGCTCAGGCGATCTGGGTGGTTATTTCTGGCGTGCAGCGTATCGCTGATTGCGACGTTTCTGGTTGTCGCGCGATCACCGAGCACCTGGTTCGCACCGGGTCAGCCCACCTGGATCAATCTTTCAGCGATCGTCGTGTTGACATTGGCCTTGGGGAATTTACTGTTTTACTTGTACCGTCGGAATCGAGCTCACGAGACGATCCCGCGTTCGTTTGTGGCCCTGGCTAATGTGGGTGTTGTGGCGGGCTCAAGTTGGATTTTTCTGGGCTCTTGGGTCCAAGTTCTGATTGACTCGATGGCAGGAGTCAACAACAGCGCATTAGCCAATGCTATGGGAATTGCGGTGATGTTGTTGGTTGTGGTGTTGTTGGTGGTTTCGATTTGGAACGACCGGCGTCGATTTTGGGTGGTGGGAGTCTGCTTGACGTCGCTGGGAATTGCCATCACCGGAATTTCAATCGCGGCCCCAGATAGTGACTCGCGCGCCGTAGGAATTTTATTTGGTTGCGCCAGTGTAATGATGCTGTGGGGAATCGCGTGGCTGCGCCGGGCCACTTGGATTTCGACGGCTAGTCGGCTGAATGCCCCTCGATTAGTGTCTTTGCAAAAGAACCTACAACAACAGTTGCCAAATATCAGTCTCGTCCTACTAGCTTTGTTGATTCCATGGTCGTTCGCGGTGCTCTTACATTTCGACCCCAGAGTCCTTCGATTTTTGGCCGCTGCTGTACCCTTGTTAGCGGCGATTGGCTTGGGAAGCTTAAGCGATCCGAAATCCCGTCGCTGGCTACAGCTTGGTTCATTGGGTTTGTTGACGCTGGGCGCCCTCTACGTGGCTTGGGCAGATTTAACGCCGTCGGAAATGTTTGCCTTTCATTCAATCACGCTGTTGGAGCGCACGGTATTGGTGTTGGCAAGCGCGATGTTCATCTATGGGGGATTGGTCACCCGTTGGATTGGCGAGGGAGATAGTTGGCTCAAGTCACTGCGAGAAATGGCGGCTCTGACCTGTGGATTGGCGATGATTTGCTTTGCCGCGTTGATCATTGCGGAAGCCGGTCGTTTTCAGGATCCGGTGGGTTGTGGTTTGTCGATAGCCGAATCGGTTTCGATCAGTCTGGTAATCGTCGGCATGATTGTCGGTTTGATCTCGATCGCGATTCGACCGCAGCAAGATCTGTTTGCGCTTTCACTCAAAGGCCGGCAAGTCTATGTCTATGTGGCACAACTGGTTGCGGCCGGCTTGATCGCGCATCTTTATTTTACGATGCCCTGGTTGTTCCAACTGGGGATCAAAGAATATTGGCCCTACCTCGCGATGGCGATGTGTTTTGGTGGTGTTGGCGTGGCGCACTTGTTGGAACAGCGAAAACTGGAAGTGTTGGGACAGCCGATATTTACGACAGCCGCTATCTTGCCTGTGTTGACGGCAACCGC
>JANNWZ010000143.1:0-13864 GCA_031409295.1 Mariniblastus sp.
GTCAAACGGTATCCCGCATTGCCAACCTACGGCGGCGACCTTGGCAGAGCTTGCGCCAGCTTGGCAACGGTCGCGAACGACCCGAGCGACTCGGCCTCGTGGCACGCCAAGGCGCTGACGGCTCTGCAACTTGGAAAACAATACACTCAAGATGAATCACTGGACTGGGGATTCCTGACTCAACATGAACTCACACGCCATCGCTTGAAGAACCGCAATTGAACCGTTCGGCGCGTCAGAGTCGTTGGAATTCCCACCCGACGGTTTTAGTCGTTATTCTAGTAACTTTCCTTCCCACAAGCACATTGTGATGACCCCAACAACAAGTGACTCCAAGCTAATCCAACTGCAACCCTATGACGAACACAACGCCAAACTTGAATCGCACGTTCATCCGCGGAACTGGGTTAATCCCGCTCCGCGCGGTGCGTATCAGCTGGTAGTGATTGGAGCCGGGACCGCTGGATTGGTCACAGCCGCAGGTGCCGCGGGTTTGGGCGCGCGAGTGGCATTGATCGAACGTGAACTTATGGGGGGTGACTGCCTGAATGTCGGTTGCGTTCCTTCCAAAGCGATTATCAGCGTGTCGCGAAAGGCCGCGACGCTGCGGGACGCCAGCGAAATTGGAATCCAAATTCCGCCGGGAAACCACGTGGATTTCGCCGCCGCCATGGAGCGCATGCGTCGCTTGCGCGCCGACATTAGTCCCGCCGACTCGGCCCAACGATTCTCCGAACTGGGCGTCGATGTGTTTTTTGGCGCTGGCCAGTTTGTTGATCACGAATCAATTTTGGTCACTCGAGCTGACGGCTCAACCAACCACTTGAAATTCAAAAAAGCGGTGATCGCAACGGGCGCCCGGGCCGCAGCGCCCGCGATCCCCGGACTAGACGGCATTAAATATTTGACGAACGAAAACCTGTTTTCCATAACCGAACTACCTCGACGGTTCGGGATCATTGGAGCGGGACCCATTGGCGTCGAGATGGCTCAGGCTTTCGCGCGATTGGGAAGCGACGTCTACCTGTTCGAAAACTCGGATCACATTTTGCCACGCGAGGATGCCGAGGCGGCAGCAATTTTGCAGAGCCAATTAGTGCGGGACGGCGTGAAGTTGATTTTGCGAAATGCCGATCAGAAAGTCAGTCTGTTAGATCGCAACCAAATTCGAATTGTCGGCAATCAACACGGAGCGCCCTATGAATCCATCGTGGACCAATTGCTGGTCGCGGTCGGCCGAGCCCCTAATATCGACGGCCTCAATCTGGAGTCGATTGGGGTTCAATACGATCGCAGCGGCGTGACTGTTAATGACTACCTGCAAACGACCAATCCGCGAGTTTTTGCCGCGGGCGACATTTGTTCAAAATACAAATTCACGCATGCTGCCGATTTTCAGGCGCGCATTGTAATTCAAAATTCACTATTTGCTTTCGGACCGTTCGGTAGAAAAAGAGCCAGTAGTTTATCGATCCCCTGGGCCACTTACACATCACCGGAAATCGCCCACGTCGGATTTTATCCCCAGGAGGCCGATGCGAATGGACTTGCAATCGACACCTACACGCAACCTATGTCTCATGTCGATCGTGCGATACTTGAGGGAACAACCGAAGGCTTCGTCAAAGTTCATACAAAAAAAGGAACTGATATCATCGTCGGTGCCACCATCGTTGCCGAGAATGCAGGCGATCTTATCTCGGAAATCAATTTGGCAATGACCAACAAAATTGGGCTTTCCAAGATTGCTTCGACAATCCATCCTTATCCAACGCAAGCCGACTCGATCCGTAAACTGGGTGACCAATTCAATAAGACCCGCCTCACCCCGTTCAGTAAGAAAATCTTGAGGTTCTTGATGCGTTTGAATGTTGGAACGTAACGGCGAACACAGAATGCCGACTTATGGCTGGCCATGATTGCCGGTTTGCGGAGCGCTAAATTCACGTCGCGGAGGCGGAAAATTTCATATATTGATATTGTGTCGTCTGGCCGCTGGGGTGTTTGGTTCGCAGGTCGAAAGTTGAATAGACAAGATGCAAATAGAATCATATAGCCGAAACCCCGGTGTCAATTCGCGTCCTAGACCGTCTCGAGCTGTCGAGCCGAGTTTAGTCTCACCCCATCTACGCGCTGTACAATCGCACTATTGCGACACCTTCGACAACTACCGGCAGTGGAGCCCCGAAGGGAATTTGCATTTCGGCTATTGGCGCTGGGGGATCAATCCATTCGATCGTCGTCGCATGCTGCAGGAAATGAATCGGCAGGTTTTTAAGCAATTGCGACTCGACGAATTTTCAACCGGTGCGATCGCCGACTTGGGATGTGGTGTGGGGGCGGTATCGCGTTTCGGCGGACGCTGTTTTCCACAACTTCACTGGCACGCCCTGAACATTTCGCCCGAACAGGTCGAGGCAGCCCGTTCGATGCAACAAGGCGAGCAAGTCGAGTATTACTGCCGCGATTATCATCAACTTCCCTGGCGAGACCGCAGTATCGATGGAGCGTTTTTTATAGAGAGCCTGTGCTATAGTCTGCATCCGCAGGATGTTATCGCCGAGGTTGCCAGAGTGCTGCGACCCGGTGCTCGCGTAGTCATCACTGACGGATTTTTAATGCGCCCGCTCACCGAAACGTCGCGATTATTCCGCGCGATCTTTGATGGTGTGGCGCACAATTGGGCCGTTCCTGCGTACCATCAATTCCATGACATAGATGCCTGGTTGGCGAAATCTGGCTTGAAGCGAGTGGCTGAACATGACCTCTATTGTCGTTTGGTGCCCTCTGCGATTCAGTCGCTCCCGTTGTCCCTGATGTGCGCACTCAAACTCGGTTTCCGGCGCGATCGGAACCTTTGGCGCTGGAGGCAGTTGGCCGCCAGCGGATTGTCACTGCTGTTGGGACTTCAACGCCGTAATTTCAGGTATTTCATGATTGTCCTCGAAAAACCACTTGACGCTAGGAAAACCTCTGGTAGATGTTAGTCTGCACCATTCCGTTCCATCGACTTCGATCCATCAAGGACGACGTACGGCGGTTGCTTTTGATGAGCGTGAGTTGAGGCTCAAAACACAATAAGCAATCCATGTTTTGATTCCTTTCGATTTTTTTCGATCAATAAACTCAGCTCATGCAACCTTTGGCTCACGAACTCTTGCCCCTACCCAGCATTCTGGAGGCTTTTCGACGATGCGCCCGATTGCCCGGCTGCTTGTTGCTGGACAGTGCGATGCAAGTCCAATCGTCGGCGGCGCAACCGTTGGGGCGATATTCGTTCTTGATGGCTGATCCGTTTGAATGGATTGAATGTCCGGTCGGGCAAGCCGATCCGTTGCGACCGGTTCGTAATCGATTGCAAGCCTACCAACTCGAGACAATCGAAGGATTGCCTCCCTTCCAAGGTGGCATTGCCGGCTTGTTGAGCTACGATTTGAATCGCTCGTTTGAATCGATCACTCCCCAGGGTGACGATGAATTTCAGTTACCAGCACTCGCCGTAGGTTGTTATGACGTGGTGATTGCATGGGATCATCAGCAAAACCGCAGTTGGATTTTTTCGAGCGGATTTCCAGCAACGACCGTCGCGGAACGAACTCGATTGGCGAGTGCTCGCAGCAAACAATTCGAAAAAATAATTACCCGTCGCAATCGCGAGCCTGCGGTAACCACGGTCCGCGACCGCCAGCCGCCGATACCCGTGGCAAATCAGTTTGAGGTGCCCGGCCCCCTTGGCTTAACCAGTAATTTCTCCGCTGCCCAATACTTGGCAGCTGTGCAAAAATGTATCGACTACATTTACGCCGGCGACGTCTTTCAAATTAACTTGGCTCAACGCTTGCTGTTTCCCGCCAATTGTCCTGCTGCTGAACTGTATGAGCGCTTGCGGCAGTGCAATCCGGCCCCTTTTAGTGGCTACTTCGATTTGAAACGATCGTCAGATTCCCGCCCGCACCTGCAAATCGTGAGTGCATCGCCGGAGCGATTCATCGCGGTTCGCGACCGAGTTGTCGAAACGCGACCGATAAAAGGAACGCGCCGCCGCACGGGAACTCCGCTCGTCGATATTCACGCCAAAACCGAACTCGAAAACAGTGTCAAAGACCGGGCCGAAAACACGATGATCGTCGACCTGATGCGAAATGATTTGTCACGCTGCTGTGCGGATGACTCAATTGAAGTCACACAGTTTTGTGAACTGGAGCAATATCAAAGCGTGTTGCACCTCGTTTCGGCTGTCCAGGGGAAATTGAAACCGGAGTGCGATTTGGTAGATTTGATTGAATCAGTGTTTCCCGGTGGTTCGATTACTGGTGCTCCTAAAGTTCGTTCCATGGAAATCATTGCCGAACTTGAACCGAATGTGCGCGGCGCCTATTGTGGTGCCCTCGGATATTTTGGCTTCAATGGCAATGCCGATTTCAGCATTCTGATTCGCACTATCACGGTGGCCGGTGGCTGGTGGCAAATTCCCGTGGGTGGGGGTATCGTAAGTCAATCCATTCCGACCAGCGAATACGACGAGACTTGGACCAAAGCCGCGGGAATGCTTAGGGCACTGAACACTGAATGATTTTAGTCATCGATAACTACGACAGCTTCGTCCACAATTTAGCGCGGTACATTCGGCGTCTTGGTTGTCAGACGCAGGTAGTGCGCAACAATGCGATTTCGTTGGCTGAAATCCAACAACTTGATCCTCACGCGATCGTTATTTCGCCAGGTCCCTGCACACCCAACGAAGCCGGCGTCTCGCTGGAGATTGTTCGTACCTTCACCGATTCGATACCCATCTTGGGAATTTGCCTGGGTCATCAAGTGATCGTTCAATCCTTGGGCGGAACTATCGTTCAATCCCATCAACCGATGCATGGTCGAGAAAGTCGGCTGATTCATTCCGGATCACCCATGTTTCGCGACGTGCCGTCGCCGTTTGCCGCGGGGAGGTACCATTCTTTGATCGCGGAGAAAACAAGCCTGCCAAAATGTTTGGCGGTCACTGCGCGCACAGAGGATTTTATGATTATGGCGGTGGAACACCATTCGCGGCCGGTCGTCGGGTTGCAGTTCCATCCCGAGTCCATCTTGACTCACTCGGGATACCAGTTGCTCCATAATTTTTTATCCATCGCGGGCGTTCCCATCACGGCATTGGACACTGCACTTTTTCCGGTCGGGTCGGCACAAGTTGGTGTTTCATCATGATTCTGGAAACGATTGTCACCAGCCGGAACATCGACGGATCGATCAATGTGTCGCCCATGGGAGCGACAGTCTCCGTTGACGAGTCGCGATTCGAGTTAAGGCCGTTCGACACCTCCACGACCTATTTGAATCTGAAACGGACACGAGAAGGAATTTTACACATCACCGATGATGTCGATTTAATTGCCCGAGCAGCGATTGGCGCATTGCTGGAGTTACCTCCCTTGGTGCCTGGTCGTGTCGTGGATGTGGCTGCCATTGCCACAGCCTGTCGTTGGTATGAATTCAAAGTCGATTTCATCGACAACAGCGGTCCGCGAATTGGCCTGAATTGCCAAACCTTGCATCAGCATCGGCACCGAGATTTCGTGGGCTTTAACCGGGCCAAACACGCCGTCTTGGAGGCTGCAATCCTGGCAACGCGATTGAATTTCCTGCCCTTTGACGAAGTTCGTGAACAATTCCAACGATACGCTATGATCGTGGACAAAACGGGTGGCCCGCAAGAACATGCCGCTTTCCAATTGTTGCAGGAATTCGTGGCGACCCACCAACAGTAATTTATCTTCCCCGCTTTGTTAGTATTTCATGCGATCGATCACTCTCTCTGCCCCGAGCCGATTACACTTTGGTTTGTTTTCGGTTGGGCAACAAGTCGAATGGGAATATGGCGGAATTGGATTAATGGTTCAATCTCCGCGCACCACGGTGCAGGTCAGACACGCGGCAAATTTGACAATCCGCGGGTCGTCCGCCGATGTCTGTCGAGTCGCGATAGAGAACTGGTTTGTCGCCCGGCGGACCGATATTATTTCCAGTCCATTGGTACCCCAAACAGTTGAGTCAATCGACGATCTGCCGATCGAAGTAATCATCCAATCGCAAGCTCCTCGTCATTGCGGGCTTGGTTCTGGTACGCAACTAGCCTTGTGCGTCGCTGTCGCGATCGCCAAGTATTTGCAGGTGCCGTTGCCCGGCCCCGTCGAACTTGCCACAACTGTCGGCCGCGGGAAGCGATCGGCTATTGGAAGCTATGGATTTTTTGAAGGCGGATTCTTGGTAGATCGCGGCAAATCACCAGCTGATTTGATTGCTCCACTGGATTTTCGAACCGACTTTCCCACTCAATGGCCAGTGTTGATTGCCATTCAACGGGACTGCACCGGAATGTCTGGTTCCATGGAATCAGCCGCCTTTGGCCAGCTTCCTGACTCGACAACGATCCAACGAGAATACCTGATCGAACTGGTACGGGACCAGATTATTCCCGCTGTATTGACATGTGACTACGATCAATTCGCCAAGGCTGTCTACCAGTTCGGACGTACCAGCGGAATGTATTTCCAATCTGTCCAAGGAGGACCCTACAATGGTGCGGCAGTCTCCGATTTGGTAACTTCCATCCGTGAGTTCGGCCTGCCGGCGGTGGGCCAAACATCGTGGGGTCCTGCAGTGTTCGCGATCGCTGCCAACTCCGACCATGCCGACGAGGTTAGCAAACAAATTAACGCGCGTTTCGGCGAGAAGTTTGAAATCATCATTACCCAAGCTGACAATCAAGGCGTAAGAGTCACCTCGGAGTCAACAGGCTGAACCCTCACCGGTCTGACTGTTAATTTGCCAGCCGGAGGCGAGCCAAGATCCCTGCACTGTGCGACCGCCAACCACCTCAATCTCTCCCCAACAAGGCCAATCGAATATGCCCAAACTAGGTGTCAACATTGACCATGTCGCTACCGTCCGACAGGCGCGCCGCGCGAATGAACCCGATCCCGTGTGGGCCGCGGCCATGGCCGAACTGGGAGGTGCCGATCAAATTACGGTACATCTTCGTGAAGATCGACGACACATTCAAGATCGCGATATTCGTGTTCTCAAAGAAACCGTCAAAATCAAATTGAACCTGGAATGCGCTTGCGAGTCGGAAATGCTCGATATCGCTTGCCAATTGAAACCAGATCAAGTCTGCCTCGTTCCCGAAAAACGTGAGGAAGTCACCACCGAGGGTGGACTCGATATCATTGCCAATCGCCAACGGGTCCACGAAGCGATCCAACGCTTGCAGGGATCCGGAATTTTCGTCAGCTTGTTTATCGATCCGACACCAAGCCAGATCTCATTGTCAAAAGAACTCGGAGCTGATGCGGTCGAACTGCACACCGGTTGTTACGCGAACGCGACCAACCAGCAGGAACGTGACCGCCAACTGAACTTGTTGACCAGCGCCTGCAGTCTCACGGTCAAACTTGGTCTACACTTGCACGCGGGCCATGGACTGACCTACACCAACGTCACGCGCGTAGCACAAATTCCCCAGCTGGAAGAGTTGAATATTGGACACAGTATCATTGCGCGGGCGATTTTTGTCGGAATGCAAACAGCCGTTCGCGAGATGAAAGATTTGTGTAGCCTGAACCATTGATTTTTGGGCCCTCGCTGCCTCCGTTGATTCCAAAGTGATCGAAAATTGACTCGCTGGTCCGCTTGGGCCATCGGATACTGGCAACCACCAGCCAAAATCCGTATCATGATTGAGTTGCCAATAAAAATTCACGTACCAGTTGTCAGGAGCTTCCCATGCCACGAAAAGGCTCAGATTTTGCAGGATTGTCGGTCGCCATCGTCACCCCGTTTGTCGGGGGCAAGCTCGATTTGGAGACGCTAAAGCAACAGATTGAATTCCAAATCGCGGCTGGCACCAACTGCATTGTCCCTTGCGGTACCACCGGCGAGTCACCAACGCTTTCGCACCCGGAACACGAACGAGTCATTTCCGAAGCGATCCAACTGACGGCCGGGCGGATCAAAGTTATGGCTGGCACCGGCTCGAACAGCACCTCCGAGGCGATCAGCTTGACCGAGTGGGCGGCCAAAGAAGGGGCCGATGCCTCGTTGCAGGTCGCCCCCTATTATAACAAACCAACCCAGGAAGGTTTTTATCAACATTACAAGGCAATTTCGGAAGCGGTTGATGTGCCGATCTGCGTGTACAACATCCCAGGACGGACGGGGAAAAATATTGAACCCGAAACGATTGCGCGGATCGGCGAATTCCGCAACGTAACTATGGTCAAAGAGGCCACCGGATCGCTCGATCAGGCGTCTCAGATTATCGCCATGACCGACCTCACCGTCCTCAGCGGCGACGATAGTCTGACATTGCCGATACTATCAATCGGCGGAGAGGGTGTGGTGTCCGTCGTCGGGAACATTGTTCCTCATGATATGATCGCCTTGGTTCAAGCATTCCAAAGTGGCGATATTGAATCGGCTCAACGTTGGCACCACAAATTGTTTCCACTCTGTCGGGACCTGTTAGGGTTGGCCACCAATCCGATTCCCTTGAAAGCAGCCCTGCACGAACTGGGACGCGACACCGGTGAACTTCGGTTGCCGATGACACCGTTGAACAAATCGCAACTGGAATTCCTGCGAAAAACACTTGCGGCCTATGGTCTGGAAGCCGCCTGCGTTTCTTGATGAAACACAATTAGCAGGCGGTTACTCTGTGATGTTACTTTCGCGAAGGAATCCGTGCCAAAATACCTCCTGTCGATCGCAGGTGAACCAACGGAGTTCCCTGCTCAGCGAAACCTTCCCTGTTAAACGGATTACCTCATGAATCTCAACCGTCGCAAATTCATCGGCCAAACCGCAGCGGTTGCCGCGACTGGTGCGTTCGTTACCGGTCTCGGTAATCAGGCATCGGCCAATCGTCCAACCAGGTTGCCTGATCGCAGTTCTCTTCCAGCGCAAACGACTTTCGTCGCGACATGGCCCTTTGGCAAGCAAGCGTGCGAAGCGGCGCTGAAAATTTTTGGCGAAACAGGTTCCATGTTGGATGCGATCGAGCGCGGCATTTGGGTCACCGAGTCCGATGCTTCCAACGCGTCCGTGGGAATCGGCGGAATTCCTAATGCTGCCGGCGCGGTCGAATTGGATGCGTGCATCATGTCCGGACCGAATCATCAGGCCGGATCGGTTGCGGGCGTACAAAACATCTTGCATCCGATTTCTGTCGCACGTGCTGTGATGGAAAAGACTCCCCACGTCATGTTGGTCGGGGAGGGAGCCTATAACTTTGCTATTGAACAGGGGTTTGAAAAAACAAATCTACTCACGGAACAACAGCGATTGGCCTGGGAGCAATGGAAGGCGTCTCGTCCCGCCGTGCCAGATGCCGCACCGCAGATCGATCCGGATCACCACGATACGATTGCCATGCTCGGCCTTGACGAACAGGGCAATCTATTCGGGGGCTGCTCAACGAGTGGCTGGGGTTACAAAATCCCGGGACGCGTCGGTGACTCACCCATTATCGGCGGCGGACTCTATGTCGACAACGCGATTGGTGCCGCCGGGGCGACCGGGTTGGGTGAAAACGTCATGCGCCATTGCGGCTCGTTCCTGGTGGTGGAAATGATGCGCAATGGAGCCGGCCCCACGGAAGCCTGCGAAATGGCCATCCGGCGAATTGCCGAGACCGACCCCAAAGGATTGGAAGAATTGGAGATCAATTTTATTGCGCTCAATAAAGCCGGCGAGTTCGGCGCCGCCGGAACCAGCGCTGGATTTCAATATGCCGTTACCAACGGGCAATTCAGTCGCATCATCGACGCCAAATCGCTGTCCGCAAAATCGATTGGTCCCGAAGGGGGAAATCGAAAATAACTGCGCCAGTTGAAATCACGGTTCGGTGATTCGAATCCGAACAACGGCAGTCATTCATTTCTTTTTCTTACGTAACAATCCGGCGCTCTTCTCGTAAAACTTGTCCCGCCGAGACCTCGAAAGTTCATCGCTTTCAACTTGCTGTGATTTCAAATCTTGTTGCATCGCAATCGTAAACGGGCATTTCAGTTCTTTGATACGAAACTCAATGTAGTTCGATTCATCCACCGATAATTGGCCCGCCAGATAATCCCGCATTTCGTTGGGCGCCGGGACGCCAATCTGATGCCGCCGCCAAATTTCGCCCAACGTATGCATGCCTGCGTCGCGACGACCGTTAATCTGTGATAATCGTTTCAACAGCAACGGGTCTTGTCGAACGGCATGCTCCAACTCCGCCGCGCGGGCCGGGTCAAGCGACTCATCCAGGTACGCTTCAAGTTCAGCTTCGTTGAATTCCATGAGCACAAAATCGGGGTGTAAAATGTTCGCATAGAGGATTCGCGAGGATCGCGGAATTTTGTCGGTATCTTAAACCTAACCCCAGTCGCTGACAAGATTGTCGCCCGATGTTTTCCAACCGGCGAAAACATGCGGAACTCGTTGGGTGGCGAATTGTACTAAAACCGCCCACGGGCTAAACCACGAGTCCATCGGTTCCGTGCTACAATGTTTCTCTGATCGTGTCGCGCTATTAAAATCCATGAGAGAATTCAGGAGACTTGCAAGATGAAGTTGATTTGCAGCACGACGGTGTCGCTAGGTATCACGCTGTTATGGTCGGCCTCGGATTCTGCCGCTCAAACCACTTCGACCAATCCGACAACCCAATCCAAAGTGGTCCCGGCAATCAGTACACCCGATTCAGGCGCGGATACTTCGGCCAACACTATTCCATTGGCGCGAGGCACCGTTTTTCTCGATCTGGATGGTGATGGAAAATTCGGGCCAGTCGATCAAGCCGCCGCGGGTATTAAGGTCTCCAACGGAACCGAAATTGCCTCCACCGATGTTAATGGGCGGTATGAGTTGCCTTTGCCAGAGGACGCTGTTCTGTTCGTGATCAAGCCGACGGGATTCCGCACGGCCTTGAATGACCAAAATCTGCCCAAATTTTTTTACATTCATAAACCGAATGGATCACCCCAACTCAAATTTCCCGGCTCATCGCCGACGGGCCCGTTGCCGCAGTCGATTGATTTCCCACTCTATCAACAAAGTGAACCGGACGAATTCCGCGTGATTCTGTTCGGTGACCCACAGCCGCGAAACAACGTCGAGGTCGATTACATCAGTCACGATGTCATTAGTGAGTTGATTGGCAATCCGACCAAGAGTGCCTTTGGAGTTTCGTTAGGCGATCTGGCTTTTGACAACCTCGACACGTTTGAGACGTTGAACCAGACCGTCGCCCTGATTGGGATCCCCTGGTACAACGTCATTGGCAATCATGACATCAATTACGATTCACCTGATCGCAAACACATTAATGAAACTTATGAACGGGTCTATGGTCCGTCGTATTATTCTTACGATTACGGGCAAGTCCACTTTGTCGTGCTGGATAATATTGATTGGGAAGAACCAACCGAGAAAATTCCGCAGCGACACTTTATAGCGGGCTTTGGCGCTGAACAATTAGAGTTTCTCAAAAACGATTTGGCACGGATTCCGGCATCACAAATGGTGGTGCTGATGATGCACATTCCAATCATTAGCGCCCATGACAAACTCGAACTGTTTAAACTGATCGAAACACGTCCGTTGTGCATTTCCATTGCTGGACACACCCACGATCATCAACATTTATTTCTCGGTCCTGCCGAGGGCTTCAACGGCCGTGAACCGCACCACCACATTGTGAATGTTACCGTCTCGGGAAGCTGGTGGTCGGGCTTGAAAGATGATCGAGGGATTCCGCATACGATGATGGCCGATGGAGGCCCCAATGGCTATTCCATCATGACGTTTGATGGGGAGCAATATCGTTTGGATTATAAAGCAGCTGGGCGGCCGGCCAGCGAGCAAATGCGAATTCACGTCGCGCCGGAAATCGCAGTGGGCCAGACAGGCGAGACGGAAGTCTCAGTGAACGTTTATAACGGGTCCGCCAAATCCTCGGTTGAAATGGCCATCAACGACGCAGCCGATTGGGTTCCTTTAACAAAAAAGGTCGCCCTTGATCCGAGCCTGGTCGAACTGTTTGAATACGAACAAAAATTGAGTCCTCCGATCGAACCCAAAATGTCCCAACCAAAGGGTTCCAGCCATCTTTGGTTCGGAAAATTGCCGCCGGATTTGCCCCCGGGAACTCACTTGCTACGCGTTCGAACCACTGACATGCATGGCCGGACTTTCCACGGACATCGCAGTTTTCGAGTCAGCAAATAATGTTTGGCATTCCGCCGGCTTTTCGGTTACTGTTATCTTCGATTTTCTTCTGCGGTACGACACGTAAGGTTGTCTTAATCGTTCGAAAATGAGACGATAGAACAAACAAGGCAGCCTCCCTCAATTAACCTCGGAGACGCCGTGAACGCGATCACTAGAAACACCAAAATGCCAGTCGATTTAGCTGCAATCCAGGCCGCCGTTCGGAACATACTAATAGCCGTTGGCGAAAACCCTGACCGCGAAGGGCTCGTGGAAACCCCCCGTCGCGTGGCGGCCATGTACGCGGAGATGTTTGCCGGTTTGCGACTCGATCCATCGCGACATCTGGCCGTGACGTTTCCCGAAGTCTATGACGAAATGGTGTTGATTCGCGACATTGCATTTACCAGCATGTGCGAGCATCATTTGTTACCCTTTTCGGGCGTTGCTCATGTCGCTTACATCCCCAATGGCAAAGTGACTGGGTTAAGCAAGATCGCGCGGGTGGTCGAAGAGATTTCCCGGCAACCCCAAGTTCAGGAGCGGATGACCCAGTCCATCGCTGAAATGGTCGACGAACATTTGTCGACGTCCGGAGTCGCGGTCGTGGTTTGCGCCGAGCATTCCTGCATGACCATTCGGGGTGTCCGCAAACCAGGCAGCACAACAGTGACCAGCGCCTTGCGCGGGGATTTCAAAACCAATCAATCGACTCGTGCCGAGTTTATGTCACTGATCGGACACAAATAGCCGCAACGAGATCGTCCACCAACAGCCGGACTCCGAACTATCCATCCAATTCGGCGGAGGGACCATTGGCAACTTGCCGTTAGACGTTGAGTTGGCCTTGCATGCCCGAGAAATAGTTTAGAACCGCCAGTTCGGCGATATCTTTCTTGAACACCAATGGCTGGCGATGGAACTCGCAAAAATCCTTAGCTTGATTGAGCAGGTCCAACACATGGCAGAAGCGAAAAGGTCGGCCAACTCTTTTGTAGTGATACTCGATCAAGCGATCGATGACACCGGTTTCGACGCGGAAACCCATGGCCCCCAGTTTCAAATCGAACAACTCGCGAAACTGTGTCTCCGTGGGGTCAAAAACTTCTACTTTATAGGGAATCCGCCTCAAAAACGCTTCATCGCACAGGCTCGACGGTTCCAGGTTCGTCGAAAAAATCAACAGTTGCTCAAACGGGAGCGCCACCTGACGTCCCGATGGCAAGTTGATAAAGTCCTGTCCGGATTCCATCGGCACAATCCAGCGGTTTAACAATTCAGTCGTAGAAATTTTCTGTCGCCCAAAATCGTCAACCACCAGACAGCCGCAATTGCTCTTCAAGTGAATCGGCGCTTCGATAATTCCAGTCACGGGATTGAGAGTCGCATCCAGGTGCTTCAATTCCAGCTCACCACCGACGACGATGGTTGGCCGCTTGATGCGAATCCAGCGTTCATCCACATCCATATCCATCGTGATACTGTTTGATTGCGGCAGGGGAGCCGCTTCATGGACCGAAGGATCAAATAGTCGAATCACCTCGCCGCCGACAGTCAATGCGCGGGGAATCCAAATTACTGCACTGAGCGCACGAATGGCGCGGGTCGCAATCGA